>MGWK01000047.1:10173-28927 GCA_001800975.1 Flavobacteria bacterium RIFCSPLOWO2_12_FULL_35_11 | reverse complement strand
CGCAATTCCAATTCCTTTTATCTTAATGTATGCGCCAAATTGGAACTGGATAATTGCTGCCAATGTACTTTTAGGAATCAATCAGGGTTTAACGTGGTCAAGCACGGTAGTCATGAAAATTGACCTTGTTGGCGAAAAGCAAAGAGGTTTTGCCATGGGGTTGAATGAATTTGCAGGCTATCTTTCTGTTGCGATAATTGCTTTTTTAACTGGTTGGATTGCTGGTAAGTACGGCACCAGGCCCTATCCTTTTTACTTGGGATTTGTATTGGTGTTTTTTGGACTAATTGGCAGTATTTTTTGGATCAAAGACACCAAACACCACGTTGCCAAAGAAACAACAACCAGCACCCTTCCAAAACTAAAAAATATTTTTTGGGACACCACATGGAAAGATAAAAACTTAGGTTCAGTCACGCAGGCTGGGTTAATTAACAACCTGAATGACGGAATGGTTTGGGGAATATTTCCTATACTGCTGGCCAATAAAAATTTTACTTTAGAGCAAATTGGTATTGTAGCTGCTGTTTATCCTGGCGTTTGGGGAATCGGACAGCTTTTTACAGGTAAAATGGCCGATAAGTTTTGTAAAAAAGATATGCTTTTTACCGGAATGTTTTTACAAGCCATTGCGTTAATTTCATTCGTTTGGTCAAATACAATGTTTGAATATGTGGCACTTTCAGCTGTTTTGGGTTGGGGAACTGCAATGGTTTATCCAACATTTTTAGCAACGGTGGCTGAAAATACACATCCGCAGGATCGCGCAAAAAGTATTGGTATATTTAGACTTTGGAGAGATTTAGGCTATGCTATCGGTGCTATTTTAACAGGAATAATCGCCGACTTACTAAATATTAATGCTGCAATTCTATTTATTGGTTTCCTTACCTTCTTGTCTTCACTGATCATATATTTCAGAATGAGCTGTGGTGAGGGCACTTCAGTAAAAATGTTGAATTGGATTTTACGTAAATAACTAAAACAAATGGAAAAATCAGAAAACTGCATCGCACTTGATATTTTAAAACAAAAACTGAAAAGTAAAAACGAAATCATCATTATAGACGTAAGAAGTAATGAAGAATACAATGAAAAGCATATTCCCAACGCCATCAATATTCCTATTGACAAATTAGAGAACGAAGCAAAAAAATTTGATAAGAATAAATTTTACATAACCGCTTGCGGCAAAGGCGGCAACCGTTCAGCTTCAGGAGCAGAAAAATTAAATCAAATGAAGTTAAAAGCACTTTGGCTTTGTGGCGGAACATTTGGTTGGTTTGAATTTTGAAAAGGACGGTTTAAGGTTTTCACCAACAATTCCAAAAGCTTTTGGAGGTAAAAAATCACTGACCAATTTTAAATACAGAGCTGCGATACTTGATATTGAAGTAAACGGATTTGGCCAGCATATTAAATCCATCAAACTAAATGGCAAAGAGTTACCCAATGCCTTTTTTCCTGCCAATTTGAAAGGCAAACATAACATTGTGATAAAAATGAACAATCGATCATTTGATAAGGATGCTATAAATTTAGTTCCAAATCATTTCTCGTTGCCCAATCTAACAATGCTTCCTCAACAACTTCTGGGAAATTAATTTTATGCTTTTATTTTTCTATTTTCCTGTTCGGCTAAAATACTTTTTAAAAAAGGCTCGGTTTGATTTTGTATTTCGTCTTCGGTAATATCTAATTCTTTGGGATTGTCAATTAACTTCAGCCAAGGTTTTGGTGCATCAAAATCATAACTGCCAAAAACAATTACAGGTGTGCCCTTAACCAAAACACTGTCATTTCCTGTCAATATCCATTGATCTGCCCATTCATAAAGTTCACGTGCATCATTTTCCTGAAGCCGCATACAAGAATGGGAAACAGGATAACCTGGCAAACTATACTGATGCCAGCCAACACCCAACAAGTTTTCTACATTAAAATTCCATCGCAAATCCCATTCATCATTAAAAGTGCTGGTCGTTTCTTCAGCTTTCCAGTTGGCATAAAAAAGTCCGGTTGGCGTTTGATCTTGCTTTCTGCCCATATTTGTTGGACCGGTGTAAATCAATTCGCCATTTTCATAAGTGGCAAATGTTTGCGTTGGGTAAGAGAAATAAATAATTTTATCAATGTCTTTCAGAAATGGAACATTCATAGGAAATGGAAGATAATATTCCATATCGCCAGTCATATCAACAGGCACAATTACAGAATCCATTTGTGCAAAATTTTCATTATCGGTCCTGTTAACTGAAATGGCAATCCGCAGTTTTTTGGAATCCTTAATATTTGCCGACAGCCATTCCTTGGCATTTTCCATTTGATAAGAAACAGATTTCGGTTGATGTCTTGCAATTGGCACTTTTTTTACTTTAACTTTCTCATTGCGGTTACAAGAAAAAAATAAGGCAATAACAATAATATTTAATAAAATGAGTGATTTTTTCATAATTAGATTCTATAAGGCAAATGTGATCTTTCCACTTGAGTGAAGTGTTACACAATTATCTAAATAAGTTACTTTATTCACACATTCTTGAAGAAATGAATCTTATAGTAATTTGAAAATTCTTTAATGAAGAAATTTCAAAAAAACTTGATTTCTAAAAACAAGATTAAAAAATAATTTGGATCTGAAGCATCATTGCATCCAAATTAAATGATACTTTTGAAATATAAAAAGCATTTTACCCAATAACAAACAAGCGCGAATTTTGAAATACATCACAAAAACAGTCTGGATTTTATCAATAGTGAGTCTGTTGACAGACACAGCAAGCGAAATGCTGTATCCAATTATGCCCATTTATTTGAAGACCATTGGTTTTTCAATTGTGCTCATCGGAATCCTTGAAGGTGTTGCTGAAGCCACAGCGGGATTGAGTAAAGGCTATTTTGGTAAACTTTCCGACAATTCAGGGAAACGAGTTCCTTTTGTGCAAATTGGTTATGCATTTAGTGCCATTTCTAAACCAATGATGGCCTTATTTATATTTCCCCTTTGGATATTTTTGGCACGAACCATTGACCGTTTTGGAAAAGGAATTCGAACAGGCGCAAGAGACGCCATTTTATCAGATGAAGCCACACCGGAGACAAAAGGTAAAATTTTCGGGCTTCACCGTTCCATGGACACTTTTGGTGCCGTTTTAGGTCCGGCATTGGCGTTGCTTTACTTGTATTTCTATCCGGAAGACTATAAAACGTTATTTTTTATCGCATTTATCCCCGGATTATTCGCGGTCTTGGCTTCTTTCTATTTAAAGGACAAACGCATTATTAAAGAAAAAATAAAAGTATCCACGCCATTTTTCTCCTTCTTAAAATATTGGAAAGTGAGTCCGCCAGCCTATAGAAAACTGGTTATTGGCCTCCTCCTATTTACGCTCTTCAACAGTTCCGACGTTTTCCTGATTCTCAAAGCAAAACAAGTCGGAATTGACGACACCATGGTGATCGGAATTTATATTTTTTACAATCTGGTTTATGCCTTATTTGCTTTTCCAATCGGCATACTTGCTGATAAAGTTGGACTTAAAACAATTTTCATCATCGGGCTTGCCTTTTTTGCTGCAGTTTATTTTGGGATGGCAGTAAACACAAACTTGTATTTCTTCTTCGGATTATTTTTCCTTTATGGTATTTATGCTTCCGCGACGGAAGGTATCTCAAAAGCGTGGATTTCAAATATAACCGACAAGAAAGATACAGCAACTGCCATCGGAACATTTTCGGGCTTGCAAAGCATCTGTACGATGTTGGCAAGTTCACTTACAGGACTTATCTGGTTTCAATTTGGAGCGACTGCCGCGTTTTTAACAACAGCGACAGTTACACTTTTGGTTATGATTTATTTCATTACCATTCCAAAACCCACAACCTTTACCAATACCACAAATTAACCCAACAAACATAGACTGGTTACCTCCTGCTGCTGTTTCACACAACTGGTTTTTTAGCGTAAAATTAAAAGTTTGTTTTGTATCTTTGGGTTTGGTGATTAACCAAAACTAAATGCGTACTTTTCCCCAACTTATGTATAGCATAGAAAATTGTAGTCAAGTTTAAAGATCGACAAGAATTATCAAATTGAACAAATAGTATTAAATCAGCTTAAATTGATTTTGATATAACAACGAAGCTAATATAAACTTCGTAAAAAATAGCTTTAAAGATGGAGTCTACACCACAATCAGATAAAAAAAAGGTTGTTTCTAAAAAAGAAACTGCCGCCAAATCTAGCGCTAAAATAGCGAAGGAAACTCCAAAACTAAAGGAAGCGCTTAAAAATAAGCCTATTCCTGTATCAGAAAAAAATGCAAATTCCTTTACGGTGGTTGCTATTGGCGCATCGGCTGGCGGATTGGAAGCCGTTTCTCTGCTTTTACAAAATCTTTCTTCCGAAACCGGTATGGCATTTATTTATGTGCAGCATTTAAGTCCCGACCATGAAAGCCTTCTTGTGCCTCTTTTGTCGAAGAAAACTGAAATGAAAGTGCAGGACATTGATGATATGGAGAAAATAATGCCCAACAATGTTTATGTTATTCCATACAATAAAGAAATTGAGGTTATTGACGGCCATATACTATTAATTCCGCGTCCACAAAATAAATCCTCCAATTTATCCATTGATGTACTTTTTTCTTCCTTGGCCGAAACGCATAAGGAAAATGTAATTGGTGTTGTTCTTTCTGGCAGCGCCAGTGATGGAACGCGTGGTTTAAGTGAAATAAAAGAAGCCGGAGGCATCACTTTTGCCCAGGACGATTCCGCAAAGTTCACAAGCATGCCACATTCCGCCATTGCCAGCGGCCTGGTTGATTTTGTGCTTTCTCCCAAAGAAATTGCAACCGAATTAAACTGGATGAGCAAACACGATTTGGTAAGAAGAAATCCGGCAAAAACTTCTCCAAAAGATAAATTAGACTACAACAATATTGACTTAAAAAAGATTTTTCAGATTTTACTAAAAAAAAAGAACGTTGATTTTAGCCATTATAAATTGAACACCATTAAGCGGCGAATGCTCCGCAGAATGTTGATCCACAAAATAGAAACCTTAAAACAATATGCCGAATTGTTGGTAAAAAATGACAATGAACTTGACTTGATTTTTCAGGATTTGTTGATCAATGTCACCGAATTTTTTAGAGACACGGAAGCATTTGATCTTTTAAAAAAATCGGTTCTGCCGCTTTTGCTGAAAAGCAAATCACAAAACGAAACCCTGCGTATTTGGGTGGCCGCCTGCGCCACAGGCGAGGAAGTTTATTCCATTGCCATGATGTTACGAGAACTGCAAGGCAATAAAACCAAGCACATTCCATTTCAAATTTTTGCTTCCGATTTAAGTGCATCGGCAATTGATTTTGCGCGAAATGGAGAATATACCATCCAACAGCTAAAAAATGTTTCACCCAAAAGGCTTCAGCAATTTTTCACAAAATCGAACAACAAATTCCGCATTTCTAAATCGCTGCGAGATGTTTGTGTTTTTGCCCAACACAATATTTTACGCGATCCGCCTTTTTCCCGTATGGATTTTATCAGTTGCCGTAACCTGCTCATTTATCTAGACAATGCTGCACAGAAAAAAGCCATTTCAACTTTTCATTATGCTTTAAACGATGGCGGTTGTTTGATGCTGGGCAAATCGGAAACCATTGGAACAGCAGACGAACTTTTTACCACTATCAATAAAAAGTTTAAATTTTATTCCCGCAAAAAGAACTCAGGAGTCTATAAATTACCTATTATCACCTCTCGTGCTGTGCAATCAGACGCAACCGGCAAAAAGAGCGTGGTGACTGTTGTGCCAAAAAGACCAACTGTTGCAACGCATGGGAATCTTGGAAATGTATTTGATACCGTTTTACTGGCACATTATATGCCGGCAAGCGTTATTATCAATCATAATATGGAAATTCTCCAGTTTCGGGGTTCAACAGAAATGTATCTGAAGAATTCTTCGGGCAAAGCCAGTTTAAATATATTAACCATGGTGTTGCCAGAAATTTCATTCGAATTGCGTAATGCCATTCATCACGCCATAAAAACACAACATACCGTGAATAAATCGGGCATAGAAATTATGCCCGATAAAAATGAAACTGCCGTACAAGTTGTAAATTTAGAAGTTATGCCGCTCAAAATTGAAGGTGAGGAACCTTTGCTGGTGGTTGTTTTTACTTCCCAGCAAATGGACATCTTGCAACACACAGCCAAAAGCGGAGAAAAAAATACGGTTGCAAAAGACAGAAGAATTAAAAAACTGGAAGAAGAATTGGTGGCTACCCGTTCTGATATGGGTTCAATTACCCACGACCAAGAAGCGCTTAACGAAGAATTGCAAAGCGCCAATGAAGAGATTGTTTCAAGCAATGAAGAATTGCAGAGCCTAAATGAAGAATTGGAAACCTCCAAAGAAGAAATAGAATCCACCAACGAAGAGTTGATCACAAGCAATCAGGAATTGCTGGCGCGAAACCAAATAGTTGAAGAATTGTACACCTATAATGAAGCCATTCTTTCCACCATCCATGAACCTATGTTGGTGCTCGACAAAGACATTCGAATTAAGTCGGCCAACAAATCTTTTTATAAAACTTTTCATGTAACGGAAGAAGAAAGTTTAGGTGAGTCACTCTATAAATTGGGCAACAACCAATGGAATATACCGCGTTTACGTGTATTGTTAGAAGAAATTATTCCAAAAAATAATACTTTTCATGATTTTGAAGTAGAACACGAATTTCCTGATATCGGACACAAAATAATGCTGCTAAATGCGCATCGCATCATTAAGCAAAGCAATAACCAAGAACTGATTGTTTTAACCATTGGAGATTATACCGAGGTTAGAAAATTACAAACCGAACTTCGGAAAAAAGAGAAAAAAATACTCGAAAAACAACTTGAAGCAGATAAAAAAGTGTGGAAACTTATAGAAGAAAATAACGAGCGCTATGATAGGATGCTGATGCAATCTCCATTTGCTTTTGCCATATTCAAAGGAAAAGATATGGTTATTAGCCTTGCCAATGAAAGCGTTAAAGATATTTGGGGGAAAGGACAACATATTGAAGGAAAAAAACTGCTGCAAGTTTTACCCGAAATTAAAGACGGACCGATTCCTGAAATGCTTGAAAAAGTTTACACCACAGGCGTTCCGCAACAAGGTTATGAATTTCTTATACCTATTAAACGCAATGGAAAGTTAGAAGATGTGTATTTCAATTTCGTATTCCAGCCATATTTGGAAGCTGATAAAACCATTTCGGGCGTTACCATGATTTCCTATGAAGTCACCAGTCATTTCGTTATGAAAGATGAATTGATTAAAGCAAAAAATCTTGCAGACCATAAAACACAAATTGCGGAAGATGCCATGAAGGCGAAACAACAATTTTTGTCGAATATGAGCCACGAAATTAGAACCCCAATGAATGCCATCATCGGATTTACAAAAGTGGTTTTGAAAACAGAGGTAAATGAAAATCAAAAAGAATATTTGAATGCCATAAAAACAAGCGGTGATTCCTTAATTGTGCTTATCAATGACATTCTGGATTTGGCAAAAGTTGATTCAGGGAAAATGTTCTTTGAGCAAACCCCATTTAAAATGTCGGAATCCATCACTGCCATCCTTCAATTGTTTGAGATAAAAACCCAAGAAAATAATACGGAATTAATTGTGGAATACGACCAAAAAATTCCAGAGGTTTTACTTGGCGACCCAATGCGTTTGCGTCAGATCATTTTAAATTTGATGAGCAATGCCGTTAAATTTACTTCGGGAGGAAACATTAAGGCAAGTTTTCGTTTATTGAAGGAAGATAAAAAGAAAGTGACTCTTGAATTTGCAATTACAGATACCGGAATTGGAATTCCTGAAGCCCAAATGGCCACTATTTTTGAAAACTTTCAACAGGCATCTACAGGAACTTCAAAAATGTATGGTGGAACCGGATTAGGACTTGCCATTGCCAAACAATTGGTTGAATCTCAAGGTGGCAGCATTGCCGTAAAAAGTATAGTTGATGAAGGGTCAACTTTTAGTTTCATCATGAGTTTTCAAAAAACAAAAGATGGAGTGAAAGAAACTACCGAAGCACTTAATAGCCCCTCAGATTCGGAAACTGAATCCAAAAACATAAAGGTTTTGGTGGTGGAAGATATTGCACTCAATCAATTGCTGATGAAAACTTTGTTAGATGATTTCGGCTTTGATCGCGACATTGCTTCCAACGGAAAAATAGCCATAGAAAAACTTCAAAATAACGATTACGATGTTATTTTAATGGACTTACAAATGCCTGAAATGGATGGGTTTGAAGCGACAGATTATATTAGAAATACCTTGAAATTGAACATCCCTATTATTGCGCTGACTGCCAACGTAACTACTGCTGATTTGGAAAAATGCAAAGCTGTGGGGATGAATGATTATATTTCTAAACCCGTTGAAGAAAAAATATTGTACCAAAAAATAGTTGATCTGGTAAAAAAATCAACGGCTGTAAAATCAAGCCAAGCCAAAGAGAATTCCCCATCGACTGAAAAAAGTGAGAAATTAAAATGTACCGACTTATCTTATTTAAAACAACGCACAAAGTTGAACCAAAAATTGTTGATGGAAATGATTTCGCTTTACTTAGAGCAAACACCATCCATCCTTGACGCAATGAAACAAAGTGTTGCAGATAAAGATTGGCCTTCATTGTACAAAGCGGTGCATAAATTAATTCCATCATTTGCCATCATGGGCATCAATGCCGATTTTGAAAATATGGCAAAAAAAGTGCAGGAATATGCAAGCAAAGAGCAAAATATGGATGAAATTCCAAGCTTGGTTTTTCTGCTTGATAAAGTTTGCAAACAGGCTTGTGATGAATTAACGGAAGCATTTAATGAGCTAAAAGACGCCGAAAAAAAAATAAATTTAGAAGATGCAAATGGGTTATAGTTTATTTCCATAAATTGATATAATTGGTTTTATCAAACAAATAACTATGAATGCAATATTTAAAAATATATAGCTATCACAGCCGGAATGCTTTTGGGAAGTGTTGTGAATATGGGAATTATTATGATAAGTGCTTCAATAATTCCTCCTCAGAATGGAGCAGATGTTACCACAGCAGAAGGATTGAAAGCCTCCATGCATTTATTTCAGCCCAAGCATTTTGTCTTACCATTTTTGGCCCATGCACTCGGAACATTTGCGGGTGCATTTGTGGCGGCAATAGTTTTCGCAACCCATAAAATGAAATTTGCATTGGGTATTGGCGTCTTTTTCCTTGCAGGTGGAATTGCCTCTATTTTAATACTTCCTTCACCAATTTGGTTTACTGTTTTAGATTTAGTGGGCGCCTATATTCCTATGGCCTACTTTGCCGGAAAATTTGCAGTAAAGAGAAAGTAAATTCGAAAGTCGAATAGTTTTTAATTTCCGATAAGGACAGATTTAAAATTTTCTTTTCACAAGGCTAAAATTACACTTCTGCGATAGCTGAATAATCTAAAAATTCAAATCCGTCTCAAGCTTTTTACAAATCTGTGAATCATGTAACATTTATCAAAAACTATGTAACATGAAAGGCGCTAAAAATTACCATTTTTGTAAATCATTAATAAAGTATCCCATGAAATCTTACCAAATATTAATCTTCATTTCTTTAATTTTTTTAAGCTGCCAATCTTGCGAAAATAAGATTGAAAAAAATCCACAACAATCTGAATTATATCAAGGTATATTACCAAAAACTGAAAAAAGCAAACAATCTTTGGTTTTAACTTCTAATGCGCTGGAATTGGTGGATCAAATTACAGGATCTTCCAATGAATTGCCATTTGGTACGCCACAAAGTCAGATTACGGAATTTATAAACAATACCTTACAATCAAAAGCAGTAAGCATTGGCGTAAATACCGAATGTGGTGCAGGGCCTTTAAAAATGGTGGCTTGGAGCAATGGTTTAACGTTGGTTTTTCAGGAAAATAATACAAAAAACAGAGAACCAAAAACCGATTGGCTATTTGAAGGTTGGTATATTGATGGCATAAAAGAAGGTGCAGATAAGTTAACAACGATGGCGGGTATAGGAATTGGTTCGACATTGGCGGAAATGCAAAGTGCTTATATAATTGAAGTTAAAAAAACCAGTTTGGGAGAGGAATTTTCAACGGCCTCCGGATTGTATGGAATTTTAGACGGCACCGGAAAGGATGCAAAAATCATTCATTTATGGAGTGGCGTAAGCTGTAGTTTCAGGTAAAAAATTTCAGAAATTGATATTGCTTTAAATAATTTATTGAAATCTGTGAATCATGTAACTTTTATCAAAAGTTATGTAACATATTGGTTGATAAATACTTCATTTTTGTAATCTTATTTAATAATAAAATATAGCGTTTTTAACAGATTTTTGATCAACAAAAGTTTAGCAATTGTTTAAAATATTGAAGCTTTATCAAAATAAAATAATATCCTAAAAATCAATTTTATGAATACCTTATTCAAAGGCTTAATCGCCGGTTTCGGAGCAAAAAAATTAGGCGGTGGTTGCATAAGCACTGTGCTAATTTTTATTGTTATTTTCGTTTTGCTTGGGCAGTGCTTCTAAAAATTCAGAAAAAATTAATTTCAATTAATAACAATTGTGAAAATTGTATATAAAAAAATTTCACTAAAAAATAATCAATTATGACAATTCAAATAAATTCAGACAATAATTTAACTGTACACAAAGAATTCAGGGCGCAATTACAAACCCAAATTTCTGAAGAATTAAGCAGATTTAGTGAACATATCACAAGATTGGAAGTGCATCTTTCAGATGAAAACGGACATAAAGACGCGCTAAACGATAAACGATGCGTGGTTGAAGCACGACTTGGAGGAATGAAACCAATAGCGGTTACAAATATTGCAAACAACCATGAACAAGCTGTTGAAGGTGCCATTGATAAGTTAAAATCAACGCTCGACTCAAAATTTGGTCGTTTGAACAACCATTAATTAGGTGTAATATAAGGAGGAGTTTTTAGTTTCGGTTAAAAAATTAGAAATATAAATATTAATAATAAATAAGATGATGGACCATAGTTATTGGGGCATGGGATATGGAATATGGATAGTTCCGCTAATCATAATTCTCATATTTGTCCTATTTTTTCGAAAAAAATTCAATAAGTAAACCATAAAGTTTAGGTAAACAACATTATAAAAATGTTGTTTATAAAACTGAAGAACTTTTATTAAACAAAATAAAAAAGGAATTTACCTAATACCTGTATCAAAATACAAATCCATGTTGGTGATGCCAATCGGATTCACTGTAATTTCTTTAACCTGAGACTCAGCACTCATAATTGGTGCAGACTTGTCTGGTATAATTTTGTAGTTTCCCGGAGCCAGCATTACCATGAATTCCCCGGTGGCATTGGATGAAAACGATGTTATCAATTTATTTTTTAAATTATAAACACGAAATAAAGCGCTAAATGGCGCATCATTAACTTGGCCTTCCATCTCTACAGGATTAATTGGCCCTCTATAAACGATGCCTTCCAAACCTGTGGTAATTTGCTCCTTATTATTTTCACAAGCAATAAGTGCAAGGAAAACTATTAAAATTATTCCAATGTTTCTGTTTATTGTTGTTTTCATTGTTTAAATAAGTTTAATGCATCTTTCAAGAATAACTGACTTTGGTAAAGTTACAAAATTTGCCGCTAAATGATCATTAAATGAATATCTTAAACGCAGTTTAAAAACATGAATTTCAACAGGTTTTTTAAAGAGATTTTATTTTTCTGGATATGGGAAAATTTGATTAATTTCATCAAAAATATTACACCCTCAAAATAAACTGAAATGAGCAAACTATTTGGTGTTTCCGACAAAAAAAATTATAAGGCAAAAGAAACTAGGTATGAAAAAATGAATTACAGGCGCTGCGGAAAAAGCGGCTTGTTGCTTCCTGAAATTTCATTGGGTTTGTGGCATAATTTCGGATTTACGGATAATTTTGAAAATGCCCGAAATTTATTGAAATGTGCTTTTGACAACGGCATTACGCACTTTGATTTGGCCAACAATTACGGTCCGCCTTATGGCGCCGCCGAATCCAATTTCGGGACAATTTTTAAAAAAGATTTCAAACCTTACAGAGATGAATTGATCATTTCCACCAAAGCCGGCTGGGATATGTGGCCTGGACCTTATGGAAATTTTGGCTCCAGAAAATATTTGATTTCAAGCTTGGACCAGAGTTTGCAAAGAATGGGACTTGACTATGTTGATATTTTTTACCACCACCGACCTGATCCTGAAACGCCTTTGGAAGAAACAATGGGTGCTCTCGATCATATTGTTAGGCAAGGAAAAGCACTTTACGTTGGGATTTCCCAATACAGTGCAGAAGAGACTTTAAAGGCAACTAAAATTTTAACAGCATTGGGTACGCCTTGTTTAATTCACCAACCGCGATACAGTATGTTAGATAGATGGGTTGAGGGCGGACTTTTAGACGTGTTGGAAAATGAAGGTGTTGGCGCCATTGCTTTTTCTCCCTTAAATCAGGGAATTTTAACCGATAAATATTTAGCGGGATTTCCAGAAAATTCAAGAGCCGTAAAAGATGGTCGTTATTTAAAAACCGAACAAATTAACAAAGAATTGCTTTCAAAAGTAACCCGACTGAATGAAATTGCGCTATCAAGAGGACAAAGTTTGGCGCAAATGGCGATTGCCTGGTTGTTAAAAGACAAACGTATCACCTCAGTTTTGGTTGGCGCAAGCAGAAGCGAACAGTTGCTGGACAGTTTAAAAGCATTGGACAATTTGGAATTTTCCGAAGAAACGCTAAAAAAAATTGAAGCGATTCTGAAATAATGGTTGAACCGTTGAATCGTTGAATTGTGTAATCGGGGATTTTATTAATTTTTTTCCTATTGCCTTATAATTATTCGTTAATAATTGAAGGTGCGTTAGGGATTGCAGTGGAAATCCTTTTTTGAGGTTTTTTCCGAAAAAAAGATTGCAGCGAAAAGCCCGGCCGCTTTTTCAGCGGTAACGCCCAAAATAGCATTTTTTTTAGTAGACTAAGCTTCTAAAACCAATCCGTCATAAGCCAAAAATACATTTTCGGGAAGCGTTTTTTCAACATCTGCATGAAATCCCAACCGATTGCTGATATGCGTTATGTAGGTTTTTTTAGGTTTTAATTCCTGGCTGAGCGCTATGGCCTCCACCAAGTTTAAATGTGTTGGATGGCTTTGAATTCTGAGTGCATTGATGATCAGAATATCCAAATGATGAAGTTTTAATTTCTCTTCTTCTGAAATTGCTTTGACATCGGTTAAATAAGCGGTATTATGAAATCGGAATCCGAAGATATTAAGGTCGCCGTGTGAGACTTCAATGGGAATCACCTCTAAATTTTCAATAAAAAAAGCTTCGTTTTTAATTTCAAATTGTTGCACACTTGGTGCACCAATATATTTATTTTCATCACTAAAAATATAATCAAAACGTTTGGCTAAATTGGTTAACACATCTGCTTTCGCATAGATTGGAACGGCGCCCAATTTGGCACTGAAAGGACGCAAATCGTCCAATCCTGCAGTATGGTCGGAATGGATGTGCGTAAATAAAACACCGTTAATTTTTGCAACATTTGCCCGCAACATTTGATACCTGAAATCGGGCCCGCAATCTACCACATAGGCAAAATTATCCCATTCCACCAAAATTGAAACACGTAAACGCTTGTCGCACTTGTCGGTCGACAAACAAACCGGGTGTGTGCTGCCAATAACCGGTATTCCCTGTGAAGTCCCGGTACCTAAAAAAGTAATTTTAATATGCATTGTTAATTAATAGAATTACAAATATAAGGTGCTTTAGGTAAAAAATAATAATTACAGGTAGGGGAAATTAAAAACAGTTTGTTATTTATTTAACATTGTGATAAATTATATAATATTGGTCATCATAATTATTTCAAAAATCATAGTTTTTATAAAAAATATAGGTCACTAAAAAATGTGATTCTTATAAACATTTAAGCTGAAAATAATTACTTATCTTTACACCTTTCAAAATAACAGCATGAATAAATACCAAACAACCCAATTTTGCCAGTCTAATTCATCCTTGGTTACCTTTGTTGTTTTATATATTTTACTGTTAGATAAAACAATTTCGATTTTTAAAACTGGCTTTTTGGCTGGTTTTCTTTTTTTTATTGGATTTATCTTATTCTTTCAAATTAATAAATTAAAAATTTCAACTAATTTTATACCATAAAACCTTACATATATGAAAATAGGCGTTTTAAAAGAAACACAAAAAGGAGACAATCGGGTAGCGATTTCGCCAAATATTGCCAAACTGCTCGTTGAAAAGGGATTTGAGCTTTTGGTTGAAGAAGATGCAGGTATTGCATCATCATTTAAAAATTCAGATTATGAAGCTGTTGGCGCTTCCATTAGAAAAGGAGAAGCTATTTTCAAGGAATCCAATGTGCTGATAAAAATCAATCCATTTACTGAAGAAGATTTAAAATTGGTTCAAAAAAACCAAATTTTAATGAGTCAGTTGTATTATTTGTCAAACCCTAAACTTATTGAAGCAATCGCTGCAACAGGGGCAACTGCATTCTCTATGGATGCAATGCCACGTATATCGAGAGCACAGGATATGGATGTTTTGAGTTCACAAAGCAATTTAGCCGGTTATAAAGCGGTTATTGTTGGCGCCAATGAAATGACCAGAATATTTCCACTTATGATGACTGCTGCAGGCACTATCATCCCCTCAAAAGTTTTAATTTACGGAATTGGAGTTGCAGGGTTACAGGCAATTGCAACGGCAAAACGTTTAGGCGCTGTTGTTATGGCAACAGATATTAGAACCGAAACCAAAGAACAAGCAGAATCATTGGGCGCAAAATTTATTTCGGTGGACAATACCGGTGAAGAATCTGAAGGCGGTTACGCCAAAGAAGCTTCTGAAGATTATGCACGCCGACAAAAAGAAGCCGTTAACAATTCATTATTTCAAGCCGATTTGGTCATTACTACCGCAATGGTTCCAGGACGAAAAGCGCCTGTATTGATTACCGAAGACCAAGTGAAACATATGAAAAATGGGGCTGTAATAATTGATTTGGCTGCGGCACAAGGCGGTAATGTTGAAATCAGCGAAATGGACAAAACAGTGGTAAAACATGGCGTTAAAATTATTGGATCTACCATGGCTCCGGTAAGCGTTTCTACCAATGCCAGCGAACTTTATGCCAAAAATATGTATAATTTCTTAATACATTTAACTGCAAATAATCAATTTAAGTGGGAGTTGGAAGAGGAAATTACCGACGGCACTTTAATTGTACATGAAGGAAAAATTAGAAAAAACTAAAAACTAAATAAATCATGAATGAATTAATAGCATTTCTTAGCGATAATCTTGAATTATTCTACATCCTCATATTGGCCATTTTTATTGGGGTTGAATTAATAAAAAATGTACCAACCGTATTGCATACGCCATTAATGTCAGGAGCAAATGCGCTCAGCGGCGTCGTAATTGTGGGTGCAATCATCGTAATGCTGCAAGCAGATCCAACAGATTATTTATCATTGGCTTTAGGATTTATCGCTGTAGTGTTTGGAATTATAAATGTGATCGGTGGTTTTGCCGTTACCGACAGAATGTTACAAATGTTTAAAAAGAAAAAATAATGAGTATAGCATTAGGTATTATCTATTTGATTGCAACAATTACATTTGTAATCGGTTTAAAAATGTTGGGACACCCTGCAACGGCTAAAAAAGGAAATTTAATTTCAGGAACCGGTATGGTTCTCGCAATTATAGGAACTTTGTTTTTACAGGAAAAAGTATTGGAAACAGGCGAGGTTGTGCCATTATTCAAAACGGTTTCTATATTTGTCTATTCTCTTATTATAAGCGCTATTTTACTGGGATCCATAATTGGCTGGTTTATGGCCATGAAAGTTAAAATGACAAAAATGCCAGAATTGGTATCCTTATTCAACGGTTTTGGTGGAGGAAGCTCTCTTTTAATCGGACTAATTGAATTTAGCAAAAATGTGGGTGTGGATGACGCCAACAAAGCTTCATCTGCCATCGTAACAACAATCTTATCAGCCATTATAATTGGAAGTATCACGTTCACCGGAAGTATTGTGGCTTGGGCAAAATTAGATGGTTCGATGAAAGATCTTAGACTTCCAAACTACAATCTCATTAATAATATACTCTTTTTGGCGCTTGTTGCATTTGGAGCATTCATAGTAATGATGAATACTGACAGTTTGATTTTAATTTATATTTTGCTAATTGCTTCATTGATTTATGGCTATTTGTTTGTGGCTCCAATTGGAGGCGCAGATATGCCGGTTGTAATTTCTCTCCTAAATTCCTTAACAGGAATAGCAGCGGCAATTACAGGTATTTTGTATGGCAATATGGTCATGTTGGTCGGCGGTATTTTAGTTGGCTCAGCCGGATTAATTTTGACTTTTGCCATGTGTAAGGCAATGAATCGATCACTCTCAAATGTTGTATTTGGTGCTTTTGGGAGCAGCGGTGACGTTGCAGTGGCTGCTGTTGGAAAAACAGGAGGATCTATCAAAAAAACAAGCGCAAGTGATGCCGCTGTAATGTTGAATTACTCAACCAACGTGGTGATTGTGCCTGGTTATGGTTTGGCTGTTGCGCAGGCGCAACACGTGATTCATGAGCTCGAAGAACTCTTGACCAGAAAAGGAGTTAATGTGAAATACGCCATTCATCCTGTTGCCGGTCGTATGCCCGGACATATGAATGTGTTGTTGGCTGAAAGCAATGTGTCTTACGACAAGTTAGTGGAAATGGACGATATAAACCCTCAATTTCCTAACACTGATGTTGTGTTGGTCGTTGGCGCAAATGACGTTGTAAATCCAGCCGCACATACCGACCCGTCAAGTCCAATTTACGGCATGCCAATTTTAAATGTAGAGAACGCCAAAAATATTATCGTAAATAAACGAAGTATGAATGCCGGTTACGCAGGTATAGAAAATGAATTATTTTACAATCAGAAGACTTCCATGCTTTTTGGAGATGCAAAAGCTGCTTTAACCGAATTGGTTAGTGAACTTAAAAATATGTAATTTAATTTCACCATAAATCTAAAAGCGGGTATATTCAAATGAATATACCCGCTTTTTTTTTGTAAAAAAGATGTTATTAACTTACCTGTTCCCCTTTTTTAATTGATGGATTTGAAGCCTGCAACAGCACAATTTCCTTTTTATCATTTTCAACACCCAACACCAAACATTCGCTAATAAAATTGGCAATTTGCTTGTTCTTAAAGTTGACAATGGCCAATACTTGTTTGTTTAACAGTTCATTTTTAGGATATAACTGTGTAATTTGGGCACTCGATTTTTTAATTCCCAAATCCCCAAAATCAATCGTTAACTGATATGCCGGTTTTTTGGCTTTCGGAAAATCGGCAACCTCAATAATTGTCCCAACCCTTATATCAACTTTGTTGAAATCCTCAAATGCAATTTCTGGTTTTGTCATAATTATTCGTCAGTAATAATAAATTCAGTTCTTCTGTTCAATTCATGTTCTGCTTCGCTGCATTTAACACCTTTAGAACAGTTGTTTAACAATTGGGTTTCTCCATATCCCCTGCCCGATACCCTGCTTGGATCTATTCCATTCGCAACAATATAAGCAATCACCTTTCTTGCCCTGTCGTTTGTGAGTTTCAAATTATAGTCGGATGGAGCCCTGCTGTCTGTGTGCGATTTTATTTCAATTTTAAGGCTTGGGTACTTCCTTAAAATGGCAATCACTTTATTTAGTTCAATCGCAGCATCTAATCTAATACTCGATTGGTCCAAATCAAAATAGATGGTTTTGGTTTTAATCATTTTTTGATCACGAACTTCAACAAATTCAACGGAAGATTCCATTTGCAATTTCATATTTATGGCTTCATTAGTTTTGTCTGTAGTTTTTATTGTTGAAACAAGATCGTGATAATTTTTTAATGCAACGGTGAACCTGTAAGGCATATCACATTCCAATTTGTAATTAAAAGTTGCATCGGCATCTAAACTTATTTTTGCCAACAATTCCTTTCCTCTATAAATATGAACAGTGGCATTTGGCAGCGGCAAGTTGGTTTCGCTGTCCGTAACAATTCCGCTCAACAATTGAACACATTCAATCGGCGTTAATTTCAACGTTTTTTTGGTTTCCGTTTTATTTTTATCGTCGGTTATAACGGTTAGTTCCGCAATTTCATAATTTTCCTTTTCTGCGACAAGTTTATAGGTTTCCTCGCAATTTATGTTGAATTTAAATCCTGAGCCTTTGCTGATAATTTGTTTTTCAACCAACTTATTATTTTGAAATAAGGAAACAATTACCTGGTCAATTGAGAGATTGGTTTTGCTGTCCAAAATGTTTCCGCTCAATAATTGAACGCATTCTATCTGAGTCAATTTCAACACTTTTTTGATTTCAACATTATTTTTTTCGTCGGTTGTTAAGGTTAACTCTGAGGTTTCATAATTTTCCTTTTCTGCAACAAGTTTGTAAGTTTCCTTGCAGTCAATGTTGAATTTATAGCCCGAACCTTTTCCTATCGTTTGTTTTTCAATCAGCTTATTATTTTGAAATAAGGAAACAATTATCAGGTCGATTGGCA
>MGWK01000047.1:0-10130 GCA_001800975.1 Flavobacteria bacterium RIFCSPLOWO2_12_FULL_35_11 | reverse complement strand
AATTTCAACGTTTTTTTGGTTTCCGTTTTATTTTTATCGTCGGTTATAACGGTTAGTTCCGCAATTTCATAATTTTCCTTTTCTGCGACAAGTTTGTAAGTTTCCTTGCAATTTGTATTGAATTTAAATCCTGAACCTTTGCCGATTGTTTGTTTTTCAATCAGCTTATTGTTTTCAAATAAGGAAATAATTACCTGGTCAATTGGCAGATTGGTTTTGCTGTCCAAAATGTTTCCGCTCAATAATTGAACACATTCAATCGGTATTAATTTCAATATTTTTTTGGTTTCAACATTATTTTTATCGTCGGTTGTTATTGAAAGTTCATTGGTTTCATAATTTTCCTTTTCCGCAACAATTCTGTAGGTTTTTTTGCAGTCAATGTTGAATTTATAGCTCGAACCTTTGCCGATTGTTTGTTTTTCAACCAGCTTATTGTTTTGAAATAAAGAAACGATAGTCTGGTCAATTGGCAGATTTGTTTTGCTGTCCAAAATGTTTCCGCTCAACAATTGAACACATTCAATCGGCGTTAATTTCAAGGTTGTTTTGGTTTCTGTCTTATTTTTATCGTCGGTTGAAATTGATAGTTCGTTGGTTCCATAATTTTCTTTTTCGGCAATAATTCTGTAGGTTTCCTTACAATTGATGTTGAATTTATAGCCCAAACCTTTGCCGATTGTTTGTTTCTCAACCAGCTTATTGTTTTGAAATAAAGAAACAATTGCTTGGTCAATTTGCAGATTTGTTTTGCTGTCCGTAACAGTTCCGCTCAATAATTGAACACATTCAATCTGCGTTAATTTCAATATTTTTTGGGTTTCAATTTTATTTTTATCGTCGGTTGAAATTAATAGTTCGCCTGTTTCATAATTTTCCTTTTCGGCAACAAGTTTATAGGTTTCCTTGCAATTTATGTTGAATTTGTATCCCAAACCTTTGCCGATTGTTTGTTTTTCAATCAGTTTATTATTTTGAAATAAGGAAACAATAACCTGGTCTAAAGGTTGATCATTAGATTCATTTAAGACTATAACGTTAATAGATTGGACACACAGTTCTTTTACCTTAAACGCATAAATATCAACGTCGCCTTTGCCACCGTCACGATTCGACGTAAAATAACCCGTATTTGAGGCAAGGTCAATGATAAATGCAAAATCGTCATATTTACTGTTAATGGGCGCCGATAAACTTTTAGCCTGTTGGAAATTTCCATTGTTAAATTTACTCATAAAAATATCCAATCCGCCTTGTCCTTTATAACCGTTTGAAGAAAAATAAAGCGTATTGTCCTCATCCGTATAAGGAAATAATTCCGCAAATTTTGTATTAATGGTCGGGCCTAAATTTTTTGGTGTGCCATAATTTTCCTTATCATTGATGTCCACAACCCAAATATCGGTTTCGCCATAGCCACCCAACATGTCCGAAACAAAATAAAGTTTTTTTCCGTCTTTGCTTACTCTGGGACTGCGCACCGAATATTCCTTACTGTTAAAAGGCAAAGGAGTTACCTCAGAAATTTCAAATTTTTCATTGATGGAAGCTTTGAACAAATACAACGTTTTCCATTTTGCAGAATCCTTTGATTTTAGCGCACTGTAAAAATTATTCCACGTAAAATAAATCGTTTTAAAATCGGGTGTAAATGAAATATCCGATTCAAAAAATTTGTTATTTATTTCAGAAGAAAATCTATCAGTTTGAATAATATCACCATTTTCAGTGATCAATCCGTGATACAATTCTAAAAAAAGTTGGCGATTGTTTGTTCGCCTGCCACCATTGTCTTTTTTTGATGAAGCAAATATCACAGAATTATTGCTCGAATAAGTGGCTCCCAATTCAGCGAATTTTGAGTTTATCGAGGTATTCAAAATTTCATATTCGGCCTCTTGGGCGGATAAAAAATTAAAAAATAAAATCAATAAAAAATGTGATACCTTTTTCATAGTAGATTTGTGCTACTTCTTTTTTGAAATTTTTTCAAATACCCAGGCTGGGCCAATCAACAAAAATTGTAAATCTTTAAAAAATGACGGTTTTTTTCCTTCAAGTTTATGTCCGTAAAACTGGCCAATCCAAGCGATTATAAAAATGGCTAACGAGCTATAAAATAGCGGACTTATCTGTGATAAAAAATAATTTCCCATCAAACATAAAATTGAAAACGTTAACATTCTTACAAAAGTTGAAAACGACAATCGGATGTAAAAAATGAACAATAAGATTAAAACTGGCACCGCCCAATTTTCTATAAACGGATTGTTAATTTTTAAATTGTCTGAAATAACCGTTGAAGGAATACTCATTAACATCCCAACAATACTAAAAAAAATAGCGGGCACGCATATAAAATGAATTGTTTGGTTTGTTTTGTTTTGATGACTTACGGCATACTCATCAAACCATTGATTTAATGTTTTCATATTGTCAGTTTGTAGTTCAAATTTTTAGTTGAAGTGTGGATATTTATTCTTTTTTTTCCAATTTTTTAAGTTGATTTTTTGCCCTGAAATTTCCGGAATCGAAAGTCAAAGCTATTTTGTAATTTTCAATCGCCTGCACGGTATCGCCACTTTTCATATAAGCTTCCGCTAAACTGTCGTAAACATTTGAACTATTTGGATACAACGCTGTGTTAATTTTAAATATTGCCTTAGCCATTTCAAATTTTTTCTCGCGTAACGCATTATATCCCAGTGAATTTAGGTATTTTTCATCAATCGAACTGTCAAGCGAATCTTTTTTCTTTATGGCCAAATAGCCTTCAAGCGCTTTGTCAAAGTCCTTGTTTGCCAAATACTCACTTGGAACCTTTTCACCTTCTTTCAACTTCATAAAATTATAGGAAATAGGTTTGTTTTCTTCCTTTGGAACAAGTGAAATGTATTGTTGCTGGTTTGCCGGATTTATTAAAAACTGAATTTTTTCATTCATTTCCTTTACGAAAAAAGTGGAATCATTCACTTTTAAAGGTTTTATTTTTTTTGCGCCGCGCCACTCCATAAGCATTTCACCTTCTTCAAAATAAATATGGATCACCTCATCTGAATTGTACAAATACCTGCCCGTTGCTTTTTTAATAAATTCGGGATCATTAGAATTATTTGAGCACCCGTAAAAAACTAAAAATACTAATAAAAAGATAAAATAGTTGAATTTCATTGCTGCAATTTTAATTTAAATACTGAATAACTTATGTTTTCGAATATTACACTCCCAAAAATACTAAAAAAAAGCATTGATATAAATCAATACTTATTGAATATTTTTTATCATAAACATTGAAGTTTTCGCAATAAAATTTATTAAGACTTATTATATATTAACTGCAGAAAAGGTTTATGTGCTAAAAGTTACAAAAAATTGAATTAATTTTAGATTTAAATTAAAAATAAATCTATGCCAAAATTAATTTTTCGTTTATTCATAACGTTTGTTGTATTTGTAGGTATTTTTATTTTAATACAACATTTTCTAAAACCTGATTCTTTTGGTAAATATGGACATTATAGAGCTAACTCTATGGATGACAATAAGATGAGGACTTTTTATTATAAAGGTGAAGCAAAATGCACTGAATGTCATCAAGACGTATTTGACCAAAAAGCATTGGATGTGCACGATGCCGTTCGCTGCGAAAGTTGCCATAGTCCAAAAATAGCTGGTACTACAGATTGCAAAGTGAAGCCTCCAATTGTTAAAGGCACTATTGAATTTTGTGCACAATGTCATGCTATTAATGCAGGACGTTTAGAAAAGGGTGTTCCGCAATTAGATTTTAAAGAGCACTATGAAAAGCAAAATTGTATTGAATGTCATAATCCACACGCACCATGGGAACTGAAAGAAAAATAAATAACAGAAGAAAGTTTTTTCAAACCTCTGCAGCATTGGTTGGCGGAACCTTATTGTATTCGCTTATTAAACCATTTGAAGGACTTGCACAGCCTAAAGAAGAAGAAACAAAAAAAGATAAAGCTGAACTTCCTTTATGGGGAATGGGCGTTGATCTGGAAAAGTGTATTGGTTGCGGAAAATGCGCCGAAGCCTGTAAAATAGAAAATAATGTTCCAAAAGAACCTTTCTATTTCAGAACCTGGGTGGAACAATATACCGTTAAAAATGATGGTGAAGTTAAAATTGAATCTCCAAACGGAGGGATTGGCGGATTAAAACAATCTGTTCCTGATGAAGATATCTTTAAGTCTTTTATGGTACCTAAATTATGCAACCATTGCACAAAAGCACCTTGCGTTCAGGCGTGCCCAGTTGGTGCTACATTTATAAGTCCGGAAGGTGTGGTTTTGGTTGATGAAACGTATTGCATTGGCTGCAGTTATTGCATTCAGGCTTGTCCATACGGAGCACGTTTCATGAATCCAATAACAAAAGTGGCCGATAAATGCACCTTCTGCTACCACAGAATTAATCAAGGATTACAACCGGCTTGTGTAGAAGTTTGTCCAACAAATGCAAGAATATTTGGAAATTTAAGAGATAAAAAGAGCGATTTGGTTGCATTTTTACAAGAAAATCCAACACAAGTTTTAAAGCCTCACTTAAATACACATTCCAGGGTATTTTATAACGGATTAAGTTCAGAAGTTAAATAATTATGGAAGAGCATTATAAACATTTATACGAAGCGCTGTCTCAGGTAGACGGCTATATTTACCCGAATGAAATAGATTTACATTGGGGTTTAATGATTGTTTTATATCCTTACATCACAGGATTGGTTGCAGGTGCTTTTATCCTCGCTTCTTTAGAACGCGTTTTTAACGTGAAGGTATTAAAACCAACTTATGGCTTGGCTTTGTTAACTGCTTTGTCATTTTTATTAGTAGCCACGCTTCCATTGGTCAGTCATTTACAACATCCTTTAAGAGCCTACGAAATTTTAATGACGCCTAATCCAACTTCGGCGATGGCTATTTTTGGATTTGTTTATTTGTGGTATCTCATGGTGGTACTATTGTTAGAAATTTGGTTTGATTATCGGCTGGATTTTGTGCTTTGGTCGAAAAAAAGTACCGGATTCAAAAAGTATTTCTACAAAGTAATTACTTTAGGAATTAATGATACCGACAAAAAATCGGCCAAACTGGATGATAAATTGGGCTATTTTATTACCCTAATCGGTATTCCTTCAGCATTTTTATTGCACGGCTATGTTGGATTTATTTTTGGTTCCATAAAAGCCAATCCTTGGTGGTCAACAGTACTCATGCCCGTAATATTTTTATTTTCAGCCATGGTTTCGGGAATTGCTTTGGTGATGGTGATTTATATGGTAGTGAGTTGGGTAAGAAAAGTGCAAATAGATATGGAATGTTTGGATACCATTGCAAAATACCTGTTTTATATATTAATTATTGATTTTACTTTGGAATCGTTAGATCAAATTCACCGAATCTATGAGGCTGAAGAATCTTTTGATATTATTAAAGTATTGGTTAGCGGAAAGTTAAATATTACGTTGGTATTAATGCAAGTGATCCTTGGAACTATTATTCCGCTGCTAATTATTGGAATTTTTCAAGTCTATAAACCCGCTGAGAAAATCAGAAAGTTTGCCTATTTCTTTGTGGGAATCATTGTGCTGATTGGAATTTTCTTTATGCGTTGGAATGTGGTTATCGGCGGTCAGTTATTTTCAAAAAGTTTAAGCGGATTCACCTCATTTAAAGCAGTTTATTCTGGTATGGAAGGTTATTTGATGGCTGCGGTTTGGCTGATAGTTCCTTTGTTAATTTTAACTTTTTTATTATGGTTGATGCCGCCTTGGAAAAAGCTGACTTCACACGAATAATTTAAATAAAAAAAATCCGCCAAATAGCGGATTTTTTTATGTTTTTACTTTTTTAAGCTTTCATTAATTCTACATCAAAAATTAAAGTGGCATCTGGAGGAATAACACCACCTGCACCACGACTTCCGTAAGCCAATTCAGAAGGAATTACAAAACGAGCCTTATCTCCCACTCTTAATAATTGAATTCCCTCATCCCAACCAGAAATAACTTGTCCAACCCCCAATTCAAAATCAATTGGTTGTTTACGTGGATATGAGGAATCAAAAACAGTTCCGTCTAATAACTGACCTTTATAATGTACTGAAACCACACTTCCTTTAGTCGCTTTTTTTCCTGTGCCTTCCTGTAAAATTTTATAACGTAAACCGCTTGGCGTTTCATCATAACCTGCAGCAATTTTATCCATTTGTGATTTCAAAGCTTTTTTTGCTTCAGTTTCTCTTTTTGCTCTTGAACCTTCAAAAGTTCTAAAAGCTTCTACCGCATTAAATTTTTCGGCAAGTTCACCAACCCTAATAATTTTAACAGATTCCAAAATATCATTTTGGGCTATCTTATCAACAACATCCTGTCCTTCAACAACTTTACCAAAAATGGTATGTTTATTGTCCAACCAAGGCGTGGCAACATGGGTAATAAAAAATTGACTTCCGTTTGAAGCAGGACCTGAGTTTGCCATTGATAAAATACCAGGCGTATTGTGTTTTAGATCGGGATGAAATTCATCTTCAAAGCTATAACCCGGCGAACCTGTTCCCGTTCCTAAAGGACAACCTCCCTGAATCATAAAATCAGATATTACCCTGTGAAATTTTAATCCGTCATAATAAGGAATTCCCTGCTTACGAGAGGTATTTTCTAAATTTCCTTCAGCCAAAGCAACAAAGTTACCTACTGTTCCCGGTGTTTTTTCAAACTCTAACTTTACCAGTATTTCACCTTTTGAGGTGTTAAATTTTGCGTATAATCCGTTATCCATTTTCTTAATTTTTTAAAGCTTGGCAAAGATACATGCTTTCATTTGAAATGAAAAGTTTAATAATTATTTATTCAATTCTTTCATTATGACCTCAATTGCTTTTTCAAGTTGCAGCTGATTTCCATTTAGTCGATCCTTAAAGTTTTCAGGGCTATAAATATCAGGACTAACCCCTTTTGATTCTAAATTTTTTCCATCTAAGGTGTAACAACCCCAAGATGGTAAGCGATAAAATGAACCGTCAACCAACGATTTTCCAGAAGTGAAAATGATCCAACGATAGGTTTCGGTTCCTACAACTGTACCCAGTTTCAATTCTTTAAATCCTGCAGCTGTCATTTCTGCATCGGAAAGCGATTGCTCATTAATAAGTAAAACAATTGGTTTGTTCCCATAATTAAAGTTTGATTGCCCAGTTAGCTTTCCTTCTCTATATTTCCAATTTAAATAGGTTTTCTGACTCAAAAATCGCAATACTTCATCATGAACATTTCCACCGGTATTGTAGCGTAAGTCAAGTATTAAACCATTTTTATTGGCTTCATCACTCACCAAATCCTCTTTAAATTTATTCAATTCACCTTCGGTCATATTTTTCATGTGAACATACGCAATTTGATTGTTGGATTTTGAATCAACGTAATTCTGATTTTCATCTTGCCACTCATCATACAATAAATCCCTTAAAACTGTGCTTGAAACCGGATGCACATATACAGAGAATTGTGTTCCGTTTCTTTCAAAGGTCAATGAAATTTCGTTTTCAAAAACAGGTGCCGAAAAGTATTTTTCCCTATTTTTATTTTCATCAATTTTAATTCCATTAACAGCCACTAATTTGTCGCCCATTTTAATATTTTTACCAGTAATATCAGTGGGTCCTTGTTTAATAATTCTTTCAATTACATATGGTTCCTTATTTTTAAACAGGATGCCTGTACCCAGTGTTTTGGTGCCGTAATAAACTTCTTCTTCTTTTCCATTAGAGGTAAATCCGAAATGTGAAGTGTTTAATTCCCCTAACATATCATTAAAAATCAATTTTAGATTTTCTCTGCTTGTCACAAAAGGCAAATATTTAGCATATTGATCCCTAAGTTTTTTCCAATCTTGTCCGTGAAAATTTTCATCATAAAAATTTTCTTCCATGCCACCCCAAGCTTCGTAATACATTTGATTGAATTCTTTTATCAATGATTTTTTAAATGTATAATCAATCGCAATTTCTTCCAATTTATTGGCCGCAATATCTAAAGTGTTAATGTTGCCGTCAATTAAGATATAATTGTTTTTTTTAGAAGAAACCAGTTGATAATCTTGAACGGTTTTATCGCTAATTCTTTCGGTTTTGTCTTTTTCAAAAGGTTCTATTGTAGTTTTCCAAAGTTGAGATTTCCCCTCTCCGTGATTTGAAGTATAGATGATATACGATTTTTTATCTTTTTCAAGTACTGAAGGGTTTCCCTGCTCACCATAAACAGGGCTTATGGTTTTTAACCGCTCCATCAAATTAATTGTATTAATTTTTACGGTTGGTTTTATTATTTCTTTCTCTTTTTCATTTTTATCATCATCATCCTTACTTTCTTTATCCTTGTCATTAATTTTTTCTTCCTCAAATAATGATTTATATTTTTCAATTTTAAAAGGTTCCTCAAATTTTTCCAATGCCAATTGATAGATTTTTGAATTTTTGGTACCAAAAGGATAGCTAGGATTCAATCTATCCGATGAAAAATACACATATTTTCCATCAGGTGACCAAATCGGTGAAGATTCAGAAACTTTTGTGTTTGTTAAATTAATAATTTGTTTGGTCGCAATATTGTAAGTGAAAATATCAGTTTCAAAATCACGATAAGCATTATAAATAATATACTTGTCATCAGGAGAAAAGTAAGCGTTGGCATTATAGAACCCCCAGTATTCATCAGTAATAGCGACAATACTTTTAAATGTTGACATATCCAGTATGCGAATTTCATTTATGCCGCTTATATATATTCCTTGTGAACGATCACTATTTAAGGTAAGTTGGCGATTGTTTGATGCCGTATTTGTAAGTTGATTTTCTTTTGAGGTGCCATCGGCATTTGTACTGAACCAATTGTAATAACCGTTATCTGATTGAGAATACACAAGAGTTTTGTTGTTTTTCAACCATTTTACTTCCTGGACAGCTTCATTCGAATTCGTTTCAATTTCTTGTGTAAATTTTCCTTTAATGTCTGAAACAAATAATTTTCCTCTTGAAACAATTGCAATTTTCTTTTCATCAGGAGAAATATCAAAATAAGTGATTTTGCCTTTTATATTATACGATTGCTCTTTACTTAGGGTGTTATTTTTAAAAATATCGATATTTGGAATTGTAGTTTTACCGCTCGCAACATCATAAACGTGGATTTGATAATCTTTTCTGAAGACAATTTTTTCTCCATTTGCACTTACTTTAGGCCACATTATTGAAGTTGTAAAATTTGTCAATTGTTTTTTTGTGCCGTTTATAAAAGTATATAAATTGAATTCTCCGTTTGATTCATCAGATTTAAAATAGACATTTCCTTTTTTATCAATGGTTGCCCCAAAATCTTTGCCAATATAAGTAGTGTATTGTTTAAACTCTTTTGATTTTATGTTATACGATTTTATATCGGGATTGTAAGCTCCTTTATAGCGCTTTCTGTGCGCAAATCGGCCACTTTCCCAAGATTCATTAAAATAAATTTCATCGGTCAAAGGATGTTCAACAACATTATGCACCGTATTGAAAAAATGTTCAAATAATCTTTCCGGGGTACTTCTGTTTATGTTTACACTATAGGTTGTAATTGAATTAAATCTATTGGATGTAAAATATATTTTTGAATTGTCCCAACTCCATGAAGACACATTATCATCACTTTCATGAAAGGTAAGTTGGATTATTTCACCGCCGCTTAAAGGCATCATATAAACATCATCATTCCCAAATTGATTGCTTGAAAAAGCCAACCATTTACCATCAGGAGATACGCTAGGGCCGGTTTCGTTTCCTTCCATAGCTGTTAATCTAAAAGAATTTCCTCCCATTGTAGGTACTTTCCATAAATCCCCTTCATAGCTAAAAATTATATATTCTGCATTTGGTGTTAAGGTTGGATTTAAGGTGAAGTAGGTTTCTCCGGATTGGGCTTGGACAAGGTATGTTATTAGAAATGTAACCAATATGCTAAAATTGAATTTCAGGTATTTCATATACAAGTAGTGTTAGTTAATAGGCTAATATATATATATATATTAAATTTCAAACCCGTTGGGTGTAATTAAATTATTTGTGTTTTAATA
>MGWK01000046.1 GCA_001800975.1 Flavobacteria bacterium RIFCSPLOWO2_12_FULL_35_11 | reverse complement strand
ACAATTTTTTGAGGTGCCTATGAAAATGCACAATTTGGACGGCATATTGTCCATCAATAATTTTCATGCAGGCTATGCGGCTGTGGCAAAATATCCGGCATTGACGGTGCCGATGGGCTATCAAACCGACGGAAAACCAAGAGGCCTGACATTTATTGCCAAACCATTTCAGGAAAAGTCCTTATTGCAGTGGGCCTTGGCGTATGAACAACTATCAAAAGCAAGGAAATTGCCAGCTAATTATCAATAAAGCATTCAAATTTATGATGGGTTACTTTATGGGCTAATTAATTACTAAATTAATTTTTTCCCAAAGTGTTTCATCAAATCCGGATAAGGCAAAATTTGTGCCTTCGGCGCTTTCGCCCATTCTGATAATTACCAATTTTTTGCTGGGAACAACATATATCTTCTGATCGTTTTTTCCTAAAGCACAATACAAATCGTCTGGCGCGGAAGGAATTAATTTTCCTTGAAATTCCAATTGCGTTTGCGGTAAATGATAGCTGTCTTTGCCATTTAACCACCACAAATAGCCATAGGCCTTGTTTATATTTTGTGAGGTGTTAATGGCCTTGGTAAAATAAGTTTCATTTACAATTTTAGTGGTATTCCAAGTTCCTTTATTAAAGGCCAATAAACCAAAACGCGCCATACTTCTGGTGGTGCTCCAAAAAACACTGAGGTCGCCAGATTGAATCCAGGTTCCGGTCATTCCAATTTTATCTTTCAAACGAGTGTCAAAATAACTTGAAAAAGTTTGTTGTGATGCTGCTGCAATGACGTCCTGAAGTTTGACATATACATTATGATAAGCCCAACGCGTTCCGGCATCCGCTTTGTATTTTAGATTGGCAGGTGCCACATCATCCCCTAAACTGTCGTCTAACCCGGAAGTCATACTTAATAAATGTTTGCAGGTAATCAGGTTTTCTTTCGCGATTGGCACACTTGTCCAACTGGTTCCAAGATAATCCGAAACTTTGTTGTTACTGTTGAGGAGTCGATTTTCTTCGGCAATTCCCGTTACCACGGAAGTTAATGTTTTTCCGGCACTGGCCCAATACCATGGCGTGGTTGCGGAATGACCGTTAAAATAATGTTCCATCACAATTTTGCCGTTATGAAGAATGATGAATCCCTTTGTATTTTTTGTTTCCAAATAATTCAATAAAGGCTGCACCTGACTTTGGTTCCAATTTAAGGCTTCTACGGAAGTCGTTTCCCAAGTATTTCCGGTTAAAGGCGGAAAATATAAAGAAGTTTGAGGTTCATAAGTAGCGTCGCTTTCAGAACAGGAGCTTAGAAAACTAAAAACTAGCAGGGAAAGAAGAAGTTGCTTCATCAACATATATTAAAAATTGCATTTAAATTTAATTAAAAAGGTTTGATTACTTTTGCAAAATAAATAATTTCATTTTAGTGCTTAAAATTAGAAAATAAATACGAATTGGTTTCGATAAAATCTTACTGCTAAAAAAGAATATTCAAAATTAAAAATCTGTGCGCACAAAATCAAAGAAAGAAAATAAAATTAACGTGGTGACCCTTGGGTGCTCCAAGAACGTTTACGACAGTGAGGTGCTGATGGGGCAATTGATCGCGAACAATAAAAATGTGGTTCACGAAGATGAAAATGACGAAGGAAACATTGTGGTGATCAATACTTGCGGTTTTATTGGCGATGCCAAAGAAGAATCGATCAACACCATTTTGCACTACGTCAACAAAAAAGAATTGGGTGAAGTTGATCGGGTTTATGTGACCGGCTGTTTAAGTGAGCGTTACAAACCCGATTTGCAAAAGGAAATTCCAAATGTGGATGAATATTTCGGAACGCACGATTTGCCAAACCTGCTAAAAGTGTTGGATGCCGATTACAAACATGAGCTTATCGGTGAGCGTTTAACAACGACGCCTACACATTATGCCTATTTAAAAATTGCCGAAGGCTGCGATAGGCCCTGCTCTTTTTGTGCCATTCCTTTGATGCGTGGAAAACATGTGTCCACGCCGATTGAAAATTTGGTCATTGAAGCCACAAAGCTGGCCAAAAAAGGAATCAAGGAACTGATTTTAATTGCGCAGGACTTGACCTATTACGGATTGGATATTTACAAAAAAAGGGCTTTGGCCGATTTATTGACCGCATTGGCGAAAATCAACGGGATAGAATGGATTCGACTGCATTATGCTTTTCCTACGGGCTTTCCGTTGGATGTATTGGAGATTATTCATAAGGAACCTAAGGTGTGTAATTATTTGGACATTCCTTTACAGCATATCAACGACGATATTTTAAAGTCGATGCGAAGGGGAACCTCCCACGAAAAAACAACCAATTTAATTACGGAGTTCAGAAAATCGGTTCCAAATATGGCGATAAGAACCACGTTGATCGTTGGTTATCCAGGGGAAACGGAAGCCATATTTCAAGAATTAAAAGAATGGGTGGCAGCCATGCGTTTTGAGCGTTTGGGCGTTTTCGCCTATTCCCACGAAGAAAATACCCATGCAGCCAGTTTGAAAGACAACGTTCCCGAAAAAGTGAAACAAAAACGGGTGAGCGAAATTATGGATTTGCAAAGCCAGATTTCTTTTGAATTGAACCAGGAAAAAGTGGGCCAGGTGTTCAAATGCATCATTGACAGAAAAGACGGCAATTATTTTATTGGACGAACAGAATTTGATTCACCCGATGTGGACAATGAAGTGTTGATAGATGCCACGGAAAACTATGTACAAGTGGGGAAATTTGTGCACATAAAAATTACCTCAGCCACGGAGTTCGATTTGTATGGGGAACCGGTTCAATTAACAATTGACAATTGATAATTGAAAAGGATAAAAGTTTGGTGAAATTAATAAATAAAGCATAATACTGGTAAAATGAAAAAGGCGGCCCAAAATTAAACCGCCCATTTTACTATAAATACATTAATCGTATTGTTGTTATTTGTGCTAATTGGACTCCACCAGAACATAATTTACTATTCAGATTAACAGTGTAATAATACAAATTATTTTTGTGAAATCCACCAACCATTTTCAGGACATTCATTTCAAAAGTATCCTGAATGCACTAAAATTAAAATTTTTATTCAGCTTCTTTTTTATTGGTTTTGATTCCGAAAATGGTATAAAGCGGACAAAAACTCACAAGGCTTGTCAATAAGAAAATAATCGCAAAAGCCATCAGAACGATGGCAAGCGTGCCTTCTATTTTACCCAAATAATACAAAACTGCTATAACAACAGCAATTAAAACGCGAATCAATTTGTCGGCGGAACCCATGTTTTTTTTCATTATTTCTTTTTTTAAGGTTAACAATAAATAAAGATAATATTTTTAAGGCAATTTTTTAATAATTTTAATTCAGCCAATCAAATATTAGTATTCCAGTTTCAAATTTGCTAATCTTTTTTCTGCTTATTCAATTCATCCTGCAGCCTTCTCATTGCTTTTTGCTCTCGTTCAAGCGCTTTTTCCCTGTAAATTGCAAATTCTTCCTCAGTCTGTTTTGATGCGAGTTTGCATTGTGTGGTGATGATGTTGCTTTGTTTAAATTTGGTGATGAAAAATAACAGCGCGCCGATTAAACCGACAACAATTAAGAAGAACATTGTTTTAAAAACGGTTTTTTCAAACTGAATGCCAAATAGCGAAATACTTTCTTTTTCGGATCTTAATTCGATAATCATCGTATCTGCCGCTGCCAGCTTGATATTTAAACTGTCAATAAGGATTTTTTGGGAATTCAAGACGCTTGCGTTGTCCAGAATCTTCTTTTTTGAAGCCGAAATCGAATCGATGACGTTCGATTTTAATTTAAGAAGCCAGGCTGTTCTTACAACCTTATAATTCTGTAAGGTATTTGATTCATCAATAAGATATTCAAACTGACTTTTTACGGAAACTGTATCAATTAATTTATTGTTGGTTTGACTAAAAATGTTTGATGTTATAAATAATACGGTCATCGCCGTGATTGCTATTTTGCCCATGAGTTAAATTTATTTGATTTCATAACGAAGTAAAAAACTAGTTATTGTTATTATAGTAGATTTCCAGTTCATTTAAATAGAGCTGTTTTGCGTTTTCATCCAACAAGGAATACTGAAACGAATTTTTAGCCAGTTGGTAAAGATCAGATTTTGACAGGTTTAAAGCCTCTTGAATGGCTTCATAATTTTTATTTATTTGTCCGCCAAAATATGCGGGGTCATCAGAATTTACGGTCACTTTTAAACCCAATTCCATCATTTTTTTAAGCGGATGATTTTTTAAATCATCAACCACCCGAAGCGCGGTGTTTGAAAGCGGACAAACTGTTAAGGCAATATCGCGTTTGATGATTTCCTGCACCAAGGTTTCATCCTGCAGTGCATTGTTTCCATGGTCTATGCGCTTGATGCCCAAAATATCAATGGCTTCCCAAACATAGGCCGCAACGCCTTCTTCGCCGGCATGGGCCAAAGGAATATAGCCTTCTTTTACCGAGGCTTCAAATACGTTTTTGAATTTTGAAGGCGGATTCCCTTTTTCCGAAGAATCCAATCCGACAGCTTTAATTTTATTTTTAAAAGGAAGCGACTGTTTCAAGGTTTTAAAAGCATCCTCTTCACTTAAATGTCGCAAATAGCTCATAATCAACAATGATGAAACATCCAATCGTGCTTTCGCATCGTCGCAGGCTTTTGAAATACCGTTGATGACCGTTTCAAAGGCAACGCCACGATCGGTATGCGTTTGGGGGTCGAACATAATCTCTGTATGACGCACATGTTGGTCGGCACATTTTTGAAGATAACTATAGGTCAAATCGTAAAAATCCTGTTCGGTAACCAAAACGCCAGCGCCTTGATAATATATATTTAAAAAATCCTGCAAACAATTGAATTTATAGGCTTCTTCAATCTCTTCAACAGAATTATAGGGAATCTTAATATGGTTTCTTTGCGCAATTTTAAACATCAGTTCAGGCTCAAAAGAACCTTCAATGTGCAAATGCAGTTCAGCCTTGGGTAAATTTGCTATAAATGTTTTCATGCTGCAAATTTACATAAATGAATATTTTTAATGGATTTTTGATTGAAAATTTATGATGAATTATAGTTACCCTAAATTTATGAAAATATTTAGGGTACTATGCGAATTACATCTGCGGTTCTTTGGGTAGCTTTTAAATGTGCTTTAAAATAACGTTAAAAAAGCGATAAGGCTGTATTTATGCAACCTTATTGCTTTATGCAACCAAAAATATTATGAAGCATTTGAAATTGTTGAAATTAAATCGAATTTGAATACCGCATTGCAAATAGGATCTTCATTACTGTGATGATTTATGACTGAGATTAAAAGTTGTAATTCAGAGTCGCTGAATTTAATTATTCTGGATTTAATCAGCAATTGATCGTTTAAAAAGGCATTTTTTAATAGTTGCAATTTATATAGGCGAGGAACGGGATAGGCAAAATAAAAATTTTCAGAAATTATATTTAAAACAAAATTTTCTATTTCGTGATACAATATATTTAGGTGCAATTCTTTTTTTGTATTGATGTCATTTTTTGTTACTGTGAAATGTTTTTCAGGACTTTTATAGGTATTTTTTAATGTTTTCATAATTAATTTAGTTAAGGATTTTTAAATGGCGAATTGGGTTTGGGTACTTTGCTGTGATGTAAATTGCGCTGGCATTGCACCATAATTTCCTCATAAATTTGCTGTGTGATGTTTAATTTTTTCATAATGGTTGTTTTTAATTAATAATTTATGGCATAAAAAAAGGCGCTTTTCGAAAAAAGCACCTTTTAAAATTTTGTTTTATAATTTTAAATATCTTTAATAATAATTGAACGTGCTTTTTTGGGTCCATACTTGCTGTTGTTGCATAATATTGCAAATCGCATAACGATTACATACAACTGAAAATAAGGACTTGCCATCCTTTAAAGTTGCCATAATAATAGTTTGTATGTTAAAAAAATCTTTCATAATTAAATCAAAATTAAAAATTAATTTCAATAAAAGAACATTATTTAAATAAAATATTAAATAATAACGCATTTTCTTGTAAATTTGCAGTCAAAATAAACCAATAAAAATTTTATGGCAAGTATTAAAAATTTAAAAAAGGATATTAATTACGTTCTGGGAGATATTATTGAAGCGTGTTATACTTGGGAATTGTATAATCCGAAAGCGGGTTCAAAAGGAACAGAGGCAATTATAGATGAAGCAATTGAATCATTTGATGTTTTAATTGAAAAAGTGAATGTTAAAAAAATCGAGAACAAAAAAGCTTATTTTAAAGCCATTAACTTAGAATTGGAAAAAACAGCCCAAGATTTAATTGAAAAAGTGAACAAACTTTAGTTCTTAAAACTATCACAAATTACGCTTAAATGTTTTTAATGTGAAATTTATTGATTAAATTCACACAATAATTAAAAGAGTGCAACGTTCTTTAATTACCAACTAAAAACCTATTAATTTATGGCAAGAGCAATGTTTGAGTACACAAAAACCATACTCGAAAAAGTCAGCTTTAATAAAGAGTTATTTAAAAAAGAATTGGAAAAAGCAGTAAACAGATTATTGCCTTATGAAATAAAGGAATTGTACTATTGGCTAAAGGAGTTCACCCTTAACAAACCAGAACTTCAATTGTGTCTAGTCTTAGTGGAAAATAAAAAAAGGAGCTTTTAAGTTCCTTTTTTTTGTTGTAACGGACTTATTATTTTCACGTCATTAAAGGCGATAACGCCTCTTATTATGCTATCTATCACGTTTTTTAGGGTTTCAATTAATTGTATTTTTAATTGGGACTTATGGTAAATCAGGCTGATTTCCCTGGCTGGTACCGGCGCATTAAATGGCCGCAAATATTTTGTGTCTTTATCGGATAAGTCCAATGTTTGCAAATAAGGCAACAAGGTCATGCCCAAATCTTCCTTCGCCAATTTGATTAAGGTGTCAAAACTGCCGCTCTGAATTTGAAAATGCTGATTTTTATAGCCAATGGCACTGCATAAATTAATGATGTTTTCTTTAAAACAATGGCCGTCTTCCAGCAATAAAATATCTTCTATCTGTAAATCTTCCACTTCAATTGTTTTGTTTTTAAACAGGCGATGTTCTTCAGGCACAAATCCCACAAATGGCTCATAATACAAAACGCGTTCCTTAATTTGGTCATTTTCCAGTGGTGTTGCGGCTATCGCCACATCAATATGGCCGTCAGCCAATTTTTTTATAATTTCTTCGGTCGTAATTTCTTCGATTTTTAAATTTACTTTCGGATATTTTTTAATAAACGTTTTTAAAAATAACGGCAACAACGTTGGCATTACGGTAGGAATGATTCCCAGCCTGAAATCGCCGCCAATAAATCCCTTTTGCTGGTCTATAATGTCGTTTATGCGGTTGCTTTCGTCCACAATGATTTTTGCCTGTTCAATAATTTTTTTGCCCACCTCCGTAAGTTGGATGGGTTTTTTATTTCTGTTGAAAATTTGTGTGTCAAATTCCTCCTCAAGTTTTTGGATCTGCATGCTCAAAGTGGGTTGGGTAACAAAACAATGTTTGGAGGCTGTCGTAAAATTTTTGTATTCGGCCACGGCCAAAACATATTTCAATTGGGTGATTGTCATAACTATCAATATTTATGATAAAGATATTAAAACTATCAATAATGATTATGTTTATTTTGCTTTATTTTTCCTGAAATTTGCATTAATAAAAAATGGAATTAATATAAAAATGACGAATATGAACACAACAAGTATTGGATTAAACAAAGAAAAAGCAATCAACTTAACCATCAGCTTAAATGCTTTATTGGCAAATTTTCAGGTGTATTATCAAAATTTAAGAGGGTTGCACTGGAATATCAAAGGGAAATCATTTTTTGAATTGCATGTGAAATATGAAGAGTTTTATACCGACTCCCAAATTAAAATTGATTTGATCGCAGAGCGTATTCTGACTTTAGGCGGAACGCCGTTGCATACCTTTGGGGAATATTCGGAATTGTCTAAAGTGGCCGTGGGTAAAAACATCACGACAGGTGTTGAAGGCGTTCAGTTGGTTGTAAATTCATTAACAGAACTTTTGCTGTTGGAAAGAGGAATTCTAAATGAATCTGCTGAAGCCAATGATGAAGGCACCAATGCCATGATGAGCGATTTTATTGCAGAGCAGGAAAAAACAATGTGGATGTTGAATGCTTGGTTGAATTAAAAAAAAGTTGAAAGTTAAAAATTTATATTATGTGTATTTCTTAGTGGGTGCAGTTCCCGGTTCTTTTTTCGGCATCGGGCCTCTTAAATGAATGATCAATCCGTTTAAGAAATTGCGCAAAATTTGATCACCGCATTCTTTGTATTTTTCATGGTCTTCATTTCTGAAAAAAGCGCCCAACTCACTTTTTGTGATTTCAAAGTCAACCAATTTGCATATTTTTACGATATCCTCATCGCGTAATTTATGCGCAACACGAAGTTTTTTAAAAATGTCGTTATTATTTAGTCCCATAGCTGCAAATGTACTTATTTTTTGAATGAAAATTGTGTAAAAAATTTCAAGTAATTCTAAATTTGTCAGGTATATTGAAGTCTACTTTTTAATAAAAAAACTATTCATGGTTTCAGAAATAAGTCTCTTTTTTATTTTCTAAAAGCAAAGCGGTCTTTAGTCTTTTTTTAAATATTTATTTTGTGAAAATTAATTTTACGGCAACAAACAACATGAATACGCCAAATATTTTTCTAAGCATCCGCTGGTCTATTTGCAAAGCTATTTTTGAACCAATAAACCCGCCAATCGCAAAGAGCAAAGAAACGGTCAGCGCTATTCGCCAATCAATATTGCCGCCAGTGCCAGCGGTATGGTAGTTATAAACCGCCAGAAATGTGACGGGTGGCAACATAACAGCCAAGCTTAAACCTTGGGCATTGTGCTGAGTCAGCCCTAAAAATAACACGAATAACGGTACCATAACAATGCCGCCGCCAACGCCAACAAGGCCGCTTAAAATTCCGGCGGACAATCCAATAATTATTAAAATGAGAATCGTAGTCACAGTCATTTTCATCTGTTTAAATTTTATTTTTTAGCGGTAACAGCTGCTGCCTGCCTTTAATCATTCCTTTCCTTTGTGTATCAAAATTTGTTATGCTCGTTTCATTTGATTTCAGATGGAATTTTCAATTGATAGGTCTTTCCTGTTTTATTCTCCAAGGTATTTTCGCGCAACCACGGATTGTGCAATTTCATGATTTTGTAATTAATGCCTAAATCTTTTGAATATTGGGCAATATCCGCAATTGGGGTATTCACTTCAATAATTTTGGTGGGTGTTGCAGTATACAAATCTTCCTTATCGAAGACATATCCGTATTTCTCAGGATGTGACATGATTTCTTTAAGGGCAACTATTCTCAGTATGTAGCGTTCTGTTTCATCCCCTAAAAGCAAATCATAATAGCTGCTCACTTGTTGGCTTTCCATTTTACTTGAAACGCCTCTATTTCCGGCGTTGTACGCCGCCGCCGCCAATGTCCAGTTTCCAAAACGCGCTTTGGCTGATTTTAAATAATCGCAGGCCGCCTGTGTCGATTTTTCCACATGGTAACGTTCATCAACATTTGTATTGACTTCCAATCCGCTTTCTTTGGCGGTGCCTTCCAATATTTGCCAAAAACCTTTGGCTCCGGCAGAAGAAGTTGCGTTTAGCAAGCCGCTTTCAATTACCGCTAAATATTTAAAATCGTTAGGGATGCCATTTTCTTTCAAAATAGGTTCTATCATAGGAAAAAACTTATTGGCTCTTTTTAAAAGCAGCATGGTATTGGATTGCCAATAGGTGTTTGTCAATAATTCTCTGTCTATTCTTTCTTTGATGTCGTCGTTTTCCGTAGGAACGCGTTCTCCCGCAAAATCCAAATTTTCAGGGATTTTCAGTGCCTTGATCTCATAGGTTTCGCTGGTGTTTTTATCGCCTTCATGAAGGGAATTGTCATTTTTTGAATCTGATTTTTTGGCTGCAAAAATTAACAATGAACTTATCATTATCACCGCAATTAATCCTAAAATTTTAATTGACTTGTCCATTTTGTTTTTCATTTTAAGGGTTTGTTAAGTTGCAAAATACAAATTTATTTGATGGGAACACTTTGCAAATGTTCATTTTAACATTTTATTTAAGGGAATCTATAATAATTTTACTGATTGTTTTTGCTTTGTTGATAATCATAATATGGGTCCCTTTTTCAACAGGAATACAATTTCTTATATATTTAAACGAAAAAATTGCATCGGCAGTACCGTGGATGTGAAGTATATTTTCAATTGCTTTGGTTTGTTTCCAATGCAACACATTGTAAATAGACCAGTTTAAGTATTTTCTGTCTCGGATAGAAAAGTATTTTTGGTATAATATTAAACGGGTTTTTGAAGTATTTCCAAAAGCGAAAAATGAAAACATTTCAATATTTTCAACGATTTTTGAAGGAAATAATTCATATATTTTTGATTTTTGGATGAATTTTAAAGCTTTCGACAATTCATCACGGCTTTTTACGCTTGAAATGATGATGGTTTTTTTAGGCTGAAGGTGTTTGCTCATTTCCTGCACCATAATTCCGCCAAAAGAAACGCCTATTAAAACCGGATTTTCTTCAAGTACAAAATTTGACATTCTTTTGGCGTAGGCTTCAATGGGTTCATGGGCAGACAAGGGAATTAGCCACTCCAAAAAATGTAATTCAAATTCCTCAGGGAATTGTAAGAATTCAAAAATTTCCGAACTCGCAGCCAAGCCGGGAACAAAATAAATAGGTATTTTTTTAGTTTCCATTAACTGTTTAGGATGTCTAAAATAATTGGTTTTAATCCGCTAAAGAAAAATTCAACGGCAATGACCATCACAATTAAACCCATCAAGCGCATCATGACTTTATTGCCTGTCTGACCCAATTTTTCGGTTATTTTACTTGCGCCAACAAGTATTGCATAGGTTAAAAATAAGATGAGAGCCACTGTCGCTATCAAAACTATTTTTAGGGAAATATTATCGGCGTCTTCCATTAAAATAATGGCATTGGTGATGGCTCCGGGTCCGCAAATCATTGGAATCGCCAAAGGTGTAATGGAAATATCTTCCACATAGGCATCAATTTTTTCCTCGTCATCCGTATGTTTAAAACTGCCCAATCTGGCCTGCAGCATATCCCATCCCATCGTAAAGAAAATAACCCCACCAACAATTCTGAAACTATTTACTGAAATTCCGAAGAATTTAAATAAAATTTGCCCGGAAAAAGCAAAGGCAATGATGGTAAAAAATGCCACCAGGGTCGCTTTTTTTGCGGTTTGTTTGCGACGTTCTTTGCTCAAAGTGGCCGTCATCGACATAAATATCGGCATGGTGCCCAACGGATTTATCAGGGTAAAAAACGAGGTAAAAACCAATAAGGCAAAAGGATATAAATCACTCACAATTTTTATTTTTTAGATATCAATTTAGCCAACAAAAGCAGGTTGTTTTTGCCAATCAAAACGAACAATGCCGTCTTCATTTATTTCGGTTAATTTAATTTCATGCAGCGTATTTACCAATTCGGGATTCCAAGGTATTTTTACTTTTACGTAATTTTCCGTAAATCCGTAGATATAACCGTCTTTATTTTCACTCTCAAATAAAACAGTGAAATTTTTCTCCAATTGGCTTTCGTAAAAAGCCCTGCGTTTTTTAACGGACAAGCCTCTGAGCATTTTGCTTCTTTTGTTTCGAACATTTTGTGGCACAACACCTTCCATTTCGACAGCTTCTGTATTTGGCCTTTCTGAATAGGTGAACACGTGCAAATACGAAATATCCAATTCATTTAAATAGTTGTAGGTTTCTAAAAATAAATCATCAGTTTCCCCAGGAAATCCGACAATGACATCAACGCCAATGCACGCATTTGGCATTTTATTTTTGATGGCTTCAACCCTGTCTGTATAAATTTCCCGTAAATAACGGCGTTTCATTAATTTAAGCAACGTGTCGCTGCCGCTTTGAAGCGGAATATGAAAATGAGGCACAAAACTTTTTGAGCTGGCCACAAAATCGATGGTTTCTTTCTGAAGCAAGTTTGGCTCTATGGAAGAAATTCTGAAACGATGGATTCCGGCAACATTGTCAAGGGCTTTCACCAAGTCGAGAAAGGTGTGTTCATGTTTTTTGTTTCCTAATTCACCTTTTCCGTAATCCCCAATATTTACGCCAGTCAGCACAATTTCCTTAATTCCTTTTTCTGAAATTTCTCTGGCGTTTTCCAGTACATTTTCCAAGGTATCGCTTCGGGAAATTCCCCTGGCAAGCGGAATGGTGCAATAGGTGCATTTATAATCGCAACCGTCCTGAACTTTCAAAAAAGCACGGGTTCTGTCGCCAAAAGAGTAAGATCCCACGTAAAAATTGGCGTCTTCAATTTCACAGGAATGCACTTCACCCATGTCGTTTTTGGCAAGATTGGTGATATAATCGGTCACTTTAAATTTTTCAGTGGCGCCCAAAACCAAATCAACCCCATCAACGGCAGCCAACTCTTCGGGCTTTAATTGCGCATAACAGCCAATGGCAATTAAGAATGCTTTTTCGTTTAATTTTAAAGCGGATTTAACGATGGTTTTAAATCTTTTATCGGCATTGTCCGTTACGGAACAGGTGTTAATTACATAAATATCAGCCACTTCCTCAAACTCAACACGTTCAAAACCTTCATTTTGAAAGCTTCTGGCAATGGTGGAAGTTTCAGAAAAATTAAGTTTACACCCCAATGTGTAAAATGCGACTTTTTTTTGTGCGCTCATTCTTGTACATTTATCGGATGCAAAAGTACTGAATTTTATTTTTAATTATGATTGCGAAAACACCAAAACCACCTTATTACGCCGTAGTATTTACTTCAATTAGAACTGAAGGCGATTTTGAATATGCTGAAATGGCCGATAAAATGCTTGATTTGGCTGAAAAACAAGAAGGTTTTTTGGGGGTTGAATCGGCAAGAAATGAGCTGGGCATTACAGTGAGTTATTGGGAAAGCCTGGAGGCGATAAAAAAATGGAAATTGCACACAGAACATACGGAGGCCAGAGAAAATGGGAGAAGTAAGTGGTATAATGCATTTAAAGTAAGAATTTGTAAAGTGGAACATGAGTATGGCTTTGAGAAGTAGTTATTGGTTTTTGGTTGTCGTTTTTTTATTGGTTTCGTGTTCAACAAAAAATAAAAAACATGAGGATAATTCGGTTTTCAGGTACAATGAGCACGCAAATATTACCACATTAGATCCTGCATTTTCAAAAGATTTACGAACTATTTGGGTGACCAATCAATTATTTAACGGGTTGGTGCAGCTGGATGACAGTTTAAATGTCCAACCCGATATTGCCCATTCCTGGACCATTTCTGAAGATGGGAAAACGTATGCATTCAATTTAAAAAAGGGCATAAAATTTCATAAACATATTTTGTTTGGCAAAGATTCCACAAGATCAGTGGTGGCAAGTGATTTTGAATATAGCTTTAACCGTTTGCTGGATCCGAAAGTTTCTTCTCCCGGAAAATGGGTGCTGGAATTTGTTGAAAAATTTGAAGCAAAAAACGACAGTACTTTTGTCATTCAATTAAAACAGCCTTTCCCGCCATTTTTAAGTCTGTTAAGCATGAAATATTGCTCGGTTGTTCCATTTGAAGCGGTGGCGTATTTTGGAGATACCTTCAGGGCGAATCCTATCGGAACAGGGCCATTCCAATTTAAATTGTGGGTTGAAAACACCAAGTTGGTTTTCCGTAAAAATAAAGATTACCACGAAAAAGATCAAAACGGCGAACGATTGCCTTATTTGGAGGCGGTTTCCATCACTTTTTTACCCGACAAGCAGAGTGAGTTTTTGCAATTTATTCAGGGAAATATCGATTTTATGAGCAGTATAGACGCTTCTTATAAAGATGATTTATTAACTTCAGAAGGGCAACTTAAGGAACATTATAAAAATCAGATTGATATGGTCTCCGGTTCTTATTTAAATACCGAATATTTAGGTATTTATGTAGATGCCGCTGAACAGGAAGTCCATTCCATAAAAATCAGGAAAGCGATTAATTATGGTTTTGACCGCGTAAAAATGATTAAATATTTGCGAAACGGCATTGGAACTCCCGCCATAAATGGCTTTATTCCTAAAGGTTTGCCCTCATTCAATAATATGGAAGGCTATACCTATCAGCCTGAAAAGGCAAAGGAATTGGTGCAATCCTATATAAAAGAAACAGGAAATTTAAATCCGTCAATCACCATTAGCACAAACAGCCAATATCTAGATTTGTGTGAATATATCCAACGTGAATTGGAGCGGACAGGGCTGCAGGTGAATATTGATGTTTTGCCGCCTTCTACCTTGCGACAAACAAAAGTAAGCGGACAATTGAGCATATTTAGAGGCAGTTGGGTTGCAGATTATCCGGATGCAGAAAATTATCTTTTTATATTTCACAGCAAAAATTTCTCGCCAAATGGGCCAAATTACACCCATTACAGTTCAAAAGAATTCGATGCGCTTTATGAAAAGGCAATCCAAACAACCGACAATCCGAAACGCTATCTCTTGTACCAAAAAATGGACAGTTTAATTATGGCCTCAGCTGTTGTAATTCCCTTATATTATGATGAAGTTGTGCTGTTTTCGCGAAAAAATGTCAGTGGTTTAGGTCTCAATCCCATAAATTTATTGAACTTGAAAAGGGTGAAAAAAGTTGATAAGTTAAAGGTTAAAAGTTAAAAGGCAACTGCGCGACCGCGCGACCGCAAGACTGCACGACAGCAAGACTTCAGTCATAAATAAACGCTTTTGATCAAAGGATCTTTAAATGGGGCAATCACTACCTCAAAAGAATCTTTTCCGTTTGAAATACTAAATAATTTTTCAGAAAGCGGCGGTTCACCTTCGGTGTAAGGATAGGCGGTAATTGGTTCAATGCAAAGCATATTGGGAACTTCTGTCCACAACATAAAATTGTCAAAACCTTTGGTCTTTATGGAGATGTTATATCCTTTATTTTTGATCAATTTAATTTCTTGGGTATTTAAAACTGGAAAGGCAGTGGACCCGCCATCCATGATTTTTTGAAGCGAAACTTCATGGGCTTTTGTTTTGCAAATTTCAGAATAGTCACCTGATAATTTAAATGCCGGATGATAGCCCAACATAAATGGCATTCCTTTTTCAGCTTCAACTTCAAAAGTAATTTTTAGGGAATTGTTGGACAATTCGTATAATTTTTTGAACCTGAAATCATAGGGCCAAGACAATTTTTCCTCAGGAGATTTTTCCGGGAACTTTGAATTTTTTATGAGGGTGTTTGCGGCATAGTCTTTTTGGAAAGCGGCAAAATTTTTGCCGCTTTCCATTAAAGTATAAGATAATTCCCTTAAAAGTCCGTGCTGATCCTGAATCGCATTGCCTTTAGGTGTTGAAACCTTAAAATCAGTCGCTTCTGTCGGGCCAATAACCGGAAACATTTCAGTGTCGGAATTTCGCCAGCCGGGCTGACCTTTTTGGTGTATCAGTTCTTCCTTGTCTTTTAAAAAGCTGACCAATTCGCCTTTTTCAATTTTAACAATGGAATTCTTGTCGGGGCTGATTAAAATTTGGGGTTCCATGATAAGTTATAGTTTCTAGGTTACTATTTAAACGCTAAAGTATTGTATCAGGTATTTAAAAATTACAAATTATTAATTTTCTATTGCCTTCAACTTTAGCATTTTTTAAATTCCCTTTTCCGGGGCTAGAGGACTTTTATTATTTTCAACAATATATTCCATCATTTTTTTAATCAGGTGTACCCTGTCAACACCGCCAACATTGTGCTCGTGCATCGGATAGGTGAAAAAATCGATTTGAACTTTTTGTTTTACGGCTTCCTGCAACAAGGTCATACTGTGTTGCGGAACCACGGTTGGATCAACACTTCCGTGAATCAGCAATAATTTACCGTCTAAATTTTTAATGTAATTGTGAACTTTTGCTTTTTCGTAACCTTCAGGGTTTTCCTGAGGCGTATCCATATAACGTTCACCGTACATCACTTCATAATATTTCCAGTCGGTTACCGGTCCGCCCGCAACAGCGGTAGTGAAAACGCCCGGATTGCGAAGCATTAAACTGGTGGTCATAAATCCGCCATAACTCCAGCCGTTGACCGCAATTCTTTTGCTGTCCACAAAATTCAGCGATTTCAAATAATCAATTCCTGTCAACTGGTCTTCAATTTCGGCATTTCCCAAATTGCGGTGAACACTGCTTTCAAATGTAAAACCCCTGTTTTCGGAACCCCTGTTGTCGAGCGTAAAAACAATATAATTTTCTAAGGATGCAAACGCAACCATCCATAAATTGGAACCTGCCAACCAGGAGTTTTTAACCAATTGCGCATGTGGACCGCCGTAAACATATACCATAACCGGATATTTTTTGGTGGCATCAAAATTGGCTGGTTTTGTGATTTTTGCATACAAATCGTTGCCATTTTTTCCTTTCAGGTTTACAAATTCGGTAGTTCCCAAATTGTAATCTTTCAGCGGATTTTCAGCAGTGAAAATGGAAGTTGATTTCACTTTTTTTGTGGCAACAATGTCGATTTTTGTTGGGATGGTTAAACTGCTGTAACTGTCAATTAAATAATTTCCATTAGTGCTTAATTGGGTGGAATGGGTACCGTTTACTTTAGAAAGTCGGTCGTATTTGCCCGTTTTTAAATTTACTTTAAACGTATGCATTTCTCTTGGGTCAGTTCCTGTTCCTGTAATAAATACATTTTTTCCGCTTTCGTCAAAACCTAAAATATTGGTCACTACCCAATTGAATTTTGTCACTTGTTTTAACAGTTTTCCTTCGGTGGTATAGTGGTACAAATTCATAAATCCGTCTCGCTCGCTAAACCATAAAAAGTTGTTGTTGCTGTTGGGTAAAAACACGGCATCATGTTCCGGTTCCGTCCACTTCTCATTGGTTTCTTCAAACAAGGTATTCATTTTTTTACCTGTTAAAACCTCATAGCGGTTGTACCAAACGTGATTTTGGCCCCTGTTTATTTCTGCAACCAACACAAATTTTTCATCGGGTGTCCACGATAAATTTGTTAAATAATGTTCATCAGCAGTATTGATGTCAAGGTAAATGGTTTGTTGTGTTTTAAGGTTGTAAATTCCAATTTTGACAATTTCGCTTCCTTGTCCGGCCATTGGATACTTTATGTTTTTAAGCGAAGCAGGGTAGGTGGTGATGTCAACCAAAGGATAATTCGTCACATTGCTTTCATTTTTTTGGTAAAATGCCAAATAACTTCCTTCAGGACTCCAGAAAGTTCCTTTAAAAATGCCAAATTCACTTCTGTGAATGGTTTGTCCGGAAACAATGTTTTTATCTTCTATGTTGGTTACGGCAATTTTTGGGTTTTCCGCAGTTCCAATATATAAATTGTTGGCCAGGGTGTAAGCAATTGCCTTTGCTTTGGAGTTGTATTCCGTATTCTCGCCAGCTTCATCAAATTGTATGGAAGCATTTTTTGACAAAGTATTGTAGTTAAAAGTTTCAATGGAATTTTTATTGGTAAACACCAGTTCATTGGTAGATATTTCCATTAAACGCGGGAATCGCGTTAATTCGGCATAACTTTTTTGAAGATCTGTGAATGGAATATTTTTAGTGACTTTATTTGTAACGGCATCCGTAAAAATCAGCGCGTTGTCTTTTTGAAAAACGTAGGTATTGCAATGGTTCACCCATTTAAGATCATTTAACGTTGCAGGATTCAATCCTTTTTGATAGCCCAAAACGGCATCATCAAGGTTTAATGTTTTTTGTTGTGAAAATCCTAAAATAAAGGTGCATAAAAACAGAAATGAAAATATTTTTTTCATAAGGGGATTGGTTTTTTATAAATGACTGCTAAACTACGGAATTATAAATTTTTTAGTACTGACACTTATCAGTTTCTCCTAAAAATTTAATCGGGCCATTATTGGAAAATGGTCAGAATATTTTACATCAAAAGTCTTAAAATTATTGACTTCAATTTTATCATCGGTTAAAATATAATCGATACGAACGGGCAATTTAAAATCGTAGCTTCTTCCAAAACCTTTGCCTGCAACCTCAAAGGCATCATTTTTCCCATCTTTTAATTGATGATAAACCCAGGAAAAAGCAGTGGTGTTAAAATCTCCGCAAATGATAGATCTAAGATTGGTTTTTTTTATATGTTCTGAAATTAAGGTCGTCTGATTTGCCTGTATCTTAAAGGCTTTTTGCACTCTGGTTTTAAATTTTTCAGAATTTTCCTGAGTGAAATAATCGTCTTTCGGGTTTAAATTTAAACTTTCAAGATGAATGTTATATACGCGAACAGTATCTTTATTTCTAACAATATCGGCAAAAATTGCATTGTTTCCGGAATTGGAAAAATTCAGGGATCCCGAATTTAGGATTTTAAATTTCGAAAAAATGGCATGTCCAAAATGGTTGTTGTCATTGCTTATTTTGATGTACTCATAAGGATATTTTAGCCCTATTTTTAAGGATGGATGAAATTCCTGGATGCATAAAATATCTGGCTCCTTGGAATTGATGAAATCGTATATTTTTTCATCCACATTTTTCTCATTAATCCATTTATAAAGGTTGAACATTCTCACGTTATAACTCATAAGTTTCACGTCATCAGTCAACAATACATCTTTTTCCTTAAAACTGTAAAACTTTGAAATGTATTGATAGCCAATAGCCAATACGATTACGGAAAGTAAAAATTGTTTTTTGAGCCTGATGATCCAGTAAAGTGCAAAAACGCCGTTTATCATAAGCAAAACGGGGATTATTAAACTGATCAATGAAAAAAATGAAATGGTATTGGGCGAAATATAATAACTCAGATACGATAAAAGCAGCAGTGTGGCGAAAAGCGAATTCAGGATAAAAATAAATTTATCGATAAGGGCTAAATTTTTCATAGTTTATTCTTTTCCGGATCTAAATAAAAAGTCTTTTTCTTCTTGCGATAAACTTTCGTAACCTGATTTGCTTATTTTGTCTAAAATATCATTAATTTTTCGTTGTTTGGTTTTTGAAACTTCTTCCGAAGTGCTTCTTTTTTCCGATTTATACACGGTTTTTAACGGACCCGATTTTTTTGTTCCAAAGGCTTTGGTAAAAAAATTCACCACGCTTTCAAACCATTTTCCGATATCATTTCCTTTTTCGGATTGCTTTGCATAAATGAACCCAAAAATCGCACCACTTATATGCGCAATGGCAGATCCCTTTTCCGGATTTGCAATTTGCAGGATGCTTAACACCACCCAAATCGCTGCCATTACCCATAATTCAACGCTGCCAACGAAACGCAATTGCAGTGCATAACGAGGTATTTTGGTGGCGATGGCTATAAAAATGGCTGTTACGGCTGCAGAAGCACCTGCCAATGGAAGCGCTCCGCTTGTGTCGATGAAATAATAGTATCCTAAAAAAACGATGCCTCCAAAAACACTTCCTGAAAAGTAACAATTTAAAAATTGTTTTTTGCTGTAAAAATCCAAAAATAAGTTTCCGAGATAGTATAAAACCAACAGGTTCGATAAAACATGAAAGAATCCCTGATGAATAAAGGCGAAGGAAATCAGTGTCCAGGGCTTGTATATAAAATCATTTAAACCAGCCGGCAAGGCGAACCAATTAATGACGAAATTTTGGAGCAATACCGTTATAAAAAATAAAAATACGTTGATGTAAATTATTTTTTCAACAATATTGGCTTTGTTAAAAGCCTCTTTTATGTCGTTTATGAAGGCCAACTTAGTCCCAGCGTTTAAATTGGTTTTGTTTCCAGAACCAAGCGATTATAAATCCGATCAATGCACCGCCCACGTGGGCAAAATGTGCTACGTTCCCAACTGAATATTTTGTGATTCCGAAGAATAAATCCCCCAAAATAATTACGGGAATAAAATATTTGGCTGAAATAGGCACCGGGAAAAATATCAATGCCAATTTTGCATTCGGGAATGCCATGCCAAATGCGACCAAAATTCCGTAAACAGCGCCAGAAGCGCCAACGGCAGGCGTATGGTAAGTGGCGTAAAACTCTGACAGTTTATCGCCCGAAACTGATTCTAATATTTGCGGATTGTAACTTCCGGTATTCAAAATATTTTGAATATCCGTACCGTTTAATCCTATGCTGACCAATTGGTCGTAAACAGAATTGAATTGGTAATAATTTACCAAAGTGTAAATGGCACCTGCGCCCAAACCTGCTGAAAGGTAGAAGAATATAAATTTGTTTCTTCCCCACATCTGTTCCAGCGGCGTTCCGAAGGCCCATAAACCATACATATTAAACAAGATGTGGGCAAATCCGCCGTGCATAAACATATGCGTTAAAAATTGCCAAAACCCGAATTTTTCGTTTTCGGGAAAATACAAAGCAAATAAGTTGTCTAAATTTAAAGCAGGCATTAATTGCGGCGCAATAAAAAATATAACATTAATGATTATAATGTGCTTAACAGCTTCGGTCATTCTTCCCATAATTATCTAGTTAACAATGATTAATTGTTAAATTTTTTATCAATTTCATCAATATTTACCGTGATAAACGTCCTTTTTCCAAAAGGGGAGCTATCCGGTTGTTTGCACAAAAATAGTTTATTTACAATATCTTCTTGCTCTTTTAGGTCAAGTTTTGTTCCTGTTTTAATGGCCAAACTTTTCGACAGGCTTTTTGCCATAATGTCAAGCTGGCTGAAACTTGTGTCCGGAATGTCGTTTTTAATGTCTTCCAGCAGTTGTTCAATAATAGGGGTAATTTGACTTTCAACAATATTTACCGGCATACCCGTTACCACAATGTTGTCGTGCAAAATTTCTTCGAATAAAAAGCCGATGCTCTCTAAATCGCCTTTTATTTCCTTGATCAAATTAATGTCCACTTTATTGAAAGACAATTCCAACGGAAATAACAATTGCTGGCTCATCGCATCCCTGACGGTAATGTTCTCTAAAAATTCTTCGTATAAAATTCGCTGGTGCGCCAATTGCTGATTGATATAAACAATCCCCGATTTGATGCTGCTGACGATGTATTTTTTGTGAACTTGATAGGTTTTGCTGTTCGCTTTTTCATCTGAAAACAACCCTGAATCAGCTATTTCTGATTTAAAATCAATGCCGGTGCTGTCCAAGCCGTTGTACAGACTTTCCCATTCCATATTTTTTTCTCTCCTGTATGGAAATTGAATGGATTTTTGCTCCTCAGATTTAAACGGATTAAAATCGGGATTCACGCTCACCCTTGGATTTGGCGAATTTGTGCCTTTTAAATGGTATGGCGTGTCGAGTGTCGCGTCGCGGTCAAAATCCAGGATAGGCCCAACATTGTATTGTCCTAAACTATGTTTTACGGTAGAACGTAAAATAGCGTAAAGCGTTTTTTCGTCATCAAATTTTATTTCCGTTTTGGTGGGATGGATATTGATGTCGATGCTGTTTGTTGGTACAGTTAAGTATAAAAAATAGGTAGGATAATATCCGCCCGACAATAAATTTTCAAAAGCGCTTGAAACAGCGTGATTTAAATAGGAATTTTTAATAAAACGGTCATTTACAAAAAAGAATTGCTCATCTCTTTTCTTTTTCGCATATTCAGGCTTGGTGACAAATCCCTTAATTTCAACCACATCGGTAATTTCATGGATCGGCACCAATTTTTCATTCGTTTTTTTGCCCAAAATGGCCACGATGCGTTGGCGTAAATTGCCGATGCTTAAATTGTAGATTTCATTTTCATTGTGATAAAATGAAAACGCAATGTTGGGATGTGCCAGGGCAACGCGCTGAAATTCGTTTACAATATGACGCGTTTCTATGGTGTTCGATTTCAGGAAATTTCTTCGGGCAGGAATGTTGTAAAATAAATTTTTTACGGCAACGGAAGTTCCTGTGGGCGTTGAAACATTTTCTTGTGAAATAAAGGTGCTTCCCTCAATTTTTAGACACGAACCCAATTGTTGGTCTTCCTGTTTTGTTTTCAACTCCACATGGGCAATGGCAGCTATGGAAGCCAAAGCTTCTCCCCGAAACCCTTTTGTGTGTAAATTGAATAAATCTTCCGCCTTTCTTATTTTTGAAGTGGCATGGCGTTCAAAACTTAAGCGGGCATCAGTTTGGCTCATTCCTTTGCCGTTGTCTATAACCTGAATAAGTGTTTTTCCTGCCTCACGAACAATTAGTTTAATGGCGGTGGCATCTGCATCAATGGCATTTTCCAACAACTCTTTTACCACAGATGCGGGTCTTTGGACAACTTCACCCGCAGCAATTTGATTTGCAACATGATCGGGCAATAACTGAATGATATCGGGCATTAAAACAAAGTGTGTAAATCAAAAATATAGGCAGCAATGCCGACTAATATCGCGATAATTAATGCCAATCTTAAATTTGAGGACCTGTTTGTAGCACTTCTTTTATTTTTTATCCAATCGTTTTTTAAATTGTTTTTTGTAAGCCTTATTCTTGAAATTTCGGGATCATTTCCGTCAAGATTATGATATTTAATTTCTAAATTATGCAAACGTTCTTTCCGCTCATCATAATAACGAGGCTTATAATTGTAAACGGAATGTGAGCTGGGCTTAAATAAATTACCAAACATAAAATTAAATTAATCAGTAAGTTTCAAAATTACTGAATTAAAAAGTTGTGGTCAAGTTTTGTGGATAATTTGCGTGTTAAAACGATGTTAATGCTGCCATTTTTATGGCTGCAATAGCACATTCCACACCTTTATTGCCATGTTTTCCGCCAGAGCGGTCAATGGATTGTTGTTTGTTATTGTCGGTCAACAAGCAAAAAATAACTGGAACATCGTATTTAATATTCAAATCTTTTATGCCTTGCGTAACGCCGTCACAAACAAAATCAAAATGTTTTGTTTCTCCCTGAATAACATTTCCAATAGCAATGACAGCATTTACTTTTTGGGTTTCCAGCATATGCTTGCAGCCAAAAATAAGCTCAAAACTTCCCGGAACATTCCAACGCAAAATATTTTCTTTTGGGATTCCATTTTCAAGCAATGTTTGTTCTGCGCCTAAATATAAGTTTTCGGTAATGTCGGCATTCCATTCAGAAACAACAATCCCAAACCGAAAATTTTTCGAGTTTGGGATGGTTGTTTTATCGTAATCCGATAAATTAGTTGTCGCCATTTACCTTTTATTTTTTAGATGCAAAGGTAGCTTTATTGATATAAATGTCAATAGTACCGGCTTCAACAGAAGTAGGATAGTCGTTTTTAATTCTTTCGAACAATTCTAAAGCCTTAGGAAAATTCTCCAATTCCATGGCTGTATTTCCAGCTTTGAAAAGGAATAAAGGCGTAGAAAAATTATTGTCTTTTAATTCTGCAGCTTTCACATAATAGTCAAAAGCATCTTGTGGTTGGTTAATATCGGCAAAAGCATCACCAATGGCTCCTTTTGCAGTTGGACCCAACAATTCGTCATCCGAAGAAAAATCTTCTAAATAGTCAATGGCTTCTTTATATTTTTTTAATCTTAAGTAAGAAATACCGGCATAATAGTTTGCTAAATTTCCTGCTTTTGTGCCGCTGTATTCGTCTGCAATATCTATAAATCCATATTTCCCGTCAGCACCGTTTAAGCCTAAGGTGAATAATGAATCTGCAGCCACGGTATTGTTTATGGCATTTTCAAAATAAACTTTTGGGAATGCAAGCTCATTTGCGGCTTCTTTTTCTTTAGGCGCTTTCACGTATTTTTGATAAGCCAAGTAGCCCAAAATTGAAGCGACTATAATTCCTAAAACAATAAAAATAATATTTTGATTTTTTATGATATATTGCTCTGATCTTGAAGCCGTTTGGTCTAAAGTTTTAAAAACTTCAGCGGTAGTCGATTTGTCTTCAATACTATTGTGAGCATCTTTTGCTTTACTTCCTGTCTTTTTGTATGTTGCCATTTCTTAGAAATTTGTAGGCGCAAAAATAGAATTTTTAATTGGAAAGTAAAAATGCAATTGTGTCTAAATTTTCATTTATTTTCAATAATTTTAAACTTTCAAAAAAAATAGATGCATTTACAAAAAATAACACTGGTAAATTTTAAAAATTTCGAGTTCCAAACATTTGATTTTCAGGAAAAAATCAATTGTTTTGTGGGAAATAACGGTGTTGGAAAAACAACTGTTTTGGATGCAATTTATTACCTGTCTTTTGCGAAAAGTTACTTTAATCCGGCGGCCACGCAGAATATTAAACATTCTGAAGACTTTTTTATCATTGAAGGGGAGTATCATATAAATGATAAAATAGACAATGTGGTTTGCAGTTTAAAACGCGGAAATAAAAAAGTGGTGAAGCGAAACGGCAAAGTGTATGAAAAATTTTCGGAGCATATTGGCTTTTTGCCCTTGGTCATCATTTCACCGGGCGACAGCGATTTAATTGTTGAGGGAAGCGATACCAGAAGGAAATTTATGGACAATGTAATTTCGCAATCTGATAAATTGTATTTGCAAACCATCATTAAATACAATAAAGTGTTGGCGCAACGGAATTCATTGTTGAAATATTTTGCGGCTAACCGAACTTTTGATGCGTTAAATTTAAAAGTGTATGATGAACAATTGGAATCGTACGGAAGCATCATTTTTAAAAAGAGAACCGAGTTTTTGGAAGCGTTCATCCCCATTTTTAAAGAGCGTTATGCTGCGATATCCTCAAGCAAGGAACAGGTGAATCTGGTTTATAAAACACAATTGGATGAAGGCAGTTTGGTGGAATTGTTTGCGCAGTATATGGAAAGGGACCGGATATTGCAATATACGAGCGTTGGTGTTCATAAGGACGATTTGTCGTTTGAAATTGACAACTATCCAATTAAAAAATTCGGATCGCAGGGACAACAAAAATCCTATTTAATTGCCTTAAAACTGGCGCAATTCGACTTTATAAAATCACAGGCCAACATAAAACCTATCTTATTGTTGGATGATATTTTTGATAAATTAGACGATTTACGAGTGCAGCAACTCATAAATCTGGTAAATAATGAGGAGTTCGGACAGTTATTTATCAGCGATACGCACAAAGAGCGCACCGAAGATGTGGTAAAAAAAACAAATCAACCGTATAAAATATTTCAATTATAATGGCCAAACGTTTCAATGAATTTCAGTCAATTTCAGCTTTGATGAAAGATGTGATTAAGGAAAATAAATTAACCAAAGGAATGAACCAGATTTCTGTGGAAGAAGCTTGGGCAAAACTGATGGGAAACGGCGTTGTGTCTTACACCAGCAAGGTTGAATTAACCGGAAAAACCTTGGTGGTGAAACTGAAGTCTTCTGTTTTACGCGAAGAATTAAGTTATGGCAAGGAAAAAATCATCAAAATGATGAATGAGGAGCTAGGCGAAGAACTGATTACTAAAATAATATTGAGCTGAAAAAAAATCCATTGTTTTTTAACAATGGATTTTTTTGTAAATATTATTATAATTTCAAATCAAACTCCCTTTCCTTCGGAAAGCTTGCCTGCCGCGGAAGGGGCTGGGGATAGGAATATATTTAAAATATTTCTCTTCCCGAAAAATGGAAAGCGCCTTCAATAGCCGCATTTTCATCGCTGTCTGAACCGTGAACCGCGTTTTCTCCCATAGAAGAAGCGTATAATTTACGAATGGTGCCTTCAGCTGCATCGGCAGGATTGGTTGCGCCAATCAATACGCGAAAATCTTCAACAGCATTTTCTTTTTCCAAAATAGCCGCTACAATTGGTCCGCTGGTCATAAATTCAACCAATTCGCCAAAAAATGGTCGCGCACTGTGAACTGCATAAAATGCTCTCGCATCGGCGTCGGTCATTTGCGTCATTTTAATTGCTGCAATTCTAAATCCTGCAGCGTTAATTTTTTCCAATATTGCCCCGATATATCCTTTTTCTACGGAATCGGGTTTCAACATGGTAAATGTTCTGTTTGTTGCCATTTCTAATTGTCTTTAATTTTTAAATCGGCGCAAAGATACTATTTTCTGAATAAATTAGTTGTGTTGCCCATAACTTTGGGTGTAGGTTTCATAAACAGCATTGTTTTCACCCCTTATTTCCATAGTTACGTCGTTGGTTTTAAAATCAAATTTTAAAATGCCAAAACTCTTTTTTGAAACCACATTGCCCAATCTGTATTTATTGGGCTCTCCTTTAAAATCAGTGTAGGAATGCGTGAGTCCGCTTGAAGTAAAATCGATTAAGGGATATTTTAAATCGGGTATTTCTTTTTTTGAAATTTCCGAAATATGCCTGTCGCCAGAAAGGATTATGGCGTTTTTTGCATTGGTCGATTTAAGAAGGTCAATAAGTTTGTCAGCTTCATGCGGCATATTTCCCCAGGATTCAAATCCGTGCTCGCTCGATAAAAACTGAATACTGCTTACGATGATATTGTAAGATGCTTTTGAATTTTGAAGCTGATTTTTTAACCATTCCCATTGTGTTTCTCCTAACATCGTTCCTTCTCCGTAGGCATTTGGTTTAAATCGTTTTTCTGTTTCATCATCGGCAGTTAAAGCCGTTCTGAAATAGCGGGTATCCAATAAAATAATTTTTATGCTGTTGTTGTTCAGGTTATAATCTTTGGCAAAATAAACGCCTTCCTGTTTTCTTCTGACATCATTTTTCGCCACATCAAGAAAATCCAAAAACAATTGTTGCGCTTCTGCTTTTTTAGGATATTCAACGCCGCCGTCGTTCAAACCATAATCGTGATCGTCCCAAGTAGCAAGCATGGGCACTTTTTTGGTAAAATCGGCATAGGCTTCATTATTTTTTTGTTTCAGGTAATTTTGCTCCATATACGCCATATCATAGGTATCGGTGTAAATAACGTCACCGCCCCAAATCCATACATTTGGTTTGTTTTTTTCAATTTCTGTCCAAAACGGATTGGGAAGTGTCTGGTTGTTGCATGAACCGAAAGCTATGGTGAAATCACTGCTTGTTTCCTTTGAAACTGGGGACTCAATTTTTTGCTTTTCTTTCGTTTTACAAGAAGAAATCAACAAAAACAAGAACACGGCGTATTTAAAATAGTTCATTTTTTGGTTTTAAGTTCAATTTCGGTAAATATAGCGATGTTCAAGAAAAAATAATGAAATAAAATATAGTATAAAATTGTATATTTGCAGCCGTATGAACAGAAGTGAGATTAAGGAAATAAAAGAGTTGCTTTCTACGCCTAAAAATGTAGTGATTGTGCCACATAAAAACCCTGATGGAGATGCTATTGGCTCAAGTTTAGCAATGTATCATTATCTTAATAGTAAGGGACATAAAGCAACGGTGGTTTCGCCAAATGATTATCCTAATTTTCTAAAATGGCTGCCGGGATCAAAAAATGCTTTGAAATTTGATATGCAAAACAGGCAATCAAAAAAGGCCATTGCAGAAGCTTCCATCATTTTTTTATTGGATTTTAATGCTTTGAACCGCGTGGGTGATGATATGGAAAATACCCTGAAAGAATTCAAGGGCATTTTTATGATGATTGACCATCATCAGCAACCTGAAGACATTGCAAAATACTTATTTTCAGATACTTCAGTTTGTTCAACCTGTCAGATGTTGTATCATTTTTTGGAAAAGTTAAATGATGTTGAAGCGATCAACGAGGATATTGCCACTTGTATTTACACGGGAATTATGACCGATACAGGGTCGTTTCGATTTCCTTCAACCACAAGTACCACACACAAAATAATAGCCGATTTAATTGATAAAGGCGCAGACAATGCCAAAATATACAACCATGTATATGATACCAATTCCTATGCGCGATTGCAGCTTTTGGGCAGAGCATTGACCAATATGGTGGTTATCGACAAGCTAAAAACGGCCTATATAACGTTATCGCAGGTAGAATTAGATGAATTTGATTATCAAAAAGGAGATACGGAAGGCGTGGTGAATTATGCATTGTCTCTTGAAAACATTATTTTTGCGGCTATTTTTATTGAAGATATCGAACAAAAAATCATAAAAATTTCATTGAGATCCAAAGGAAGTTTTTCGGTTAATAAATTTGCCCGGGAACATTTTGATGGAGGAGGCCACGACAACGCCGCTGGCGGAAAATCTAAAATTTCGTTGGATGCCACGGTTTCAAAATTTTTAAAATTGCTTCCCGCTTACCAAAACGAATTGCTGACCTCTTATGAAGTATAAATATTTTCTTTATATTTTTTTGGTGCTGACGGTTTCGTGTGCAAATCCAATTCCGCGCAAACCAGTTTTAGGAAAAACGAGTACTTTTTTGAAAGAATCGGTTATTTTAAATAAAACGATGAACGCTTCAGAAGAAAATGCTTTCAGGGCGCTTATGGAAAAAGATTCACTTACCGAATATTTGGCTTCAACAAACGGATTTTGGTATACCTATAATCAAAAAAATCCAGATTCCTATTTGCCTAAAGTTGGCGATCAGCTTTTGTTTACCTATGATGTTTTCGACATAAATAACAATTTAATTTATAGTGCTGAAGAAATTGGGGAACAAACCTATATCGTTGATAAGCAGGAAATAGTGGAAGGCCTGCGAAACGGATTAAAATTAATGGGTGCCGGAGAGGTTGTAACTTTCCTGTTTCCATCACACAAAGCCTATGGATATATAGGTGACAGCAATAAAATAGAAATAAATCAACCATTAATATTTAAAGTTCAATTAATAAAAATCAATAAGAAAAATGAAAGCAATTAAAATTTTAACAGTAATTACATTAATTTCAACAATGTTGTCGTGCAACAATAAAGGCACCGCACAAAAAGCATTAAAAACCGAAGTGGATACGGTAAGTTATTCATTAGGAATAGACATTGCCTCTAAATTAAAGGCCAATTTCCCTGAAATAAATAAAGATCTATTTATTCAAGGCGTTATGAATGGAATTGATTCCACAAATATTTTGATCACTGCTGAAAATACCGAACCAATTTTAAGAGCGTTTTTTCAAAAAAAGCAAGAAGAAGCCATGAAAAAACAACAAGATGAGCAAACAAAAAAAATGGAAACTGAATTTGCTGGCGTAAAAGCAGAAGGGGTTAAATTTTTAGAAGCCAATAAAACAGCCAAAGGCGTGCAAGTTACTGCAAGCGGTTTGCAGTATATTGTTTTGAAAGAAGGAAAAGGAGAGAAACCACTTGGGACTTCAACTGTAAAAGTTCATTATCATGGAACCTTAATTGACGGTACTGTATTCGACAGTTCAGTTGAAAGAAAAGAGCCAATTGAGTTTGCGGTAAACGGCGTAATTAAAGGATGGACTGAAGGTCTTCAATTGATGAGCGTAGGTTCAAAATATAAATTTTTCATCCCTCAAGAATTGGCTTATGGCGCTTTTCCACGTGAAGGCGGACCAATCAAACCTTTTATGCCTTTAATTTTTGAAGTGGAATTGTTAGAAGTAAAAAAATAAACGATTATTTGTTCGGGCACAAGCTGTAATATAATCGACCTATAAAATGCCTTTTAAAACATATTTAAAGCTATCTTTATGTTTTTAAAAGGCATTTTCTATTGATTAATTAAAACAAATAAAATCTACCGATGAAAGTTAAACTTATGATTATAGTGTTGTCATTGCTTGTTATTTCTTGCAAGCCAACCAAGTATGCCAATTTAGATGATGGTTTGTATGCAAATATGGAAACAAATAAAGGGGACATATTGTTGAAACTTGAATTTGAGAAAACGCCGATTACGGTGGCTAATTTTGTTTCTCTGGCAACAGGCACAAACAAGTATGTTGTTGGTCCACTAAAAGGGAAAAAATATTATAATGGCATTATTTTTCATAGAGTCATTAAGGCATTTATGATTCAGACCGGTGACCCAACAGGCACAGGAGAAGGAGATCCAGGCTACAAATTTAGTGATGAATTCCCTAGAGACAGTATCGGAAGTCTTTTATTGAAACATGACAAAGCAGGTATTTTGTCGATGGCAAATTCAGGTCTGGCCACCAATGGAAGCCAGTTTTTTATTACGCATAAAGAAACTCCCTGGTTAGACGGCAAACATACCGTGTTTGGAAATGTCGTTTCCGGGCAGGCTGTGGTTGATTCTATCATGCAAAATGACACCATCAGAAACATTGAAATCATCACAATTGGAAAAATTGCCAAAAAATTTGATGCACAAAAAGAATTTTCTACATTTTATGAAAAGTATCTGAAAGACATAAAAGACCAGGAAGAAAAAAGGCAACAGGCTGCTGAGGCAACTTTAGCCAGAATAAATAAATATGCACCTGAAGCAAAAGAACTTCCTACCGGATTAAAATTGGTGATTACTGAAACAAAAAATGGCGAATATCCTCCTAAAGGAAGCAATGTAAAAGTGAATTATGCAGGGTATTTTACCGATGGAAGATTATTTGACACCAGTTTTGTTGAAGTCGCCAAGGCTTATGGAACTTATGAAGAAGGCCGGGACAAACAAAATGGCTACGCGCCTTTTACAACAATTTATGGTCCGGATGCAAAGTTAATTGCCGGTTTTAAAGAAGGTCTGCAAAAAATGAGAATTGGTGATAAAGCAATGTTGTTTATCCCTTTTCATTTGGGTTACGGAGTACAGGGTGCTGCCAATGTCATTCCGCCAAATACCGATTTGGTTTTTGAACTGGAATTGGTTGGCTTGGCAAATTAAACCTATAAATAATCAAGGATAATCCAATGATAGATTCACTGCTGACTAGAGACATTGAATTGCTTATTTACTTAAATAATTTAGGAACACCGCAATGGGATGGTTTTTGGCTGTTTATGTCAAATAAGTATAGCGCCATTCCTTTGTATTTGGTGCTGCTTTATTTTACCTACAAACAATTTGGATTAAAGAAAACGTTTGTTGCGGTTTTTTTTGTCGTTTTACTCATAATCACTTCTGATCAAACAAGCAATTTATTTAAATACGGTTTTAAAAGATTGCGTCCTTGCCACAATGAAAATATTTCTGATTTAATTCGGCTGGTGGGCAACCGGTGCGGCGGTTTGTACGGCTATTTTTCGGCACATGCCGCCAATACGATGGCAATGGCGGTATTTTTTGGTTTGTTGTTAAAAAGTAAACGGGACTATTTATTTTCCATACTAATTATATGGGCGTTGGCAGTGTCTTACAGCCGCATTTATATGGGCGTGCATTTTCCTCTGGATGTGTTGACGGGAATGCTGTTCGGACTAATTTACGGTTCGCTGTTTTATGTTTTTTTTAAAGCTTTTTTGAAAAAGTTTATGAATTAGCGGCGTAAATTTCTTTGTTGAAAGGATTTATAAATATCAGCAAAAAAATGACACTGAAAGCCAATTCGTAGATTTCCCATTTCCTGTTTGAGGAAATAAATAATAGTAAAACCGTACCTGTTAAAAATGAAATGGTATGGTGCCATTGCACAATTGGCACCGCAAATTTGTTCGCCAATTTTTTAACCCAATCAAACTTTCTGTATAAAAAAGGGGCTATGATTAAATAAATAACCAAAACAACGGTTAAAAGCTGACTGAAAATTAACTTATTTATTTTGGTGTCCTCAACGACTAAATTGTGCAAATTGGTTTCTCCCTGCGCATTGTTTTCTATAAAATATTGGGAAGATTCCACATTAAAAATGCGTTGTCCCCAAGAAATTTCTTCACCGGCACCAAAAAAGAAAACAAGCGACATGGCCAGAATTCCAATTTTCCATAACAAATCTTTGTGTTTAAAAAGCTTAAAAAGGCGATAAAGCAAAAGCAGGCTTGAACTCAATAGAAAAATAGCGGAACCATTTTCAATAAAGCCATCTTCCACCGTATATACTTCATCAAAATAGGGAAGATTTGTGTTTGCAAAGTATATTCCAAATCCGAATAGAACGATTAATAATAGATAGGCTGCTTTATCTATGTAGGTTAATGTTTTCATATAAATTTTGTTTTATTTTAAGGTCATATGGAATTCGCATTAATTTTGATAAGTGTTTGCCGGTTGTTCCCGTTATGCTTATTTCCTCTATCAAAAGTACTATTTTTTTGAAACTAAATAAAATTCTCTGATCAATCGTTCTTTGCTTTTTGAACCAACATTCAAATTATAGGTTTCAATGCGTTTTAAATTGTAATCTTGGCGCAATTGAGCCGCAATAATTTCGGTATCCTCATTCATCAGCAACAAGCCAAAATTTGGTTCAGCAGGAATTTTTAGCGTTTCGTTTTTATAAATATCTTTTAGAATGCCGTTATAATCCCAAAGCAATTCCGGGGCCATTTCGCCTATGGAATAACTGGTAATCTTATTGCTTTTTTCAAATTGATGCAATGTGTTGATGGACCTGAATTCCGCGTTATTATTCAAACTTTTCGACAGGGGCAAGCCAAAAGCGCCTAAAGAAACCACAAACAAAATGGTTAAATAAAAAACGGTCGAAAACTTTTTAACATACAAATTTCTGATTAACAGAATTCCGATTAAAAGTGTTGCCAATGAAGTCAATAAATAACTTATTAAATGGTTTTGCAATCCGTCTTTCAACAAAAAGAACAAGGCGAACGGAACGGCCAGGCTTAAGGCGGCAATCAATCCGAAGTTAAAATAAACAGGAATTGTCTCTTTTTTAGCAGTAATTTTTGAAAAATCAGCCATTAAATATTGAATATAAAAACCGGAATTTATGGCCAGCGGAATCAATGCAGGAACCAGATAACGCGCTTTTTTCTCGGGAATCAAGGATAATAAAATTACCGCAATAATCGTCCACCAAAATGAAAATTGATAGGCTTTTTTATATGCAACGCGCTTAATCAAATAAGGATACAGCAAACTGATAAATGCCGGAATTGCCCACAAACCGGACTGGATAAAAAAGTTCCAATAGTAATAAATTGGTTTTATGTTGTAGCTGCTCCAATTTTCTGTTTCTTTTGTGGCAATTTCCAAAAATGCTTCCGGATCTGCCAATCTCACATATACAAACCACCAGCCCCCAATCACCAAAAATAAAATAAGAAAGATGAGCAATGGAAGTATTCTCGATTTTAGGTCTTTAAATTTAAATACAATTCCGTAAGAAATTAAAAACGGCAAAAACAAAACGTATAGCGATACCGGACCTTTACTCAATAATGACAATCCGACAAAAAATGCGGCCAACAAAGCGTTTTTCCATCGTGCATTATTTTCTTCAAAAAACAGAAACAGAAAATAGAGTCCGGCAAGCATAAAACCGTGCGCAAAAATATCCCAGGGTGCTTCAATAATGATGGCGAAAATATAAAATGAAGTTACCAAAATTAAACTGTTATGTAAACTTTGAATTTTTGAAAGATTTAATTTCAATGACAAATAATAAATACAAATACCCGAAAATAAAACCATCAATACAGCCGGAAGCCTTAAAGCCCAAACATTGTTGATACCAAAAAGCATTCCTGAGACAGCCGTTAACCAAGTCGGTAATGGCGGTTTTTGGTAGCGCGCTTCGCCGTTGATGGTGGTTAAAATCCAATGATTATCCTGCACCATTTCACGTGCCGTAATAAAATTACGGGCTTCCATAATGGTGATGTTAGGCACTTCCAGGTGAATCAGGAGCATCAATAAAACAACACCTGACAATAGGGCTAACGGATATTTTTCAAAGATTTTAATCATCTGAAGTTGCCTTTAGAATGTTAGTTAAATTTTCCCTTTTTGATAAAATGAGATTTCTGAAATAAATTACGGAACCCATTAAATGGCCAAGCAAAAGCACCGGATCTTTTCTTAAAATCGCATAAATTAAAATCATTACTGAGCCAATGAAACTCAACAGCCAAAACCCATAAGGCAACAGCGATTGTTTGTTTTTTTCGGAATAAATCCATTGGTACACAAACCGTAACGCAAAAATGGTTTGCGCAGCAATTCCCATGATTAATAACCATTTCGGGATGTCCTCATTTTTCAGCAATTTGGCCATATCGTAGGTATTGTTGTTGAAATAGTAAATAACAATAAGCAATGGAAAAATCCATAGGAAAATACGCACATAATTTGGCGCTTTTTTCCATTCACCCTGCAGTTGCAAGTTCCGGATATAAATGAAATAGGTGAGGGCCTGGCCCAACATAATGGAAAAATCCTCACGCAAATATCCATAAACAAATAATAGAAAGGAGGCAAACAGACTTATTTTCCAAAATATGGCAGGCGTTAACACCTTTTTGCTTTTTTCGGATAATATCCATTGCAAAATGAGCCTTACGGAAAATAACAGCTGCGCCAAAAAACCGATACTGTAAATGATCCAATTACTCATTACCCTTTTTTAACTATTTTGTAGTTTAAGTATTTTTTTTTCATCCATACATAGGCAAAACAATCGATAAGCGGACCGATCAATCGGTTCCACAAGCCATATTTTGCCACACCCGCAATTCTTGGGAAATGCTGCACGGGTATTTGTTTTATTTTGCCATTTTGCAATAAAATCATAGCGGGTAAAAAGCGATGCAACCCGTTAAACATGGGAATATTTTTGGCATATTCCGTTTTAATCACTTTTAAAGGACAACCGGTATCGTCCATTCCATCATGGGTGAAAGCCCGTCTAATTCCGTTCGCAATTGTGGATGACATATTTTTTACAAAAGAATCTTTTCTGCCAGTTCTAACACCCGTAACCAAATCGTATTCTCCAATATGCGCCAGCAACAAATTAAAATCTTCCGGAGCGGTTTGCAGATCGGAATCTATATACCCTACCAGTTCTGCATCCACCTGTTTAAATCCGGCTGCAATGGCAGCGCTTAATCCCTGGTTTTGTTCAAATGAAATATAGGAGAAATCAGGGTTATTGACGCAAATTTCTTCTATCAATAGCTGGCTGTTGTCCTTGCTTCCGTCATTTACAAAAAGGATGTTTGTTTTTTTTGAGGCAATTTTCAGATAGTCGGAAAGCTCCTGTTCCACGCGTTTTAAATTGTCCTCTTCATTGTAAACAGGAACAATAATGGTAAATTCGTATTTCATTATTTTTGAGCCAATTTTAGTAATTCTTCGGCAGCTTTAAACGGTGTCGTTTTTAATTTTTGGATGGCGTCCATATATTTTTTTAGGGCTTCCTTAACGGCTGGCTTGTTGTAAAAATTATTTTTCAATTGTTGGTTAATGGTTTCCAGCAGCCAATACTTGTTTTGTTCATTTCTTCTTTTTTCAAAATAGCCGTTCGACATGGTTAAACTCAAATAGTCCTGAATTATTTCATAAATGGCGTCAATTCCTTCATTATAAAAAGCGCTGCAGGTGGTCACGAGCGGCTGCCAGCTGCTTTCTTTCAGCGGATACAAATGCAAGGCCCGGGAAAATTCTGCTTTTGCCAAATTGGCGCTTTTTATATTGTCCTGGTCGGCTTTGTTGATCACAATGGCATCGGCCATTTCAATAATTCCGCGTTTGATTCCCTGCAATTCGTCACCGGCTCCGGCCAATTTCAGCAATAAAAAGAAATCTACCATGGAATGCACGGCAATTTCACTTTGGCCGACACCCACGGTTTCAATTAAGATAACATCAAAACCTGCAGCTTCACATAAAATAATCGTTTCGCGGGTTTTTTGCGCCACACCGCCCAAAGATTCACCGCTTGGGGAAGGACGAATATAAGCATTTGGATCTTTCACCAGTTCTTCCATTCGGGTTTTATCGCCCAAAATACTTCCTTTGTTGATGGAACTGCTTGGGTCAATGGCCAAAACGGCCACTTTTTTTCCTTTACTGGTGAACTGTTTTGCGAACACTTCAATAAAAGTGCTTTTCCCGACACCCGGAACACCTGTAATTCCTATTCTTACCGATTTATTTGCATAAGGCAAACAGTGCTCAATAATGGCAGTTGCTTTTTCCTGATGTTTGGGATTTGTGCTTTCGATTAAAGTAATGGCACGACTTAAATAGGAAATATCACCCGCCAGTATTTTTTCAACAAACGCTGCTTCAGAAGGTTGCTCGCTTCTTTTTAGTTTTATTTTTTTTATGGAATTGTCACTGACGGAAGAAGGCGGTTTGATGCCTTCAACCTCATGCAAGGCAGATTCTGATGACTTTTTATTACGCATTTATTGATTGTTCAATAGGATTGACAAATTTAAAATATTTAATCGGAAAAAATAATTCAAATAAAATTAGGTAAAATTTTGCGATTTTAAGTCGTTAATTGATGTTTATTCCCCTTTCAACAAATAGATGGAACTTTTAAAATTGGTGTCCAAAAGTTTCATTTTCTCCATGTATGCTGAAGGAATGTCTTTTATTTTTTTGTTTGTAATTACAAAATAGGACTTTCCGGCAATTCCCAAAACGGAATCCAGTTGCTTGGCATCGGCAATGGTTTTTGCTTTCCCATTGGAATAAAACTGTCCGGAATAGGATTTGTCTTTCCAATAATACAGGGCTTCATTTTTGCAGAAATCAATCTGTTGGTTTTCAATCAAATATTTATCCGAATTCATATAAAAATCCAATTTACCGGTTACAAAAGCGCCAAAAAACAGCAATATGGCCACCGCCGGAAAAATGGAAGCAACCGTCAACATGGTGTCTTTCTTTTCGTAAGTTTTCCACCAATGTACCATTAAAAGTGCAATAGGAATGGTTACCGGAAGGATGTAGGTATGTAAAATATTTTTTGAAATCGTAAAAAACAGCGGTGTCCAAAACAACCAAAAAACCAGATAAGAAACATATTTGTCCTTAAAAATTGTTCTTCTTTCTTTCCAAATTTTATACAACACAATTTGTATCCAGGGAAAAGCAAACGCGAATAAAAACACCCAAATCATTCCCAGCGGCTGCGAGTGGCCGCTGCCGTACAAATCACCTTTCCATCCCGGTTCCAAAAACCGTTTAAAATGTTCGCCTACAATGAAGTAATCCAGAAATCCGGGCGACCGTTGCTCTGCAAGCACATACCAGGGAATTGAAATGATTGCGGTAAGCAGCAATCCGGTAAACCAGGGCAATTTTAAATAGAGCGTTTTAAATGATATTTTCTGAATCAGAATCCAAAGGAAAATAGGGGGAACCGTCAGTACTAAAATGATAGGCCCTTTGGACAAAAATCCGAGTCCGAGTGCTATAAAAAACAAATAATTCCAAAATGAATATTTTTCATCTTGCATTGATTTCCAAAAAGAAATCATAATCAATGCAATGCAAAAAGACAGCGCGCTGTCGGTTGAAACAACGCCGGTATGAATCAAAAATTCGGGCATGGTCAGCAAAATAAATGCCGGTAAATAAAAGGAAACGCCTGCTGTTTTTGCCAGTTTTCCTAAAATGAGCAATAAAACCAAAGCCAATAAATAGGAAGGAAACCTTACGGCCATTTCGCTCACCCCGAAAGTTTCAAAACTTAAAGCGGAAAGCCAGGTTGACATTGGTGGTTTTGCCCAAAAAGGAATACCATAATCAATTTGCAGCACCACCCAGTTTTTAGTTTCGTGCATGATTCTGGCAATTTCGCCATAGCGCGACTCGGTTTTGTCCAATAATGGAATTACAGCCGTAAGGATCAATCGGAAAATCACAATGACAAGCACAGAAATAAACAGATAAAAAGAAGTGTTTTTATAGTTTTTTAAGTCCATTTTAGAAGCGTTTGTTAGCGTTTGGAATTATTTTTTTGAATTGACAATTTTATGGATTCGGAATAAATCAATCCATAATTTTAAAAAATAGCTTGCTTTTACTTTTGAATCTCCTCTGTCTACCCATCTTAATAACGGCACTTCCAGCATTTTTTCCAATACCTTGTCGCGTCCGTAAAATTTGATGATTCTGTCAAAAATCTCCACGTCAAACAACCATTTGGAAACAAAAACATCCTTAAAAACAACTTCAGCCAGTTCTTTGGAGAAAACTTTGCAGCCGCACTGGGTGTCGTAAACGTTTAATTTTAAAATATAAGAAATAACAGTGGCAATAATTCTGCCGATAAAAAACCGGTAGTGGCTTCTTTCAATCACAGCGCCGATTCTTTTTATTCTTGAGCCAAAAACAAACGTTATTTTTTCATTTAAAAAGCTGGTCATCGCCAGACATTCTTCCAGCGAAGTTGCCAAATCGGCATCCAAATAGGCAATATATTCGAAATTGTGATGGTAATTACAAAAGTGAAAACCACTTCTGATGGCTTCGGCTTTCCCCATATTTTTAATGTAGGAATGCACAATCACCTGATTTGGAAAGCGAGATTTTAGGCCTTCAAGAATAGAAAGCGTATTGTCTGAAGAACCATCGTTGACAAAACAGACTAAAATAGTCGGATTTTCTTCAATAAAATGGCTGTATTCCTGCACCGCCAAGCCTTTTTCTTCATTGTAGCAGGGAATGATGATGCAAACATTATTTTTTACGGTGGACAAATTGTACATGAAGGCGTTCTGCTTAGTTGAAATCTTTAACTGTTGAAATCTATATTCGCCGTAAATTTAATTTATTTATTAAGATAAAAGGATTGCGCGGCCAATAATGTTTTGCTTAATTGTTTGGCCAAATTATGAGGAGTGTTGCCTATTGCATTAAGGATTGGCGTGAAAATCCTTTTTAGCGATTTTTTATTGCTAAAAAGATTGGAGCGGAAAGCCTGACCCTTGCGGTAATGCCAAAAATAGTGATTATTTTATTTGCGGTTCAAATTGGAATTTAGCCAATATTCATCATCCTTACAATTTGCGTTCAGGATTTTTAGTATATTTACGCTTTTAAATTAAGAGGATTTTTAATGGAATTATACAAAACAAATCAGCTCAAAATATACAATTCTTTAAGCAAATCTAAAGAAATTTTCAAACCCATTGTTGAAGGAAATGTTGGGATGTATGTGTGCGGACCAACGGTATACAGCAATGTGCATTTGGGAAATGTGCGGACTTTTATGTCGTTTGATTTGGTTTTCCGTTATTTAAAACAGTTGGGCTATAAAGTGCGTTACGTGCGCAATATTACCGATGCCGGGCATTTGGAAAATGATGCTGATGAAGGCGAAGACCGGATTGCCAAAAAAGCAAGGCTGGAAAAAATTGAGCCGATGGAAGTGGTGCAGCGCTATACGGTCGATTTTCATGAAACACTTCAAAAAATAAACAATTTGCCGCCCAGTATTGAGCCTACGGCAACCGGACATATCGTAGAGCAAATTGAAATTATTAAAGATATTTTGCAGAAAGGAATGGCCTATGAAATCAATGGGTCGGTGTATTTTGATGTGTTAAAATACAATGAAACAGAACATTACGGAATCCTTTCCGGCAGAAATATTGAAGATTCCATTCACAATACACGGGAACTGGACGGGCAATCGGAAAAGAAAAATCCGCAGGATTTTGCGCTTTGGAAAAGAGCGGAAGAAAAACATATTATGCGCTGGCCTTCGCCCTGGGGAGAAGGTTTTCCCGGCTGGCATTTGGAATGTACAGCAATGAGCACCAAATATTTGGGTGAAACATTCGACATTCACGGTGGCGGAATGGATTTAAAATTTCCGCATCACGAATGTGAAATTGCGCAATCAAAAGTAAAAAATAAGGTGAATCCGGTGAACTATTGGATGCACGCGAATATGCTGATTTTAAATGGCCAAAAAATGGCAAAATCGACAGGAAATTATATTTTGCCCAATGAAATTTTTACGGGTGAAAACACCATCTTAAGCAAGGCTTTTTCGCCAAGCGCCACCCGATTTTTTATGATGCAGGCGCATTACCGCAGCGTGTTGGATTTTTCAAGCGATGCCTTGGAAGCTGCCGAAAAAGGCTATATAAAGTTGATGGAAGCTTTAAACAACTTTAACAAAATTGAAGCGGGAAAAGCATCATCTATCAACATTAGCGACTGGAAACAAAGATGTTACGAGGCCATGAACGATGATTTTAACAGTCCGGTGTTGATTGCCAATTTATTTGAAGCGGTGAAATATGTGAATTTGCTGGTTGAAAAGAAGGAAACCATTTCGGTGGCCGATTTTGAGGCACTTAAAAACACGATGAATACTTTTGTTTTTGATGTTTTGGGATTGAAAAATGAGTTAGAAGAAAACGCTTCGGAAAAATTAAACGGCGTGGTCGAAATGCTGATTAAGATGCGAAAAGAAGCGCGTGACAACAGGGATTGGGCACTTTCCGACAAAATTCGCGATGAACTCGCCGTGTTGGGAATCCAGTTAAAAGACGGAAAAGAAGGAACAACCTTCTCGATAAATTAAATTGAAAACATTTACTAAAATATTAGCGATTCCATTTATTTGGCTGGTGCGGTTTTATCAGGCAGCAATTTCACCTTATTTGCCGCCAAGTTGCCGGTATACGCCAACCTGTTCACAATACACGGTGGAAGCGCTAAAAAAGCATGGAATTTTTAAAGGAGGCTGGCTGTCGATAAAGAGAATTGTTAGCTGCAATCCTTGGGGCGGCCATGGGCATGATCCGGTTCCATAATAAAAGTTAAAAGTTGTACGAATAAGCGACTGAATAAATCAACAATTAAACAAATTGTCACCCTGAGCGGAGTCGAAGGGAACCTATAAACGAATAAACAAATAAGATACATGATACTACTTCAAATAGATTGGAATCCTTCACCGGAAATTTTTAAAATTGGCTCGTTTGCCGTTCGGTACTACAGTTTAATGTTTGTAATTGCCTTTATGTTAGGGCTTTACTTGATGAAAAAGATATTCATTAATGACAATGTTCCAATTGAAAAATTAGATTCTTTATTTATTTACACGATTGTAGCAACCTTATTGGGCGCAAGAATTGGGCATTTTTTGTTTTATGAGCCTGCGTTTTTATTCAGTAAACCCTTGGAAGTGTTGCTTCCTTTCCGTTTTTCGCCAAAATTCCAATTTACCGGTTATGCTGGATTGGCAAGTCACGGTGCGGCTATCGGAATTATTTTGGCCATGTATTTTTACAGTAAAAATGTGCTGAAAAAACCAATACTTTTTATATTGGACAGAATTGTGATTCCGGTGGCCATCGCAGGCGTTTTTATCCGATTGGGAAATTTAATGAATTCTGAAATTATCGGAAAACCAACAAACTCGGATTATGGTTTTATCTTCAGAAAATTAGGGGAAGATTTTCCGCGCCATCCTTCACAATTGTACGAAGCAGTCGGCTATCTTTTTGTATTTATCCTGCTTTGGTTCGTGTATTGGAAAACCGATAAAATGAAGAAATCAGGTTATCTTTTTGGATTGTTTTTTGCGCTGCTTTGGTCGGTTCGGTTTTTTGTTGAATTTTTCAAGGAAAAACAGGTTGAAGGTGGCGAAAATTGGATGTTCGGATTGAATACCGGACAGGTTTTAAGCATTCCGCTTATTTTAATTGGTCTGTATTTTATGTTTCGAAAAACGAATGAAACTAAAAAGGTTGGCGCTAAATAATTATGAGTGTATTTGTTGAAAATGAAATTTTTGAAAAAATCGATTATTCAAAAGCAACCTTGGCAAAAGGGGAATATGACGATTGTACTTTTAAAAACTGCCTGTTTTTGAATGCGGATGTTTCCGAACTTACTTTTATAGATTGTGAATTTGTGAATTGTAATTTCAGCAATACCTATTTCAAAAACACCTCATTCAGGTCCGTAATTTTCAAAAATTGCAAATTGTTGGGACTTCAATTTAATGATTGCAATCCTTTTTTATTGTCGCTTGGCTTTGAAGAATGTCATTTAAACATCATTTCGTTTTATAAACTGAAACTCAAAAACACAAAATTCAACAAATGCAAATTGCAGGAAGTTGATTTTTCGGAAACCGATTTATCCAATGCTTTATTTAACAATTGTGATTTGATTGGAAGCATTTTCAAGACTTCAATGTTGGAAAAAGCCGATTTTAGAACTTCGTATAATTAAAGTATTGATCCTGAAATGAATCGGATGAAAAAAGCCAAATTTTCATTGCAGGGCTTGGCAGGATTGTTGGGAAAATATCAGATTGAAGTGGAATAATTTCATAAAAAAAACGTCGCAATTGCAACGTTTTTTTTCGTCAACCTGAACTTGGTTCAGGTTCTCATAATAATTGGCAATCAGCATGATATGATTCTGAACCAAGTTCAGAATGACGGTCTTCAAAACTTTTTAGGTAACGATTTTAATCTAAATTAGCTTTTCTTGCGAATCGATCCGGATCCTACAGACTTGGATTTTTCAATGGCCGGATTTCCGGTATAGATGACATCGCCTGAACCAACAATATTGGCATGGATTTCAGAAACCGCATGAATTTTCACATTGCCAGATCCGGCAATATTTATATGGGAAACTGTTGCTTTTAAACCATCACCTTCCAAGTTTCCAGAACCTGCAATTTCACTACGAAACACCTCGGAATTTCCTGATAATTTAATGTTTCCTGAACCTGCAATATGTGAAGTCAGGTTTTTTGTTGAAACTGGCAAATTGATTTCTCCCGAACCGGCCAAGTTTAAATTTAAATTCGTAGCGTTCAATACATCTTCAGAATGTACGTTCCCAGATCCTGCCAACGAAATAGCATCAATCGTTTCAAATGAAATCGTGATTCCAATTGTTTTGGTTGATTTTAACTGATAGCCTTTTTTAGGCTGAATTTTTAAATGGCCATTTTCAACGTCAGTTTCAATATATTCTATTAAATTCTCATCGGAAGTAATAGATATTGCGCCTTCTTTTCCTTTTACCAATTTTACCTCAAAAGAACCGGCGACATCAATTTTATCATAATCGGATAAGTTCCTGTTTTCTGTAATAAGTTTGCCGTTTCCATTTATATTTTTTGTAAATGTAAATACTTGGGCATTAAGGTTGGTGCCAATAATGAATAATGCTAAAATACTGATAAATGCTTTCATCATAATGTTTTTTAATTGTTGCTAAAAGAAATGCTTCCGTAACTGGATTTTATTGAAATTAGGGAACCTGAATTTGGTGAATTGTAATAGCCTTCATAATATTTTGAAGTAGGCTTTTCAATTTCCTTGTTGAACGTAAAACGATCTCCATGTTTAAATCCGCTATAACTCAATGCTGCCGTAAAATCAAATGAAGCATTTGGATGCAAACCAAGTTTTACGTGGGTGTAGGACGATTGGATTTTTAATTCTTTAAAACGCTGGCCCAATTCCTCAATTTTTAATGAACCATAATCTAAATTGAAGACGCCTGAAATAAGTAATTTACCAATGTTTAAATTCATATAATCGCTTGTTCCATTAATATTTTCAGCATCGTCAATTTTTAAGCTGCCATAATCGCACGAATAATTTAAACGGTCAACGGTACCAAAAGATACATGTGAATAGTCCGCATTTAATTCAATCTTATTTGCCTTATCAATTTTTAGGGTTGAATAATCGGCATTTATAGTACCATTTCTCATATAAGAAATAATGGAATTGTTGGTGTAATCTATATTAATACTGTTTGATGCATTTAACAATTCACCAATATTTAATTTGCCATAATCGCAATTAATGGTTGCTTTTCCTTCCAGTTTGTTGAGGTTAATACCGCCGTAATCATTGGTTAAATTCACATGGTTGGTGATTGGCATTTTAATCTGGTAATTAATTTCCATGTTCACATTATTTTTGTTTCCCCACCAACTCCAGGAAGCAGAACTCTTCTCAATCATGGTTTTTGCAGAAACATAGGTTGAATTAGCATCGAATTCAATAGTAATTTCTTCCAAACGCCTTTTAACTTTGTCTTCATCATCACCGTTGGTTGTAATTTTTACAATGACTTCTATTTTATTTTCATTCCAGGTGACAATATCAATATTTCCATACTTGTTTGAAACATTTAAAGTGGCGTCTTTGGTAACTTTAAACTCTTTGGAAATCGTTTTATTTTTGGTGTATTTTCCTTTTTTTTCCGCAGCTAAAATGGACAACGGGATCAGTAAAAAAAGAAGAAAAAGTTTAGCTGAATTTTTCATTGTTTTGTATTTTTAATTGTTTAACATCTTCTATTTGAGTTAATAAGCTTTGCAACACTTCAATGCGCTGTTGAAAATTTTCAATCATTGCGTAAATAATTCTTTTGTCTTCCGTACTTTCTTTGAGCTCTAAAGTAAGTACCTGATATTGGATTTCAAGTTTATTTAACTGCTGCAAACCATCATTGATGATTTGTTCGGTACTGGGATTTCGTTCTTTTTCGATGATTTCAAGTTCTTTTTCAATGGTGGCAACAAAATAATTTTGGGTTTCACCCATTTCTGATGAGACTTTCGCCAATTCCATTCCCTGTTTTGAAAATGATGCGCCGAGCCAAACACCAAAAATTAAAATTACGGAAGCAGCAATAGCAATGAAAGGCCATAGTTTTAAAAGAATATTTGGTTTGGTGCCTTTGTTCAATTTTGCTTCAAATCTGCTGAAATGACCCACATTTGGCTCATTCACATCAAATTGATTTTCCAGTTCCTTAAATATTTTTTCTAAATTATTTTGCATAAGATTCTGATAAAAGTTGTCTTAATTTATTTTTTGCCCTTGAAATGGTGGTTCGGGTATTTTCGTAACTGATATCCATAATTTGGGCAATTTCTTCACAATCATAACCTTCAATTAAATTTAAGGTCAATGCCACTTTATAATTATTTTTTAACGCTGACAGTTTATTTAAAACCGCACTTACATCCAGTTCGCTGTAATCGGCACCATCTTCCTCAATAGCTGTTATGGCAACTTTTTCAAGAGGGACCATTTCATATTTATTGTTCTTTTTTAAAGCAGTAATGCTGTTGTTAATCACTATTTTTTTTAGCCAGGCACCAAAAGTCACCTGTCCGCTAAAGGAATCTAATTTTGTAAAAGCCGATAAAAACGATTCTTGCATCACATCTTCCGCTTCAAATGGATAGTTCACAATTCTAAAAGCAGTATTATACATCGCTTTATAGTAAAGTTTATAAATCGTAAATTGGGCTTTGGCATCGCCTTTTTTACATCCTTCCATAAGTTGGTTAATATCTTGATTCGCCACGTTCAAAACTGATTTCTATTAAAAGACTACTTTATTTTTAGAGTGTTACACTTTAATATTTAAAATTACTGAAAAAATAATAAGGTTGAATAAGATTTTTGGCACAACAATTGAAATTTATTAGGAGATAACATAGTTGTTATCAATATAAATTATTGAAAACCAGAAATATAAATTAATTTTGCATAAATCACTTTTTAAGTCAAGAAATTATTAATGACAAAATGACCCAATAAAATACTATGAGCAAATCGAAATTTTTTAAACTGGACAATCTGTCATTACAGCACATGTTAGATGAGGATGCTGATTTGATTCCATTGATGACTCCGGAAGATGAAGAAGAAATAAATAATGAGGACATTCCGTCTGTATTGCCCATATTGCCTTTGCGAAATACGGTGTTGTTTCCGGGTGTTGTAATTCCAATTACCGCAGGCCGCGACAAGTCGATTCGATTGATAGAGGAAGCGTATAAGGGAAATAAAATTATTGGGGTGGTTGCGCAAAAAGATGAAAGCATCGAAGATCCAAGCACCAACGATATTTATAAAGTGGGCACGGTGGCCCGTATTTTACGAATGCTGAAAATGCCCGACGGAAATACAACAGTCATTATCCAAGGCAAAAAGCGTTTTGAAATCGACGCTTTTGTTCAGGAAAAACCCTATATGCAGGCGACCACAAAAGAACGCATTGAAGATCGTTCGGAAGAAAAGGAACCCGAATTTGAAGCCATTATTGAATCCATCAAAGAGATGGCGGTGCGCATCATAAAAGAGAATCCGAACTTACCTTCCGAAGCCACATTCGCCATTAAAAATATTGAGAGCAACCCGTTTTTGATCAATTTTGTTTCTTCAAATATGAATTTAAAAGTGGAGGAGAAGCAAGAATTATTGCAATCCGATAACTTGAAAGAAAGGGCATTGCTGACCTTAAAAAAGATGGATATTGAATTGCAAAGATTGGCTTTGCGCAATGATATTCAGTCTAAAACACGTTCTGATATGGATCAGCAGCAACGTGAATATTACTTAAATCAACAATTAAAAACAATTCAGGAAGAATTGGGCGGTGTTTCGTACGATGAAGAATTGGAAGAAATGCGCGAAAGGGCGAAAGCGAAGAAATGGAATGATGAAGTAAAAGAAACGTTTGAGAAAGAATTGGGACGCTTGCAACGCATGAATCCGCAGGTTGCGGAATATTCTGTGCAGCGAAATTATTTGGACCTGTTGCTGGAATTGCCTTGGAATGAATATTCTGAAGACAAATTCGATTTAAAAAGGGCCCAAAGAATACTGGACAGAGATCATTTCGGATTGGAAAAAGTAAAGGAACGCATTATTGAGCATTTGGCAGTATTGAAATTGAGAGGCGATATGAAATCCCCGATTATTTGTTTGTACGGTCCTCCGGGTGTAGGCAAAACTTCTTTGGGAAAATCGGTTGCTGAAGCACTTGGCAGAAAATATATCCGCATGTCTTTGGGAGGTTTGCGAGATGAAGCTGAAATTAGAGGCCACAGAAAAACGTATATTGGCGCCATGCCTGGCCGGATCATTAAAGATATGAAAAAGGCAGGCACTTCAAATCCGGTTTTTGTGTTGGATGAAATAGATAAAATGGGTTCTTCAAGCCATAACGGAGATCCGTCTTCTGCCATGTTGGAAGTGCTGGATCCTGAACAAAACACCACATTCTACGACAATTATTTAGAGTTGGACTATGACCTGTCCAAAGTGTTGTTTATCGCCACGGCAAACAGTTTGTCAACCATTCCTTGGGCTTTGCGCGACCGTATGGAAATCATCAATGTTTCAGGCTATACCACGGAAGAAAAAATTGAAATTGCCAAACGTCATTTGTTGCCGAAACAGTTAAAAGAACACGGATTGACAAGTGCGCATTTGCAAATTGGAAAAAAACAATTGGAAAAAATTGTGGAAGCTTATACCCGTGAATCCGGCGTTAGGGGATTGGAAAAACAAATTGCCAAAATAGTGCGTTATGCGGCAAAATCAATTGCCATGGAAGAAGAATATGTGGTAAACATTACCACAGAAATTATTGAAAAAGTATTGGGACCTTCTCATATGGAACGAGACAAATACGAAACCAATGAGATTGCGGGCGTTGTGACTGGCTTGGCATGGACAAGTGTTGGAGGCGATATTTTATTTATTGAATCCATCATTTCCAAGGGAAAAGGTCTTACCATTACCGGAATGTTGGGTGATGTGATGAAAGAATCGGCAACCATTGCGATGGAATACATCAGGGCAAATGCAAGCGATTTTGGCATCGATCCAAAACTGCTGGATGAATATAAAATACATATTCACGTGCCGGAAGGCGCAACACCAAAAGACGGACCAAGTGCCGGAGTTGCTTTGCTGACTTCCATAGTTTCCGTATTTACGCAACGCAGGGTGAAAGCCAAATTGGCGATGACCGGTGAAATAACATTGCGTGGAAAAGTGTTGCCTGTTGGCGGAATCAAAGAGAAAATACTGGCCGCAAAACGCGCCAATATCAAAGAAATAGTGCTTTGTATCGAAAATAAAAAAGATATTGAGGAAATTAAGGAATCCTATTTAAAAGGTTTGAAATTTCATTATGTGAACACGATGAAAGAAGTGATTGACATTGCCTTGACCAACGAGAAAGTTAAAAATGCAAAAAATTTAACAATCACACCGATTGTTAAACCAACCACCTAAATTTCTGTAAATTATACCATCAAAAAAAGGCTGCCATAATTTTTGGCAGCCTTTTTTTATACATTCCTGACATCTAAAATATTTCCGCTTTTTAATTCGCCTTCAACATCCAAATGATAAATCTTTTTGGCAACCTGTTCCGGAGAAAATAAATCGCCGTGTTCATAGAAATCAATGAACCGCTGTACCGCTTTAAAGTGTTCTTTTGGGGTATTCCTTGCTTTTTCCTGCATATCGGTATCAACGATTCCAGGATAAATCGAAACAATGGAAACGCCGTTTGCCAATTCTTTTTGTTCTTTTGAAACCACCTTGGTCATCATGTCCAATCCGGCTTTTGAAGCGCAATACATCACCCAGCTTTCGTAAGGATTTATTGCGGCACCCGATGAAATATTAAAAATTTGCTTTTTGCAGTTCCAGTCTTTCGACAATTTAATGAACTGGGAACTTAAAATCATAGGTGCTGTTAAATTTACCTGAATGGTATAGCTGATTTCTGTAGGCGTCAAATTTTCAAGGGTATTTACGGTCCCCAAATCGCCAGCATTGTTGATGAGTGTCAACTGTTTTGTGTTATTTTTGTCGAGATGCGAGAATATTTCAGCGAGAGCGCTTTCAATGGTTTCGCCTTTGCTTAAATTGCATTGGTATTGCTCTTCAAAGTATAATTTTTCCGCCTTGCTTCTTGAAATTGAAATGACCCTGTAGCCGTTTTTATGATATTCTTTTGCCAAGCCAAGGCCTAAACCCTTGCTGCCACCGGTAATAATAAGTATTTTTTCCATTTGACCAATTTGAAATACCAATTTAGCAAATTTTGAGAACAACGTTGGTTATTTATCTAATTTTTTGGCTTCGTTCCAAAATACGTCCATTTCGGCAAGCGACATATCGTGTAGTGACTTGTTGATTTTTTTGGCTTCGTTTTCCAAAAACTGAAAGCGGCCGATAAATTTTTTATTGGTGCGCTCCAGCGCATTTTCCGGATTTACCTTGATAAATCGCGCATAGTTAATCAGCGAAAACAGGACATCTCCAAATTCTGATTCTATGGCGTCGGTATTTCCTTTGACAAGTTCTGCATTTAATTCATTCATTTCTTCCTGAACCTTTTCCCAGACTTGCTCAGGTTTTTCCCAGTCAAATCCCACTCCGGCAACTTTTTCCTGAATTCTGCTGGCTTTTACCATGGCGGGAAGCGCTTTTGGAACGCCTTCCAAAACGGAAGTCTTTCCTTCCTGCAGTTTTAATTTTTCCCAGTTTTGTTTTACTTCTTCGTCATCTTTCACAACCACGTCGCCATAAATGTGCGGATGGCGGTGAATCAGTTTTTCGGAAATTGAATTGGCGACATCGCCAATGTCGAAATCGTTGGTTTCAGAACCAATTTTTGCATAAAAAACCAGGTGAAGCATTAAATCACCCAGTTCTTTTTTAATTTCTTGAAGGTCGTTGTCCAGTATGGCATCACCCAATTCATAAGTTTCCTCAATGGTTAGATGACGAAGCGATTCAAAAGTTTGTTTTTTGTCCCACGGGCATTTTAAGCGCAACTCGTCCATAATATCCAGCAATCGGCCAAAAGCTTGGAGTTGTTGTTCCCGGGTATTCATCATTTAGGCTTCTTTGGTTTCCTCTTCCACTTCTTTAATGGCAGCGAAATCGAAATTTTTTGAAGCCAATAAATTATACCATTGCACTATTTTTTTAATGTTTGAGGTATAAACACGTTCTTCATCAAAATTTGGCAAAACTTCCCTGAAATAGGAAGTCAGTACTTTATCGTTTTCTTTATGGCTTAACGCTTCTTTTCCGTTTTCTTTTTCGCCAATTGATTTTAAAACAATGCGTAACGGAATTTCTTCTTCATAAGTGTAAATGGCAATTTCATTCAAGGCACTAATATTGTGCGTTACGGTGATGGGAATTCTTTTTGAGTCAATTAATGATTCCACGATGATTCCGCCTTTTGATTGCGCTTTAATCTCATACAATCCCGGTTTTCCGTTGATGGCTACAATGTCTTTTAATTCCATTTTTTATTTTTTATTATCTGTTTAATCTTTTATTCGTTGAAAAGTTGAAAGTTTTCTACTTCTTCTTCACTGTATAAAATTTCATTTTGTAATCGGTGTTTACAAGTCCTTTTGAAATATTTTCCAGTTTCTTTTTAATCAGTCGTTTTGTTAATGAGGCGATTTTATCAATAAACAACACACCTTCGATGTGGTCATATTCATGTTGTATCACTCTTGCCGCCATACCGTCAATTACTTCAGTGTGTTTTTCAAAATTTTCATCAAAATATTCAAGGGTGATTTTTTCCTTTCTGAAAACATCTTCCGTAATGTGCGGAATGCTTAGGCATCCTTCATTAAAAGCCCATTCAACTCCTTCTTCACTAAGGATTTTGGCATTGATAAATATTTTTTTGAAGCTGCCCAAATAGGCGCGCTCTTTGTCGCTTAAATCTTCATCTTCCCCAAAAGGAGACGTGTCCACAATAAAAAGCCTGATAGCTTTGCCAATTTGTGGCGCTGCCAATCCGACGCCGCGGGCATTTATCATGGTTTCTTTCATATTTTCAATGAGTTCATTTAAATTTGGATACTCTTTGTCAATATCAACTCCCATTTTTCTCAAAACAGGATCGCCATAAGCTATAATCGGTAATATCATACTCTTTTTTTTGGTTTGCAAAATTACAAAAGATTTTCTAAAACAAAGAAAAATTAATTAGTTAACCATTTTGGAATGTCAAAATATAAAAAGGTGAGCTTAAACAGTTTTACGCCGTTCGGTACATGCAGCCCTTTATTTTTGCCCGATTCCTTAATCTTGATGTGATTTTTATCTTTTAGCGAGGCATAATTTTTTACGCCAAATGATACTTTATTTCTGAAGGGAAGGTTGTGGAATTTTTTCAAAACGTTTTCACATCCGCCATTTAAATCACAAATTTTAAAAAAATAGTTGTCCAAATTGGATTCCTCCAACATTCTGGAAGTTCTGCGGGTCCATTTTTCCCGGGCTTCATTTTCCGATTTATAATGCAAAAAGTGGATTTCCACGTCGTCTAACAGCGCTACCGGATAATTGGGCACAATGGCTGAATATTCGGTGGAATTGACAAATTTTAATTCCTGGGACATATAATGGTTGAAATTTGAAAGCAATTTCACAAAGCAGGGACCGTGAAGATAAAGTCCGACAAATGGCGAATTATAAGGCCTTTTAAACCAACTATAAATTTCACCACCCCAACAATTGTTTGCAATGATGACGAATTTTTTATTCTTTAAAAGTTCAATATCCTTTTTGCAGAGCTGGTCCTGGAAAATTCTTCTAAATTTTCTTCTGATAAATACGTTGATTTTCCGAATCATTTTTTTTCTGAATATAAATAAGTCTGCAATATAATCGTTGCGCTGATTTCGTCAATAAGCGATTTGTTTTGCCGTTGTTTTTTCTTCAAGCCGCTGTCAATCATCGATTGAAAAGCCATTTTTGAAGTAAAACGTTCATCCACGCGTTTTATTGGGATTTTAGGGAACGTCAGACTTAATTTTTCGACAAATGGCCTGATAAATTGTTCGCTTTCACTTTCGGCATTGTTCATTTGTTTGGGTTCGCCAACCAAAAACAACTCGACTTTTTCCTTTTTTAAATAATCTGTTAAAAATGAAAAAATGTTTTTTGTTTCAACAGTGGTCAACCCGGAAGCAATAATTTGCAATTCGTCCGTTATGGCGATTCCCGTCCTTTTTTCACCGTAATCCAAAGCTAAAATCCGCGCCAAAATGTTAACATAATTAATAAAGTTGTGCAAATTTAGGTATTTTGGACGGAAATTTTTTTTTAAAGCAATATATTTGTGCTGAACAGAAATTTAAAGGAATGAAAGCACTTAAAGAACTCATAGCACAAGCTTGGGAAAACAGGGAATTGTTAAAAGAAGAAATTACCCAAAACGCTATTCGCGAAGTTGTTGATTTGTTGGATAGAGGAGTTTTAAGGGTTGCGGAACCAACAGAAAATGGATGGCAGGTAAATGAATGGATAAAAAAAGCCGTGGTGCTGTATTTTCCTATTCAAAAAATGGAAACTTTTGAAGTGGGAATTTTTGAATATCACGATAAAATACCTTTAAAAAGAGGCTATAAAGAAAAAGGAATCCGCGTGGTGCCACATGCTGTGGCACGTTATGGCTCCTACATTTCTGCAGGAACTATTTTAATGCCCAGCTATGTAAATATTGGGGCATATATTGATGAAGGCACGATGGTCGACACTTGGGCAACCGTTGGAAGCTGCGCCCAAATTGGCAAAAATGTGCATTTGAGCGGTGGCGTTGGCATTGGCGGCGTTTTGGAACCTTTACAGGCAGCGCCAGTGATAATTGAAGACAATGTTTTCGTGGGTTCACGCTGTATTGTGGTGGAAGGAATTCGCGTGGAAAGGGAAGCTGTTTTGGGCGCCAATGTGGTGCTTACAGGTTCCACTAAAATAATAGACGTAACAGGCAGCGAACCTAAAATTATTAAAGGATACGTTCCGGCGCGCTCTGTGGTCATTCCGGGAAGTTATACCAAAAAATTTCCTGCAGGCGACTATCAGGTTCCTTGTGCCTTAATTATTGGGCAACGCAAGGAAAGCACCGACAAAAAAACATCATTAAATGATGCGCTTCGAGAAAATGATGTGGCGGTATAATTTTTATATCTTTGTTAAAAATTTTATTCCACATAAATGAAACGATTTTTAATTCATATTTCGCAAGGATACAGCATTCCTATTGGCAAACCGCTTCAAAAAGAAATAAGGGAAAGGGGCTATGAAGTAAAATGGTTTTCTGAATCTGAAAACGCAAAAAAGTATCTGACAGACGAGGAAGAATTGTTGGAAACAGTGCAGGAGGTTATGGATTACAATCCGCACATTGTTTTGGTGGCCACAGATTCGGTTCCTCATTTTTTTCCCGGAATCAAAGTTGAAATTTTTCATGGTTTTTTGGTTAATAAATGGAGTTTTAAAAAGGGACATTTCAGAATCAGGGGATTTTTCGATTTGTATTGCACCCAGGGTCCGTCTACAACAGGTCCTTTTAATGAGTTAAAAAAGAAACACGGCTATTTTGAAGTGGTGGAAACCGGCTGGTCAAAAGTGGATCCCTTGTTTGAAGAAACCAATACGATGCAAAGAATTAACGAAAAGCCAACGGTGCTTATTTCTTCAACCTTTACTACACGATACAGCTTGGCCAAAATCCCTGAAGTTTATGATGAAATAAAAAGATTGTCACTTTTGGGAAAATGGCAATTTTTGGTGATTCTTCACCCAATGATGGATCCTTCCATTGTTGAAAAATTCAAAAATCTGGAAAACGAAAATCTGAAGTATTTCGACACCACCGATATTATTCCTATTTTAAAAATAGCGGATGTGATGTTTTCCGACACCACATCGGCCATACCTGAATTCATATTGCAGCGAAAACCGGTGGTAACTTTCAGAAATACCAAACCGATGCCTCATTTAATGAATATTGAAAAGGTGGAGGATATTGAAAAAATCATAGAAAAAGCATTTACGTATCCTAAGGAAGTGATGAAGGAGATTGATGCATATATTGAATTTACGCATCCTTACAGAGATGGAAAATCAAGCAAAAGAATTGTGGATGCAACTTTGGCTTTTTTAGAGAAAGACAGGTCTTACTTAAAGAAAAAACCGCTGAATCTGCTAAGGAAATTTAAAATGAGAAAGAAGCTGAATTACTTTAAGTTTTAAATCAGGTTTGTTTTTATGACCTTACATTTCAATAAAATATAACAAAATCAACCCATGTTTCAGCATTATATTCTTACGCGATTCAATTTAAGGGCCACCGATTGGACCGTCACAAAAAACAAGGAAAAGGTACTGACCGAAGAATGGCTGAAAGAACGATTTGATTTATTTGAAAATTTTTGCTTCAGTTCGGTAAAAAACCAGTCCAACCAAAATTTTAAATGGCTGGTGTTTTTTGATGTGAATACGCCGGAATCCTATAAAATTAAAGTGGAAGAATGCCGCAAATCTTATGATAATTTCTATCCGTTTTTTATAGACGGAATGCCTAATTTTTTGCCGGAAATCGTCAAAAATATCAAACTGCTGGACAATGAAAAATATATCATTACATCAAGATTGGACAATGACGACAGCATTCATGAAGATTATGTGGATGTTATTCAAAGTTATTTCGACAAACAAAATCACCTTGCGATTGATTTAATTGATGGCTATACGCTTCAAATTGGAGAAAAAATACGATTGGGTTTTCAAAAGCATTTGTACAATCCGTTTATAAGTCTGATAGAAAAGAAAGAGGATAATTTTAAAACCGTTTGGTTCAGAAGCCGCCACGGATCCTGGAAATATGAAAAAAATATCGTTAGGGTAAAAAATAAAAGATTGTGGCTGGGCATCATCCACTCAAAAAATAAGGTAAATAAGTTTGAAGGTTATGGCAGGGTAAATCCTGAAATAATCAGTAAATTTCATATTTCCAAATTGAAAGCAGATGAAATAATAAAAGGGATTTCAAATTACAATTCCTGGCGATTGCTAAGCTTTTCAAACAAATTGAGTTCACTGTCTGCTTGTTATTATAAGGATTTTAAAAAGTTTATCGGACTTTATAAGTAATTTTTCGTAATTTAAAACAACCTAAAATTGAGTTATTGAATGATGGATGCCGAAATTAAGAACAGCCTTAAAATATTGAACCAACAGAAGCTATTGCTTTATCCAACCGATACGGTATGGGGAATTGGCTGTGATGCGACTTCCGAAGAAGCCGTTGCCAAGGTTTTTGAAATCAAACAGCGTTCAGAGAGCAAAAGTTTGGTTATTTTGGTTGATAGTTTCGAAATGCTTCAAAAATACATTCCCAAAGTTCCAAAAGCAGTCTTAGAATTGCTGTCAAAAACAAAAAATCCAACAACCATTATTTACGACAATCCGGTTGGACTGGCCAAAAACGTGGTGGCGGCTGACGACACAGTGGCTATTCGCATTGTGCAAAATGAGTTTTGCAGGGAATTGATTCGTATGTTCGGAAAACCTATAGTTTCCACTTCTGCAAATATCAGCGGAAATCCTACCCCTAAAAGTTTTGATGAAATTGAAAAGTCCATTTTGGATAGCGTTGATTATGTTGTAAATTTGCAGCGTAATGAAGTGAATGAAAAATCTTCAACTATTTTGAAGGTCAATGAAAAAGGTAAAATAACCGTGCTACGCAACTAAAAAATGACTAAAAAAAATCTTCATACGGAGGCGATAAGCCATCCGATTTTTGAATATATCTCACAAGCGGCTGCCGATTTGCAATTGGAAACCTACGTCATCGGCGGATTTGTGCGGGATTACTTTTTAAAAAGGGACAATAAGCAAGATATAGACATTGTTGCCGTTGGAAGCGGCATTGAATTGGCGCAGGCTGTCGCCAAATTATTGCCGAACAAACCCAAAGTGCAGGTTTTTAAAACCTACGGAACGGCGATGTTAAGGTATAAAGAGGTTGAAGTGGAATTTGTGGGCGCGAGAAAGGAATCTTACAATGAAAACAGCCGGAATCCTGTAGTGGAAGACGGAACGTTGGAAGATGACCAAAACCGCCGGGATTTCACCATAAATGCCTTGGCCATGAGTTTAAATAAAGCCGATTATGGCAATTTATTGGATCCTTTTAACGGATTGAAAGATTTGGAAGCCAGAATTATCAAAACGCCGCTGAGTCCGGATATTACCTATTCTGACGATCCTTTGCGTATGATGCGCGCCATTCGCTTTGCTACCCAGCTGAATTTCGATATTGAAAAGAAATCCTTTGAAGCCATTGCCAGAAATGCCGAGCGACTGGACATTATTACGCGTGAAAGAATTGTGGAAGAACTCAACAAAATAATGAGCGCTCCAGTGCCTTCGGTCGGATTTGTTTTATTGCACAAAGCGCAGTTGCTGAAACGTTTTTTGCCTGAACTGACCAATTTGGAAGGTGTGGAGGACGTGGAAGGACAAAAGCATAAAGACAATTTTTACCATACCTTGGAAGTGGTGGACAATATTTCAAAAAACACCGAAGATGTATGGTTGCGCTGGGCTGCACTGCTGCACGATATTGGAAAAGCGCCCACCAAAAAATTTCATCCAATACTGGGCTGGACCTTTCACGGACATGAATATGTGGGGTCAAAAATGGTTTACAAACTGTTTAAGCGTTTGAAAATGCCCATGAACGAGAAAATGAAATTCGTTCAAAAAATGGTATTGTTAAGTTCTCGTCCGATTGTGTTGGCAACCGAAGTGACCGATTCTGCAGTGCGACGTTTGGTTTTTGATGCCGGTGATGACATTGAAAGCTTAATGACTTTGTGTGAAGAGGACATTACCACTAAAAATCCGTCGAAATTTAAAAAATACCACCAAAATTTTGAATTGGTGCGCCAAAAAATAAAGGAAGTGGAAGAACGCGACCATGTCCGCAATTTTCAGCCGCCAATCTCCGGTGAACTGATTATGGAAACCTTTAATTTAAAACCCTGCCGTGAAATCGGCGTTTTAAAAGAAGCCATTAAAGAAGCAATTTTAGAAGGTGAAATCGCCAACGATTATGAAGAAGCGTATGTTTTTATGCTGAAAAAAGGGGAGAAGTTGGGATTGGTTAAAAATTAAAGTTAAAAATGTTAGAAGTCTAAAATATAAATTCAATACAATTAATTCCCCTCTTGAGAGGGGTTGGGGTGTGTAAAAACATCAAAATAATTTCACAATCCTTCGAGAAACAAACAGCTACACACTAAAACAATTCAACACTTAACAATTCAACGAATAACCAATAACAAATAACTTTCTTTCTAAAGCGTCTGCATTTCAACCAACTTGGTGTAAACACCATTTTTGGCGATCAATTCCTCGTGGTTTCCTTGCTCAATGATTTTTCCTTTTAGCAAAACCACTATAAGATCCGCTTTTTGAACCGTGGAAAGTCGGTGTGCTATCACCACCGAAGTTCTGTTTTTCATCATTTTTTCCAATGCATCCTGCACCAAACGTTCAGATTCAGTGTCCAACGCTGAAGTGGCTTCATCCAAAATCATGATTGGCGGATTTTTAAGCACCGCACGCGCAATGCTCAACCGCTGTTTTTGTCCGCCAGAGAGTTTGTTACCGCTGTCGCCTATGTTGGAATCGTAGCCATTTGGCATCTCATGTATAAATTCATGGGCATTCGCAATTTTTGCGGCGTCCACAATTTCGGCCTCCGATTTATTTTCGATGCCCAACAAAATATTATTTTTGATGCTGTCGTTAAATAAAATGGAATCTTGGGAAACAAGGCCTTGCAGACTGCGTAATGATTTTTTTGTGATGTCGCGAATGTCGATGCCATCAATTTTAATACTGCCTTCATTCACGTCATAAAAACGTGTCAGCAAATTTGCAATTGTCGATTTTCCGCTGCCCGATTGTCCCACAAAAGCAACCGTTTTTCCTTTGGGTATTTCCAATGAGAAATTTTTAAGCACGTATTCTTCTTCATATTTAAATGAAATATTTTCAATGCTGATGGCCGAATTAAATCCTTCTTTAACCAGGGCATTTGGCTTGTCAGCCAATGGCGAGGTGGTATGTAAAATCTCCAGTACGCGTTCCGCGGCGGCATCTCCTTTTTTCACGCCATAAACCGCTTTTGAAATGGCTTTTGCCGGGGTTAAAATATTGTAAGCCAATCCCATATAAATAATAAAAGCATCGGGAGCCAAAGTGTTTGACACCAAAACCAAGGAGCCGCCATACCAAAGTAAAATAGCAATGACTCCAATCCCCAAAAACTCACTCAATGGGGAAGCCAAATTTTGTCTGTTCAGCAAAGAATTGGAGAATCTGTAAAACCGTGAGGTTGATTCCCTGAATTTCGAATTGAAATAACCTTCTGCATTAAATCCTTTAATCACCCTTAATCCGCCCAACGTTTCTTCTAAAATGGATAAAAACAGTCCCTGTTCTTTTTGAACTTTATCCGATTGTTTTTTTAATTTTTTTCCTACCAATGATATCACGAATCCCGCAATCGGAATAAAGATGAACACAAATAAGGTCAATTGCGGACTTAAGGCCAGCATCGCAAAAATGGTGAACAAAATCATCAAGGGTTCTCTGACAATCAATTCTAAAATGGACAAAAAGGAATGCTGGATTTCCAACACATCTGTAGAAATACGGGCAATAATATCGCCTTTTCTTTTTTCAGAAAAATAGGCCAGTGGCAAATCAACTGTTTTTTCATACAAGTCATTTCGAACATCCTTTAAAACACCATTTCTTAAAAAGGTGATAAAGTACATGGCCAAATAACCGAAGATGTTTTTGAGCAAAAAAGTGCTGATGACAATCACGATCATAAATAGCAAGGCTTTCATTTCGCCTTCTGTATTTATTTTTAAAGTGATGAAGTAATTGATGTAATTTTCAATATAGTCGCCTAGTTTGGCGACTCCCTCATAAGAAGGTTTTGTGGTGATGGGTTCCGCAGTTTTAAAAAGCACTTTTAGCATGGGCATCAGCGAAACAAAGGCCAAGGTGCCAAACAACGCATAAAAAACATTGCTGACAATGTTTAAAACACCGTATATTTTATAAGGTTTGGCATAAACCAATATCTGTCTGAAGTACTTCATTATTTTTTTATCGTTTTTATCCTATCCCCCCGCCCTTTCCCAAGGAAAGGGAGCTTGATTTGATTAAGAAATGAACTTGAATTTGAACTTCCGTCTTCGGTCATGCCTGCCTGCCTGCCTGCCGGCAGGCTCCCGTCTTCGGACTATATTTTAACTCAATTTGAGTTCGGCAATAATACGTTGAATTTTTGCATCTAGTTCCGCTTCAACTTTTTTGGCGTTTTCAAGGGCATCTAAATTTCCTTTTACACTGAAATAAAATTTAATTTTAGGCTCTGTTCCGCTTGGCCTTGCGGCTATTTTTGTGCCGTCTTCCGTATGATAAATCAATACATTGGATTTGGGAGTGTCGATGCTTTCTATCTTTCCGGTTGCTATATTTTTTCTTGTTGAAGCGTCATAATCAAAAAGATAAGTCACTTTTGAACCGTCGATTTCCGTAACCGGATTTTCACGCAACGCAACCATCATTTGCTTAATCTGGTCGGCGCCGTCCATTCCCTTTTTGACAACAGAGATTAAGTGCTCTTTGTAAAAATGATTGTCGGCATAAATTTGCAGCAATTCCTGATACACAGAACTTCCGTTTGCTTTTGCATTTGCCGCAATTTCACAGGCCAACAGGGTAGCGGTTACCGCATCTTTATCGCGCACAAAATCGCCAATCATATAACCAAAACTTTCCTCTCCGCCGCCAATAAAATCTTGTTTGCCTTCGGCTTCACGAACCATTTTGGCAATCCATTTAAATCCGGTCAGGCCAACTTTTGTTTCAACACCGTATCGGGCCGCAATTTCGTTCACCAAATTGGTGGAAACAATGGTGGAACCCACAAATTGTTTGCCGTTTAGTTTGCCTGCTTCCTTCCATTTTCTGATTAAAAAATCGGTCATCAGACACATGGTTTGATTTCCGTTTAACAAGGTCATTTTTCCTTCTAAATTTCTCACTGCAATGCCCAATCGGTCACAATCAGGATCGGTTCCGATGACGATATCCGCATGGATTTTTTCAGCCAGATCCGTGGCCATTTTTAGGGCATCCGGTTCTTCTGGATTGGGAGATTTAACGGTTGGAAAATCGCCGTTAGGCACGCGTTGTTCTTCAACAATGTGCACATCTGTATAACCTGCTCTTTTAAATGCTTCCGGGATGGAAGTAATGGAAGTTCCATGCAATGAAGTGAAAACAATCTTAAGGTTTTCTTTGCCTTTTGTATTGAAGGTGCCATTTTTTACGCTGGCATTTATGAAAGCTTCATCGACTTCTTTGCCGATAATTTCAATTAAGTTTTCATTGGCTTTGAAGTTGATTTGGGAAAAATCCAAACGGTTGACCTCCGCAATGATTTCATTGTCCTGCGGCGGAACAATTTGTCCGCCATCATTCCAATACACTTTGTAGCCGTTGTATTCCGGCGGATTGTGAGAAGCGGTCAATACAATTCCCGCATCGCATCCTAAATGTCTTACCGCAAAAGAAAGTTCTGGGGTGGGACGTAAATCTTCAAATAAGTATACTTTAATGTTGTTTGCCGAAAACACATCGGCCACAATTTTTGCAAATTCCTTGCTGTTATGCCGGCAGTCAAAAGCAATAACGGCTTTCAAAGGTTTATTTGGAAAAGTTTGGGTTAAGTAATTGCACAATCCTTGAGTTGCCCTGCCCAAAGTGTATTTATTGATTCTGTTTGTTCCGGCACCCATAATGCCGCGCATTCCTCCGGTCCCAAATTCTAAATCCTGATAAAAATGTTCCGTTAATTGGCTTTCATTTCCGGCAATCAATTGTTGCACTTCCTCTTTTGTTTTTGCATCAAAAGTATCGGTCAGCCAAAGTTGGGCTTTATTTAAGATTTCAGTCATGTCGTAAGAATTTAATAATGCAAAAATAGTTCAATTATGTTAAAAAGATCAATTGTTGATTTTATCTGAAATGTTGTAACGTTTGGTATTCGATTTTGTGCGTAAAATGAGTTCTCCTAAAAATCCGGCCAAAAATAGTTGTGTTCCAATAATCATGGCGACTATTGCCAAATAAAAGTGGGGCCTTTCAGTAATTAATCGTCCTAAGGGGTTGAAAAACAGCTTGTCAATTCCTAAGTAGAGCGCAAAACAAAATCCGATGAAAAAAGTCAGTGTCCCCAACAATCCAAACAAATGCATAGGCCTTTTGCCGAATTTCGACAAAAACCAAATGGTAATCAAGTCCAGAAATCCGTTGATGAAACGTTCCATGCCAAATTTTGTCACACCGTATTTTCTGGCCTGGTGTGCCACCACTTTCTCTGTAATTTTATTAAATCCCGCATTTTTGGCGAGCACAGGAATGTAGCGGTGCATTTCGCCGTTCACGTCAATATTTTTTACCACTTCATTTTTGTAGGCTTTCAATCCGCAATTAAAATCGTGCAATTTTAAGCCGGAAGTTTTTCTGGCAGCAGCATTGAATAATTTTGAGGGTATGTTTTTTCTGATTTTTGAATCGAACCGCTTTTTTTTCCAGCCTGAAACCAAATCGAAATCGCCGCTTTTAATTAATTGGTACAATTCGGGAATTTCATCCGGACTGTCTTGCAAATCGGCGTCCATGGTAATCACAACGTCGCCGGTCACTTGTTTGAACCCGGCATTTAATGCCTGTGATTTTCCGTAATTTTTTTGAAATCGAATGCCTTTTACATTTGGGTTTCTTTCGGACAACGACTTGATCACCTTCCAGGAATCGTCGGTGCTGCCGTCATCAATAAAAAGCAATTCATAAGAATAACGATTGGATTGCATCACTATTACAATCCAATCGTGTAATTCATTTAAAGATTCATCTTCGTTAAGCAGTGGAATGACGATGGATATATCCATTAAAATTTGTTTTAGATACTGTTGATTTCTTCGTCAGATCTTTTCATAATCAATCCGCCAATAAGCGCAATGATGAATCCAAAAAACAAACTTCCGATGATTGTGATAGCGGAAGTAATCATAGGTCCGGACATTTTTTTAGCCATTTCCATAGATGCTTCCAATTGCTCATCTGTAAAATTAGGATAGGTTTCCAGCATTTTTTGTTGTTGCACTTCCATCATTCTTGCAAAGTATTCAGGCTCAATAAAATTGCTGAAAATTAACATGTAGACTACGCTAATAATTCCGGAGATTAGCGCAATGCCCAATCCGGTTTTTAACGCTTCTGACAAGGATAAAAAACCATTATTAAGTTCCTTAATTTTTTTGATACCCAGAATGATGATTACAACGGTTACCCCAATACTGATAACCCCCACGGACCAATGCGGTTCGTATGTTTTTCCCATTGAATAAAGTGCAACATTGATTAATACTGCTGCAAATCCTAACAGTAAACCGTAGTTTAACATAATTTGCTTTGGCGTGATTTCTTGATTTTCCATGATAATTGATTGATTTTTGGTTGAACAAATATAGTAAATACCTTATTACCATTGGCGGTTAAATGCCAACAATAATGGTTATTTTTAACCAAGGCTTTGTAAAGAAATGACTGATACATTTTATCTCGTTCTTTTGCGCTTTTTCTGCGTTGTAAAATCGTTAAATAGCTGAGGCCATTCGTCTCATTCACGCCTTGAAAACGCACAAAATTACTTCGCTAATTCTGCACCATTTATTTCTTTACAGAGCCTAATTTATTAGTAAACACTAATTTAGATTTGTTACACTAAAATTAGAAAAAAAATAGTGGTAAAATTAAAAAAATGATTGTATTTTTGCGCCGGGCAAGTCCTGCACAACCAGCTCCCTTTGAACCCTCCAGGGCGGGAACGCAGCAAAGGTATTAGGTTGTAGCGGTGTGATGTAGGTCGCTTGCCCTTTTTTTCTCCCATCTCCTATCCGAAGGAAAGGGCTTTTTAAATCTCCATAAATAACTTACTTTTGATTTCTTATTAGAGATTGCAATTTTAGCTGAATGCTAATTAGCACAGTATTTTGCGTTAGGGATAGTAGAGGAAATCCTTTTTTGAGGCTTTTTGCCGATAAAAAAGATTGAAGCGCATAGCCCGACCCTTGTGGTAACGCCCAATTTTCAATTATTTAATATTTTAATTTTTCAATGAGAAATAAAGTCGTTTTAATTACGGGAGGTTCTTCGGGAATCGGAAAATCTGTCGGTGAATTTTTAACACAAAAAGGATTTATCGTGTACGGAACCAGCAGAAATCCAGCCAATATCACAAATCATCCGTTTCGTTTAATTGCTTTGGATGTCAATAATAAGGAAACCATACTCAAAGTTATTGACGACATCATTGCTGCGGAAGGCCGTATCGATATTTTGATAAACAACGCAGGAATGGGTATTACCGGTGCCATTGAAGAAACGCCGACTGATGAAATGCGAAACGTTTTTGAAACCAATTTTTTTGGGGCGATTGAAATGATGAAAGCGGTATTGCCGCAAATGCGCAAGCAAAATAGCGGATTAATTATTAATGTGACTTCTATTGCCGGTTATATGGGTTTGCCGTTTAGGGGCATTTATTCTGCAACAAAAGGCGCCTTGGAAATTGTGACGGAAGCCATTCGGATGGAAGTTAAAGGTTTTGGCATTGAAGTGACCAACGTAGCTCCGGGCGATTTTGCCACAAATATTGCATCGGGCAGATACCATACGCCTATTATTCACGAATCTCCCTACAAAAAGAACTATCAAAAAAATCTGGATTTAATGGATGCGCACGTGGACAGCGGAAGCAATCCGATCCAAATGGCTGAAGCTATTTTTAAAATCATAAACACGCCAAAACCTGAAATTCATTACAAAGTGGGCGATTTTATGCAAAAATTCTCGATTTTATTGAAAAGAATTTTACCTGATAAAGTTTATGAAAAGTTATTGATGAATCACTACAAATTGTAATCATTTAAGTACTTTTGCAGAAGAAACAATTCAGTATAAACTAATAATCACAACACATGAAATTTTTTATTGATACAGCAAACCTCGAGCAAATTAAAGAAGCACAAGCATTGGGTGTTTTGGATGGCGTAACCACAAATCCTTCATTAATGGCTAAAGAAGGCATTACGGGAAAAGACAATATTTTAAAACATTATGTGGCAATTTGCAATATTGTTGATGGCGATGTAAGTGCCGAAGTGATTGCAACTGATTTCGACGGAATGGTGAGAGAAGGGGAAGCATTGGCCGATTTGCATCCGCAAATTGTGGTTAAATTACCAATGATTGCCGATGGAATTAAAGCCTGTAAATACTTTACCGATAAAGGAATCAGGGTGAATATGACCTTGGTTTTTTCGGCGGGACAAGCATTGTTGGCCGCTAAAGCAGGCGCAACTTATGTGTCTCCTTTTATTGGAAGGTTGGATGATATTTCTACAGACGGATTAAATCTTATTACTGAAATAAGACTTATTTACGACAACTATGGTTATGAAACAGAAATTTTGGCGGCATCGGTTCGTCACACCATGCATATTATCGATTGCGCAAAATTAGGCGCCGATGTAATGACAGGTCCTTTATCAGCCATTATGGGATTGTTGAAACACCCATTGACAGATATTGGCTTGGCCCAGTTTTTGGCAGATTATAAAAAAGGAAACTAGTTTTTTTGTTAAAGGTTAAAAGTTAAAAGTTTTCTTTTCAAATAAAAATAATAAAAAGTTTTATGAAATTCGTTTCATAAAACTTTTTTTATTTAACCAAAAATCAAAAACTGCCAACTGCAACTAAAAACTGCTCACTAAATCCGCTCTTTCAGTTTTTTAATGGTATCACGCAATTTTGCGGCAGCGATAAAGTCGAGTGCTTTTGCGGCCTCTTCCATGAGTTTTCGTTTTTCTCGAATGTTGTTTTCCAATTCGGCCTTCGTCATATAATCCATTTTTTCTTCGGCGGCAATGTTCGCCAAATTTTCAAAATTATAGGTTGAAGCCGTGTTTTGACCCATAATATTTTCGATGCTCTTTATAATTTGGGTTGGCGTGATCTTATTTTCGGTATTGTAGGCAATTTGTTTTTCGCGGCGACGGTTGGTTTCGTCGATGGTGAGTTGCATGCTGTTCGTCATTTTATCGGCGTACATAATGGCAATTCCGTTGATATTTCTAGCGGCACGGCCAATGGTTTGGGTAAGGGAGCGGTGTGAACGCAAAAAACCTTCTTTATCGGCATCCAAAATGGCCACCAAAGAAACTTCCGGTAAATCGAGACCTTCCCTTAAAAGATTCACGCCAATCAACACGTCAAAAATACCCAAACGCAAATCGCGCATAATTTCAATACGCTCCAAAGTATCCACATCAGAGTGAATGTAACGGCAGCGAATCTGGATTCTGCTTAAATATTTTGTCAACTCTTCCGCCATTCTTTTGGTTAAAGTGGTCACCAGCGTGCGTTCGTCTTTTTCAACCCTTAACTGTATTTCTTCAATTAAATCGTCTATTTGGTTGATGCTCGGACGCACCTGAATTTCGGGATCCAGCAATCCGGTCGGACGAATGACCTGTTCCACAAAAACACCTTCTGTTTTTTGCAATTCATAATCGGCCGGAGTGGCACTCACAAAAATTACCTGATTTTGAATTTCTTCGAATTCGTCAAATTTCAACGGTCGGTTGTCCATCGCTGCCGGCAATCGGAATCCGTATTCGACCAAATTTTCCTTGCGCGAGCGGTCGCCGCCGTACATGGCATGAACTTGCGGAATGGTCACATGGCTTTCGTCAATCACCATCAAATAATCTTTAGGAAAATAGTCGAGCAGACAGAAAGGTCGCGTTCCGGCTTCCCTGCCGTCGAGATAGCGGGAATAATTTTCAATGCCGCTGCAATAGCCCAATTCTCGAATCATTTCCAAATCGAATTCCGTGCGTTCTTTGAGTCGTTTTGCCTCTAAGTGCTTACCGATTTCCTTGAAATAGTCGCATTGTTTCACCAAATCCTCCTGAATCCTGTGAATGGCATCCTGCAACACATCTGGGGAAGTCACGAATAAATTGGCCGGATAAATGGTGATTTGTTCAAATTTTTCCACCACCAGATTGTTGGTCACGTCGAAGCTTTCAATTTCCTCAATTTCATCGCCAAAGAAGTGAATTCTGAAGGCGTGTTCGCCATAAGAGGGATAAACCGTAATGGTGTCTCCCTTCACTTTAAAGGTTCCGCTGCTGATTTCAGCTTCGGTTCTCGAATACAAACTCGCCACCAGCAGGTGCAAAAATTTGGTGCGCGAAATGGCCTGGCCCACTTCAACATAAATGATGTTTTTCTTGAATTCTACCGGATTCCCGATTCCGTAGATACATGAAACGGAAGCCACGATAATCACGTCTCTTCTTCCTGAAAGCAGGGCAGAAGAAGCGCTGATACGCAATTTTTCAATGTCCTCGTTGATGGACAAATCTTTTTCTATATAGGTTCCCGTAACGGGAAGAAAAGCTTCGGGCTGATAATAATCGTAATAGGAAACAAAATATTCGACGCTGTTGCTGGGAAAAAACTGTTTAAATTCCGAATAAAGTTGTGCCGCCAATGTTTTGTTATGCGCCAACACCAAGGTAGGTTTTTGCACTTCCTGAATCACGTTTGCTACGGTAAATGTTTTCCCCGAACCCGTAACACCCAACAAAGTTTGGAATTTTTCATGGGAATTCAAGCCTTCAACCAATTGTTTGATTGCTTCGGGCTGGTCTCCGGTAGGTTTGAAATTCGATTCTAATTTAAATAGCATTTTGCAAAAATAAACTAAATTCTCAATTTTTTTAGGGCTGAAACATATTTAACGAATCTTTAATGCACCTCAAAAAATAGCCAATTCAAAAAAATGGGTATTTTTAAATTTCAAATAGGATTCAGATAAAAAAATTTAAATCGATGAAAATTACGATAAAACTTGGTTTGGTATTTATGCTGTTAAGCAGCAATTTGTTTTCCCAAATAGCCTTTCCAAAATCGTGGGAGGGCAATTACAAAGGGGAACTGCAAATTTTTGGGGTGGATTCCGTTAAAATGAAACTTTTGATGAAACTGGATATTTTGCAAAAATCAGATTCCGTATATCAATTTAAAATCAGCTATGATTTTAAGGGTAAAGAAGATATTCGCGATTATGAACTTAAAATAGTTGACACCAAAAGTGGGAAATATTTGATAGACGAAAAATACACCATTGTGATCGATGCTTTTTATAAAATGGGCATTTTAACCAGTTTTTTTGAAGTCATGGATTCCTATATAATTTCCACTTACACCAAAATGAACGACGGATTAATCTTTGAAATTATTTCCGCAGATGGCAAAAATCCAAATAGTTCAGGAAACGCAAAATTTGAATCCGAGGATATTCCAGAAGTAAAATCGTATGTGGTGAATGGCCGGCAAAAAGCAGTTTTGAGAAAGTATTGATTACCTTCTTATCAGGCTAAAATGCCCTTTTTTCACCCTGATGTTTCCTTTTAAGTCAACTAATTCAACTGAAAACCAATAATCGGTTGACGGCAAAATTTGGCCGTTTAACAATCCGTTCCAGCCGTCGCTGTACAAATCAATTTTAGTGATGAGTTTTCCAAACCGGTCAAAAATATAAACGGTGGCACTCTGGTAAAAGTTTTCACTGACACCCAAAACATTCCAGGTATCATTTTGGCCATCGTTATTTGGCGTGAAAAATTTTTGATAGCCAATCACAGAAACCTCAATGGGGGCAATGCCACAATTGTTTTTATCCTGAACATAAATGGTGTGAATGCCTGGGATTACGTTTTCAAAATACGGTTCCTCCTGATAAGTTCCATTGGGATCGTTGAAAGAAAATTCATAATCCCCAATGCCCAGATTGTTGGTGTTGATGGTGATGGAATTGTTTGCGGAATCGTCAACAACGGTAATGTCATTTTGCGAAATGGTTGCAATTACGGAAGGAATTGCTTTGATGGTTTTGGAAAAGGATTCGCATCCTTCAGCAGAAGTTGCAATAACACTGTAGTCGCCTGCTGCGAAAATTTCCAAGAACGGATTGTTGCCAACCACCGTTCCGTTTTCATTTTTCCATTCATAGGTATAATTTCCTTGCGCATTGAAGGTTGAAACCGTGAAGGGAGGCAAGTTCAAACAATAAATGATACTTTCATCCAAATCAAAATCTGGCCGAGGTTCCACTACCAATTTTAAATGAGGGCCAAATCCGAAACATGCGCCGTTATCATCGCTTTCAACCCGAACATAAAGCGTTTGGCTAAATGCAGTTTCATTTCTAAAGGATTGGGTTTGGCTGATTTCATTTTCTTCCAATTGCGCGTCTGATAAATTTTGATAATAGGAAACGCTTAAATTTTGCCCTGTTGGAAATTGTGCCATAATTTCGTTCGAATTTTCCGCCAAATTAAAGAGCCTGAAGCCATCTATTTCTCCATCGTTGTCGCAAGCACTTGCCGTCTTTAAATAACTTTCGTCAAAAGAGGTTGAAGAAACCAACAAATTTACTGGGGTAACCCTGAAACAGCCATTTGTATTCGATATTCTGGCAAAAACAGTGGATTGCGTTGCGTTTGAAAACGGACTTGCAGTAACTATATTTGCCCCTGAATTTGCTTCGGAAAGGCTTAAATGATAAGTTACAAATAAGGAAGTAGCGCCAAGTGTTAAATAGGCATTTGCTTCATTCAAGTTAAAATCGGTGAAACCATCTACCACGCCATCTTCGTCACATTGTTTAAATATAAAGGTTGAATTGATCACCGGCAACGCAAAAACTTCAAGATTGAATGATTTTGTGACCACACAAGTCGGATTGCTGTTGTTCACTATTTTAACATAAATGGGCTGTAAATTGGCCGTGGTATTTTGAAAAGAAGTCAGATTGCCAATAATTTGGTCGGTTAAAGCGGGATCCCTAAAATAGGTAATCGTAAATTTTGTGGCCGACTGTCCGTTTAAAATTTCTGTTTCTTTGCTCTTTAAATTAAATTTTTCAATGCCATCGGTATCTGTGCCTGTTAAATTTGAATCGCACAAAGCTAAATTTGAAATGGTTGCTGGCGGTTTTGGCGATTCAAATACCTGAACGGTAAAACTTGCAGTTTCATAGCAAATCGGATTTTGGATATTTTGGATGCGGGCAAACAAAGTGTTTGTACCGAAAGGAACTGAATTGGTGTAAAGATTTGGAATTGGATTGGTATTGGCATCGGCATCTGCCTGATTTTTAAAATAAACGACTTCAAATACTGTCGCACTTTGTAGGTTCAAAATTTCAGCATCCCTTAAACTGTGTAAATCAAATGCAACATAGCCGTCAGTATTGTCATCACACTGCAAAATATTTGTCGACCTTGTGATGGTTGGCGGCGTGTAAACTTCCAATTTTACTTCCCCTTTATAAACGATTCTAAATCCGCAGGCATCAATATTTTCGACTTCCAGTTTATAAATTCCTGCATCTGAAAAGGCCAGATTATTTAAGTTGAGCGAGGCAGAAGTGCTTATTTGAAGTCCATTGAAAGCCCATTTATACGTTGAAGTTCCCGAAATATTTATGGGCGTTAACTGATAATTTTCAGCCAAACAACGTTTTGCCGTGGTATTGTTCAAATTTTGTGTTGTGATGCCATCCGTAATTTCAACAGGCAGTAAAATTGAGGCGATAAAAGGCGGCAATCCTTGCATGGCCCTTCCCGAACCCAAATCCATGGCGTTTTCCTGGTAATTGCAATTTATACCCAACTCATCAGGCAAATTTACGGCATCTAAAAATTGTGTTCCGTGATCGTAGTCAGGAGGCACGGTGGCATAAATTTTTCCGTTTGGCGCTAATTGCAAAGCGCCTCTGAAACCAGATTTTGCTTTAACAAGAAATTTGCTAGAACCAATATTCGGATTTTCTAAATCAAATTGAAACAGTTTATTAATCTGGGTCGTGTAGTTATAAGTAGAACAGTACAATTTTGAAGTTCGTGGGGAAAATTCAACACCGTAGGGTTGTCCGTCTTGCTGAATATTCGAAATTAGAATCTGACCGTCATTGGAAACTTTTCCATTGGTGTCGTCAAAACTGTAAAGCAATAAATTTCCTTGGTTACTTTGGGTGGCACTTGCCAATTTTTTTCCGTCAGGGGAAACTTTTAAATAGCCTCTCAGGTCATTTGGATAAAAATTAACGGTTGAAATTATTGCTGAATTGATTAAACCTGTCTCATCAATTTTATAAGAAATAAAGGTATTGTTCACCAAAGAAATGACCCAAAAAGTATTGCATTCGGCACCTTTTACGGAAGTCACTTTCTCTGTCCATTGTGCATTTTGACCAATTGATAAATCAATCCTGGAATTAAGAACAACATCTCCAAGTCCGAAATTTAATCGCATATCAACGGTATAGGAATTCAAACCGTCTGTTACCCTAGTTAATACACCATCGCTATTATATTCATTGGCGCCTACCGTAAAAATATAAAATAAGTTGCTGTTTCCCGGATGGGGAACGATGATGGCAGATTGGGAACTGGAAGGATTTCCCAATAAGTTAGTGCCATTTGGCATAACGGCATGGTTTTTATTCCAAACTTTTATGCCGTCAGTATAAAAAAGTAAATTTCCGCTGGCATTCGAAAAGGAGGCACAACCTTCATTCGTATTTATACTGCTGCCTAATGCGACAGTTGCAGTTCCATTGTTAAAATTCAAACCTCCCTGACTTCCAAAATACCAAAAGTTAGCTTCACCTTGCGCCAATGCACCAATAGTGGCAAAAAGCAGCAATATGTAAATTAAATTTTTCATTTGGATGAATCAGTTGCAACATTCAAATATATAAAAAATTAAAAGTTAATTTTAGAAGTTAAATATTATTAGAAGTTAAATGTTAAAAATATAGTCTGAAGATGGAAGTCCGAAGACCGAAGTTTAAGGTCAAAGTTAAAAGTTCATTTCTAGAATCAAATAAAACCCCCTTTCCCAAGGAAAGGGTTGGGGATAGGATTAAAAGTTAAAAGTTCAAAAAAAACTGCTTACCGCGACTGAAAACTGAAAACTAAAAACTCACAACTCAAAAACCAATTACAAATCCCGCTTTTTAAGCAAAACATAGGAAGCATAAACAAAGATGGCAGTCCAAACCAATACAATAACAATGTCTAGGGGCTGTACCGAAAAATCCTTCGATAAATCTTCGCCCACCTGTTTCGCCACTGTTTTAACGGCGCCCAAACGGGTAAAAGGTTCTTTTATCAAGTTGCTCATGGCTTCCAAAGGAAAAAATTGCATCACATTGGCAACCATTGTATCGAATTTCCAGTAAAGCATTCCTTTGGCAAAACCTTCAACCATTGCCCAAACCAACATCGCGCCAACAGCAAAAGCCGATCTTTTTACTAAAATTCCCAAGAACAATCCGAAGGAGAAAAAAGCAACAAGTTTTACAAAAAAGGCAAATAAATATTCCAGATCTGTGGTTACGATGGAAATTTCGTTAAAATCGGAATAACTGTAACCGAGAATTAAGGACACCACAAACACAAATATGGTTGAAACTAAAGCCAGCAATACCACCGTATAAAATTTGGAAAGCACAAACTCTTTCTTGCTTAAACCATCTATCAAATTTTGTTTCAAGGTTTTGTTGCTGTATTCATTGGCCATCATGGAAACGATAACAAGCAATAAGAAAAATTTTAAAATAGACGCGATATAGGTGTTGAAATGCCAGATATAAGGGAAATTGAATATGCCTTGATCAGCCAAATGAAATTTAACCGGACCGATATCAAATTTTATGGCTGCAATTAAGGCTATGGACGTCAGTAAAATAAAATAAATGAATACCAAAACCCTGCTGGCCCTGCTGTATTTTAATTTATGAATTTCTATGTTTAACAATCGTAGCATGTCTTAATTTTTGTTGGTTAAGGTTAAAAATTGTTGTTCTAAACTTGGTTTGCGCTTAACCAAATGCGACAATACAATGCCGTTATGGAATAAATAATTGTTTATTTCTGAAGCTGAAACAGATTTGTTCAAAGTGGCGATTATTTTATCGTCTTCTGTTTTGATGGAGGCAATTCCTTCAAATTTAGTAAGCAATTCCATTAATTTTTCCGAGTCGGTATCCACTTTTAATTCAAAAAGTCCTTGAGAAGCAACCATTTCATCCACGGTTCCCGAATATAATTTTACGCCTTCCCGAATAACCACCACATGCGAACACACTTTTTCCACTTCATCCAATAAATGAGATGCCAATAAAATGGTGGTGCCGTTTTGGGCAATTTCTTTAATGAGCACCCTAATTTCGTGAATTCCCTGCGGATCCAATCCGTTGGTAGGTTCATCCAAAATCAAAATTTCAGGGTCATTCAACAAGGCGGAAGCAATCGCCAGCCGTTGTTTCATTCCCAAAGAATAGGTGGAGAATTTACTGTTTCGGCGTTCGTATAAATTAACGGCTTTAAGCTTTTCTTCAATTTTTGTGAACGGGATTCTTTTTATTTTGCAGACCAATGCTAAGTTTTGTGTTGCGGTCATATACGGATAAAAATTAGGTCGTTCAATAATGGCGCCCACTTTTTTCAATGCCTGGTGCGTTGTTAAATTGCCGCCGTACCAGTTGAAACTTCCGGAGGTTTTATTGACAACATTTAAAATAATGCCCAGCGTGGTCGATTTTCCGCTTCCGTTTGGGCCAAGAATGCCATAAACATTGCCTTTCTTAATATCAAAGGACAAATCATTTACAGCGTGGATGGCGGCGCCAAATTTTTTATGAAGGTTTTTTAAGGAGAGGATAGTTTCCAAATTTTTATGGTTTAGTATGAATTTTAGACGTTTATTAACAACATTTGTTACGGCAATATACTAAATTTGGGCTTTACCAGTTATTTTTATGATGGAAGAAAAATTAATTTCGCGAAAAAAACCTTCTTATCCAATTAACGATCAGTTGTATGCGTACCTAACCGAATACAACAGAAATATTAAAATTCCTATTTTTTATGACGATCTGCTTCGCTTTGCGGGCGGCATTGCCGTGTATGATAAAAAGGGAGAAGATTCGTTGTGGATCAGGGTATATTATTCCGATCACGAGCGCGATGAAATTGATTTAAGCCTGAAGCGGATGTATATTATTTTGCATGGCGACGGGAGTGAAGAATCCATCTCTTTTTTGAATGTTGATGCCATTGACTATTGCACTTTTGGAAATTCAAAGCCATTTAGGGTAAAAGTCAGGAATATTTTAAACGATAACCACACGTATATTTATATTAAAAAAGCGGATGCTTCAAGGGTGTACGGACTCGAATTGGAGCATATTCTGTCGCCCAATAATATTAATTTTTTGGTTTATAAGGATACGTTGATTGAGGAGCATGTATTGGGAATTCCGGGCGATATCTTTATCGAGGAAAATCTTAAAAATGTGTCGGCCAGCGGTAAAAAAAGACTTTCGAAAGAGTTTGTGAAATTTAACGAACGCTGTGTCATTCGCCTTTTGGGCGATATGCGGGCCTATAATTACGTGATTGTGGCCTCCTATGATTTTGACCAGGTTGAATACCGAATTCGTGCGATGGATTTTGACCAGCAATGTTATGAAGGGAATTTAAAGGTTTATTTTCCGCAATATTTCAAAGAAAATTACCCGTTTGTTAAAATGGTGGCCGACAATCTTCAGAAAGAATCTGTAGAGCAATATAAAAAAGAGGAACGTTCTGCAATTGCCCGCAGAATTAAAGGGTCTCATAACCGGATAAATAATTTAATGAAATGTATGGCGAACGATACCATTTCAACGCCTGAAAAAGTGCAGCAATTAAAAATGGATTTGGTGAAATATACCAACGATAAAAATTTCAAGAAATGCAAGACTATGGGTGAAATTTTAAAAGTGGGATTCGACTTTGTGGTCAGAAATTATGAAAACGTGAATACCTATATTATTCGTTAATTAAATAAGTATCTTAAGTTCAAAATGTTATATGGTAAAACGTAAAGTTCAGTTCAAAATTCAACCTTAAAATTCCCCTCTTGAGAGGGGCTAGGGCAATGTCATTAAGTTAAGACTTTGATGCTCTTTTTTTGTCCTTCCGAGGCACGAGGAATCTCATAATGGTTAGCTAGTTTGATGTGATTCCTCCTTTGTCGGAATGACAAATATCCTTAACTTAATGACATTGGGGGCTAGGGGTGTGTAAAAAAACATGATAAGGAATAAAAAATTAGTAAAAACCAGTCAATACTAACCCGAGAAGTTCAAGTCTAAAGATTTCTATTATTCATTTAAACTGCGTTAAGGATAGAGCGGCTTGTTAGAGCTCTTCCGTTTTTACGCGAAGCGAGTAGCGATAGCCAGACCTGAAAGGAAACGCTCAAAACATTTTTAGCCTTATATTACTGCCATTTAGGAGATTTAACCTTTAATAATTGTCATAATCAAACTCGTCCAAATTTTCTATATCGGCTTCGTCGTCAAATTCATTTAACTCATCAAACTCCTCTTCGGCGGTAAATTCTTTTTCTGGCGCTTTATCAGGCTTATCTCCTATGGACAACATGACTTTTGGCAGGTCACTTTCTTCAATAGGTATAATTTTGGACAATTCAACAAAAAATGTCCACATAGAAAGAAAATCATACACATAAATCAGTTTTTCACCTTCTTTAGTCAGCACATCCTTCAGCAAACAATTACTCATGCATAAGGCTGTCCCGTCTTCCGACATGTCAAAAAGCGGAATTTCTTCCCCTTGTTCCCAATCTTCATTGGTTTTGTAGAAAGAAGCCATTTCAAGCCCTTGAAAACCAAATGATTTTGCGATAATAAAATGTAAATCTTCTAGATTAATGGTTTCATTAACAAGAATATCTCTTATTACATCTTTTTCAACATCTAAAACTACCCTAATTTTGTAAGCCATTTTATAAACAGATTTAAAATACAAATGTACTATTTAAAGTTTTAATTCTTATTTTTACGGTCTGACTTTTTTATATAAAATAGCCAAAAACAAATTTTTTTTATCGCTAAACCATAAAAAATTCGTACAAATAAGCACAATTTATTTTAACAAATAATACCAACAAATGAATCAGAAAGAAAAAACATTGCAGACATTAAATTCTTTGTGCAAAAACACCTTGATGGAAACGTTGCACATCACTTACACCGATGTTGGCGATGATTATTTGGTGGCAAAAATGCCTGTAAACACAAGCGTTTTTCAGCCAGACGGCGTTTTAAACGGCGGCGCTACCATGGCTTTGGCGGAAAGTGTTGGGAGTCCGGCTTCCATGCTCGTAATCGACAACGATAAATTTATGGTGCGGGGCATAGCTTTTTCAGCCAATCATTTGGGAAGCGCCAAAAGCGGAAATGTGACGGCGACCGCAAAATTTATTCACAAAGGAAGGACCACGCATTTAATCGATATCAGGGTTGAAGATGATTTCGGAAAACTAATTTCAACCTGCAGGCTCACCAATATTATTTTGCCAAAAGAATAGGGTTTTCACTAAATTATAACCATTTAATTTACAGCAATTGCATAAAGATATAGCGGCATTTTTTAGTGATATAGAAAGTGTTTACCACTCAAAAAAGCCATTTGTGGTGTTTAGAAAACCGGACGAAGATTTGGTGACTGCTTTTGTGCAGCGAACGCAGGAATTGCGTGAGTTGAAATCCTACAAAGAATCGGGTTTTGTATTTGCGCCGTTTGGTTCAGGGGAGAAAAAAGTATTGTTTCCATTGGAAAAATGCGACTCATTTAAGGCAGCAATCAATCAGGTTGATTTGTTGGTCAACAATGAAATTAATCCGGATAAACTTCAGTTTATCAATTGTTCGGAATCGGGTTCTTTAAAGGAAAAACATATGGCCTTGGTGCAAAAAGGCATCGATTTCATAAAAAATAAAAAAGCTGAAAAAATTGTTTTGTCGCGAAAAGAGACCTTGGAATTCACCAGTTTAGAGGTCTTTGTCATTTTCAAAAAAATGTTGGATGCCTACAAAAATGCATTTGTGTATCTGTGGTTTCATCCGGCGGTCGGACTTTGGATGGGTGCAACGCCTGAAAAATTGCTCACCAGTTTTGAGGGCAATTTTAAAACGATGGCTTTGGCGGGAACCCAAAAATATACTGGGACGACAAAAGTTATCTGGGGAAATAAAGAAAAACAGGAACAGCAATATGTTACGGATTTTATGCTGGAAAATTTAAAAGAATCTATTGAAGCTTTGGAAGTTACTGCACCTTTTACAGTTCAAGCCGGAAATTTGCTGCACATCAGAACCGACATTTCCGGTAAATTAAAGTCCGCCGATTCGTTGGAAAACCTCATAAAAATCCTGCATCCGACACCTGCGGTTTGCGGATTGCCAAAAGACGTTGCCGCAGCTTTTATTATGGAAAACGAAGGCTATGACCGGGCATATTATTCGGGCTATTTGGGCGTGTTAAATATAAATGAAAGCACCAATTTATTCGTGAATTTGCGCTGTATGCAACTGGAAAATAAGTTAGCTTCCATTTATGTTGGAGGTGGAATTACGTCAGACAGCATTCCTGAAAATGAGTGGGAGGAAACCGTTTCCAAGGCGGAAGTCATGAAAAAAGTGTTGTTGTGAAATAGCTACTTTTGTCTAAAAACGCTCATGAAACAGGCCGGAAATTGGTTTTAAGTAAGCGATTTAAGGATAAAAATGTATATTTGTTAGATCCAATTGGATGAAATTATAAAGAATATGGCACGAATTATTTTAATACTTTGTATCGCTCTCACAATTAATTCCTGTGACCAAAAGAAAGGCATTAGTTCCATACACCAAGAAAATTGGGAAAATAGGACCATTGACTTTAAGCTAAATGATTCACTAACATCGGGAAATACCTATTTGGCTGTTTATTCTCAAATCTATAGCCAATCGGAGCACAGAACCCAAGACTTGACAGTAACGGTAAGTATGAGAAACATCAATTTAACTGACACTGTTTATGTTTTTAAAGCAACCTATTTCGACACAAATGGCAAAGAAATCAGGTCTTACCTTAAAAAACCCATTTTCCTTGCACCGATGGAAACTGCAGAAATTGTCATTGATGAAATTGACAAAGAAGGAGGGACAGGAGCCAATTTCTTGTTTGACTGGAAGGTTGGCAAGAACGCCAACGAACCTTTTTTTGAAGCAGTAATGATTTCAACATCAGGCCAACAAGGTTTGTCATTTTCAACTCAGGGCAAAAGAATTGACTAAATCTGCGGTCTTAAAAAATTAGAATTTTTATTTTTCTTTTGAAACTTGGTGTTTTCCATAGTTGCAAACGGATTCTTAACAAGTCCAAAAAGCCTTCAAGCGCTATTTTTTAAATAATAAAAGTTCAAAATCTTCCCTAAAAAGTACTGCATATTCATTAAAATATGAACGTAACTTTGTTTAACTTTGCAAATTAATGTCAAGTGTACATGCAGGAATTTCCTAAAAATAAATTGGCGCAGCTGATTGTAAAAAGTTGCGAAAATTATTCCATAAATACAGTCGTTATATCTCCAGGTTCAAGAAATGCACCGCTGATTATTGGTTTTAACGGGTCAAAAAACAGCAAAATATTGTCTGTGGTTGATGAGCGCAGTGCTGCTTTTTTTGCTTTGGGAATTGCACAGCAAACCAGAAATCCCGTGGCTTTGGTATGCACATCGGGCTCAGCGTTGCTAAATTATTATCCGGCAATCGCCGAAGCTTTTTACAGCAACATACCTTTGGTGGTGATTTCTGCAGACAGGCCTGCGCATCTGATTGATGTGGGGGACGGACAAACGATTCGGCAGGAAAACGTGTTTGAAAATCACATTCTGTTCAGCGCAAATTTAGGATGCGGAAATGACCGGGAACTTATAGAAAAAGCGTTGCAGACAGCAATAAACAAAAAAGGTCCCGTGCATATCAATGTGCCTTTTGAGGATCCTTTATATGAAAAAATAACGGCAGAAGCTATTGAGGATGCCATTGAAAAATTAAAATCGCAAAGCGTCAAAATTGAAGAAAAATCTTTGTTGAAGGAAATTCCGCTGGAGGTTGAGTCACTTCAGAAATTCGCGGATCTCTGGAATGCTTCCGCAAAAAAAATGGTGTTGGTCGGCGAACATTTTCCCGATGAATTGCTGCAAATCCAATTGGAACATTTTGTAAAAGATCCATCGGTATTGGTGCTGATTGAAAATACGGCCAATGTTTCCCATCCGAAATTCATTAACAGCATCGATAAATTAATTTTTCCCTTTGGGGAAGATGAGTTGGAGGAATTTAAACCGGACATCTTGCTGACTTTAGGCGGAATGATTGTTTCAAAAAAAATAAAGGAACAGCTTCGAAACTACAAACCAAAACACCATTGGCATGCAGATGCTTTAAGGGCGTATGATACTTTTCATTGTTTGGAACATCATTTTAAGGTATCGCCGCAATTGTTTTTCAGCCAATTTTTCTTTTTGACAAAAAAAAGGGAGAGCAATTACCAACATTTTTGGCTTCATAAAAAAGAATTCCGATTGCAAAAGCATCAGGAATATATGGAAACTTGTCCTTTTTCCGATCTGAAAGTATTCAACATCATTATGGCAGCAATTCCAGACCACACACAACTGCAATTGGGCAACAGCTCCGTTATTCGGTATGCACAGCTGTTCGACAGCAATAAAACCTGGCGAATTTTCTGCAACAGAGGCACAAGTGGAATTGACGGATGCACGAGCACCGCCATTGGCGCGGCTTATGCGGTAAAGGAAAATACTTTGTTCATTTCAGGCGACATCAGTTTTATATACGACAGCAATGCGCTGTGGAACAATTACATACCAAATAATTTCAGAATTATAGTGATTAACAATGGCGGAGGCGGTATTTTCAGATTCATTCCGGGCCCGAAACAGTCGGATGCGCTGGTTTATTTTGAAACACCACATCATTTAACCGCAGAACATTTGTGCAAAATGTATCATTTTGAATACAGCGCAGCAAATGACGAAGCTGAATTGCAAAAACAGCTTGCTAACTTTTATGAAGCTGCCAGCCATCCGAAAGTGTTGGAAATCTTCACGCCAAGGCTGGAAAACGACGATATATTAAAAGCATATTTCAACAATTTAAAGGCATAAATCATGGAAGAATTAAACATAGGGGATAAGGTAGATTTGTTGGTTGTGAAAGCCACAACATTGGGTTTTACAGTTATGGTAAATCACGAATTTGAGGGATTGCTTTACAAAAATGAGCTCTTTCAAAAAATTCATGAAGGTCAGCAATTAACCGGCTACATTAAAAAAATTAGGGAAGACGAAAAGCTCGACGTGAGTTTGCAGCCTATCGGTTTTAAACAAACGATTTTGAGCTACGAAATTAAATTGTTGAAGGTACTCAAAGAAAACGAGGGTTTTTTGCCATTGACCGATAAAACGGCTCCGGAAGAAATAAAATACCAGTTGGGAATGAGTAAAAAGGCCTTTAAAAATGCCGTTGGCGGATTGTTCAGACAAAAATTAATCACCATTTCTGAGGAAGGAATTCGATTATCTGATTGGTCAATTGGCCAATAAGTCAATTTTTAGTTGTTGGTTGTTGGTTTTTTTGTTGTCAATAATCTAATTAATCAATTTTTTCACAAGAAGTTTTTCAAAAAAATTAAATATAAAAAAGGCAATTTTTAATTAATTAAAAATTGCCCTTTTTATATTTCCTAAAACACCAGTTACCAAATACTTGATACTAATCATCCTACAAATGAATCACTTCCCCGTAAGCATCGGCAACAGCTTCCATAACCGCTTCGCTCATTGTTGGATGCGGATGGATGGTTTTAAGCACTTCGTGCCCAGTTGTTTCTAGTTTTCTCCCCAAAACAGCTTCAGCAATCATATCGGTAACGCCGGCGCCAATCATATGGCAACCCAACCATTCTCCATATTTCGCATCGAAAATTACTTTCACGAATCCGTCCGGCGTGCCGGCGGCTTTCGCTTTTCCTGAGGCAGAAAAAGGGAATTTTCCAATTTTCAGTTCATAACCTTTTTCCAGGGCTTGCGCTTCTGTCAGTCCCACGCTGGCAATTTCTGGTGTTGCATAGGTACAGCCCGGAATGTTTCCATAGTCAATGGCTTCGGTGTGCAAGCCTGCAATTTTTTCCACACAGGTAATACCTTCTGCGGAAGCGACATGCGCCAGGGCAGGACCCGGAACAACATCCCCAATGGCATAATAGCCCGGAATATTGGTTTGGTAAAAATCATTGACGATGATTTTATCACGGTCGGTTACGATACCCACTTCTTCCAATCCAATATTTTCTATATTTGATTTGATGCCCACGGCAGAAAGCAAGATGTCGGCTTCCAATATTTCCTCACCTTTTTTGGTTTTTACCACCGCTTTAACGCCATCGCCAGAGGTATCCACAGATTCCACAGAGGAACTGGTCATCACTTTTACACCCGATTTTTTAAAGGAGCGTTCAAATTGTTTGGAAATGTCTGCATCTTCCAAAGGCACCAAGTTTGGCAAAAATTCCACAATGGTCACTTCTGTTCCCATGGAATTGTAAAAATGGGCAAACTCAACGCCGATAGCGCCTGAGCCCACCACAATCATTTTTTTAGGTTGCGCAGGCAAAGTCATGGCTTCTCTGTATCCAATCACTTTCTTCCCGTCCTGTGGCAAGTTTGGAAGTTCCCTGGAACGTGCGCCAGTGGCAATAATAATATGGTCGGCACTGTACTCGGTCACTTTTCCTTCCGCATCGGTCACATCCATTTTTTTGCCCGTTTTTAGTTTTCCAAAACCATCAATGACGTCAATTTTATTTTTTTTCATCAAAAACTGAACGCCTTTGCTCATGCCATCCGCTACATTTCTGCTGCGTTTGATCACGGCGCCAAAATCTTTGTCAATGGCTTCGGCCTTTAAACCGTATTCATCCACATGTTTTAAATAGTCATAAACCTGGGCGCTTTTTAGCAAGGCTTTGGTTGGAATACAACCCCAGTTTAAACAAATGCCGCCTAAATTTTCTTTTTCTACAATAGCAACTTTAAAACCAAGTTGTGATGCTCTAATGGCAGTAACGTAGCCTCCCGGACCACTTCCTAAAATTATGATGTCGTATTTCATGTTTTATTTGTTTAATCGTTTATTTGTTAATTCAAAGTAAAAAGAAAAACACACCCCTAACCCTCCCGTACTAAAAACGGGACAGGCTTCTCAAGAGGGGAATATTTGATTTTATTCTCTTTAGTTTTTTCTTCTTTATACACTGTTCTTTATTCTTTAATATTTCTTTATTCTTAATATTCAATTGTTAATTGTTCATTGTTAATTGGGCTTTACATTCTCTCAGGAACTTCAATCCCCAATAGCTTAAACGCTGCTTTGATGATTTCTCCCACTTTTGCCGAAAGTTGTGTTCTCAGTATTTTTTCGCTTTCATTTTCGCTTCCTAAAATAGGCAAACTTTGGTACAATGAATTGTATTCTTTTACCAAATCGTAGGTGTAATTTGCGAGTATGGCCGGACTGTGATTTTTGGCGGCATTTTGTATGATTTCAGGAAACTGCTGTATTTGTTTGATCAATTCGCGTTCCTTTTCGTGCAAGTCGATGGTTGTTATTGCTTTTGAAAAATCAAAATCGGCTTTTCTGATGATGGATTGAATCCGGGCATAGGTGTATTGTATGAACGGACCCGTGTTTCCGTTAAAATCGACAGACTCTTCCGGATCGAACAAGATTCGTTTTTTTGGATCTACCTTTAAAATATAGTATTTCAGGGCGCCCATTCCAATTATTTTGTACAAAGCCTCTTTATCTGGTTCGGAATAACCTTCCAGTTTTCCCAATTCCTGAGAAATATTTCTTGCGGTATCTACCATTTCCTGCATTAAATCATCGGCATCCACCACGGTTCCTTCACGAGATTTCATTTTTCCGCTTGGCAAATCTACCATGCCATACGACAAATGGTATAGGTTATTGGCCCATTCAAAACCCAGTTTTTTAAGAATTAAGAACAATACTTTAAAATGGTAATCCTGCTCATTTCCAACAGTATACACCAATTCGCTTAAATCAAAATCCTTAAAACGCTCAATGGCAGTTCCTATGTCCTGCGTCATATACACCGCGGTGCCATCTGCTCTCAACACAATTTTTTCGTCCAGGCCGTCGGCGGTTAAATCAATCCATACCGAGCCATCTTCCTTTTTATAAAAGACCCCTTTTTTGAGTCCGTCTGCAACCACGTCTTTTCCCAGTAAATAAGTGATGCTTTCGTAATAATTTTTATCGAAATCAACGCCCAATTCTTGGTACGTTTTGTTGAAACCCTCATAAACCCAAGCGTTCATGGTTTTCCAAAGAGAAACGACAGCTTCATCTCCGGCTTCCCATTTAAGTAGCATTTCCTGGGCTTCCAACAAAATTGGGGCCTGTTTTTTTGCTTCTTCTTCCGTTTTTCCTGCCGCAATTAATTGGGAAATTTCTTCTTTATAGGTTTTGTCGAAGGCCACATAGTAGTTTCCTACCAATTTGTCGCCTTTTAAACCGGTGCTTTCCGGCGTTGCGCCATTTCCAAAACGTTGCCATGCCAGCATGCTTTTGCAAATATGGATGCCACGGTCGTTGATGATTTGTGTTTTGTATACTTTTTTTCCTGAAGCCTTCATAATTTCGGCCACGGAATACCCCAATAAATTATTTCTGATATGCCCCAAATGCAGCGGTTTATTCGTATTTGGCGAAGAATACTCGACCATAACGGCTTTTTCGGCCGGATTGGCTGTTACAAATCCGAAGTTTGGGGTCGCATAAATTTCATTGAAGGAATTCAGGAAGAATTCATCTGAAATCACCAAATTCAAAAAGCCTTTTACCACGTTAAAATCGGCCACCTCCAGTACGTTTTCTTTTAAATAGGCGCCCAGTTTGGTGCCAATTTCAACAGGATTTCCTTTTACATAGCGTAAAAATGCGAAAATAACCACGGTGATGTCCCCCTCAAAATCTTTGTTGGTTGCCTGAAATTCTACAGAATCCACATCGACATCGTAAATTTCTTTGAACCCTTTTTTAATGGCTATTTCTAAACTGTTTTGCATCTTTTTTTGCTGAAATCTGTTAAGGAGCAAAAGTACGATAATTTTTAAAAGTTTAAATTGTATTTTTGCCAATAAATTAAATAGATGGAAGCGTTTTTAAAAGAATTGCCGGGTTTGGCGAAAGAAAAATACCAGGAAACCAAAAAGTATTTCGAAAAATTGAAAAAGCGCACGCCTAACAATTTGGATTTTGTGGTGCAGGAATTGCATGTCAGTGAGTTTAAGCGAACAGATTGCTTAACCTGCGGGAATTGCTGTAAAACCACCAGCCCTATTTTTACGGAGAAGGACATTCAGCGCATTGCCAAGTATGTGAAAATGAAGGAGCATTTTTTTATTTCGACCTATTTGGAAAGGGATCCCGATGATTTTTATGTGTTAAAAACTTCCCCCTGTTCCTTTTTGGATTTAAACGACAATAGGTGCACCATTTATGATGTGCGCCCAAAAGCCTGCAATGAATATCCGCACACCAACCGACGAAAATTTATCCAGCTCACCAATTTAACGATGAAAAACACTGAGATTTGCCCGGCAGTTTATAATATTGTCGAAGCCCTGAAAAAGAAATTGCCACTTTAATTATTGTTTCCTTTCAGCTCGGCTACCATTGACGTTTATATATATATATCACTTAATATCAATAAGTTGTATATTTAGCTCAATTGTTTTTTTTGTTAGAAATCTAATTTGTTGTTCCTTTTGTTTTTGTAAATATATTTATACTCCTTTTCCACATATTGCATTCCATTGTTAAATGTTTTGTAACAGAGATCCGCTAATTTTCTTGCAAAAGCTCCCAAGCTTGGTTGTTTGCTGACTAATAAACTTTGGGCGGCTTGTTTAAATATTTGACCAGATCGTGTCATTGCTTTTTTCTTACTTCTTTTATTCATCTTGCCTGATTGATTCTTCCCAGGAGTCAATCCTAACCAAGATATAAAAGCCTTAACATATTTGGCCATTGTTCTATATTGTTGCCAAGTTCTGCCGTTAATCGCATAAGACTATAATCGGTCAAACCGGGTAGAACGGTTGGATTTGCGCCATGAATCCCCATTAATAAATCATGCAAGTTTTTTATATCTGGTTTGTTATGTCGTATCGGTTTTATTCTATTATCGTCTTTATAATCATTATTAGATTTATTCTTAAATTCAATTAATATTTTTTAGGTCTCTTTATCACATAGTTGGACTTGGTTTAAATAAAACATATAGCCATCATATGCTTGTTGAAGTTCAAAAATATATTCCACTTTATAATTACCTTCCAAAGCCAATAAAATATCTGCTCCCTTTCTTTTTCTTAAATCTGTTGTGCAATAGTTCAATAAAACTTGGGCGTCTCTTTCTTCTTCTAAAATAGCTTCTATCATTGCCATTCCGCTTGCTCCGTGTGTTTGTGACAAAACTTCCGGAAGTCGAATATTCATTTGTACCAATGCCTTTTGCATATGAAGTATATGGGAAGATGCCATTTGCAATTTATCTTCACGCATACGAGTATAAACTCTCAACTTTCGAACAATATTCTCAGGAACAAAACTTTTTCTTAATAAACCATAACTGAATAACTGTTGTATCCATTGACAATCTTGCACATCCGTTTTTCTGCTGGGCAAGTTTTTACTGTCTGCTGGATTAACTAAATAAACATCAAAACCCATTGCTACATGAGTTATTCCATATTCCTGCATATAAACACCCAACTCTTTGTAACTTCTCGTAAAGGTTCTAAAACTCCTTGCTTCCTCTCCTTCAATGGCAACAAATACTTTTTCGCTTCCAATATTGATGTCTGCACAATTTTTAATGATTTTTTTCTAAACTACTCATTGCTTATGATTTAATGAAATAGAAATAGGCTCAAAGTATATTATGTGAAAAGATATTGCCACCATGGGGGAAATTCATCATTATTGAACTCACCAATATTGCTTACTATAATACTTTGAAACAAAGCTCAGGATCAGGTAATTTACACTAGTTATGCTACTGCCACACTGCCTAATTCTAATTCAGATTTTATACAAAGTTAACTTCATTTTATATTGCTTTTTTTAGAATAAAAATTATACCTCAGGGTGACAAATCGTCTAATTGTTGAACTGTTTACTCGTTATATTAAACACTCAAAACTAACAACCAACAACCTTTACCCTGAGCGCAGTAGAAGTGAACAACTAGCTATTTATCAACGGTAATACGGTTTTCCCTATTGGCTATTTCCCAGGCGGTATAAAATACCAATTGGGTTCTTTTTGCCAATAATTCATAATTAATTTTATCGGGTGTATCGCTTATGCGGTGATAATTTTCGTGGGTTCCGTTGAAATAGAAAATGACAGGAATGTTATTTTTTGCAAAATTATAATGGTCTGATCGGTAATAAAAACGATTTGGATCGCTGTCCAGATTATAGGTGTAGTCTAAATCTAATTTGGTGAATTTGTGATTCATTTCTTCGGATAAATTGTGCAATTCCTTGCTTAGCTTGTCGGAACCAATTAAATAAACATAGTTTGGATCGTTTTCATGGGCTTCATCCGAGCGGCCAATCATATCAATATTCAAATTTGAAACGGTATTTGCTAGCGGAAAAATAGGAAAATTCACATAATATTTAGAACCAAGCAGTCCTTTTTCTTCGCCGGTTACATGTAAAAATAAAATCGAGCGTTTTGGTCCGTTTCCATTTTCAACCGCTTTCTGAAAAGCCTCGGCAATCGCCATCACAGCCACAGTTCCTGAACCATCATCATCGGCGCCGTTATAGACATCACCATCCTCATTCATTCCTAGATGGTCATAATGTGCTGAAATCACCACAATTTCATCCGGTTTTTCTGAACCTTTAATAAAGGCTACCACATTTTCGGATGGTTTTAAATTTCGTTGCATATGTTCCGCAGAAATTGTTTGAAAATAATTATTTCCGCCCAAAGGCGATGCGATATTTCTTGCTAGGTAAAAATCTTTAATATATGCTGCAGCCAATTTTTGTCCGGATTCACCTGTGTTTCTTCCTTCAAATTCATCGGAAGCAATTGTATATAAATGTGTTTTCAAATCGGATTCTGTAATTCCGGCAGCAAATTTTTGCGCGAATTTCCCGGTAATTTCAACATTTTCCGCTGCCTGGGCGACAACAGTATTGTTAAAGCCAGAACTCAATAGGCTTATAAATATGAAGATAAAATAATTTTTTCCCATTTTATGATTTTATAAACTTCTCAAATATATCAAAATTAGTAGGAATTAGAGAGCGTAAACTGTTTTAAAGTTTTGTTAAAGCTTATCAAATCTGATTCAAAAAGTTGGTCCAGGCTATCGTTTTCTATTAAATTTTCGGTAGTGTCCGCCATAAAGTTTGACGGTGTCATCAGCCACAATATGTCAGCAAGCTGCAAAGCCAAATTTATTTCATGGGTAGAAACGATGATGGTTTTGTTACACGTTGCGGCTAATTTTTTTAACAAGGCCAGCGTTTCAATGGTATGGTGAATGTCTAAATGCGCCGTAGGCTCATCTAAAATAATGATATCGGTATTTTGGGCCAATGCTCTGGCAATTAACACTTTTTGAAGTTGTCCGTCGCTTAATTCGTAGTATTTTGAGTTGATTAAATGTTTGGTGTTGGTTTGTTCTAAAGCGCTGTCGATAAATTTTAAATCCGTTTCGGATAAATTGCCAACCCAATTTGTATAAGGCTGCCGGCCTAAAGCCACCAACTCATAAACCGATAAATTGCTTTCGGGCAAATGCTCGGTTAAAACCAAACTGAGTGATTTAGCCAAATCAACGCTGTTTAAAGTTTTTAAATTGTTATTATTGATGAAAATTTCACCGCTTAATGCAGGTTGAACTTTGGTTAAAGTTCTTAACAATGTAGATTTCCCAATGCCGTTTTTTCCTAACAAACACACCAATTTACCTTTGCCCAGTTCAATGTTTAAGCCGGAGGCAATGGTGTTCACGTTCTTTTTGGAAGTGTACCCTATGCTTAAATTGGTAGTTTTAATGATATGTTGGTTTTTTAAATCCACTTAATAAGTTATTTTTCGTTTTCTGACCAGCAACCAGATAATTATGGGCGCACCAAATAACGAAGTTATTGCGTTAATGGGCAGGGTATATTCGCTGGTTGGCAATTGGGCAATGCTGTCGCAAATCAGCATAATGATGGCGCCGCTTATGGCAACTGCGGGAACCAATATTTTATGGTTGGAAGTGCTGAAAAGCAGTTTTGTTAAATGAGGAACTGCCAGACCGATAAAAGCAATAGGCCCTGAAAAAGCTGTAATTGCACCGGTTAATATGCTTGTTGAAATTAATGTTATATTTCGGGTTCTTTTCACGTTAACGCCCATGCTTTTTGCATAATTTTCTCCTAAAAGCAAACTGTTTAATGGTTTTATAATGAATATTACGAAGGTGATTCCAATTAAAAAAATGATTAAAAGGGTTAAAATTTCATTCCAGCTTAAGTTTCCCAGACTGCCAAAACTCCAGAATAAATACTGCTGTAATTGGTTTGCGCTGCTGAAATAGGCCAACACGCTAATCACGGAGGCGGTTAAACTCCCAAACATCAATCCGATAATTAAGATAGACATGGTGTTTCTCACTTTTATGGCCGCCATCATCACAGCCGAAAGCACCAAAAAAGCGCCGATGCTTGCCGCAATGGCATGTCCCCAACTGCTAAATGCAAAACCGGCTATCGTTCCGCCAAAAAATGAGGCGCCCAATATCAATATGGCAACGCCCAAACTGGCGCCCGAACTTATGCCCAAAACATAGGGACCGGCTAACGGATTCCTGAACAGGGTTTGCATCAACAATCCGCTAATCGATAATCCAGATCCAACGATAATTGCCGTAATTGCCTTTGGCAACCTGTAATTAATCGCGATGGATTTCCACGATTCTTTTTCAACGTCACCATCCATAAAAGCCAGAAACAATTGTTTTAAGGGAATATAAACCGAACCCAAACTTATGTTCATGATAAAAATAAGCAGGAGGGCAGCCACCAAAATAATAAACGTGTTTCTATATGATTTAATCGGATTTACCAATGATGCTCTTTTAAAAATGTAACTAATTTTTCTACTGCTTTTCCGCGATGGCTAATGTTGCCTTTTTCAGCCAAATTCATTTCGGCAAATGAGCGGTTAAAGCCGTCAGGCATAAAAATAGGGTCGTAGCCAAAACCGCTGTCTCCCCGTTTTTCTGTTAAAATGGTGCCTTTGCAAACACCTTCAAATATAAACTGTTTTCCTTGAATATTTAAGGCGATTGCGGTCTTAAATTGCGCTTTCCGGTTTTGAGTGTTTTCAAGATTCTTCAATAATTTATTCATGTTCGCTTCAGCATTGTTGTTTTCTCCTGCATAACGGGCCGAATAAACGCCCGGTTCCTTATTTAAAGCTTCAACTTCCAGTCCGGTATCATCAGCAAAACAATCCAATCCATATTTTTCAGTAATAAAATTTGCCTTTAAAATGGCGTTTCCTTCCAAAGTATCGGCAGTTTCAGGAATATCCTCAAAACAATTGATATCTGCCAAGCTAACAATTTCGAAATTGGTGAGCATCGCCTGAACTTCTTCGAGTTTGTGTTTATTATTTGTGGCAAAAACCAGTTTTAATTTATTCATGGTGATACGGTTCATTTTTTAAAATAGTGTAAGCCCTATACAATTGTTCAACAACAAACAACCGAATCATCTGGTGCGAAAAGGTCATTTTCGACAGGGATATTTTCCCTTGCGCCTGTTTGTAAACGGCTTCTGAAAATCCGTATGGACCGCCAATAACCAACACCAATTGTTTAACGCCGGCATTCATTTTTTTTTGAAGGTATTCAGAAAAAGTGACAGAACTGAATGCGGTTCCTTTTTCATCCAACAAAATTAATACGTCTGTTGCCGTTAATTTTTTTAAAATGAGTTCGCCTTCCTTTTCCTTTTGCTGCGCATCGGTTAGGTTTTTAACATTCTTGATATCAGCAATAAGCTCAATGTCAAAATTGACATAATGCTTTAGTCTGTTTTGATAAGCTTCAATTAAGGTATGTAAATTTTTATCATCGGTTTTGCCAATGGCCAACAGTTTAATTTTCATCTGTTTAAATTTTATTTTTCAGCAGTAACAGATGCAGTTCGCTATTATTCATTACTTTGTGTGTCAAAATTTGCAATGCTTGTTTCATTCGGTAAATATAAAAAGAATTAAAGATGAATTTTTTGAAAATAAAAAAGTTATTTTTGTTTGATAATAGATAAATCCCATGATTTCACAGCAGCAATTTGAAAAAGAACTTGATATTATCATTTCCAATGCCATTAGAGAGGATGTGGGCGACGGCGATCACAGCTCTTTGGCATGTATACCAAAAGACGCAAAAGGGAAAGCAAAATTGTTGGTTAAGGAAGCCGGAATTATTGCTGGCGTGGAAATGGCAAAGAGAATCTTTAGTTATGTGGATGCCGATTTAAAAGTGGAAACATTGATCAACGACGGAGAATCTGTAAAATATGGCGATGTGGTTTTTTTTGTTGAAGGAAGCTCGCAATCCATTTTAAAATCGGAACGTCTGGTTTTGAACGTGATGCAGCGAATGAGCGCCATAGCCACAAAAACCAAAGAATTCGCGAAATTGCTGGAAGGAACAAAAACAAAAATTTTAGACACCAGAAAAACTACCCCGGGCATCAGGGCCATAGAAAAATGGGCGGTTAAAATTGGAGGCGGTGAAAATCATCGGTTTGCATTGTATGATATGATTATGCTAAAGGACAACCACATCGATTTTGCCGGCGGCGTTTCAAAAGCCATTGAAAAAACAAAAAACTATTTAAAAGTCAATAACTTAGATTTAAAAATTATTGTTGAAGCCAGAAGCCTTGAAGAAATAAAGGAAATATTGGCACATGAAGGCATACACAGAATTTTAATTGATAATTTTGATTTTGAGGAAACCCGCAAGGCAGTTCAGTTAATTGGCGACAAATGTCAAACAGAATCTTCTGGCGGCATTAATTTGGAAAGCGTCAGAAAATATGCCGAATGCGGTGTTGATTATGTTTCCTCAGGCGCTTTAACGCATTCAGTTTACAATATGGATCTGAGTTTGAAAGCATTTTAATTATCAATTAACTGTTGTCAATTGATAATTAAAAGTTAAAAGTTATTTATTAAAATATTTTATCCAATCAAACTCCCTTTCCTTTGGAAAGGGTTGGGGATAGGATTAAAAATTCTAAAATCGGATATCTTAAATCGTAAATCGTAAAGAAACGCCTTTGAACCTATTTAAAAAAAATGAGGAAATACCTAAAAGCAATATTAAATAAAATTAAAACACGAAAGTGGATTGTTAAATTTGGAAAAAATGTTAAAATTCCAGGTTTATTGGGCATGTCGGTTTATGAGGTCTTTAAAATATATACCCTTGGAATCATAAAAGGTGCATTAACATCGCGTGCAGGCGGAATTGCCTTTAGTTTTTTTATGGCCTTGTTTCCATTTTTACTTTTTATGCTTACCCTAATTCCATATGTGCCAATTGAAGGATTTCAACAAGATTTTTTGTTTATGATTGAACGTCTGTTGCCTCCAAACACAGCCAGTTCTTTTGAGAGTGTTATACGCGATATTATAAATAATAAGTATAGCGGATTGCTTTCTTTCGGGTTTATAGCCTCGATTTTTTTAATGGCCAACGGTGTCAGCGCTGTTTTTGCCGGATTTGAATATTCGTATCATGTGGTGGAAATGCGCAGCATTTTACGTCAGTATTTTATTTCCATGCTATTGGCAATCGTGCTGTCGGTTATTTTAGTCAGCGTTGTCGCATTTAATGTTTACTTTGAGATAGGAATAAACGATTTAAAGGCACACGGATGGCTTGAAAACGATGTGTATTGGATTGAAAAAGGCAGGTATTTTTTATTGGTGGTGTTAATATTTTTTTCGGTATCAGTATTGTATAAATATGGCGCAAAAGAGATAAAACACAACACTTTTTTTACGCCGGGATCTGTCTTAACTACGTTGTTAACAATCTTAATGTTCAAATTATTTGCCCTTTATGTGTTGAAATTTGCCACCTACAATAAACTTTATGGATCTATCGGCACCTTGTTGGTATTAATGCTTTTTGTGTGGTTAAATGCCATCATATTGTTGTTGGGTTTTGAGTTAAATGCAAGCATCAACCGACTTAAAAGAAATTATTTAAAAGAAAAAGAATTGCTAGAAATAGAATTAAAAGAAGCGGAATTAATAGAAAAGGAAAAAGAATTAAAGGAATTAAAAGACATCCTTAAATGAAAATAATAGCAATGATTCCTGCTCGCTTCGAAGCAAGCCGATTTCCGGGGAAACTAATGAAAGATTTGGCGGGAAAAACGGTTATTTTAAGAACCTATGAAGCAACAAAAAATGCCAATTTATTTGATGAAGT
>MGWK01000045.1 GCA_001800975.1 Flavobacteria bacterium RIFCSPLOWO2_12_FULL_35_11 | reverse complement strand
ACAAATGGTATGCTTACTGGATGAAGAACAATTATTTTCATTCAACGCCTAACGAAAAAGAACCATACACCATTGTGATTCCGCCGCCTAACGTTACAGGCGTTTTACATATGGGCCATATGTTGAACAATACCATTCAGGATGTGTTGATAAGAAGGGCACGATTGAAAGGGTTCAACGCCTGTTGGGTTCCCGGAACTGACCATGCATCTATTGCAACTGAGGCCAAAGTTGTCGCTAAATTGAAAGAACAAGGGATTCAGAAATCGGACTTAACAAGGGAAGAATTTTTGAAGCACGCTTGGGAATGGACGGATGAGCATGGCGGCATTATTTTGGAACAGCTTAAAAAGCTGGGCGCTTCCTGCGATTGGGAACGCACAAAGTTCACGATGGACGCTGATTTGAGCGAATCTGTCATAAAAGTTTTTATCGATTTATATAAAAAAGGCCTGATTTATCGAGGTTACAGAATGGTAAATTGGGATCCTGCCGCAAAAACAACTTTGTCTGATGAAGAAGTTATTTATGAAGAAAAAGCGGGCAATCTATATTATCTGAAATATAAAATTGAAGGCAGCAGTGATTTTTTAACCATTGCAACCACGCGTCCTGAAACAATTTTTGGTGATACCGCCATTTGTATCAATCCGAATGATCCGCGTTTTTCGCACTTAAAAGGCAAAAAAGCCATTGTTCCCATTGCCAACAGAGTTATACCAATAATTGAAGATGACTATGTGGATATTGAATTTGGTACGGGTTGTTTAAAAGTAACGCCTGCGCATGATCCTAATGATAAAGTATTGGGTGAAAAGCACCGGTTGGAAGTGGTGGATATTTTTAACGATGACGCCACTTTGAATTCATTTGGCTTGCATTACGAAGGAAAAGACCGATTTGTTGTTCGGAAAGAAATTACCAAAGAATTGGAAAATTTAGGCAGTTTGGCCAAAATTGAATCTTATGTCCATAAAGTGGGAACTTCTGAAAGAACCAAAGAAGTTATTGAGCCAAAAATTTCTGCCCAATGGTTTTTGAAAATGGATACCATTGTGAAACCGGCTTTAAAAGCTGTTTTGGAAGATGAGGAAATTCATTTTTTCCCCAAACATTATAACAGCACTTATCGCCATTGGTTGGAGAATATCAGAGATTGGAATATCTCGCGCCAACTTTGGTGGGGGCATCGTATTCCTGCTTATTTTTACGGTGACGGCGTAAACGATTTTGTGATCGCTTCAACGATGGAAGAAGCGGTGAAATTGGCCTCTGAAATTGTCGGAAAAAAGTTAACTGAGGCTGATATTACCCAAGATCCCGATGCATTGGATACTTGGTTTTCATCTTGGTTGTGGCCTATTTCTGTTTTTGACGGAATCAGATATCCTGACAATGAAGAAATTAACTACTATTATCCGACCAATGATTTGGTGACCGGACCGGATATTATTTTCTTTTGGGTGGCCCGTATGATTTTTGCCGGTTATGAATTCAGAAATGAAAAACCTTTTACCAATGTTTATTTTACAGGAATTGTGCGCGATAAACAAGGCAGAAAAATGTCCAAATCTTTGGGAAATTCTCCAGATCCAATTGAATTGATCGAAAAATTTGGCGCAGATGGCGTTCGTGTGGGTATGTTGTTGTGTTCTGCAGCCGGAAACGACTTGCTGTTTGATGAAGAATTGGTTGCTCAAGGACGAAATTTTTCGAATAAAATTTGGAATTCCTTTCGATTGATAAAAGGATGGGAAGTTTCTGACAACATTGAGCAACCAAAAGCTGCCAAAGTGGCCATTGAATGGTACAATTCGAAATTTCAGCAAGCCTTAGGAGAACTTGAAAAATCCTTTGAACAATATCGCATAAGTGAAGCTTTAATGATTACTTACAAACTAATTTGGGACGATTTTTCTTCCTGGTTTCTAGAAATAGTAAAACCCGAGTATCAGCAGCCAATTGATGCAAAAACGTACAGTTCGGTGGTTGGTTTCTTGGAAGACAATTTAAAAATATTGCATCCTTTTATGCCGTTTTTATCAGAAGAAATTTGGCAAGACATTACAGACAGAACTCCTGAAGAAGCATTGATTATTGCAGAATATCCAAAATTTACTGCAGTAAACGAAGACTTGATAAACGATTTTAAATTTGCTTCAGAAGTAATTTCCGGAATTAGAACCATCAGAAAAGACCGGAATATTGCCTTTAAATTTACGATTGATCTTTTGGTGATCAACAATGAAAATGCAAGCAATTATTTTGATGCGGTTATTGGAAAACTCGGGAATATTGCTTCTCTGACTTATGTTTCAGAAAAAGTGGAAGGCGCCTTAAGTTACCGCGTAAAATCAAATGAGTATTTTATTCCGATGGAAACTGAAATCAATGTGGAAGCCGAAAAAGCCAAATTATTGGAAGAGCTAAAGTATACCGAAGGTTTTTTGCAATCGGTTCAAAAGAAATTGAGCAACGAACGTTTTGTGAGCAGCGCCCCAGAGCAGGTTATTGCAAACGAACGCAACAAAGAAGCCGATGCGTTGGCAAAAATTGAAATGATAAAAACGAGTTTGAAAAGTATATAAAAAGTCCCCGAAGGGGGAATAAAAAAGTTAAAAGGTTAAAGAATGATAATTTTGCCATTCTTTAACCTTTTTTTAGTTTCTTTTCTTTTTCTCTCTAATAATAGGATGATTTAAACTTTTGAAAAGATAAAATCCATCACCTCTTCTTCAACAGCCAAAGCTTTTTTATAGATAATTTCACTATTGGCTATAATTTCTTCGGCAAAAACCCTGTCTTTGATATCTTTTGCATTAATTCTCACATTAAAATAGGCACCAACTACGGCAGTTCTTGCACACAAGACGCCTACTCCGGCATCGGAAATGGAACTTTGCATGCCTTCTTTTAGCATCGCCTGCATTACTTCCATGGAATTATAAGCGGTTTCCATCACCTGAAAAGGAATTTCAGTTGCGTAAATTGTCGCTTTTTCTATCGCTTGCTTGCGTGCTTCTTTTTCTTCATCAGTTGCTTTCGGCATTCTGAATCCGTCGATAATTTTATTAAATGCGTTGGTGTCTTCATCCACCAATTGCAATAATTTATTTTTATAGGCCTGGCCTTTTACCGCCCAATCGGAATAGAATTCCCATTTATCATCCCAACCGGCTTTGTGCGCCGATAAATTGGCAACCATGGTTCCCAAAGAAACGCCTAAAGTACCGACATACGCCGAAATTGAACCGCCTCCGGGCGCAATCGATTCTGCGGCAGTTTCTTCGGCAAAGCCGCTCACTGTCAGATCAATCAGTTTTTTTGTATTGTCTTTAAGCAAATATTCAATAATTTTTTCATTAGGGTTGAATGGTTTTAAATCATCCAAACCCAAAGATTTTACGGCAATTTTTACTTTTTCTGCTTCTGAAATTCCTAAAGAACGTTCTTGTTTTCTTAAAAAATAATCTCCGGCGTCCAACATTGCTTTTAATGGAATCAACCCAATCAATTCCGATCCTGTAATGCGCAAACCTCTTTCAATTGCACATTTCTCAGTTTCATCAAATGCAATGTGCATTGGCGTGATGTTGATATTGGTCAAATTATAGGAAATTTGTGCAATTCCGTATTCTTCAATATACCAGCCAATTCCTTTAACGGCTTTTAATTTTCCCGGAATGCGAACCGGTTCTCCATTTTTATCCAGCATCACTTTTCCTGAAACGCCGTTTTCATATTTTACCCTTCCTGCTTCACGAATATCAAAAGCAATGGCATTTGCGCGTCTGGTTGAAGTGGTGTTTAAATTGATATTGTAGGCAATTAAAAAATCGCGTGCAGATATTGCGATTGCTCCAGATTTTAAAACAGTTTCGTTAAATTCGGCAGGGCCGAAATCGGGTTTCCAATCTGGATTTATCAATTTTTCTTTTAATCCTTCATATTCTCCGGCACGACAGCTGGCCAAGTTTTTGCGTGTTTCAGTTGTCGCGGCATTTTCGTAATAATAACCGGGAATTCCCAATTCTTTTCCAACGCGTTCCCCCAATTTATGGGCATAAACTGCTGCTTCCTCTAAAGTGATTCCGGAGATTGGGACAAGCGGACAAACATCGGTGGCGCCAAAACGTGGATGCTCGCCGGAATGTTTGCTCATATCAATTAATTCTGCCGCTTTTTTGATCAGTCTAAATGCAGCTTCAATCACATTTTCTGGTTCGCCTACAAAAGTAATTACGGTTCTGTTGGTTGCTTTTCCAGGGTCAACATCTAATAATTTAACGCCTTCGACTGTTTCAACAACGACCGCAATGGCATTTATTTTTGCAATATCGCGTCCTTCACTAATATTTGGTACACATTCTATTAATTGTTTGTTCATTTTTTTTCAATTTATAGGTCAAATTTAGGCAGTATATTTCAATTTTTCAGCATTCTTTCTGAAATAAATCGGGCACAATTGAGCGGTTTGGCTAATTAGTTTTATTTTTGTTTGAATTATAAATCCAATCTCATTTAAATGAAGAAAGTATTAATTACCGGAATGGCTGGTTTTATTGGCCATCATTTGGCAAAACTGTTGGTGAAATCGAATTATGAAGTGGTTGGATTGGACAATATTAACGATTATTACGACCCTCAACTTAAATATGCGCGTTTAAAAGATTTGGGCTTTGAGACTGATGCTTTTGAATATAATAAATTGCAAAAGTTGGGAGGCATTTCTTTTATTAAATTGGATTTAACAGACTTAATTCCCTTAAAAAATCTCTTTAAAGAACAGCAATTTGATTTTGTGGTGAATTTGGCGGCGCAGGCAGGCGTGCGATATTCCTTAGAAAATCCGCACGCTTATGTGGACAGCAATATTACCGGATTCTTAAATATTTTGGAGAGTTGCAGGGCTTTTCCTGTCGAACATTTGTTGTTTGCTTCGTCAAGTTCAGTTTATGGGTTGAGTGAGGACATTCCTTTTCAGGAAGACAATTGTACCGATCATCCGCTGGCGATGTATGCCGTAAGCAAAAAAGCCAATGAAATGATGGCGCATTCTTACGCGAATTTATACAACATTCCTTCAACCGGATTGCGGTTTTTTACGGTGTATGGCCCTTGGGGCAGACCGGATATGGCGCTGCATATTTTTACGAAAGCAATTATTGAGGACAAAGAATTTGAAGTGTTCAACAACGGAAATATGAGCCGAGATTTCACCTATGTTGGCGATATTGTTGAAAGCATAAAGCGATTGATACCATTGGCGCCAAAAGCAAATAATCCGGAGTTTAACCCGAAAAAACCAACTTCTTCAAAAAGCACAAAACCTTATCAGTTATTTAATGTTGGTAATAATAGTCCCGTTGCTTTAATGGATTTTATAAAAGCCATTGAAAAAACGCTGGGCAAAAAAGGAAAAATAGTATTTAAACCAATGCAGCCGGGCGATGTGCAAAGCACTTATGCCAATGTGGAAAGTTTATTCAACTATATTAATTTTAAACCGGAAACCAATTTGGATGAAGGGATTAAGGAATTTGTTAAAAAATATTTAGAACTGCACAAGCGATGAGAATTTTATAAAGGCTGGCGCATAATTTTAATGTTGTGACAGGTATATTTTAACTTGAATAGGCAAGAAGATAAATTGATTGCTTAACCTAAAATAATCTTAAATTATATCATCAAAATTACTATATTTGCACGCTCTAAAAAGGAATTTTTTTTAGAAAAAATTAATAAAAAATATCTATATGAAAGCTGGGATAGTAGGATTGCCAAACGTAGGAAAATCGACTTTATTTAATTGTTTGTCCAATGCAAAAGCGCAAAGCGCAAATTTTCCGTTTTGTACCATTGAACCAAACATTGGAGTGGTAAATGTACCGGACAGCCGATTGACAAAATTGGAAGAATTGGTAAAACCTGTGCGTGTTCAAACCGCCACTGTTGATATTGTTGATATTGCAGGATTGGTGCGCGGCGCAAGCAAAGGAGAAGGATTGGGAAACCAGTTTTTAGGAAATATTAGAGAAACGGATGCCATTATTCACGTAATCCGTTGTTTCGACAATGACAATATTATTCATGTTGATACCACTATTGATCCGTTAAGAGATAAAGAAACCATCGATTTTGAACTTCAGTTAAAAGATTTGGAGACTTTAGACAAGAAAATTGATAAGGTTAAAAAAGCTGCAAGAACAGGTGTTAAAGAAGCGCAAAAAGAATTGGAAGTTTTAGAAAAAGTTAAAAAAGGACTGGAAGCCGCCAAATCGGTAAGAGCGATTGATTTAACCGAAAAAGAACGCGAAGAATATATAAAACCATTGCAATTTATTACGGACAAGCCAGTATTGTATGTTTGCAATGTTGATGAAAAATCGGCCGTTACCGGAAATGACTATGTAAATATCGTAAAAGAAGCTGTAAAAGGTGAAAACGCAGAAGTGATCATTTTAGCCGTTGGAACGGAAGCAGATATTACGGAATTGGAATCCTTTGAAGAGCGTCAGCTTTTTTTGGAAGATTTAGGATTAAAAGAACCAGGCGCTTCGGTTTTAATCAGAACCGCCTACAAATTATTAAACCAGCAAACCTATTTTACGGCAGGCGTTAAAGAAGTGCGCGCCTGGACAATTAATGTAGGAGATACGGCGCCACAAGCAGCCGGAGTTATTCACACGGATTTTGAAAAAGGATTTATCAGGGCAGAAGTGATTGCTTATGAGGATTTTGTGAAATACGGAAGTGAAGCCAAAGTGAAAGAAGCCGGTAAAATGCGTGTTGAAGGTAAAGAATATATTGTGCAAGACGGTGATATTATGCATTTTAGGTTTAATGTTTAATTTGGTATGAAAAATGAAATTGTTAAAATTTGAAAAATGAACTTATAACATTTAAATTTTAACATTTTTAATACTTATAAACTTTCAGTTTTCTAAGTGTTAATAATTATTTTGACAGACTTTTTTTTATTTCTTAAAGCAAAATAGTACTTTAGCCACGCTTCAAGAATCACAGGATATAAATGACAGATCAAACAGCTTACACCGAGGATAATATTCGATCGCTTGATTGGAAAGAACATATTAGACTTCGTCCCGGAATGTATATCGGTAAATTAGGCGACGGTTCATCTCCCGATGACGGTATTTATATTTTGATCAAGGAAGTTATTGACAATTCCATTGATGAATATGTGATGGGCGCCGGCAAAACGATTGAAGTTTTGGTGAAAGAGGATACGGTTACCATTCGAGATTACGGACGCGGAATTCCGTTGGGAAAAGTAGTGGATGTGGTTTCTAAAATGAATACTGGCGGAAAATATGATTCTCTCGCGTTTAAAAAATCTGTCGGCCTAAATGGTGTTGGAACCAAGGCCGTAAACGCCTTGTCATCTTATTTTAAAGTGCAGTCTTTCAGAGACGGTAAAACGGTTTTTGCGGAATTTGAAAAAGGAAATATCACACACGTTTCAGCACCTGAAGAAACCGCACATCGTAAAGGAACTAAAGTGACCTTTGTTCCCGATAAAAGCATTTTTACAAAATTCAAGTACAGAAACGAGTATATTGAAAAAATGATAAAAAATTATGTGTACTTAAACACAGGTTTGACCATCATTTTTAACGGAGAAAAGTATTTTTCTGAAAACGGATTGAAAGATTTATTGGAAGAAAACATTTCTGAAGAGTCGATGCTGTTTCCGGTAATTCATTTGAAAGGAAATGACATTGAAGTCGCAATTACCTATAGCAAAGCGCAATACAGCGAAGAATACCACACTTTTGTAAACGGACAACACACCACGCAAGGAGGAACGCATCAAAATGCTTTTAGAGAAGCTATTGTAAAAACCATACGCGAATTTTTTGGTAAAAACTATGATGCTGCCGATATTCGAAAATCCATTGTTTCGGCCATCAGCATCAAAGTGATGGAGCCTATTTTCGAAAGCCAGACCAAAACCAAATTGGGCTCTACGGAAATGGGCGACGGATTGCCTTCCGTTCGAACTTTTATTACCGATTTTGTTAAGACGAATCTTGACAACTACCTTCATAAAAATCCGGTTACTGCGGAAAGAATTCAGAAGAAAATATTGCAGGCCGAAAAAGAGCGAAACGATTTATCAGGAATTCGGAAATTAGCCCGTGAACGCGCTAAAACAGCCGGTTTGCACAATAAAAAATTACGAGATTGCCGTGTTCATTTAAGCGATTTAAAGAAAGAAAATCGTTTGGAAAGTACCTTGTTTATTACAGAAGGAGATTCTGCCAGCGGTTCCATCACCAAATCAAGGAACGTAAATACGCAAGCGGTATTTAGTTTGCGTGGAAAGCCTTTGAATTCCTACGGAATGAACAAAAAAATCGTCTATGAAAATGAAGAATTTAACCTTTTGCAAGCAGCTTTAAATATTGAAGAATCCATAGAAGACCTGCGGTATAACAATATTGTGATTGCCACCGATGCCGATGTGGACGGAATGCATATTCGTTTGCTCTTAATCACTTTCTTTCTGCAATTTTTTCCTGAATTGATCAAAGAAGGTCATTTGTATATTTTGGATACGCCACTGTTCAGGGTGCGAGATAAAAAACAGACTTTTTATTGCTATTCACCTGAAGAAAAACAAAATGCAATCGATTCCTTAAGGGGAAAACCGGAAATTACGCGATTTAAAGGGTTGGGTGAAATTTCGCCTGATGAATTTGCCAATTTTATTGGCGATGATATTCGTTTGGATCCCGTAATGCTTGATAAGGAAATGTCTATCGATAAAATGCTGGAATTTTATATGGGAAAAAACACCCCCGACCGCCAAAAGTTTATCATAGAAAATTTAAAATTTGAATTGGATATCATAGAAGAGAATTTTTAATATTAGTTATAAGTTATTGATTATTTGTTAAAGTATTAAGAATCAATTTATTACCGTATAGTATTTAACATATAACTTTCAATATTTAATATTTTTTAGAGTGATTTTGGATTGAACACTATGGATGAAGAAAATAACGAAAACGAACATTTAGAAGAACATTTAAACGAGGAGTTTGGAAATCAGACAACCATTACCAAGGTTACGGGAATGTATAAAGACTGGTTTTTGGATTATGCTTCGTATGTTATTTTAGAGCGTGCCGTTCCTGCCTTAAAAGATGGTTTTAAACCGGTTCAACGCCGAATCATGCATTCAATGAAGGATTTGGATGACGGGCGATATAACAAGGTAGCAAACGTTGTTGGGCATACCATGCAATATCATCCGCACGGTGATGCTTCTATTTCTGATGCTTTGGTTCAATTGGGCCAAAAAGAATTGCTGATTGATATGCAGGGAAACTGGGGAAATATTTTAACCGGTGACCGTGCTGCAGCAGCTCGTTATATTGAAGCCCGTTTGTCGAAATTTGCTTTGGAGGTGGTTTTCAATCCAAAAACTACTGATTGGCAATCGTCCTATGACGGCAGGAAAAAAGAACCTATAGATTTACCCGTTAAGTTTCCGCTTTTGCTGGCTCAAGGCGCTGAAGGAATTGCTGTCGGACTTTCAACAAAAATTTTGCCTCATAACTTTAATGAACTAATTGATGCTTCCATAAAACATTTAAAGGGAAAACCTTTTACGCTGATTCCAGATTTTTTAACTGGAGGAATTGCAGATGCTTCTGGGTATCACGACGGAAAAAGAGGAGGGAAAATCAGGGTTAGGGCAAAAATTGGCCAACTTGATAAAAAAACATTGGTCATTACTGAAATTCCTTTCGGAACAACCACGTCAACTTTAATTGATTCCATTTTGAAAGCTAACGAAAAAGGAACTATTAAAATCAGGCAAATAGAAGACAATACCGCCGCGAATGTTGAAATATTGGTGCATTTACCAAGCGGCATTTCACCCGATAAAACCATTGACGCGCTCTACGCTTTCACCAGTTGCGAAAATCCGATTTCGCCTTTGTGTTGCGTGATTGACGATAACAAGCCGGTTTTTATTGGTGTTTCAGAAATATTAATCCGCTCCACAAATCATACCGTAGAGTTATTAAAGCTTGAACTTGAAATTCAGTTAAATGAATTGGATGAGCAATGGCATTTTGCTTCATTGGAACGTATTTTTATTGAAAATAGAATATATAGAGATATTGAGGATCAGGATACTTGGGAAGGTGTAATTAAAGCGATTGATGAAGGTTTAAAACCGCACATAAAACATTTAAAACGTCCGATTTCCGAAGAAGATATTGTGCGTTTGACTGAAATTCGCATCAAGAAAATATCAAAATTTGATATTGACAAAGCCAAACAATTTATAGAAAGTTTAGAAGAAAAAATTGAGGAAGTCAAAAAACATCTGGCCAATATCATAGAATTTGCCATTGACTATTTTAAAAACCTAAAACTAAAATACGGAAAAGGAAAAGAGCGTTTGACAGAAATCCGTTTGTTCGACGATATTATTGCCACAAAAGTGGTGATGCGAAACACGAAATTGTATGTAAACAGGGAAGAAGGTTTTGTAGGAACTTCACTAAAAAAAGATGAATATGTTGACGATTGCGCCGATATTGATGATGTGATTGTTTTTAGGGGAGACGGAACAATGCTGGTCACAAAAGTTGATGCAAAAACGTTTGTGGGAAAAGACATTATTCACGTTGCGGTGTTTAAAAAGAACGATACGCGCACCGTTTACAATATGATTTACAGAGACGGTAAAAACGGGCCGAGTTACATAAAACGATTCAATGTTACCGGAGTTACGCGTGATAAAGAATATGATTTAACAGCGGGAAATAAAGGTTCTCAGGTGCTTTATTTTACTGAGAATCCGAATGGTGAGGCCGAAACAATCACCATTAATTTACGCGCTGCAGGAAGTGTTAAAAAATTGAAATGGGATATTGATTTTTCTGACTTGGCTATAAAAGGGCGAAGTTCCAGGGGAAACATTGTCACAAAACATGCCATCAAAAAAATCGAATTGAAATCGGAAGGCGTTTCGACCTTGAAACCTCGAAAAATTTGGTTTGATGAAACTGTGCAACGCTTAAATGTTGATAAAAGAGGGGAATTGTTGGGCGAATTTAAGCCCGAAGACCGATTGCTGATCATCAACCAGAAAGGAATCATTAAGACCATCAAACCTGAACTTTCCACGCATTTTGAAAGCGATATGATTGTGTTGGAGAAATGGGTTCCTGAAAAACCAATTTCTGTGATTTATTATGATGGTGACAAGGAAAAATACTTTGTAAAACGATTTATGATTGACAATCCGAATAAGGAAGAAGTATTTATTTCTGAACATCCAAAATCGCAATTGGAAATTGTTGCCACAGAATACCGGCCAATGGCAGAAGTGCAGTTTTCAAAGCGAAATTTGGAACCTATCCTCTTAAATTTTGAAGAATTCATCTCAATTAAGGGCATAAAAGCACAAGGCAACCAACTGACTTCAGATAAAATTAAACAGGTGAATATGCTGGAACCTTTGTCTTACGAACCGCCTGTAATTGAAGATGTAGAAGTGAATGACGAAGAGGTAATAGACAATAGTCCAGAATCTTTTGATGATGATTCAGATTCAGAAAATGACAGTCTGGCCGATGAAGCAGGTCAAATAAAGTTGTTTTAAAGTCTCCTGTAACTTTAAATTCTTTTTAACTGAAAAACTTACTTCAATTTTTCATAAAAAGTTAGTTGGTAGTCTTTTAACAACTCAGGATGCGCAATTTTAATCAAATCTTTTAAAACCAAATCCGGTCGGGCAGGAGCCAGTTCAAAATAAATAATCCCGCCTAATTCTCCTTGTTTATTCACATAAGAGAATATTTTTTTGTTTTGAAATGCACTGAATTTTGGATACATATCATTTGCATCATTAAGTTGTTCCATCGTTTTATAATAACTTGGGGAAATCCATAATTCGGCATCTTTGCCTTTTTCAAACACATTTTCAATATTTAAGGAAAGGCTCCCTTTTCCTTTAGAATCTTTCCACAGATAATTGGTATTGGCATCCTTCAAAAAAGTGGCTTCAAAACTGTCGCCTGCAGGCAAATTCCATACATCTTTAAAAAGTCCGCCCGAAATTACCGTTGGTTTTTCAGTTGCTCTTGAAGCAATATTTTTAGCCTCCAAATAATTTTTTTCTATGTCGTTAAAAATGCTGTCCGCCAACTTTTCTTTATCAAACAAAACGCCAAAAAACTTAATCCATTCTGCACGGCCAAGAGGCGTTTCTTCAAGCCAATCGCCATTTAAAAGTACCGGAATTCCTAATTTTTCAATAACTGAAAACATTTTATTGTTGCTGTTCAGCGAAAAACCAACGACCAAATCGGGTTTTAAATCGAGCAATAATTCGGTATTGATACTTTCCTCGTGTCCAAGTTCTTTAATGGAACCTTTCTCAATTAAACTTCTTGTTTTTGGCGATGAAATGTAATCAGTATTGGGAAAACCCACCAGTTTATTTTCAACTTGCAACAATTCGAGCATTGGAATATGCGTGGTGCTAGTGACCACAATAGAATTGATAGGAATTTGGATGGCGTTTAAATCTGTGTTTGATTTGTTTGAAGTGAGTATAAACTCAAAAGTTTCTGTTGAATTTTGGTAGGGTGCTTTTACGGTAAGTTTTGTATAATTTTTAAAATGCTGAATGTCAAATCCCTTCGCATATTTTATGGTGCTTTTTTCATTGGTTTTAATGGCTGGTAAATTGTTTTTTTGATCATTTCCGCAAGAAAAAAGCAGCATAGTAAAGGCAATTGCAAAAAAGGATGAGGAAAGTAATTTCATTAAAAAAATAATTTAGGCAAAAGTAATATTTTAGAAATTTAATACGGGTATTTACACTTAATTAATTTAACTTTACCCTAGATTATGGTTCTTATTTATACTTCTGTATAACCAAGTGAAAAGGGAATTCGGTTTAAATCCGAAGCTGTTCCCGCAACTGTAAGCTTAGCCAAAAATTGGTGGTTGTTATTAGCTTTAAGCCACTGTTCGTTCAGGACGGGAAGGTGAATAACAATACGCAAGCCAGGAGACCTGCCAAAATCTGTATAGTTCAAACTTTCGGGAGAATGGTTTGAGTATGGTTTTTTCTGTACTTGAAAATTTACCTGATTTATTTATTAATTTATAAATCAAAAAAATGAAAAAACATTCATTTTATGCTAGTGCGTTATGCTTATTTTTTGCATTAACGTCACTAACTGCTCAACAAAAAAATGACAGTATTGAGCAATTAAACGAAGTTGTGGTTACCGCAACAAAATTTGCCATCAAAAAAGAACACGTTGGTAAAATTATTTACCAAATTACGCCTGAAGAGATTGAAAATCTGAAGGGGAAATCCGTTGCCGATATTTTGGACAATATCGCAGGAATCAGCATTAATGGCAGTAACAGTTCAGCCGGAAAAGACAAAAGCATTTACATACGCGGCGGGCGCGACCGCCACGTGATTGTGCTTATTGACGGGGTTTCGGTAAGCGATCCATCGGGCGTAAACACCACGTTCGATTTGCGTTTGCTTTCGCTAAACCAAATTGAATCCATTGAGGTGATGAACGGTGCCGCCAGCACGTTGTATGGATCTGGCGCTGCTACCGGAGTTATCAATATTAAGTTGAAACAACCTATTGCCAAACCAATTTCTGTAGATTATGAAGTTTCCTTGGGAACCAACAATTCGCAAAACGATTCAAAATTGGATTTGAACGATTTTAACCAAAATATTACGGTTAATGGTATTTTGAATAAATTCAGCTATTTGGCGGCCGGTAATTTTTCCAAAATCAACGGATTGTCTGATGCCAGCGATGAAAATAGCGACGTTGAATTTGAGAGCGATGAATTTAAGGCAACAAACACTTTTGTGCGTTTGGGTTACAAATTTAACGAGAAGCTTAACGTTCAGTTGTTTAGTAATTACGACAAAGATGTGTATGATTTTGACGGCGGGGCATTTTCTGATTCGGATATTAACAAGGGCGAAAACGAACAACGTCGATTTGGTTTTTCCTCGAACTTTGATTACGAGAAAGGAATTTTGTCGGCAAGCGTATCTTATAACAAAAACGACAGGATACTGGATATTTTTAACAGCTGGTCAAATGCCACCGACCATTTTGAATATACTGGGAAGACTTATGTGGCAGATGTAATCAATAATTACAAATTTTCGGATAAATTTCAGTTGATTACTGGCGTAAATTACCAAAAGCAAAGCAACCAAACCAACAGTCCGTACGGCGATATCAATGAAGGATTGGCAAATTACCATACCTTCGACCCTTATTTTACGGTTGTTTATAATGCGGTATCAGGATTCAATATTAATGCTGGCGCAAGGCTTAACAATCACAGCGAATATGGAAATCATTGGGTTTATAACGTGAATCCTTCCTATAATTTTTCAAAAGAATTCAGAGTGTTAGCCTCTTTAAGTACCGCGTTTATTGCGCCAAGCACATATCAGTTATTTTCGGAATACGGAAATGTGGATTTGAAGCCTGAAGAAGATAAAAGTATGGAATTCGGATTTATTTATTCCTTAAAAAATAAAGTCGAAATTAATTCAGTTTTCTTTTACAGAGAAGAAGAAAATGCCATTATTTTGCCCGATTGGGTGACTTACTCAAATTCTCCGGAGAAATTGAACGCAAAAGGCGTTGAAACAGAAATTAAGTTTGATTTTTTTAAAGATGCTACCCTGAAACTGGGCCATGCTTATATTTATAAAAATTCTGATATTGATTACATTCCAAAACATAAAATCACCGCTTTAATTGAAACCAACAGCGTAAAAAACACGTATTTATCGCTGCGTTTTAAAAATATTTCAAAAAGAACCTATTTTGACCAATGGGGAACAGGAGAAAATATTAATTTAAAAGCCTATAGTTTGGTCGATTTATTTGCCAGCCATCATTTGATAAAAGACCGACTTTTGTTGGTTGTTCAGGCAAACAACATTTTTAACGAAAGCTATGTGGAAACCATTGGCTACACCACCAAAGGCAGAAACTTTAAAATGGGACTGAATTTTAAATTTTAATCCTTAAAACAGTTTAGTTTAGAACTTGTTTTGGTTTTTATGAATAGTTGGCTTGACTATTTTAAAATACCGAAACAAGTTTTTTTTGTTTTGATATTGTAAAAAACAATAACTTTGAAATTGTTAATATTTTAAATGAATTACGAGATTCTTTTGTCGTTTATTGGTGCGTCCATGCTGCTCACCATTATGCCTGGACCAGACATTATTTATGTGTTGGTACAGAGTATGACCAATGGCAAAAAATACGGAATTGTCACCTCTCTCGGACTGGTTTCAGGGATTGTAATTCACACCACATTGGTTGCTTTTGGCGTTTCGGCATTGATAAAACAGTCGGAAAATATATTTTTCGCCATCAAATTGTTTGGCGCAATTTATTTATTGTATTTGGCGTATTTAACATATAAATCGGATGAAGAATTGGTGTTGAATGAGAAAGCCGACAGAAAAAGTTTGGTAAAACTTTTCAAACAAGGGTTTTTCATGAATGTGTTAAATCCGAAAGTATCCATTTTCTTTTTGGCTTTTTTTCCCGGTTTTTTATACAGTTCATCGCAAAGCACCACCATCCAATTTTATGTTTTGGGCGGATTGTTTATGCTTCAGGCATTGATCATTTTTTCCTTGGTTTCATTATTATCTGGGAATTTTGCATCCTACCTAAAAACGCATCCAACTTTCAACTCAAAAATAAAATGGTTTAAAATTTTAGTTTTTGCCGGGATTGCCATTTTTATCCTTTTTTCTTAATTGGTTTCGTATATTTGAAACCCATGAAAAAAGTAAAACTTATAGAATGTCCGAGAGATGCCATGCAAGGCATAAAATCGCATTTTATTTCTACTGAAGCCAAGGCGCAATATATAAATGCTTTGTTGCGTGTGGGTTTTGACACCATAGATTTTGGCAGTTTTGTTTCTGCAAAGGCGATACCTCAAATGAGAGATACCGTTGAAGTGCTGTCGAAACTTGATTTGAGCAATACCCAAAGTAAATTATTGGCGATTGTGGCCAATATTCGCGGGGCAGAGGAGGCTTCGCAATTTGAAGAAATCACCTATTTGGGTTATCCTTTTTCAATTTCTGAAAATTTTCAAATGCGAAATACTGGCAAGACGATTGCTGAGTCCATTGAAATTTTGAATGAAATTTTAAGCATCGCCGCAAAAACAAATAAAGAAGTGGTTGCCTATTTATCGATGGGTTTTGGAAATCCGTACGGAGATCCCTGGAATGTGGAAATTGTCTCAAACTGGACGGATAAATTGTCAAAAATGGGCGTAAAAATTTTATCCTTGTCCGATACTGTCGGAAGTTCAACACCAAAAATTATCGATTATCTTTTTTCGAATTTAATTCCGGCCTATCCAACAATTGAATTTGGAGCGCACCTTCATACAACGCCAACTTCTTGGTTTGAAAAAGTAGATGTGGCCTACAAAGCAGGCTGCAATCGGTTTGACGGAGCAATCATGGGCTACGGCGGTTGCCCAATGGCGAAGGACGATCTTACCGGAAATATGCCTACAGAAAAGCTAGTTTCTTATTTTAATCAGCAAAAAGCGACTACAAATATCAATGCGATGAGCTTTGAGAGCGCTTATAATGAAGCTTTGAAGATTTTTGGCAAATAGTTAATTACCTCAAATACAATTATATAAATTTTAATGTTTTCTGAAAATATGACATAAGTCATCTTATTTATAATTATTCTAAATAAAGCTTTTTTATTTCTTTCATCTTATATATTTTTGCAACGTTATTTATAACAAGTCTAAATAAAAATAATTAATTTAACTTAAATTATAAAATGAAAAATATAAGATTATTCGCAGCATTATTAATTGGTTTCATAGGATTTGCTCAAGAAAATTCAGATGAAAACACCCAAAATTTGGGAACTATAATTTCAGAAGGCGTATCAATTGGCGGATATGCCCAAATAGATTATAACGAACCTGATGGTTCAGCGCCCGGAAAATTAGATGTCCACAGAATGGTGATGTTTTTAGGATACAAATTCAACGAAAAAGTAAGTTTTATGTCAGAAATTGAATATGAACACGTTTCAGAAGTTTACGTTGAACAAGCTTATTTAAAGTACAAAGCAAACGAAAATTTCAATGTTTTGGCCGGTTTAATGTTGGTGCCGATGGGAATTATCAATGAATTTCACGAACCAACCACGTTTTATGGCGTAGAGCGTCCGAATGTTGATAATTATATTGTGCCAACAACCTGGAGAGAGATCAGTATTGGGTTTTCTGGAAAAATAGACAACGCATCGCTAAAATATCAAGCGTATTTATTTAACGGATTTAAATCGTATGCTGCTGGTGCAGGAATATTGCGTGGAACGGACGGATTCCGAAAAGGCCGTCAAAAAGGGGCAGAATCTGTGGTGAATTCACCAAATTTATCAGCCAAATTGGATTATTACGGAATTACCGGACTTAGATTGGGATTGGCTGGTTATTTTGGAAAAACCCAAACGGATGATGCTTCCATTGAAGCATCAACAGTAGGTATTTCAATGATAGGGTTGGATGCACGTTATAAATACAATAATTTGGAGTTAAGAGGTCAGTACATTCACACAAATTTAACAGATACGGAAGATTACAATCTGCTAACAGGCAAAGATTTAGGTTCAGAAATGTACGGTTTATATGGCGAAGTGGCGTATAGTTTTGATTTAAAGGGCGTAGAAAAACTAACACCGTTTTTACGTTATGAAAAACACAATACCCACGCTGAAACAGCAGGAACTTTAGTGGCCAATGACGCTTTTGACAGAGATGAAATTATTTTTGGATTGAATTATAAAGTGGCGAATGGCGCTGCTTTTAAAATAGATTATCAGTTAATGAACAATGCAGTTGCAGGCAGCGATACAGCAAAACAATTTAATGCCGGCGTCGCGGTTTCATTCTAAAACATAAATTATAATGAGGCTGTATAAAAAGATTTCATTTTTTAACCGCGAGGGACGCTAGGTTTTTCGCAAGGAACGCAAAGTGCTGATTTTAATAACTTAACACATTGCGAGCATTGCACCTTCTTTGCGAACATTGCGGTTAAGCCGACTTTTAAGGCAGCCTCATTTAATCATCATTATTTTTAATGCCATTTCACATGTATAAAATGAAAAAAATAGCCTTTCTAGCCATCATAGTACTTTTAATTTCAAGCTTCACAACAAACAAAAAGATTGAAGCATTGATTGAAAAAGAAATAAAAACGGTGTTTAATTTGGTAAAATATTCAAAGCAGCCAATTTCTGTTTCTTCGGAAGTAAATAAAACGCTACCAATAAAAATTGATGACACCAATTTCTTTAAAATAAAAAATGAAGAAAAAATAGTGGGCTATTATTATTTTGGACAGGCTTTTGGAAAAGCCGATTATTTCGATTTTATTGTTATTTTTGACAAAGACCTTATTGTTTCAAAAGTAAAAGTTTTGGTTTATAGGGAAGATCACGGTTCAGAAGTGGGGAGCAAGCGATGGTTGAATCAGTTTAATGGAAAAAAAACAACTGAAAATTTAACCTATCAAAAAGACATTGCAGCAATTTCCGGAGCAACAATTTCAGCAAAATCGATAACCAATGAAGTAAATAAACTGCTGAAAACAGTCACAATATTACACAATAAAAAACAACTATAATGCAAATTCACGGGATCATACACCAATTTCCAAAAGAAATAAAATCACTTATTTTAGTATTTATAATCGTACTTAGTGTTGGTTTTTATGGCGGATTGAGTTTTGTAAACAATACGACTTCCATGAACTCTTCGGAAATTGAAAGTCATTATTTAGGAAATGAAAATGATGAAGCCGCTGAAGTCATGAAATTCAAAAAAAGTGAAGGAGAGATTTTGACGGTTGTCCATAACCATATTCTTTCCTTATCGGTCATTTTCTTTATGCTTTCCTTAATTCTTGCCACAACTTCCATCAATAAAAAGTTTAAATATTTTTTAATGATAGAGCCTTTTTTATCCATCATTTTAACTTTTGGTGGTATTTATATGCTTTGGAGCGGTATCACCTGGTTTAAATATGTGGTAATATTTTCGGGAACATTGATGACTTTTAGTTTTGTATCGGCCACAATTGCTATTGGTTTTCAAATTTTATTTTCAAAAAAGCAAAAATAAAATTATTGAATATTAATTCTAATTGTGTTAGGGATTGAAGTGGAAAACCCGGCGTTGCGAGTTTGTTAAGGAATATGTTCAAAAGATTGCCACGCTCGGCTCGCAATGACGGTTTGGAACGTAAAGCCCGACCGCTTTTTAGCGGGAACACCCAAAATATTTTGAAACAGGTAGTTTTATTATTAAAAAATGGCTGTAGATTCTTTTGTAGATTCGACAGCCATTTGTAGCTATTGGTTAATGAAATTTAAGAAATTATTTTGAATTTTCTCTTTTTTAAATAGGCGAGCGTACTTAAAATTATGATGTAAACCACAAAAACATACACCCAATTTGGAATTGGAATTGGATCGCCAGTTGCATAAGAATGGAGTCCGGACAGGTAATAGTTTACGCCATAATAAGTCATTACCACAGAGCCCAACCCAAAAATAGTGGCTACATTATAAGAGAATAATCCATTTAATTTTGGGATTAATCTCATGTGCAATATAAACGCATAAACAAGAATTGAGACAAGCGCCCAAGTTTCTTTTGCGTCCCATCCCCAATATCTTCCCCAAGATTCATTTGCCCAAACACCGCCTAAATAAGTTCCAATACTTAGCATAAATAATCCTCCTATCAAGGTCATTTCGCTGATATACGACATTTCTTGAATAATTCTTTTAATATTATTTTTATTTGATTCATTTAGAAAAATCATAAGCGTTAAATTCATTAATCCTATTATGGCTCCTAACATTAAAAAACCGTAGCTGCCGGCTTCCAAAGAAACGTGTATGGTTAACCAATAAGATTTTAAAACTGGCACCAATGGCGTAATTTCAGGATCTAAAAAACTTAAAGTGGAAACCATGAGAATTGTAGCCGCTAAAACCATGGTTGCCGCCAAACCTCCAAATGATTTTCTTGTAAATAAAATACCTGCCAGCGTTGAAGTCCAAGCTATATAAATCATGGATTCGTAACCATTACTCCAAGGTGCCCTGCCCGAAACATACCATCTTATTCCGAGTCCGACAGTATGACAGGCAAAGCCTATTAAAACCAACAGGAATAATATTTTGTAAATTTTATTTAAATTTATTTTTGGTCTGAAAACAGATAAGAACAAGAAAAACAAAAATGCCAATCCGAGCAGTATATAGACAATTGCCAAACGACTAAAAATATTAAAATTATTAAGAAATATTTCAGCATTAATTTTTGAATTGGATGGCATAATTGAACCTCCAGCTTGAATTTGATAAGCCTTTAGTTCACTCACAGCAGTGTCAACAAAGCTATAATCCTTAGTTTCAATGGCTTTCTGGAGCCCCAAGCTATATGCGTTAAAAAATTTAGGGGCTATTGTGTTTTCTTGATGACTTTCGTTGCCGTGATTGTGGGTATCCGTTGAAACCCAGGTATTATTGGGATCATTTGCAGTAGGAATTATTTTTAATAAACTTCCGGAAAACAACATACTTAAAATGTTAAGTTTTTCATCTAATTTAAGCAGCTCTTTTTCATAAACACCTCTATCCATAGGTTTTAATCCATTGGCTTCAGCCACAACATCCCTTAATTTATAATCCCCATTCTCTGAAAAGAAATCTCTGTAAGAAATAAAATCATTTGTTACCCCTAATTTTCGTTTAATATCTTCATGTTTTCCCAATTTAATAATTTTTTCTCCAGTCCAATCACCCGGATTGGCATACATACTCAAAATAACCTGATCGGCACTTAATCCGTTAAAGGATTCCTTCTTTGATAATTTTCTTAAAATTTCCCTCGATAAAGTATGAACAGGTTTCATCCTTCCTCTAAAATCCTGCACAACAAGTTTGCTGAATTTATTGGCATGGTCAAGACTAACAACATGATTTAAATTGACAGAATTTTCTTGTGTTTGCGAAAATAATAAGGTTGAAGAAAACAGAAAAAAGAGAAGAAACAGGGTAGAAGCGGTATTTTCCCTTAATTTTTTAATTTTTTGTGTTAATTGATGAAACCTCGTTTTTTTATTAAAAAAAGTTAAAAGCATTCCTATAGTTAGTACAATATAACCAATATAAGATATCAAAGTTCCCCAAAAATCGTTGTTAACACTTAGGTAAGTGCCTTTTTCATCCTGATCAAAAGACGATTGGAAAAAGCGGTAGCCATTATGCGTTAAAATATTGTTCATATAAATGCGAAAATCCTTTATAAAAGTATTGTTGTTGTCTAACAATTGAACTTCACTTGCATAAGAAGACGCACTTTCCGTTCCCGGATATTTATCCATAATAAACTTTTTTAACTTAATTGAAAAGGGCAGGGTTTGTTCTTTTGCGCCAAAAGAAACCAATAAATTTAAATTCTCAAAATTAAGTTCAACAGGATTTCCTTCAGATCCTTTGTTTTCATAAACGTAAGTTTCTTTGGTTTTTCCGTTAACTGTAATTTCTATTAAAATCCCATTCTTGCTGGTGTTTTTTACTTTGGGGTCCTCTGAATCTATGGTGACTTCACTACTTTTATTAAATTCTGGCAAAACAAAATTATTCATTCCGTCTGAATATAAAGAACGCAACATTAAAGGCTTGTAATTTGCTGAGGGATAAATGGTATCTTTTGTTTGTGTTGCCATGACCATTTGTGAAAAAACTTTGTCCGTTTTAAAAAACAAGGAATCATTTTTATAAATAATATTTATTGCTCCTGGAATTTCATTTTCATTAAAATTGTACACCAAGTTTCCAAACCTTTCTGTATCACCTTTGCTTAAAATATATTCTTCGCGTCCTCCCATTCCTGCAACCACAATTTTTAATGTTGGTTTTCCGTTAGGACTTGCATTTAATTTTTGAATTGGATTTGGGATGAATTTTTTAACGGTGACATCAATTAAATCAGTTCCAATTAAGTAGGAGTTGTGCCAATTATTATTGCCTAAAGATGCAAAAAGGACTTCTTCATCAAAATCAAAATTTTCATTATTTTTAAGCACCTTAAATTTTAAAAAAGTATTGGCCGAAAGAAAACTGTTAGAAGTTTCATTTTCTCTAATATGCATGATTCCTTCAAATCCAAAATATCTTGTAACGCCGGCACCTATTACTATAATTACAATTGCGGAATGAAAAAGAAGCAGTGTCCATTTCTTTTGTTTAACCATATTAAATTGAAAAATGTTCACCACAATACTTATGCTGAATAGCGTCAGTAAAAGTTCAAACCACCAAGATTTAAACACAATTTTTTGGGCTGAACTGGTTCCAAAATCATTTTCTATAAATGTGGCAACACCAATGGCAATTGCAAACAATAACATATAAGCACCAGCTGCTCTTGTATTAAAAATTGGTGCTAAAATATTTTTGGCTTTTGTAAGATATTTCTTCATAAAATTAGTGGTAAAATTTTTGTGATTTTTGTTTTTCTGCCAAGTTACTTTTAATGAATAACCACACCTTCTTCTAAAATTAAATCATATTTATAACCTGCTCCAAAATCCTTGTTTAAAGCTACTTTTGCCTTTATAGTTACAATTGTTCCTTCATTTATAATTTCATTGGAAGTAACAACCAGATCATATTCATCTTTGCTGCCGTCTTTAAGATGAATCCAGTTTTTACCCATAATATTGGCATTTATTTTTACGCAAACACCACTTATTTGTATGGTTTTTCCTTCGTGTTTTTTAAAATTCTTAACCAATTCTGCAATTTTTACCGATCCTTTTACCGTAACTATTTTTACAGGTGATGAAATTGGTTTTGGTAAATTTTTTAATTTAGGCTTCACGGTTGTTGCATTGCTTTTTTCCAAAAGGCCAGGGTTATTGGCGTGGTCTGCCGGTACTAAATTGGAAGAAATTAAATAAATCTTCTCAAAGACTTTATTATATTCTTTACTTTCATAATTGGTTTTAAGCAAACCGCCATTATAAAAATAGATTTCGCCCACATTGATATCCATGATGCGGGTAGCAATCCAAAATGGTTCTTCAACACCTTCTTCATTCACATTAATGTATAAATATTTTGATGATGGAAGTATTTCATTAACTTTAACGGTATGTAAAGCATCATTTGAGGTTGAATTGTCAGCACTACTTAATTCAGTAGGCGATTCATCCGAAAATATTCCTGTTTTTGACTCATTTTTTGGTTGATCACTTGATGAAGTGATTACTTTCGGGCCATTGTTGCAAGCAAAAATACTTAACAAAATAACGGTTAAGTAAACTGGTAATTTTAGTTTTGAATTCATAATTTATTTTTCTTTTTTTGGTTGTTAAATCGTTTTACAATTCTTGTATTTATTCTATAATTATTTTCTAAATCACTAGTTAAATATTCGCCTGAGAGACTTAACATTAATTTTCTTCCAATATTCAAGGAAAGATCTGCCCCATAATAATTTTGTTTGCTTGCAGTTATATTATTGTTTAAGTAGTTGTAATCCACAATCCTATAATAAAAATCAGCAAATAGTTTGTCTTTAAAAAAAGTTCTTGAATGCCTGAAAGATATGATACTGCTTTCTAAATAATTTGATGCGTTCATATTATAATTAATGGACAAGGAACCATCTAAAGCCGGTATTTTGGATAAACTTAAAAATCCATTCATATTGTCTGATTTATTTAGGTTGTCACTTTGAAATCTTTGGCTATAGCTGAATCCGGTATTTACATATTTAATTGGTCTTGCATTTACGTTAAATCTTAATCCTTGGCGTGCAATGTCATCGGCAAGCAATCGTTCAATTTCAGTTTGGAAGGTTTCATAATAAATCACATTTTTTCTTGAATCATAAGACAATCCTAAATTAAATTTACTGCTGAATCTGTATCTGGCAGATAAATAAAGGTTGGTTAGTCTAAATTTATCACTTGTGATATTGTTATAAATATCCAGTTCAAAAGATGAGAAAAGATTTAGCGAATTAAAAAGTGTACTTGAGTGTTGGAAATATGTGTACCTTCTGTCTATTTGTCCGCTATTTTGTTGTTCTATAATTCCTAATGTTGTTTGCGCACTTAAATTTTCGTTATTCACACTTCTGCCAAAATAAGCACCATATTGAAATAAATTCGAATTAAAACCATAATCATAAATATCAGGTCTAAATCCGGTAATAACGCCTACATAATTTTTACCAAAATATTTTTCAACTTGCAATCCGTCAATGGCACCTACGGATGACATATTATTATTTATTTTTCTGCCAAGGGCGATTGATAGGGTTGGGGTTGCATCATATTTTAAAGCCAAATCATAAACTTTAAAAGGATTTTGGTTAGCCGTTCCGCCATTTGTTCCCGAAAAAATTTCCTTGTTGTAATTTAAATAAGTTTCAAAAGAAAATTTTGAATTGTTGATGTGGTCAGCATAAATAGAAAAACGCGACATTAATCTATGCCTGTCATCTCTGATATTGTAATGATTGCTATAGGTTGCAATAGAAAAATTCCCTGAAATTCTTTCTAAATCCTTTGAGTCTTCCGTGTTTTTAGTTACAGATGTATTGGTTTTAATAGCAGTAGAATCAGTAATTTTATCTAAATTATCATTTAAAACTTTCACAGCTTCATTTATGATTATATATGCAAATATGATATCATCATCCTTTTTTACCTCACAACCATTAATTAATATACCTACACAAGAATTGGAAGATTTATTATTGACTACAATACAAGGACTGATATTGCTTGCAATTTTTAAAGTATCACCAATTTGTATGTTTTCTGTATTTTCAAATTTAACATAAACATTTTGGGACGTTACAAAGGATACTTTTCCTTTTAGCACACCATTGCGCTCTTGCCCAAAACTTTTTGGGCAATATAAACTTAGAAATACTATAAAAATTAAAATATTTTTCATCTCTGTTTAGTCTTTTCCATCTGGGTGACATGAGTAACAGGCATTACTGTTATAAGCGTAATTATTGACTCCCTGGTGATCATTATCCACTTCAGTTTTATTGTTATGCTCATGGCAATTTATACAAGCAAAAACAGCATAATTACTTGTGTTTGTATGGCAATCGGTACAAGCATTCCATTCTCCTTGATGTTCTCCGGAATAAATTGGGAAATATTGCCCGTCATGGTTAAAGGTTGATGGCGTCCAACTTCCTTCAGTATGGCAGGTAACACAGTCTGTTGAAAATTTTAGCGTACTGTGGTTAGGATTTGTGGTACCGTTATAATCCGAAAGGTGGCAGCCAACACACGTATTAGGGGTTGTGTTGTAATTTCCGTTGTGACAAGTAACGCAATTATTGGCAATAGCAGCATGAGCGCCATTTAACGGATAAAAGCTATTGTGGTTAAATGTAGTAGGCGTCCAATTTGGATTTGTGGTATGACAAGTAACACAATCCGTTGGAAAACCTGCACTTATGTGATTTGGATTTGTTGTTGTGTTGAAATCAGTCTGATGGCAAGTTACACAATTTGGAGATGCATCAGCATAATTACCCGTTGTATGGCATTGCGTACAAGAAGGTGTTGCATGACCCAAAGTAAGCGGGAAAAAGTCATGGTTAAAAGTAGACGGAACCCAACTTCCTTCAGTATTGCAGGTAACACAGTCTGTTGAAAATTTGGAAGTACTGTGGTTAGGATTTGTGGTACTGTTAAAATCCGCAAGGTGACAACCAACACAAGTGTTAGGTGTTGTCGTGTAGTTTCCTTTGTGGCAAGAAGCACAATCCGTTGCAATAGTAGCATGCGCTCCATTTAAAGGATAAATACTATTGTGATTCCAACTTGAAGGTGTCCAATTAGGATTTGTGGTATGACAAGTAACACAATTTGTTGAAAAACCTGTACTTATGTGATTAGGATTTGTGGTATTGTTAAAATCAGATTGGTGGCAACTAACACATTCAGATGAGGTATCCTTAAAATTAGCTGTTGTATGGCATTGGTTACAATTTGGCAAATCGTGGGCTAAAGTGAGCGGAAAAATGTCATGCCTCCAATTTGTCGGATTCCAATCAGGTCTGGTAGTATGGCATGATTTACAATCAGTAGAAAATCCTGCATTATTATGATTAGGATTTACCGTGGCATTAAAATCTGATTGATGACAACTTACACATTCAGAAGAGGTTGTTAAATAATTATTATTTGTATGGCATTTTCTGCAATCTTGAATATTGTGACCTAGATTTAAAGGGAAAAAATTATGATTCCAATTTGCAGGGGTCCAATTAGGATTTGTGGTATGACAAGTTTTGCAATCCGCAGAAAAACCTGCACTGGAGTGATTCGGATTTGTCGTGTTATTAAAATCAGTTTGGTGGCAACTAACGCATTCAGATGAAGTATCAGAATAATTCGCCGTTGTATGACATTTGTTACAATCCTGAATGTCATGGGCTAAAGTAAGCGGAAAGAAATCGTGGCTCCAATTTGTTGGGGTCCAATTAGGATTTGTGGTATGACACGTTTTACAATCTGTAGAAAAGCCTGTACTTACATGATTTGGGTTTTGGGTGGTATTGAAATCTGTTTGGTGACAGCTTATACATTCAGGTGAAGCATCGGCATAAGCCCCAGAGGTATGGCATTGTGTACAATCCTGTATGTCATGACCCAATGTAAGCGAAAAGAAATCATGGTTAAAGTTGGAAGGTTTCCAAGCACTGGTGGTATGGCATGTTGTGCAATCTGTTGAGAATTGAGAATTCACATGGTTCGGGTTAGTGGTGGCGTTGAAATCTGTTTGGTGACAAGAAACACATTCAGAAGAAGCATCTGAATAATTGGCTGTTGTATGGCATTGCTTACAATCCTGAATATCATGTCCAAGTGTAAGCGGGAATATATTGTGGTTATAGCTAGTAGGATTCCAACCAGAATTTGTAGTATGGCAAGTTATGCAATCAGTCGAGAATTCCGCATTTACATGATTTGGGTTTGTTGTGTTATCAAAATCAGTTTTATGACAACTGATGCATTCCGGAGAAATATCAGAATAGTTGGTTGTTGTATGACATTTATTACATTCTTGTATGTCATGGCCAAGTGTTAATGAGAATTTTGGGTGGTCATAGGTTGAAGGATTCCAATCGGGACTTGTGGTATGGCATGAAGCGCAATCAGTAGAAAATTCCGCTATTTGATGGTTTGGATTTGCGGTGTTGTCATATTGAGTTTGATGGCAACTAACACATTCCGAAGAAGTGTCGGAATAATTTGTTGTTTTATGGCATTCTTTACAATCTTGTACATCGTGACCAAGTGTAAGCGGAAAAATGTTGTGATCATAACTTGAAGGAGTCCAACCTAAATCTGTTGTATGGCATGAAACACAGTCCGTTGTAAATTGGGCGTTTTCATGATTTGGGTTTGTAGTTTTGTTAAAATCATTTTGATGACAACTAACACATTCTGAAGAAGTATCTGCATATAAAGCTGTTGTGTGGCATTTTTTACAATCTTGTACCTCATGGCCTAAAGTAAGAGGGAATTTTTCGTGATCAAAAGTTGCTGGTGTCCATGCTGTGGCAAGCGGGTTGTGGCAATCTGTGCAACTGGTGGCGTAATTTGCACTTATATGATTTGGGTTTTCCGAGTCTAAATAGTCATTCCTATGGCAACTTATGCATTCATTGCCAATTCTGTCAAACCTTAAATTGGTTTCGGATTTATGGCATTCCGTACAACTTAAATTGCTGTGAGAACCTGTAAGTGCAAAACCGTTTTCCTCGTGTAATTCAGGAATGTTATCAACGACCCATGATTTTGAGGTGTGGCATCTTACACAATCATTTCCAACAGATCCACTGTGCATATCTTTATGACAAGAGATGCATTCTGTTTTGGCTTCATCAAAAACCAATGTTGAATGGCACTGTTTACAATCAACTTGTTTATGCGCTCCTTCCAAAGCAAATTCTGCTAATTTTTCATGATCAAATTCAATCTTTTTGAAATTTATGGACCAACTTTCTGGATTGTGACACTTTGCACAATCAATTTTCAACGCTTCTCCGTGAGGAGATTGCGCAAATATTTGCATACTCATGAGTAAACCAAATATTATTGATGACAGTCTATACATTGGTGTTTTTCAATTTTATAATTAAAACTAGTCCTATTTTTATCTAATGCAGCTACTATATGACATTGACTGCATTTTACTTCAATATGTTTACCTTCTAAAGGAAATTCCGTAGTATTGTGATCAAATTTTTCTGGAACCCAGCTCTTAAAAATATGACATCTTACACAATCCGTTACGCCATTTATTGCAAATTGATTTCCATGTTTGCTTTCATGGCAGTTTACACAAGTACTTTCTAGTTTGGTAAATTTTTGAATATATTTTCCTGCTTTGTCCTTATTTTTAAAATGGCAAGCCCTACAATCGGTATCTAAATGCTTGCCTTCCAGCGGCCATTTTGTTTTATTATGGTCAAATTTCACAGAGGACCAAGATTTATTGCTATGGCAAGTTTTACAATTTTGAACTGGATAATACGTTTCTGGAATGTATGTTTTATGGAGATCTTTATGACAATCTACACATTTAGTTCCTTTATTTTTAAAAGTCCACCTTTTTTCGGGTTCACTTACGTGGCAAGCAAAGCAAGGTGTTGCAACATGCGCACCTTCAAGCGGAAATGCTGTTTTTTCATGCTTTTCCAAAGTGAATAAACTATTTTTGAAACCACTTTCTGTTGTATGGCATTCTTTGCAGTCTGGCAATACATTATTTTTTTTGAATTCACTTTTATGGTAATCTTCATGACAGCTCGCGCAATTTGTGTATTCAATCTTTTTTGTAAGTCTTTCTTTATGGCATTTTTTACAGTCAACTTTTTCATGTTTTCCTTTCAGTGGGAAATTAGTTTTATTGTGATCAAAAAACTCAAGTGAATTTTGGGAATAAAAACTATCTTCTTTATGGCATTTTGAGCATTCGTTGCCTAATTTTCCTTCATGACGGTCTTCATGGCAAGCAACACAATTTGTTTGATTAATGCCTGTTTTATCTTGAAAAACCAATTTAGGATTGGATGTTTTAGCATGACAACTAAAACAATCGGTTTTTTGATGACTGCCTTTTAATTTGAAATTTGTGGTGTTGTGATTAAAATTTTCTTTTGCTTTAAGTGTGAGAAATGATTCTTCCGTATGGCATTGGGTGCAAGTACCTTTAATTTGCTGACTGTGAGGATCATTATGACAAGATTTACAGTCGGCAAAAGGAATATTATTGAATTTTTGAAAATCTTTACCATTCTTGAGGCTTACTTCATGACATTTTTTACAATCTAGAATTTTGTGTTTGCCTTTTAATTTAAAATCTGCTTTATTATGGTCGAATTTAATGGCAGGTTTAAATTTCTCTGTATTATGACAAGAAGCACAATTATTGGAGGACATTGTTTTTTGATGATAATCATCATGGCAAGATGCACATTTTGTGTCCAATCCAAGAAATGTATTTGGTCTTTTTTTAAGTTCTACATTTTTAATATTGTCTGAAACATGGCATTTTTTGCAATCAATTACTTCGTGCTTTCCATCTAATTTGTAGCCAGTTAGTTCATGATTAAATTTTTTCTCATCAAACCGAACCATGTCAAATTTGCGACCGTGATGCTCACTATGACATTTAAAACAATCTTTATTTTTTACTTCAGTGCTTGAGTGATAACCTTTTTTTTGTGTGATTAGGGTTTTTACTTCTTTATGGCAATCCAAACATTTGGTATTTGATACTTTTGCTCCCAAATCATGGCAAAGTGTACAATTGCTCATTCCTTCAAACTTGGCATGAGCACTAGTTAAATCACCAGGAGAAATTTGCGCATAGTTATAAGTGGCGTTAAATAAAAATAGGAGGATAATATGTTTAAAAAACCGTTGCATTCCTAATTATCAATGTTTTTTCATGATATAATTAAATCGTTTTGAAATTTCAACTCCGGCCTTTTGCAAAAAGGCTGTAGGCAATTCTCCGCCAGCAAAAATATACACCAGGTCGTTCTCAATTTCCATAGGAATTTCACTTTCAGCAGTGTTAATAATTACGTTTTTTTCATTTATGGAAATTAAATTTGAGTTAAGTAGCACCTCAACCATTTTGCTTTCAATGGCTTCATTAATTTTTATTCTATTTTTAGGTTTCAATCTTGAAAACTTGTCGCTCCTATAAGAAAGTGTCACCTTGTTGGCATCTTTCAAGAGTAGAACAGATTCAATGGCAGAATCCCCACCTCCTACAACAATAATATTTTGATTTTGTATTCTTTCCGATTCTATTAAGCGATAGGCCACTTTTTCCGAGTCTTCTCCAAGTACATTTAATTTTCGTGGACTGCCTCTTCTTCCAATCGAAAGCAGCACATTATTACAAATGTATTCTTCATCGGTATTTGTCATCACTTTAAAAGTGTCATTTTCTGAAGGAATAATAATTTCGACTTTTGTATTTTCAACAATTTTTAAATCATGGGCCGCAATCACTTTTTTCCACAATTGAAGTAATTCATCTTTTGAAGTTTCAAATAATTTTACTTTACCATATAAGGGTAAATCCATAGGAGCAGTCATCACTATTTTTTTTCGGGGAAAAGTATAAACGGTTCCACCCAATGAGTCTTGTTCTAAAGTAATGGAGGATAAGCCATATTTTTTTGCAGCCAATGATGCTGAAATACCCGCAGGTCCTGCACCAATAATGACTACATCAATTACATTTTCTTTTGATGGTTTTTTATTTTTTACGATGCTTTCAATAGCTTGCTGACCTTGTTCAACACTATTTTTTATCAATCCCATCCCACCCAACTCTCCGGCAATGTATATTCCTTTGTTATTGGTTTCAAAATTTTGATTGATGTGCGGCAAATCGACACCCCTGGTTTCTGTACCTATACTAAGTGAAATAGCTTCTACCGGACAGGCGTGAAAGCAGGCTCCATGACCTACGCAATTTGATGTTTGGATCACAGTGGCTTTACCGTTAACAATTCCTAAAATATCTTTTTCTGGGCAATCCGCAACACATGCCGCACTTCCAATGCATATATTTAAGTCAATATAAGGATGCAATGAAACAGGTTCATACAAACCTTCTTCTTTAGCTATGGCGACTTTTTTTTCAACAACCATCGATTTTACTCTTTTCTTCCTCAGATAAAAAAAGATGGTGATGAAGCATATTAAAAATACAGTTCCATAAATTACGATTTCTTCTATAAGTACTTCATTCATCAAAATATCCATTTATAGCCAAATGTCAATGTAACCCCAACATGTATAATCAAAATGATAAGCATAATAATCGCAAAAGGCAAATGCGCCACATGCCAGTATTTAAAAAGTTGCTGCATCGTTTGTAATCTGGCAATTTTACGTGAGAGCGATTTTTCTTTTTTTACCATTTTTATAATGGCTGCTCGTTCTAATTTTGGTATTTTTTTTAATCTTAAAGCCTTTCTTAAACTCCATACCGTTATTTTATGACCAGTTGCATTTTGGTCGTTTGTCAAACTCACAATCAAGTCTATTATATTTGAGTCCAGTTTAAATTTTTCGTTTAAAACAAAAGCTAAGTCGGTCTTCATGTTTTGTACTTCACCCAAACTTAATTCCCTGCCTTCTATAGTCCTTGGTATTTGTATGTAAATAAATCTGCCAACAACGCCACTAAATACAACAGCCACCATACTCCAAAAAGCAATAGACACAATGCCGTTAAATTTAAAAGTTGTGTGAAAAATCACCAAAATAGGTCCGAGTGTGCATAAAAAAATATGGAATTCCAATAAATATTTTAAGCGTATATATTTAGCCAAGAAGTTGTAACGTTTACGGGCTATATATATAGAAACACCAAACAAAATCATGAATGTCCCAATAATGCCTAAACCTTGTCCATAAATACCACTTGATTTAAACCATGTATGGTTTGGGTGATAAAACCGTTCTTCTAATGAGGTATTATAATAACTATAACCCACATAAATTAAATAAATAGTTACAATAAATGTAATTAAAACCATTACTGTAATATAGGAAGTGTGCAGAAGTGCTTTCAATAATTTTGAGTTCTAAATAAGGTAAATAAATCTTTTTATTAATAATTATTATCATAAAACAAACAAAAACTAATTTACCCTACCTTATAAATAATTATAATTTTTTTTGAAAGAGCCTTTTTTATCCATCATTTTAACTTTTGGCGGTATTTATTTGCTTTGGAGCGGTATCACCTGGTTTAAATATGTGGTGATATTTTCGGGAATATTAATGACTTTTAG
>MGWK01000044.1 GCA_001800975.1 Flavobacteria bacterium RIFCSPLOWO2_12_FULL_35_11 | reverse complement strand
TTTAGGAAAAATTGATTTTAAAGACATGCTTTGGGAAGCATTAAATGATACTGCTGCTGTACCAATGGGTTGTACTGCAGAAAATGTTGCGGTAAAACACGGTATTACCAAAGAAGACGCCAACGTTTTTGCTAAACTTTCTATCGACAGATACATTGCTGCTCAAAAAAGAGGTTTTTTTGATGGAGAAGTGGTAAAAATGAATTCTACAGAATTTGCAATAGAAGGCTTAATCACAAGAAAAGTAAGGCTACCTAAACATGCAGTTGATTTTTGTACAGATGAAAATGTTCGCCCTGCCGATTTAGAATCAATGGGAAAATTACCTTCAGTATTTGCAAAAGATGGTGTTCAAACAGCTGCTAACTCTAGTGGTATTGTTGATGGAGCTGCTTCAGTTGTTGTTGCAAATGGCGATTTTATTAAAGAAAAAGGCTTAAAACCACTTTCAAGAATTGTTGCTTCTGCGACCAGTGCTTTAGACCCACGAGTAATGGGACTAGGACCTGTTCCTGCAATTCGTTTAGTTTTAGAACTAGCTGGATTAACATTAGCTGACATAGGTTTAATAGAAATTAACGAAGCTTTTGCTGCCCAATTTATTGGCTGCGAAAAAGAATTAGGCTTAAACAGAGACATCTGTAATGTTAATGGTGGAGCTATTGCTTTAGGTCACCCATTGGCTGCAACAGGAACTCGTTTATCGTTAACCATTTCTAGAGAAATGCAAGCAAGAGGTGTTAAATACGGTATTGCTTCTGCGTGTATCGGTGGCGGACAAGGAACAGCTATTTTATTTGAGAATACTTCAATTTGAAGATTTGAAAATGTGTTAATTTGAAAATTTGACTTATGTTAAAAATGAAACAATGGCAAATGACTGAACTGAAAGCCGATTTTAAATTGGTTGAAGTTGAAGTGCCAACAATAAAAGAAAATGAAGCCTTGGTTAAAGTGGCTGGTTGTGGCGTTTGCCATACCGATTTAAGCTTTTGGCACGATGGCGTTCGAACCAAAAAAGAATTGCCTTTAACTTTAGGTCACGAAATTAGCGGAACAGTATTGGAAGGTCCTGCTCATTTAAAAGGCAAAAATGTAATTATCCCTGCGGTTTTGCCTTGCGGTAATTGCGAATTGTGCAACAAAGGACGAAGCAACATGTGTCAGAACCAATTGATGCCAGGAAACGATTTTCATGGTGGATTTGCTACTCATATTGTTGTACCTCACCAATATTTGTGTGTAGTTCCAGATTCCATGCTAAAAAAATACAAATTAGAAGAACTTTCGGTCATTGCTGATGCTATTTCCACGCCATATCAGGTGATGAAAAAATCTGAATTAGAAAAAGGTGATTTAGCCATCGTAATTGGAGTTGGTGGAGTTGGTGTTTATGGAGCATTAATCGCAAAAATATTTGGTGCAAAAGTATTAGCCATCGATATTAATGATGAAAAACTGGCTCAAGCTAAAAAAAATGGTGTTGATGCTACATTAAACTCTAAAGGTTTGGATGCCAAAGAAATTAAAGCCAAAGTAAAAGAATTGGCAAAAGAAATTGGAGCTCCAAAATATGGTTGGAAAATTTTTGAATTCTCTGGTTCAACCGCTGGGCAAGAATTGGCTTTTAACCTCATCACTTTTACTTCAACATTAAGTATTGTTGGGTTTACCATGAACAAATTAGAAATACGTTTGAGTAATTTAATGGCATTCGATGCTAAACTAATTGGTACATGGGGTTGTAAACCTGAATTATACCCTGAAGTGGTGGATTTAATTGCTACTGGAAAATTGGAAATCAAAGATTTTGTTCAAACTTTTCCTTTATCACAAATTAACGAAGTTTTTAAAAACACGTTAGCACATAAATATGATAAACGCTCGGTATTAGTCCCAGCTTGTTAAATAAATGCACCGTCATTGCGAATGCAGTGCAACGAAATGAAGCAATCTTTTCAAATAAACAGATTGCTTCGTTCCTCGCAATGACGAATGAATTAAATAAATATATATAAAATGGAAAATCTAAAAAATCACAACATTGTAGAAGGATACAAATACACAGACATCCTTTTCGAAAAAAGACCTTGCTTAAACTTTGACGGCACTCCTGTTAAAGGACTTTTTAATGCATGGATTGTGCTCAACAATCCAAAACAATACAACTCTTATACTACCAAAGCGGTAAAAGAAATTATTTTGGCTTTTGGCGAGGCTTCTAACGATAGAAGTGTTGTTGCAGTGGTATTTACTGGAGTTGAAGATAAAGCATTTTGTACTGGTGGAAACACCAAAGAATATGCAGAGTATTATTCAGGAAATCCTCAAGAATATTCGCAATACATGCGTTTGTTTAACGACATGGTTTCGGCCATTTTAAAATGCGAAAAACCTGTTGTTTGCCGTGTAAACGGAATGCGAATTGGTGGCGGACAAGAAATTGGCATGGCAGCCGATTTTACTGTTGCTTCTGATTTAGCTCGTTTCGGACAAGCCGGACCAAAACACGGAAGTGCTGCCATTGGTGGTGCAACCGACTTTTTACACTTGTACATTGGTGTAGAAAGAGCAATGGCTTCATTAACCTTGTGCGAACCATTTACAGCTCATCAAGCCTTAAATTTAGGAATGATTACCGATGTTGCTCCAGCCCTTAAAGTGGATGGAAAATTCATCGCTAACCCATTGGTAAACATCGAAAAATATGCTGATGAATACGGTAGAATAATTTTTGGAGCCATGAAAACTGGTGACGAATTAGCCAAAGGAAAAGAATTGATGGCGAAAGGTGAAGTAGATTTATCAAAATTGGATGAAGCTATCAATAAATTGATTGCAAAATTGTTACACACGTTCCCAAATTGTTTACACAAAACTTTAACCGAAGTTCGTAAGAAAAAATTAGAACATTGGGACATGAACAAAGAAGGTAGCCGTGAATGGTTGGCTTTAAACATGATGACCGAAGCCAAAGCAGGATTTAAAGCATTTAACGATGGTCCTAAAAATGATAGAGAAGTTGATTTTATTAAACTTCGACAGTTATTGGCTGAAGGAAAAGAGTGGAACGATGAAATGCACAGAGCGATATCTCCTCAGTATAAAAGTACAAATGCATAATAATACGTCATTGCGAACGAAATGTAATGGAGTGAAGCAATCTGCCTAAACGATAGACAGATTGCTTCGTGCCTCGCAATGACGATAAAAAATAAAAAAATGGAAAAAATAAAACTCAACTACACGCACAACAACACCGTTGCCAATATACTTTTAGATGATGGTAAAGGCAATGTGTTAGATAACGTGATGATGTTAGAATTGTTGGATTGTTTTAAAACTTTTAGAACCAACCCGAATTTAAAGCTGATTACTTTTCAAGGCGAAGGCAAACATTTTTCGTTTGGAGCCAGTGTTCCAGAACATACTAAAGAATTGGCTGAAATGATGATAAAAACCTTTCATCAACTCTTTTTCGGAATCATGGATTTAGGTATTCCTACCATGGCAAAAATATCGGGACAATGTTTGGGTGGAGGAATGGAATTAGCCATCATGTGCAATTTTTTGTTTGCCGATAAATCTGCAAAATTAGGACAGCCCGAACTTATTTTAGGCGTATTTCCACCACCAGCATCTGTTATTTTACCCGAAAAAATTGGTTTAGCACGAGCCGAAGAACTGTTGTTAACAGGAAAAACCATTGATGCAGAGGAAGCTTTAAAAATTGGATTAATCAACTATGTTTTTGAAAACAAAGATGATTTGAACACTGAAGTAGAAGCTTGGATAGCAAAAAATATTGTTCCAAAAAGTGCTTCTTCTTTAAAATACGGAGTAAAAGCAGCCAGAGTTAAGTTTAACCATATTTTAGACAACTTTTTACCCCAATTGGAATACATGTATGTTAAACAACTGATGGAAACCAAAGATGCCAACGAAGGCATCAACTCATTTTTGGAAAAAAGAGCTCCTGTTTGGGAGAATTGTTAAGGGATAGAAAATGTTAGGATTAACTAATATTGGTCAAAAAGTTGAATACAAAGGGGAGTAAAAGCCTGCATATAACAAAAAGCGGATAAAGAAATTTCTTTATCCGCTTTTTGCTATACAACTTGTTTGGGAGAACTGTTAGTTGTAAAAATTCGCGTATCTTAGTAAAAAAATAAACCACCATATTATGGTATATATCTATCCTTTTTCGGTTGGATATATACACTTTATGGTATACATAAACAAGTTATAGTCAATGCTAAGACAACCTATTCCTCATATAAACTTTATACAATGGAAATTGAAAAAAATTACGAACTAGACTTTGACATTTTAGTAAAGAATGCAATTGGCATTGGTAATAGATTAGATGGTAAAAAATATCAACATAATGGGCAAAATTTAATTTACGCTGAGGGGATTGGACAAAAAATTATTCATCATATATTATCAGCAAGACATTTATTTCATGGCTATCAACTTGCCTCAGACAAATATTTATTTAAACCGACTATAGATTTTGCTTCAATTGCTATTTTGACAAGAGCCTCACTAGAAACATATTTGACATTAAACTATATTTTCATATCAACTACTGACAAGGACGAATTAAGGTTTAGGTTTTTGTGTTGGGACTTGGCTGGATTCTTAGAAAGAGCCGACCATACACCAACTAACCAAGAACATAAAGATAAACAAACTCAAGAAAAAAAATCAATAAAAACAATTACAGAAGAACTTAAAAACACAAACGCTTTTAAAAATCTTTCTACCAAAAGACAAAAGCTGGCAACTAATGGACAATGGAGACTTAATAATTCATGGGTGCAATTGGCAGTAATGGCTGGATTTAGTGAACGCTTTTTTAAGCAACAATATAAGTTCCTCTGTGCATATGCGCATTCTAGTAGATTAAGCATAATTCAAATTCAACAAATCAAAGAATTGGAAGCACAAAAAGAAATGGCTTTAGCATCCATTTCAGTATTAATGGTGATAATAGCCAAATTCATGTTTGATTACATTCATTTAATTCCTGAATTAAATGAAATAAAAAATGAACCTGAATATGCAATTATTGCTGCCTGGAAAATGATAGGAGAAAATTTGAAATAAGAACATTAGCAAAAACAAAAATTAAAATTCTCCTGTCCGTAGTTTGAAGCGAAGGCAAAAAGTGGTGGCAACTACGGGCTTATAACTACAAAATCAAAAAAGTGTTATATTTGGTAAATAAAATTAAGACATTAGTCCGTCGTTGCTCACACACAAACTCGGCTTCAAACTACGGACAGGTCGGCAAATTGTAAAATGAAGAAAGTAGCAAAATAAATTCTCGTATTTTTAAAATGTTTGAAAATAGACAACGTTTACAAGAAGAGATTAGCCAATCAATTAATGGTTGGCATAAAAAAACAATTACTGAATTAGAAAAAAACCACGGACTAAATCTTAACGCATTCTATAACAATGTAGATAGAAAAGAGGCTTTAACAAAAATAAATGCTGAGCTTCAAAACAACATTGGCTTAACACTACATTCAATTTATCCCAGATTATATATTGAATCAGAATCAAATGATTTTTCGCAATTAAGTTTATTTGAACCAGTTTTTTACATAAGTAAACTTTCCAAATTTCTGCGAGCTGATTTAACATTTGAGGAGCAGTTATTATTTTACAAAAATGAGTTTGATGCATATTTAAAACGATTTTTTTTCCTTGGAAAACTTGATTTTGAATTAGCCATTTTTCTATACACATACATAAATGGTTATGGTGCAATTAAAAAACACCTTTCTGCAGAGAGATGGAATGATTTATTAGAGATGCTTGAAGATTGTAGTAATAAAGGTTATGGGATTCAAAATGCCAATTGGAGCATGAAATACAGCTCTAATTTTGTAAATGCAAACAACGACAAAAAGGATGTTTGGTTAGCTGGGTTCAAACATAAATCAAGTCCTTCAATGAATTTTTATTATGGTCCTTTAACCTTTTTTAAGTTTGACAATCTCGATATCACAGAACTCTTAATTGACAAAAATTTATTATCAGATTATTTAGACACATATAACTCATCCGAAAATATTATTCGTGAATTGCGTGGTCTTCCAAGAGTCGGCGAGGGTTGGATTAGCGAGACTATATTGTTTTATATGTTGAAAAAATATTTTGGAAACTCAACATCGATTCTTCATCATGGGAAACCCAAATGGTTGGGGCGACAGCACTTTGATATTTATATGCCTGAATATAATATAGCAATAGAATATCAAGGTGAACAACATTATCAACCAATTGATTTTTTTGGTGGAAAAGAATCATTTAAAGCAAACAAATTACGAGATGAAAGAAAAAAATCAATTGCAAAAGAGAATAACTGCCATTTAATTTGCGTTGACAAAGGTTATTCAGATAGCAATCTAATTTCAGAAATTGAATTTCACATAAATAAAAACAAATCATCCTTGTAATTCACCTCTCCTGCCCGTAGTTTGAAGCGAAGGCAAAAAGTGGTGGCAACTAAGGGCTTATAGCTACAAAATCAAAAAAGTGTTACATTTGGTAAAAGATATTAGTCTGTAGTTGCTCACACACAAGCTCTGCTACAAACTACAGACAGTGATAACATCAAATTTATGAATCAATTGATATCAAAAATAATACAACACGAAGGTGCTGCAACCATAGTAACATATAGTGGTGGTGAGCCACATTTAACTGCAACTTGGAATTCTTATATTGAATTGGATAAAACTGGTCAACTATTGATCCCTGCTGGAGGGTATCACAAAACAGAAAGCAATATTAATTCGGGCAGCAAACTAATAATGCTCATTGCTAGTAAAGAAGTAGCTGGAAAACAGGGCATGGGAACAGGGTTAAGATTAACAGGAAGTGCTGTTTTTGTTGCTGAGGGCAATGTATTTAACAAAACAAAAAATCGTTTTAATTGGGCAAGAGCGGTTTTGGTTTTTACAGTAGAAAAAATAGAGCAGTTAATATAGTTC
>MGWK01000043.1 GCA_001800975.1 Flavobacteria bacterium RIFCSPLOWO2_12_FULL_35_11 | reverse complement strand
AGAACTAAAATATAATTTTTTTCGCAATACTAAAGTCCTGCACTAAAAGTGCAGGGCTTTGATCCCTTTTCTGAGACCAGTAAATTGTGAGTTTTCCCCATACAAAAGTATGGTTTTTCCATATAAATAGTACGTTTTTCACAACAAACGGTATCTTTTCTTAATTATTTAACATTTTTACAATATATTCGACATTGGTTTAATATTTTATTAGCCAAAACTTTAAAATTTAAATAATATGCAACAAAACTACACCTTTTTAAAACTAACCTTTATTTCAATTGTTTTCTCCTTATTTACGAGTCAAATCAATGCACAAAAGAAAGATTCTACCCACAATGCAAAACCCAATTCTTTAGAGAATGAAATTAATAAAGTTTACAAAACTAGTCAAAAACAACTTTTGTTCAAAGAACAATTAAATCTTAAAAGTGAAGACAACTTAGTTTTCGCTAAAAGCGAAGAAGATAAATTAGGTTTCACCCATGAAAAATATCAACATTATTACAAGGGTGTGAAAGTTGATTTTGCCACACCAATTCTACACATCAAAAATGGAGAAATTAAGTCAATGTCGGGTGAATTTTATCAAATTGAAGACCTGAACACAACGCCTATCCTTTCAGAAAATATAGCCTTTCAAAAGGCAACTTCACATATTGGTGCTGCTACATATTTATGGCAAGACTCTAAAAATGCAAAACTTATAAACTACATAAAACCAGTGGGCGAATTGGTAATTTTGCCTGGCTACATTATAGATCAAAAAGAAAACAAATTGGCCTATAAATTTGACATATATGCCACAAAACCAATAAGCAGGGGATTTGTTTATGTTGACGCACTTGATGGTAAAATTTTATTTTATAATGCCATTATAAAACATGCTAATAATTTGCTTGGAATAGATTTTAAAACCTTTAATGCTCAGGTAGCCAAAACTAAAAAAGTTGAAAGTCCATTAACCGCAGCAAATGCAGCCACTAGATACAGCGGCTCCCGAATTATTGAAACTGCCTCAAGTGGCGGTTCATATGTTTTAAGTGATAACACGAGAGGAAGTGGCATTAAAACTTATGACATGAATGAAGGCACTAATTATAATAATGCCGTTAATTTTACTGACAGTAACAATGATTGGACTTCTGCTGAATGGAATAATACGGCTAAAGATAATGGTGCTTTAGATGCGCATTGGGGGGCAGAAATGACTTATGACTATTGGCTCATTAAACATGACAGAAATAGCTTTGACGGCGCAGGTGCCGCAATTAATAGTTATGTTCATTATGATTCGGCTTATGATAATGCATTTTGGGATGGTTCAAGAATGACTTATGGTGACGGTAGCTCAAACGGAACAATTGGCAATGGGTATTTCGACATTCTAACATCACTTGATGTTGCGGCGCATGAAATTGGCCACGCAATATGTTCTTATACTGCAGATTTAGCCTATCAAAAAGAATCTGGCGCGATGAATGAAGCCTTCTCAGACATTTGGGCTGCCAGTGTGGAATATTATGCTGCTCCAGAAAAAGATACTTGGCTAATTGGCGAAGATATTGAAAGAAGAACAACAAGTGCTTCTTTACGATCTATGAGCAACCCAAAAGCTGAAGGGCAACCAGATACATATGGAGGAACGAATTGGATTCAACCAAATTGTGGTACTCCTACGCAAAGTAATGACTATTGCGGTGTACATACGAACTCTGGAGTTTTAAATCATTGGTTTTATATATTATCAATTGGTAAATCAGGAACTAACGATATTGGCAGTTCTTATAGTGTTACTGGTGTTGGAATTGATAAAGCCGCTAAAATAGCTTTTAGATTAGAAAGTGTTTATTTATCGGCAAATTCAACTTACGCCAATGCAAGAACTTCTGGCATTCAATCTGCAATTGATTTATATGGAGCAGGTTCAGCAGAAGTAATCGCAACCACCAATGCTTTTTATGCCGTTGGAGTAGGGACTGAATATGGCAACACTTCAACTTCTTATTGTACATCAAAAGGGAATAGTGTAGCCGATGAATATATAGGGCATATTCAAATAGGAACAATAAATAATGCTTCATCGGGCGGAAGTGGATATGGTGATTACACTTCTATTTCAACCGATTTAAACATAGGGAATTCTGCCACTATTACTATAACGCCAACTTGGACCGGAACAGTTTATAGTGAAGGCTACAGCGTTTGGATTGACTATAACAATGATGGGGATTTTTCTGATTTAGGGGAACAGGTTTGGTCAAAAGCAGCTTCAAAAACTACACCTGTGAGCGGTACTTTTACCGTACCATCTTCCGCACTAATAGGTTCAACAAGAATGAGGGTTTCCATGAAATATAATGCAATCCCTACTTCTTGTGAAGCATTATCTTATGGGGAAGTTGAAGATTATACCATTGTTTTGGTTAATTCAGCTCCTGATACACAGGCGCCAACTGCTCCTTTATTAACTGCGAGCACTATAACCAACACAACTGTTGATCTGTCATGGACTGGTTCAACCGACAATGTGGGGGTTACCGATTATGATGTTCTTAAAAACGGCATTTTGTTAGCGTCTGTCACGGGCACATCGTATCCTGTGACCGGTTTAGCTGCTGGCACTACCTATAATTTTACTGTAAAGGCTAAAGATGCTACAGGAAATGTTTCTGTTGCCAGTAATGTGGTAAATATTACTACTTTAAACAATCAAATTTCTTACTGTACAAGTAAAGGCAGTAATGCTACCTATGAATGGATTGATTATGTTTCCTTTGGAGGGATGACAAATACTACAGGCACTAATAATGGCTATTCAGACTTTACATCAAAAGTTGCAAATGTGGTAAAAGGAAGCACAAATCAAATATTGTTCAGTGCTGGTTTTAAAAGTTCGTCTTATACAGAATTCTGGGCAGTATGGATAGATTTTAATCAAGATGGGACTTTTGCTGATTCGGAAAAAATGGTTTCAGGTTCTTCAACCAGTTCAGGAAATTTATCCGCTAATATTACAATTCCATCAAGTGCAATTACGGGTCTTACCAGAATGCGTGTTTCTATGAAATACAATGCTGCACAAACAGCTTGTGAAACCTTTTCTTATGGAGAAGTTGAAGATTATACTTTAAACATCAGTAACACTGCTGTCAATTTCAATACTTCAATAGCTTATGTTCCTTATGATAACTTAGATTACGAAACTGAAACAGACTTAATGGTATATCCTAATCCAACAGCCCAGTCAATTCAAATTAGCTTTGCTAAAAGTGAAAATTTTAGCTATAAAATATGGAATAGGCTTGGACAAGTATTAAAAACCGGAAATGGATCTAAAGAGAATATTGATGTTTCTGACTTAAAACCAGATGTTTATATTTTAGAAGTTAATGACGGACAAAAATCAATAATATCAAAACTGATTAAAGAATAGTTAAAACCAAACTTTTTTAGTCACATAAAACCGAGAAATAATTCTCGGTTTTTTTTATGTACTTTTGCAAAAATTTGAAATATGAATTATTTATCCGTTGAAAATATATCGAAGTCGTTTGGTGAAGTGGCGCTATTTAGCAATGTTTCATTCGGCATAAATAAGGACCAAAAAATTGCCTTTATCGCTAAAAACGGCACCGGGAAAACCACGATTTTGAACATTATTGCGGGATTGGAGAGTCCGGACAGCGGACAAGTGGTGTCGCGCAAGGGCATAAAAATTGAATATTTGTCGCAGGAAGACAATTTAGACGACAATTTAACGGTGGAGGAAACCATTTTTAATTCGGATAACGAGACGTTAAAAGTGATTGAGGAATATGAAAAAGCGTTGAACAATCCCAATGATGAAAAGGGTTATCAGGTGGCTTTTGAAAAAATGGAAAGGCTCAATGCCTGGGATTTTGAAACCCAATACAAGCAAATTTTATCGAAATTAAAATTAGACGATTTAACGCAAAAAGTGAGTTCACTTTCGGGCGGACAGCGCAAAAGATTGTCGTTGGCGGTGATTTTAATCCATAAATCGGATCTGTTAATTTTGGATGAGCCCACCAACCATTTGGATTTAGAGATGATTGAATGGCTTGAAAATTATTTTCAAAAAGAGAAAGTTACCCTTTTAATGGTGACGCACGACAGGTATTTTTTAGAGCGTGTGTGCAATGAAATTATAGAATTGGACCAGGGAAATTTATATACCTACAAAGGAAATTACTCGTACTTTTTAGAGAAAAAAGAAGAGCGATTGGCGATGGAACAGGCAAGTGTGGACAAAGCCAAAAACTTATTTGTGAAAGAATTGGAGTGGATGCGCCGCCAGCCAAAAGCGCGTACCACAAAATCCAAATCGCGGATTGACGATTTTTTCATCATCAAAGAGGAAGCACACAAACGAAGGGACAACCATAAAGTGCAGCTTGAAATTGATATGGAACGTTTGGGTTCAAAAATTGCTGAATTTCACCACGTTTCAAAATCTTTTGGCGATTTGAAAATATTGGACAAGTTCGATTATGTGTTCAAAAGAAACGAACGCATAGGAATTATCGGTAAAAACGGTACCGGAAAATCGTCATTCATAAAAATGCTCACAGGGCAAATACCCGTTGATTCGGGCAAGGTTGTGATTGGCGAAACCATAAAATTTGGCCATTACTCACAAGACGGAATTGTGATAAAACCGGGCCAAAAAGTCATAGAAGTGATTAAGGAATTTGGGGAATATATTCCGCTAACCAAAGGAAGGAAAATTTCGGCCGCGCAGCTGTTGGAAAGGTTTATGTTCAGCAGATCAAGGCAATACGATTTTGTGGAGAAATTAAGCGGCGGCGAACGAAAACGCTTGTATTTGTGCACGGTTTTAATCCAAAATCCGAACTTTTTAATCTTGGATGAGCCCACAAACGATTTGGATATTGTGACCTTGAACGTACTGGAAGAATTTTTGCTCGATTTTCCCGGCTGCTTGATTGTGGTTTCTCACGACAGGTATTTTATGGACAAGATTGTGGACCATCTTTTTGTTTTTAAAGGCGATGGCGTTATTGAAGATTTCCCGGGAAATTATACCGATTACAAAGTGTATGAAGATTCAAAACCTGCGGAAGAAAATACGGCGGTAAAAAATACAGATTCCAGAATAAAATCAGACAACAAATCGAAATTGTCATTTAAAGAAAAAAAGGAATTTGACAATATTGAAGGCGACATTGAAGCTTTGACCGCACAAAAAAGCGCCATTGAAGCCAAGTTTTTGGATGCTGCCCTCTCTGTGGAAGAAATCAATGAGCTGTCTGCAAAACTTCAGGAAATTAATCAAAAAATCGATCAAAAAGAAGGCCGTTGGTTTGAGCTTTCTTCGATGTTGGAATAAAGCCCCCTAACCCCCGAAGGGAGGACAGAACGTTAAGAAAATGTTCTGTGAACATTTTTAGTGAGTGTGCCAGATGGCGCGTTGGCATTATTAAGTTGAAAGTTTTACAAATCAACATTTAACCTATCAACTATTAACCTACTTACACATGAACAATGTTCAGTTCATCAATCAGCGGTTCATTGTTGAATCGCAAAAGCAGTTGGGCAACGGCGATGGTGTCTTTTTCGCAATAGATGGCAATGCGGGCAACGTCTTTTTCTTTGTAATAAACGCCACAAACTTCACTGCCGCTAATGTCATCTTTGGGCGAGGGAATATTTAATATTAACGTAAGTAATTTTAAAGAAGTGTAATGTTTGTAATCGCCAAATTTCCACAATTCCATCGTGTCTAAATGTCCTATTTCCCATGGTTTTTTTCCGAATAAATTCAGTTTTTCCGGCAAAGTAATTTGGTTAATGATCATTCTGCGGGCGATATAAGGAAAATCAAATTCTTTTCCGTTGTGGGCGCATAAAATATGCTCGGGTTTGTTAAAATGGCTTTCCAGCAACTTTTTAAATCCGTTTAAAATTACCGCTTCCTCATCGCCAAAAAAAGAAGTGACGCGAAAGGTTCGGTTTTTTGAATTAAAATTGACAAAATAGCCAACGGAAATGCAAACGATTTTACCAAATTCGGCCCAAATTCCGGCGCGTTCATAAAATTCATCTGAAGTCACTTCTTCTTTGCGCTGATAAGCTGTTTTTTGGGCAAAAAGTTCCTGTTTTTCTTCAGACAATTCAGAAAAATTTTCAACTTCCGGAACGGTTTCAATATCCAGAAATAGGATGTTTTCAAAATTAATATTTGTGCTCATAACTTTTTTTTAAAGATAAATGTACTAAAAATTAAGCTATTGTAAGGTTTATGTTATCTTAATGTTATAATTTTAAATTATGGATATCTTTTGCATTGTAAAAATAAATTATGACTACTTTTGACTGCTTTTATGACATAAAATAGCATCAATTATGAAAAATTCTGATATTAAAATACTGTTGGTTGATGATGAACCGGATATTTTAGAGATTGTTGGTTACAACCTAAAAAATGAAGGCTATAAAATTTATACCGCCAAAAATGGCATTGAAGCTGTTGAAAGCGCAAAAAAACACGAACCGCATTTAATTATTTTAGACATTATGATGCCCGAAATGGACGGCATTGAAGCCTGTGAAAAAATTAGGGCAACCAAAGGTTTGGAAAATGTACTGATTACTTTTTTTACGGCACGCAGTGAAGATTATTCGCAAATGGCCGGTTTTGACGTTGGCGCAGATGATTATATCACCAAACCCATAAAACCAAAAGTGCTGATCAGCAAAATAAAAGCGCTCTTGCGCAGGGTTGATGATGTCAGCAATTCCGATACAGAAAAAATAAAAATAGGCGACTTTATTATTGACCGCGAAGAATATGTGATCATTAAAAATGGCGAAAAAATGTCGCTTCCCAGAAAAGAATTTGAACTGTTTGCCCTTTTGGCATCAAAACCGGGAAAGGTATTCAAACGCGATGATATTTTAAACCAGGTTTGGGGAAATGAAGTGGTTGTAGGCGGAAGAACCATTGATGTTCATATCAGGAAATTGCGCGAAAAATTGGGCGATGATAATTTTAAAACCATCAAAGGCGTTGGGTATAAATTTGTAATTGATGAAGATTAAAAAAACATATTTTTTTGCTTTTTGGTCATCGGTTTACATCACTGTTTTTACTTCTATTGCCTTAGTTTTACTGGCTTATTTTTTTTTAGACATTGCGCTTAATCTTGGATATTTACTACTTTATATTGTTGTTGTTTTTTCTTTCACTTTTTTAATAACCCAATACCGCCTTGAAAAATTTATTTATCAGCGCATTAAAAAAATATACGACAGCGTCTCCATTTTAGACACCTCCGATTTTAACAAAACACCAATTACCACCGATATTGACACCCTGTCAAGAGATGTTCAAACATTTGCAAAAAACAAGCAACTTCAAATTAAAAATTTAAATTTAAGAGAAGACTACCGGAGAGAGTTTTTGGGAAATATTTCACACGAATTAAAAACGCCGCTGTTTACGGTTCAGGGCTATTTGCTGACTTTAGAAGGTGGTGCCATCAACGATAAAAAAATTAGTAAAAAATATATAAAAAGAGCCAACAAAGGCGTTGAACGACTTATCGCCATTGTAAAAGATCTGGATTTAATTTCAAAACTGGAATCGGCCGATTTAAATTTAAACAAAGAACCTTTTGATGTGGTTGAACTGGTTCAAAATGTGTTTGAATTGCTCGAAATGAAAGCCAAAAAAAGAAATATCACCCTAACTTTCAATAAAAAATACCGATTTCCAATCATGGCCATCGGCGACGAGGAACGGATTGAACAAGTGCTTACAAACTTGTTGGTAAACTCCATAAAATACGGCAAAATTGACGGAACCACAACGGTAAGCATTGAACCGCTCAGAAAAGACAAGCTGCTTGTTAAAGTGAAGGACGATGGCGAAGGTATTGAAGCCAAACACCTGCCAAGAATTTTTGAGCGTTTTTACAGGGTAGATTCCAGCAGATCAAGAGAGCAGGGTGGTTCGGGATTGGGTCTTGCCATTGTAAAACACATTATTGAAGCGCATGACGAAGCTATTTTTGCAGAAAGCGAATTTAAAAAAGGATCCACGTTTTCATTTACCCTCGAAAAGTTTGAACAACTCTAAATCAACCGTTGAAACCACTTTCGAAAACCCCGAAAAGTTAGTTAAATCAGGTAATTTCGCTGCCGTAAATTCGTCCTGTTTTGCATAAGGCGCAACCGAATTTTCCTGTAACCCTTTTGCCAAATATTCCTGCTCAAATTGTCCCGGAGTTGGAATAAAAAAAGCCTTTTTTCCCAGTGCCGCCAAATCCATGATGGTTGAATATCCCGAACGCGCAATCACCACATTGCTTTGGTTTATGGCATCTTCCAGCTCATTGGCCAATAAATAATTTAGGATGTTGAAATTGCTTGGTACCTTAATTTCCGAAGTATTGTTTAAAACGCCTCTCACCATCAATATTTCGCCTTTAAAATGCTTCAATTCCTTCAATAATTTAATTTCAAGCAATGTTCTTTGCGGCTCCGGACCAGAAAGCAACAGCAATAAATCGTATTTAATTTCACGTTGTTTTGGCTGAAACCGGCTTAATATTCCCAAATATTTTAAGTTGAAGCGATGATTTTTCAAATGACCTATTGCGCCTGAAAAATTCGGGTTTTCTTTAAAATCCGGCATCCAGCATTCATCAAATTTCTTGATAAATTGCTTATGAATTTTTGAGGTGATAAAAGTGGTTTTTCCGGACAGAACATTCAATTGATGAGTCATATACACCGAAGGCACTTTTTTGCTGTAAACGCCAAACCGGTTGTCGGAAATAATTCCTGCAATATTTTCTTTGTCAATAAGTTGGGAAACCGTTTTTCGTTCCTTTTTGATGACTGAAATTATGTGAGGAAGTTGCAACAGCAGTTTAAATGTGAGGTTTTTTCCGTTTTTTGGATAAGCAATATTGTAGGGCGGCAATTCAACACTTTTCAACAAAGGAAATTCTTTTTGAAGCAACAGCAAAGCGTCGCCATCACTTGCCAAAACAGGTTCGTAATTGGCTTTCAGCAAAGCATTAATGATGGGAATACAGCGCGTGGCGTGTCCCAATCCCCAATTTAAGGGCGCAACAAGAATTTTTTTTTAGAGGTCAAAACCAATATCTTTTCTGAAATTCATTTTATCAAAACAAATTTTTTCGATGTTTTGATATGATTTTTTTAGGGCTTCCTTAAAATCGCTTCCAAAAGATGTCATTGCCAAAACACGCCCGCCGTTGGTTACCACTTCATTGTTTTTATTTGTGGTGCCTGCATGAAATGCAATGGAGCCTTCCACTTTATCCAAACCATAAATCACTTTTCCCTTTTCATAGCTTTCCGGATAACCGCCAGAAACCAACATCACAGTACAGGCGCTTTCATTCACAAATTCAATGGTTTTGGTGTGCAGTTCATTTTTACCTGCAGCGATGAGCAATTCAAGAAAATCGCTTTTTATTCTTGGGATAACCACTTCACTTTCCGGATCGCCCATTCGGCAATTGTATTCAATTACTTTTGGCTCGTTACCTACTTTAATGATTCCGAAGAAAATAAAACCTTTGTAAGGAATGTTGTCTTTTTGCAAGCCTTCCACCGTTGGTTTTATGACTTGCTCCTCAATTTTTTTCATAAATGCTTCATCCGTAAAAGGCACTGGAGAAACTGCGCCCATGCCGCCGGTATTCAATCCTTTGTCGCCTTCACCAATGCGTTTGTAATCTTTCGCGTTGGGAAAATTTACATAACTTTTTCCGTCGGTCAACACAAAACAGCTCAATTCAATACCGTCCAAAAACTCTTCTATCACCACTTTGCTGCTTGCCGCGCCAAACTTTTCATTTGCCAGCATTTCTTTCAATTCATCCTTTGCTTCCTGCAAATCGTTCAAAATTAACACGCCTTTTCCTTGTGCCAATCCGTCGGCTTTTAACACAAAGGGCGGATTCAAGGTTTCTAAAAATTGAAAACCTTCTTCCAAATTATTTTTTGTAAAACTTTTATAGGCTGCGGTTGGTATTTTGTGACGAACCATAAATTCTTTGGCAAATTCCTTGCTTCCCTCTAATTGCGCCGCAAGTTTTTGCGGTCCGATGACCGCCACATTTTTCAACTCCGGATCGTTTAAAAAGAAATCGTGGATTCCTTTTACCAAAGGATCTTCCGGACCAACAACCACCAATTCAATATCTTGTTCTAAAACCAGCTCTTTTATCGATTCAAAATCGGTTGGCTGTATTTTTATATTGGCGCCCAATTGATCGGTTCCTTCATTTCCAGGCGCAATAAATAATTGCGTTAACAAATCACTTTGCGCAATTTTCCAAGCCATTGCATGTTCCCTTCCTCCCGAACCTAAAATTAATACATTCATATTTTCAACTGATTTTATCTCTTAAATTATTCAAAAAGACCTTAAAATATTTGTTCTAAAATTTTTTGTGTGATGACATACGTTGGGCGAACACCAGTGGTTCCCAAACCTCCAGAAGCCAAGGTACTTCCTGTTTCCAGCGGATTGTCCGAAGCGTAATATGCATAGCGAACCTTAACATTATCAGAAATATTTCCCCTAATTTTTGAAGCCGCCTGAATGGCTTTTTGATAATGCGCCCCTTCCATTTCAAGTCCGGTTACTTTCCAGGTCGAATTGTAAAAGAATTTCAAAATATCCTTGTTTTGAAGTGATGTTCCCAAAACAGTCACCATCGCGCCGGTATACACATCAACGCCGCAACCTTCAAACATTTTCTTTTTAAGCTGGTTTTTAAATGGGTAATTGTCGGCCGTTCCTTCAAAAATATGGGAAGAAGGAATCATAATATCTCCTTTTCCGCCTTCCAAAATTCCGGCTTTCCCCATAATTGAAACAGATTCCACTTTTAAGTGATGGCTATTGCCATTTTCATCCATATAAGGTTTCAACAACTCATCCATCGTTTCATATGCCTGTTCCCCAAAAGCATAATCCATTACAATCAGCACAGGTTTTTGATCGGTATCAAGTGAGTTTTCAAACTTATAATTTGTTTTGCTGAGGTCTATTTTCTCCGTATCAATAATTTGAACATCAATATAAGTTCCTGAAGTGTCTTTTATTTGAATCAGCCCGTTTTTTGAAGCATAAACTTCCACTTGGGCTCGTAAATCTTCATTTTCAGGATCACTTAACAATTCAAACAAACTAATATTGTCATTGTCTTTTATCTGTTTTGGCAACACCACCGGCGCATAAATGGAATTCATCACGCTGTGCATATTGGCGCTAATAATATGGATTGGGCGTTCTATCAGGTTATTTTCCATCAAAACATCTTTCACATTATTTGCCCAAATTTCGCCATAAATGTGATGTCCGATGCGTTCGCGCAACACCGGACTAAAAGTGATGGTTCTTTTTAAGTCGTGAACTTTTTCATTGAGGGCCAAACTTCCAAGCCAAAAAATAATTTGAAAAAACCGATCCGGATTATTTTTCTCTTCCAAAATGCCATGCACCAATTGGGTTTCTTCAAAAGTTCGCCCTAAAATGCTTGCCAAATGCGCCAACATGATGTCGCGTTCATCTCTTGACAATTTGACATTGTTCAGCACAACTTCTTCCAGTTTTTTCCATTCTCTATTGGTTTCATTTCCCTCGCTGATCAACACTTTGTCGGCAATTTTATGCGATTCAATGAATAAAAATGTTAAATGTGTTAAAACATCATAGATTTCCGACCTTCCTCGGGTAACCTCAATATTCATTTGGTCTTTATCTATGCGATAACAATTTCTTCTTCGTTTTGGCGGAACAATGGCTTTAAAATGCGATTTTCCGTAGCCTTCTTCGGAAGTTAAATTGATAAACTGACATTCTTCAATCCCAATAGGAAGTCTTTCAATCACATAAATCAGTCCGTTTAACTCCACTTTTTCTTCCGCAATGGTGCCGTAAATTTCAGGCCGAAGCAACAATAATGATTGCCTTAAAGTCTCTCCGGAAATTCCCATGGGTTTGTAAAAACCTCTGGTAAATATGTGACGCATAGAAATATATAACCGCTCAATGGCACTTGATGATTCCTGCGCGCGCGTTCTTTCTTTTATTCTTGAATTTTTCATTCTTTGGTTTTGATGCGTAAAGGTACTGTTTAATCGTTTAATTGTTTAATCGTGTAACTGTTGATTTGTTGTGTAATAATCATTAAATCTAAAATTTAAAATCCACAATTTAAAATTGGCAAATTTTCTATTTGCCGGATTGGCCAATTATTTTACGATATTCTTTCTCATTGTTCAATATGGAAACCGCTTTTAAAATAACCGGGTCGAAGATTGCTTTTTGCTGATAAACGCCTTCGGCATAATAATACCGTTTTATGATTTCTTCCGACAATTCATTGATGATTTCGGCCTTATTTTTATCCAATTCCTTAATTTTTTCAGCTTGAATCGCTGCTAAAAGTTCCGAATACCCTTTTGATGTATTACCATTTAAATTTTCTGCGGAAGCTGTTTCCAATGCTTTTTTGAATTCGGCTTCTGCTTTTGTTTCAAATGAAGCATGATTTTTACCTAAATAACTTTTAAATGAAGCATAATCTGAATCCGCCAACTTAAATTTTGAAGGTTCGGCAATTGTTGGGTTTTCGTAAAAATATTGGGTGGCGTAGTTAAAAAACGCGTCTGAATTCAACAGGGTTTCGGTTGTTTTTGTGGTTTTTGATTTTTCTATTTCAACATCAGGAAAAATACCGCCACCACCATAAACGGTTCTTCCTTTTTCAGTTTTGTAGGTTTGTGTGCTTTCGGAAAATTTAGGGACTTTGCCTTTTTCGTCGGTATTGGTATAGTCCAATTCCTGAATGCAGCGGCCGCTTGGCGTGTAATATTTGGAAATGGTGATTTTCATTTGTGTTCCGTAAGAAAGCGGTAAAAAACGCTGCACCAAGCCTTTGCCAAAAGAACGTTCGCCAATAATTACTGCCCTGTCATAATCCTGCAGCGAACCCGCCAAAATTTCTGAAGCCGAAGCCGAACGGTTGTTTATTAAAATGACCAAGGGAATTTCTAAATCTATTGGCGCCTGCAACGTTTTAAAAGTGTCGCTCCATTTTTCAATTTTTGCTTTGGTGGTCACCACAATTTTATCTTTCGGGATAAAGAAATTGGCTATGGAAACTGCTTCATTCAGCAATCCGCCCGGATTTCCCCTTACATCAATAATCAGTTTTTTCATTCCTTGCTCCTTCAAGTCCAAAAAAGCTTTTTTAACTTCATATGCCGCTTTTTCATTGAATGTGGTAAAGGAAATATAGCCAACATCGTTGGCCAACATCGTATAATAAGGAACCGGATTCACGGTAATTTTTTCACGAGTTACCGACAGTTCCATTTTTTTATTCTGGCGTTCAATTTGAAGATTTACCTTGGTATTAGGCAAGCCGTTTAACAATGCAGCAACGCCAGTTTCATCAAAATCCTTGACTTCAATATCATTGATTTTTAAAATTTTATCGCCCGGTTTAATTCCCGCTTTTTCAGCCGGAGAATTTTTTAGCAGTTCGCGAATGGTTAACTTGCTGTTTTTGTAACGGGTAACAACGCCAATTCCGCCATATTCACCTGTGGCAGCAATTCGTGCATCTTCAACGCCCTGCTCATCATAATAACGCGTGTAAGGATCCAAACTTTCGAGCATGGAATTGATGGCTTTATTCGACAATTTTGCCGGATTCACCTCATCAATATAATACATATTGAGTTCTTTAAACAAGGTGGTGTAAATATCAATTTGTTTGGCTATTTCAAAAAAATCGGATTGAAATGCGGTAGTCAACAAAAGTGCCAGACCAACCAAAACGCCTAGGATCCATTTTTTAATTTTGCCCATCTTCTTCAATTTTACTTAAAAATTTAACGAACACTTTTTTAAATATTTCTTCTAAATCGGCATATTTTGGTTCCTCTTTAGAAGTATAAATAAACATAAAAATATAGGGTTCTTTTATATTTTCGGAAATTAAATATTTGTTTAGCCGATATGCTTCACGCATCATTCTTTTAATTCTGTTTCGGTCAACCGCCAATTTCACCACCCGTTTTGGCACTGAAAATCCGACCTTTATGGGAAACTCCGAATCGTGGCTGATTTGCAAATAAATCAACTGCAAAGGAAACGATTTTACGCGTTTTCCTTCCCCAAACAGGTGCTCAATTAATTTGCGGCTTTTTAATTTTTCGTCTTTTCCTAAAGTGTATTTCATTTATAATTACTTATAATTAAAAGTGCCTAGAGTAATTTTAACCCTAACTTTCTCTTCATAGAAAAACACACTCCTAACCCCCGCATCGACTCCGCTCAGCACAGGTCTCAAGAGGGGAATTTTTTGTTTGCATTGTACTTTGGCCTTTTAACTTATTCCGAAAACAGGCTTTTTAACTTCTGACTTCGGTCTTCTGACTTCGGTCTTCGGACTTCAAACTTTCAAACTTCAGTTTAGGCACTTATTTACAACACACAAATGTAAGGAATAAAAGATTTTAATTAGTAAATTTGTAAGCAACAAAATATAAAACCAAATGTCACAAGATTTATTTCAGGCTCCGGATTATTATCAGTTAGATGAATTATTGTCGGAAGAGCATCTTTTAGTGCGCGATGCCGCAAGAGAATGGGTGAAAAGAGAAGTTTCCCCAATTATTGAAGAGGCTGCGCAAAATGCAAAATTCCCAAAATCAATTATTTCCGGGTTGGCTGAAATAGGTGCTTTCGGACCATATATTCCTGAAGAATACGGTGGTGCCGGATTGGATCAAATTTCCTATGGATTGATTATGCAAGAAATTGAACGCGGTGATTCCGGCGTTCGTTCAACTGCATCCGTACAATCTTCTTTAGTGATGTATCCTATTTGGAAATATGGCAATGAAGCACAACGACAAAAATATTTGCCAAAACTGGCAAGTGGTGAACTTTTAGGCTGTTTTGGATTGACAGAACCTGATCACGGTTCCAATCCGGGCGGAATGACCACCAATATTAAAGATATGGGCGATTATTATTTGCTAAACGGCGCCAAAATGTGGATTTCAAATGCGCCTTTTGCCGATGTTGCCGTTGTTTGGGCCAAAAATGAAGAAGGAAGAATTAAAGGCGTGCTTGTTGAACGCGGCATGGCCGGATTTTCAACGCCTGAAACACATAACAAATGGTCGTTACGAGCTTCTGCAACCGGAGAGTTGATTTTTGACAATGTTAAAATTCCGAAGGAAAATATTTTGCCTAACAAAGACGGATTGGGTGCGCCGCTTGGCTGCCTGGATTCTGCCCGTTATGGAATTGCCTGGGGAGCGATTGGCGCTGCCATGGACTGTTACGATACCGCATTGCGTTACGCCAAACAACGCATTCAGTTTGATAAACCGATTGCCGGAATGCAATTGCAACAAAAAAAATTGGCCGAAATGATTACTGAAATCACCAAAGCGCAATTATTGACTTGGCGCTTGGGCGTTTTAAAAAATGAAAACAGGGCAACAACCGCTCAAATATCCATGGCGAAAAGAAACAATGTTGATATGGCAATCCATATTGCAAGAGAAGCCCGTCAAATCTTGGGCGCTATGGGAATTACAGGCGAATATTCCATTATGCGCCATATGATGAATTTAGAAAGCGTGATTACTTATGAAGGAACCCACGATATTCACTTGCTAATTACAGGAATGGATATTACAGGAATTTCAGCGTTTAAGTAGGAAATTCCTATCCCCAGCCCTTTCCGAAGGAAAGGGAGGTTGATTTCAATTAATTCGAGATTTTAGAATATTCAATTATTCTTTTGTCTTTTATTGCCTGTCCGCCAGCAGGCACATTCTCTTAAAATGTTCACAGAATATTTTAGCTCACGACACTTATTATTTATATAAATAGGTGTTCGTGAATCTTCGATTTCTTAACGCTTTGTTCCCCCTTCGGGGGTTAGGGGGCTATTCCACACTAATTTTCTTAACCGTATTTCCGGTTTTAGTATTTATCTGAACTATATAAACACCTGTATCTATGCTTATTGGCAAAGAAATGGTTCTTATGTTAAAATTGGAGTTCCAGATTTTAACGGTTTGGCCTAATGAATTTATTAAAGCCACCCTCAATATTTCATCATTGCTGTTGTTTTTTATTTGCAGCTCACCAATGGCGTTGTTCATAAATACATGAATGCCTTCAATAATGGGTTGTGTTGCTGCCGGTATCAATACTTCTGCAGAAATATCTTCAGCCACCAATTTTTGTGTTTTAAAGGTTAAAGCAAACCTGTCGGTATATTTTCCTGCAGTTAAATTTAGTTGCACAGGTTTGTCCTTCATATTAAAGTATTCTCCTGTTAATTTGTCTTTTAGATAAATAGAAGTGTCATCATCCACATTTTCTAACGCATCTATTTTAACCGTTACCACACCTGTTTTTGAAAGCTGCAAGCCAAGCGTCACTTCTGAGTTTAAACCTTCGGCGTTGGTACCCTGAATCACATATTTTTTATTGTTGAGTATCCAATACATATCATCCACAAAAATTTCATAAATTTCCGCATCAAAGCCTCGATCGACCTCTTTTGTTGCTCTTTCATCAATGGTCAACAGCAATTGTCTATGGCTAATTTTAGGGGCGTCAAAACCAATCCTGAATTTAGGCCTTAGATCATCACCTGAATTATTGGCAGATTTTGATTTTGCATTGCTACTTTTCATGAAAACAGAAGAGCCTGGAGACTCCTTCACAAAAACACGTTGTCCGTTGTTAAATTCAATATTTCCGCTAACTGCATCGCCAACCACAAAAAAAGCTTGTCCAACCGGAATATAACGCCCCGGTGCTCCTTTTACCGAAATACCGCCACCCAATCCAGGAAATGCAGATGCCTGAACACCGCCACCCAAACTATAAGTTGCATAACCTCCCTGGTAACCTGCCAAATTATGGGTGTCGCCACCATAATGTTCCCAAAAATAAATGGAGCCGGTAATAGAAGTTGCATTGTCTAAGATAAATTGATCCGCATCAATGGCTGATGGGAAAGGATTCCCCACCAAATAATCAAAACCCGCATTTAAAGGCAATGTGATATCTCCATTATTTGGTTTACCCGCAAAAGTATAATTTTGTTCTGCCGAACTGGTGTTTGACCCTTTCATGGTATATCCTTCACCTAACGATACTTCACCGGTATTGCCGACCCGAAACCAGGCGCTATAGCCCAATCCAGAATTTCTCAATACGTACATCCAATAGGTGCTTAATTTAATTTTTGGCGTTGTGGCACCATCAGCAAAAGCATACGCTGTGCCATAAGTAATATTTTTATTGATTATGGTGCCTGTTCCGTCTCCATCTCTTAAAACCTCATCAACTGTAAATTTTGTTCCTCTTGAATTCACTGGCGAACTCCAATAATTGTACCTAAAACTATTTCCTGTTCCCTGTTGGTCTATTTCTATGGTTCCTGTGCTGGCTGCATCTAAAACACTTCCCGTATCTTGCAATAATTGGGATTCGTCTTCTAAATCAATGATGCCGTTTAGGGTTAAGTTCGTTTTAACAAATAAGTAATTTCCTTCAACTGTTAATATGGATCCACTTTCAAACAGAATGTTTTCAACATATCCATAAAGGCCTGTGCTTAATGTTGGAGAGTAAGTTGTAGTTAATGCTGATGGGATTAAAACATCTAAAGTGTTTGCCATACCGATAGTTGGAACACCAATACACCAGTTTGCTGCATTATTCCAGTCTGTACTTACCGAGCCGATCCAAACGTTATTAGATGGCTGAGAATTGATAACCAGATTTGCCGAAGCTATTGAAGTACATCCAGCTGCATTTGTAACCGTATAAGTATGGGTTCCGGCTGCAAGCCCTGAAATTGTTGTGCTTGTTCCCGTTCCCGTGCTGGTTATTGCTCCTGGCGATCTTGTTAATGTCCAGGTTCCTGTCGCTGGCAAACCACTTAAGAAAACACTTCCTGTCGCGGTTGAGCAAGTTGGCTGCGTAATTGTTCCTAATGTTGGTGCTGCAGGTAACGGATTGACTGTAACAATAACTTGTCGTCTAAGAGTAGTTACTCCTGATTCTGTTGCTTCAATAAAATAGTTTGTTGTCGAAGTCAAAGTAGGTGTTATGAAATATGCTATATAAGGAGCGCTTGAAGCAATTATTGTTTGAATAGCTGTTCCTCCAGTTGCTACATCATATAGTTTATAATTGGTTCCACTTGTTGGTGTTGGATTTTTAACCGCTGTAATAGTTGATGTTCCTGGATTACACACAATTGTAGATGTTGCATTAACTGTATTATATCCTCCTCCAGAAACTAAATTTGGGAAATCAGTTATAGCGCCACCTCCTCCATTACAAGAAGCCACTTTTACACTACCTATTCTTATCAAATCAGAGGCGCTGCAATTACTGCCAGCACTAATATTCCCCCCATTTTCAACTATTATAGAAGAATTTGCTGCAAGTCTTAAATCAAAATTTCCACTAGAAAAATCAATATCAGCATTGTTTCTAATAATAAACTGAATAGCACCTAAACAAGTCAAATCTAAATTTTGATTCATTACCAAAGTTGTAGAGTTTACTCCGTCCCCTACATAAACAATTGAACAACCTGATAATGAAGCACAAGTAATAGTACTTGAATTTACTGTTAAACCTGTGATGGTACACTGAGCATTTCCTTTAAATGAAAACACCACAAAAACAAGCAAAGAAAGTAATCGAACTTTTTTTACAGAATGTTTAAAATAAGATAATGCAAAAAATAAAAAAAACAGGGGTGTTGATTTTTTAAGAATGGGGTAATTTTTAACCATATTAAAGCGTTCTTGGGATATCCAAAAATACTTTTTTTTGAAGTATCTTGATATCCATAGAGCGCTTATTAAGCAAATGGCTGCATGTTGAAAACAAATGGTTTAATAGTGTTATTAAATGGCTTATTATATAACTTATTTACAGCGTTTTTTTGGTTAATTTTCCATTTCCAGTGTAAGCATGTAACACATAAACGCCTGAAAATCAAAAAAGACGATTTTGGATTTTGAATTATAATTTTTGGATTTTGGAATAAGGATGTCACAGATTTAAGATTTTGAATATCAATTTATTAAATACAAGAAACCTTTTGGTTCACGAATTTTTTGATTTTTGATTTACGAATTTTTTAACTTTTAATTATTTTTTTTCGCCCTAAAGCTTGCCTGTCGGCAGGCAAGGGAGAAAATAGTTTTGAAAGATACAATTATTGTGTTTTGGAGATGTGTTTAATTTGCAACCAAAGAAATATAATCCCTATCTTTAATAACCTATTATTTTACTTTCGACTTTTAACTTTGTACTTTTAACTTAATTTATGGCTATTTTCTTGGTTAATTTTCCATTTTCAGTGTAAGCATGCAACACATAAACGCCTGAAACAGGCATATTTGAGATGTTTAAAGTTTGAGTGTTTACATTGGTCTCCCAGCTTTGCACCATTTGACCCAACATGTTGTATAAAACAACCGTGTTCATGGCAACCAATTCCGGATTTTTAATCGAAATAATTGCATTCTCTTGGTCTAAATACATATTAATGGCAGGATAGGATATTTCGGTTTCATTGGCAACCAAAATTTCGCTGGCATCTGTAAATGCCTCATCAATATCTTCAATGATTAAAACCGCATTCTCATCAGGATTTATTTTTTTTGCATCAAATAAAATAGCGTATTTATTGTGGTATTCACCAGCCGGCAAAGTGGCGGTGTAATTGTTTTCCCTAAGATTGTAAAATGTACTTGTTTCTTTGTCCATTAAAAAAACGTCCATTTCTTCGGGAACATTTTCAAGCTTGTCAATTTTTATGGTGATTTCGCCGCCTGTCAATGTTTGAACGCCCAAGGCAATTTGTTTTTCGAAAATAATAGAATCTACAGCCTGAATACAATACTTCTTGTTTTCAAGCATCCAATACATATCATCTTCAAAAACCTGGTACATTAAGGCATCAAATCCCCAGTCAATTCCGTAGGAAGCTCTTTGGTCTATGGTTAACAGTATTTGTCGGTGGTCAATTTTTGGCGCATCAAAACCAATTCTGAATTTTGGTCGTAAATCAATTGGCTGTGAAAAGGAAAACACTCCCAATGTTAAAAACAGCAACGTAAAAAGATTTGTTTTAAACATAACATTAAAATTTAAAATGTTATTGAAAACAGAAGAAACCTAAATAAATGTCACATTAAACGCAACAAGAATGTTCACAAAAAGTGATTAATTTAATTTTTAAATAAATATTAAAGTAAATTCACTTTTTTGGGAAAAGTGTAATTCAGTGGCGTGAGTGTTCAGTTTCATAGTAAGCAAGTTGTTTTTAATTTGCTTACTAAAGGTAATAAACAAATTTCAATAAAAAGATAAAAATTCAAAAAAATTACCGTTTACTATATAATACTTGCTATTTGATGTAATAATAGATCCATTTAAAAAATAAATATCACTTAAAAAGCTTAAAATGCTATATTGACGCTTTACGATTTTTTAACATTTTGAACGAACAGAACGGACAGGTAGCGACCTGTCCCTACATTATTATTCCACAATTACCTTTTGAACCACCGGCCCGTTTTTGGTATTTATTTGAACAATATAAGCCCCTGCGGATACCTTTATCGGCAGATAAGTAGCTGATTCATTAAGATTCGTGTTCCAGGCATTAACCAATTGTCCTAAATAATTGTATAAATTAACCATCAGTATTTCGGTATCAACAGGTTTGGTAATTTGCAATTCGGAAGTTCTGTTATTCATATACACAAGAAATTCTCCAGCTGCAATCAATGAATCTGTATTGCTTTTTTGATGGTTTTCATCATCATCATCATCATCATCTTGGTCATTCTTTTTTCCCGGCTTAAATGTCACGGAAAATCTGTCTAGATATTCGCCAGGTTCTAAAGTAATTTCAAAAGGATTTTTACTGATTTCATAAGAAATTCCGGTTAACCTATCCAATATATAAACAGTGGCTTTTTTATCTAAATTTACTGCAGCATCAATTTTTATGCTTGCCAAACCTGCTTTTGAAATGACCAATCCCAAGGGCAATTCCTGCTTTTTATCAAAATTGTCAACGCCCTGAATTACAAATTTGCTTCCGTCAAAATTCCAGAACATGTCTTCTTTGTTAATGTCGGCAATTGGCGCATCATAGCCCAAATCGAAATGGTTTGAGGCATTTTCGTCAACACCAACCAATATCTGACGGTGATAGCCTGTTGGAGAATCAAATATCAATCTAATTTTTGATCTGGTATCGGTAGTTGTTTCTTGCGATTCCTGCGTTTTCGATTTTTTAGATGCTGCTGTTTTCATAAATAAAGATCCATTGTTTGTTCCGGTAAAACCTTCACGTTTAAAAACCCGCTGACTGTTTTTGAAATTTAAATTTCCTCCAGTAATTGTTGTATTTGTTGTACTTAAAAGAGGATCTAAAATTGCCTCCACAAAGAATCCTTGTCCAACAGGTATATAGCGTTCAGGCACTTTTGTGCCTGATTTACCTGTATTTGCAGCTAATAGAACATTTGCTATACCAATAACACCACCCATTAAGTTATAAGTTGCATAACCTCCTTCATATTCTGCCAATAAATGATTGTTGGATAACGTAAAATGATCCCAAAAATATAAAGCACCATTAAAAACATTTACGTTATTTCGCCCTACTTTACCATTAATGGTTTCCTTAATGTTATCTTTAATAAATTCATCTGCATCCAACGCCGAAGGATAAGGATTTCCTATCAAATAAATTTGGCCGGGAGTTAACAGTGTTGTTTGAATATCCCCTGAATTTGGTTTTCCGACGAAAACATAATTTTGCAATGCATTTATTGCAGCAGCACCACCGGTTCCTTTCATGGTAAATCCGTCTCCCGCTCTAATATTACCCCAATACCCAACGTTAGTCCACTGATAATAATTGGCCCAAGGGTCAGCACTTACGGTCGCCTTGTAGGTCCAAATCCATCTGCTGGTTATTTTTATTGGACTTGAGAGCGCTCTATCAGCCGAAAAAGCCCCATCAACAAAATTAATATTTATTGGAGTAGCCGGATTTGTACCATCCTTTAAAACATTAGGAAGTTTATATGGTGCATTATTTGCTGCACCTTGAAGTGTAACCGGAGATGACCAATAATTATAACTGAAACTGTTTTTTTGGCCTTGCTGGTCGCGTTCAATATAACCAATGCTAGTTTCTTCAAAAATACTTTCACTAAATTGGATAGTTGTAAAGTTATCGTCAACATCATAATATCCATATCTTTTCTGCACCAATTGTGATTCTCCTTGTAAATCAATAACACCATTCAATTTTAGATAATGCGTAATCCATAAGCCTTGACCCGTTCCCGTTCCCGGATTATTTAAAGGATCCATCGAAGTAACTCCATCCATTGTTAATTTTCCAGATTCCGAAATTAAACCTAACAAGGTTATATCTCTATTTGCTATTATATTATGTGAAGTTTGAACAATATTCCAATCTATTGGAGTTTTATAGTTTGCAGAATGACTTGGGTCTAAATCATTGATGTCTTTTCCAATACCAGCAGCATTTGGAATGCTCCAAACAGGTTCTGTCCAAGTTAAAGGATCATCCCAAGAACCTGAGCCTCCTGCTTTAGTTGTATAAGGCAATGGCGCAGTTAATGGTTGAGGCGTGAATATATTTCTTAATCTGCCTTTGATTGCACCTGCAGATGGCATGATATGACCACATTGAGTGTCCATGCGATAATACCCGGCTAAATTGGACCAAGACAAGCCATTAATTACTATAGGAACAACTTCACCAATAACGTCAACAGTTCCGCTTTTTTTAATTTTTTGATTCATCATTTGGTGTAATTGCTCGGGTGTTAAAACTTTATTCCAAATGCGTAATTCCTGCATATATCCATTAAAATAATTGACTGGATTACTGCCAGATTTATTGGCGCCAAGAATACAATTATTAGTATTAATGGCAGGTGTTGCACCTCCTGCTTTGCTGATCAAAATACCGTCAATATATAAATTATACAAGCTTCCGGTGTGTGTAACAGCAATATGGCACCACCTATTTGTTGTAATTGGATAAGGTGAAACAATTGATTCTGTAGCATTCCAATTAAATGAAATTTTATCTTCATTTAATTTCAAATCATATCCTGTAGCCGGTATATTGGCATCCCGTTTTGAAAAAATCGTTCGTGTACCTGAAACTGATTCGGGTTTAACCCAAACTTCCAAACTAAAATCCCCATTTAAGTTATAATTATTATTAAAATCGACATAATCATCAACGCCATCAAAATTAACTTCACTACAATCAGTAATTGTTACCGTTATATCGCTTGAACATCCATTAACAGTCCAAGTCAAGGTATAGGTTCCTGCTCCTCCAGTAAAGGTTGCGTCAGGATCATTTCGATCAGAAAAAAATACGGGTATGCAAGAGGTTGTAGTCCCTTGTCTTACCCAGGACCATTCTCCTGGATCTTCAGTTCCGGGATCGTCACATGCTGTACAACCGGGCGGTGCAATATATGCTCCTTTAGCAGCATTGGCATTCGCCGAAATAAAATTGTCATAGGCATTTAACTGCACCGTGTTTTGACCACATTCGGCAGGTGTAAATTCAATGTTTTTACCAGCATAAGAATTGGACACGGAAATATTAATTAAAACTGTACCCTCTGCACTGTACGTCCTGCAACCATTTATTAACGCCGTACCTCCATATTCATGAACCCCGGGAGTATCAGCTGTAAAACTAAACGCTACATCTGTTTGTCCAACTATAATTGGAAGGACATCAGGATCTCCAATACCATTTGTCAACTCCAATTCAGTATTAACAAAAACCTCTTTATTAACAAAAATATTATCCATTGCCCATACACTTTGATCACTAGTTCCTGTAAATGACCATCTAATTCGAACATTGCTTTGGCCTAAATAAGCCTCAAGAGAAATGGATGTATTGTCTGTATCAAAATTATAATGAGTGGCGTCTGAACCAACATATGATGCGGCAGTTCCTGCAGTATACCAATTTGTACTTGGACTTCCAGCAACATGCATTTCTCTTAATGGAACATATGTTACTCCACCATCAATTGATATTTCAATATTTGCATAATCATTGGTTGAAAAATAATAAGCTTGATCAAAATCTAGGCTTGCTGATAACGCATTTGATAAATCCATAATTGGACTTTCCAAAGTTGTTGGGTTTTTTCCCTTGTATTGACTAGAACCATAATCTCCATAAGCTATACTAAACTTACCTTCTTGACTATCATAAATAATACCTCCAAAAGGATGATCATTTGTTGCAGACCAATTTCTAGGCTTCGTTGCATTTCCGCCAGCAGTAAATCCACCTGGGTTGTCATCAACAAGCCAAGAATCGGGATCTTGCGTATTTAGTTGCCCTTGATTAAAATCTCCTGACGAATTAGGTATTGTTTCTTGCGTAGCTATATAAGTACTTATTGCAACAAGATTTACAGATTCTCCTAAACAATATTTATCATCGGGATCTAAACTTTCAACAGTTGGAGCTGATCCAGCGGGGAGCGCTCTAATATAGAAATTATTGGAATACTCGGTGCAAGTTCCCACTTGAACCAACACTCTATAATAGGTAGATATCAATGCGCTTACTCCAAATGATGCGATATAATTATCTTTGGTATTGGTATTTGGAATCACTTCCCAAACACTTTGATTAACTGCAAATTTCTCCCACTGAATAATAGTCCCTATTTCACCCACCAAATTCAATGCTATAGAAATTGCGGTATCACATGAAGAAATATCAATTTGATCTGAAAAAACGGTAGAATTAAAAGTCCCTGATATAGTTCCTCCATTAATATTAGGTGGAATAAGTGTAATATCTTGTGTTTGTAATGATTTATTACCTTTGCTATCAATAAATTCCCATTCAATAGTATTGGTTCCATAAAAAGAAAACGGAAATACGAAACCTGGACTTAATGTTCCAAGAATTTCACCATCACATTGATCTATAGCTTTTGGAATTGTTAATTCTGAAATACTTAAAATTTGACAGCCAGTAATGGTTTGAGTTGGTAATGTTGCAATAACTGGCACAGGAGCAACATCATTAATGATAACTTTTTGTTCAACTGGTGCAGTGGAATTTCCTGAAGCATCTTTAAAAGTCCAAAAAATTGACCCCGAGGCATCAAATCTTAAATCGGTAGTGCTTGTGGTAACCGTAACAATACCGCCACAATTATCGGTGGTTGTAGGCACTGGGACAGTAAAAGAACAGCTGCTAATTAAGTCTGGTAAAACAGGTATTGTTGGTGCTTGGGTGTCATTTACCGTTACGGTAAAACTACAAACGCCACTTAAACCTGCTGTATCTGTAACTGTCCACTTAATTATTGTTCCATTTGGTATTTGTGCTCCTGCCAAAGTTGAACTTGCATTAAAGTCATTGGTTACCGAGGCAACTCCACAATTGTCACCACTCACTGTTGGATTAAATTCTGTTCCAACTACCGTGTAATAGCATTTTCCTATCTCAGCTGATTTTGTTTTATTTCCAACACAACTTATCGTTGGTGCTTGGGTGTCATTTACCGTTACGGTAAAACTACAACTGCCAATAATATCGCCACTCTGATCGTCTTTTTCTTCAAATATATTGGTGGTTACCCCAACAGGAAACGCTGAACCAGAGGGTAAGCCTGCAGTTTGAGTAACCGTGTTGCCAGCACTTGATGTTGGCTTAGCATAAATTACAATTGCGGAACATTTACCTAAATTATTGTTTACGACTATAGGTGCAGGACAACCAATTGTAAACGCCACATCATTTTTCAAAGCCACTTCTATTTCGCCCTCAACAATATTTTCTTTTAAAATAACCGCATTAACTTTTTCAAATACTTTTTTAAAACCAGCTTCAGCAGTTTTAGTATCTTCCCATAAATAATTTAAAAAGGAAAGATTGTCGGAAAAATAAATTTTTTCTCCGTGCAAGTTGTAAGTGGCGCTTGAATTCTCATCGGAATCTAAACTGTTAGTTGACCAGCCTTGAATTCCCGATTCAAAATGATCATTTGCACTTGTAGTTAAAGAAAACATCCATGTTGACAAACCACAGATAAACAGCAGGGTAATTATTTTTTTCATAACACAGAGGGATTGTGTTGTTAACTAAAAAATTCAATAAAATTTGTAGGTGCTTCTTTTTGAAATTATTCGAATTTCAAAAAGAATTATAGGGCGCAATACGGCCTAATTTAGCTATATTTTCTAAAAATTGGCTGAAAAAAAAGAGGCGATAAAATTAAGAGTAATTGTATTTTCATATGATGGGGGTTTTGAACTTACGAAGTTAACACTAAAATGATTAACCTCCTAATATTCATTCATAAAAAACCAATGAATGGGTTTATTTTAAACATATACGGTAAGTTTAATTAAACAAATGGTATAATTCGCCTATTTTGCACATTAAAGATCCCAACATTTTTTTGAATAAATTCCGCGCAATTCTTTTAACTGAAATTGGTCAGGATTTAATCAGTTATTAAGAATGCTTTACAGTTTCACAATTTTCTTTACATTCATGTTGTTTTTGGTGCTTATCCGGACAAAATAAACGCCCGTTGCCATATTTATAGGCAATGAAATTGTCCTTCTGTTAAGGTTTGTATTCCAAGTTTTAAGGGTTTGTCCCAAATAATTGTATAGTGTGATGCCGGTTATTTCATCACCGTTGTTATTTTTTATTTGAAGTTCTCCAATGGCGTTGTCCATAAAGATGTGTAACCCTTCAATAATTGGTGGCGATTCTGACGCCAGCAAAATTTCGGCATTTACATCTTCTTCTACCAATTTATACATTTTAAAGGTTAGTGAAAACCTGTCGAGGTAGTTTCCTGGTTCCAAATTAATTTCAAAAGGTTTGCGTGAAATGTTATGCACTACCCCTGTTAATTTGTCTTTTATATGAACTGAAATATTTTCATCCACATGTTGTTGTTCCTCAATTTTAATGCGTGCCAATCCCGCTTTGCTTAACTTCATTCCAAACGGCAATTCCTGGTCGGTGCTGAAATTGTTTACGGCCTGAATCACAAATTTACCGCCGTCAAAAGTCCAGAACATATCTTCTTTGCCAATATCGGCAATGGGCGCATCGTAACCCAAATCGAAAAAATTGGAGGCGTTTTCGTCAACACCCACCAATAACTGCCGATGATACCCTGCCGGAGAATCAAATTGTAGCCAGATTTTGGGTCTTTTATCGATGTTTTCCAGAGTATCTTTTGCTTTCTCCCCAGAAGTATTTGCTGATTTTTCACCCACGCCTTTCATAAAAACGGAATTGCTAGTTGATTCTGGCATAAATATGCGCTGGCTGTTTTTAAAAACAATCTTTCCGCCTTTGATTATTATTTGCTCTCTCAAGGAGTTTCTCAAGGTATCCGTTACGGCAATGACAAAAAATCCTTGTCCAACAGGGATGAATTGTCCTGGTCTTTTGTCGCCATGGCTTCCATTATTATTTATTCGTCCATCATTTGAATAAGCCCTTGCGCCACCCATTTTAGTATAGGTTGCATAACCACCAACATAGGCCGCTAAATAATGTGAATTTTTTTCTCCGAAATGGTCCCAAAAATACAAAGCGCCATTAAAAATATTTCCTTCAGTATTGCTTCCTCCATCTTTAATATTGTCATCAATAAATTTATTGGCGTCCATTGCTGATGGGTAAGGATTCCCAATAAGTCTATTATTTCCTGCTGCAATCGGCAAGGTAAAATCTCCATTATTTGGTTTTCCTTTAAAAACATAATTTTGTTGGCTTGTGATTGGCACGCCTCCGGAAGTTCCTTTCATGGTATAGCCTTCACCGGCTAATAGTGGTGTGTTTTCATTAATTGGTTTCCAAGCGCCATAATTATTGTCTGTCCCATCAAAAGTATAGAGCCAATAGGAACTGATGAAGATTGGTTTGGTGATGCCAGAATCTGCCGCCCAATATGCCGGCTGAAAATTAATTACGCCATATTTATTAGCTTCACTGGCGACTGTACCGTCCATCAAAATATTTTTTAAAGTATAACTTTCATTGGAGCTTGCGTCGCCGCTTCCTTTTTGGTTAACGCCATCTAGCGTTATTGTCCCAACGGAAGACGACCAATAATTGTAATTAAAACTGTTTGCGGTGCCTTGTTGGTCGCGTTCAATAAATCCTCCACTATCTTGGTCTAAAATACTGCCTTCGGTTTGCACCAGCTGTGATTCACCTTCCAAATCTATGGCGCCGTCCAATTCCAAGTACCACGTATTTTTTAATTCCTGGCTCGCTTTAATCGTTAATTTTTTGTCCTTTTCAATTATAAGCCCTGATGTGTTATGGCTGTTTGAAGTTGTTATGTTGTTTTTCACTTGCACAATGGTCCAATCATTATTTGTTGCTTCGGAAGCAATATCCCAAACATCGCCATGCAACCAACTTGCGACATTAGACCAATCACCATCAGCCTTTGTTTCATAAGGCAATGGAGCCGTTTGCGGATAAATATTTTTGAAGTTATACATTTTTGCCCCTGAACCAACATCTAAAGTTGGCGTTGTTAAATTGTCAACGATATCATCTTTATATACATCCATTCTATAATATCTCACCAAATTAGTGCCAATTGTTGGGGAAATATCCCTTTGAATTACAACACCTCTGTTAAATCCGTTTACTTCGTCAAGCTCCTGATATACCATTTTTTTAAGTTCGTCATCGGTTAAAGCTTTGTTAAAAACCCTTACTTCATCCATTTCACCTTTAAACAATTCGGCAGTTGTGTTAGTAATATCGGTATTTGATGGGTTTCTTCCAATCCTAAATTTAGTGTTTGTGCTTGTTGTCTCAATAACGGATCCTATTCCTGCCGGATTTGAGCTTTCAACTTTTTCCCCATTTATGTATAATTTAACTTTTTGTACTGTATTTGATCCGTCATAAACCACGGCTATATGAGTCCATTTATTTAAAGATAGCGCTGTTGATTCTGCTGCCAAAATAGAATATTGGTCCTGAACTTCAACTCTTAACCTTTTTGTGCCGTTAACACGCATCCAAAAATTAGTTTGTCCCATTATTGCTCCGTGCTCCATAAAATTTGGGTCTAATTTTATCCAGGCCATCATGGTTGCTTCTGCCAGGCCGTTCACAATATTTATTCCATTGTCTTCTTCTATATAATCGTTTCTGCCGTCAAAATACAACTGCAATTTTTGGTTTAAATCTCTTGGCGAGCCAAAAACAGTTGTGTTGGTGTCAAAAGCATCCAATATTCCATCGTGATCAATATCTATGCTGCCATCAATTGAACCATCGCTATTTGCATCGAAATTGGCATATAAAGTTCCAGAAATATCAAATATGGAGTTCTCAGAAGTTAGATCCATATAGTCCGGAACTCCATCACTATCTGTATCTTTAACAAAAAGCGGACTTGTTCCTTGACTGCTGTTTCCATAAGAAGTTGCAAAATCAACTCCTTCGAAATAATCATAAACATCTAATATTCCATCAGTATAATATTCTGAAATACCGTCTGAATTCACATCATTTTCTCGAGAATAATCGGTATCTGGTCCATCACCAACCCCGTCACCATTGATATCTCCATCCCCATTTTCATATATCTCAAAAGCATTCGTGTTTCCTGAGCCGGATTCATCCACATCAAAAATGCTGTCATTGTCACTGTCTAAATCCGAATAGTTTGGAACGCCGTCTCCATCGGTATCGCTAAGGGTGTTTGTTTCTGCTGCATCATACATACCATTTCCATTGGTGTCTACCCAAGTTGCGGCTATCCGGCCTGTTCCGTTACTCAAATTTCCAAGGCCTGCTTCAACAACATCAGGAATGCCATCGTTGTCGCTATCCAAATCAAAAACATCTGGAACGCCATCATTGTCTGTATCACAAAAAGTTCCTAAACTTGCAATTGGAGAATTTCTGCAAAAAAATTCTTCATCAACATCTGTAATGCCATCATTGTCGTCATCAATATCAATATGGTTGAAAATACTATCGCCATCTCTGTCGAAAAAAAGTACTTCTGCAATATTTAACGATTTTTCATCTTCAATTTTAGCCACCCTGATTGTCCGACTTTTTTTATGGGAAAATAACTTCTCAAAAGTTTCAGTTATTGTTGTGGTTTGTGAAAACCCGGGAATGACAAATAAATATAAAAGCAAAAAATTTCTTGTTTTTTTCATAGTGTGCATTTTAATTTGTGGAATAGAAAAAATCAAACAAAAAATTTATTTGACGGTTTATTTCGCAGGGGATGCAAAATTTATGGCATAGAAATTCATAGATAAGACAACATTAAAAAGTAATGTTTGCGCTTATGAATTCAAAAAAATAAAAAATAAAAAAAATCGCCTTATAGTTAAGGATTTCGAAGTAAATAGCAATTGTCTTTTCATAGTAGCTTTTTAGAATAAATAAATATATTAAATATTTATTCAACTTCTATATTTTTAGGCAATTAAATTAAAGGCCGACTAAAACTGATGCCGATAAATTGCGTCCGGATGCATTTACTGCCGAAGCAAATTCCTTATAATGGACATCCAAAATATTGTCAATATTTACAAAAAAAGTGATATTTTGATTGAGTTTATAATTGGCATTTAAATTAAAGGTATTCCATTTTGGCGTTCCAAAATAGTAATTTGTTGCCGGGTTAAAAGGAGATTGTTCTAAGTTATCGATTCCTTCAATTAAATTATAGTCTTTCAGCCTTTTTTTTGCATTGAATTTCCAACTTAAACCCGCTTGAAATCTTTCCTTTTCAAAAATAATTTCTGCTGAGCCAAACAATGGCGGAATTGACGATAAGGGTAAATTGGTGTCGTATGCTTTCCCTTTTGTGTAAGTTATGGAACCTTTTGTAGACCATAATTTATTTAAATTTCCTTTAAAACTGAAGGTACTTCCAACAATATAGGCGTTATTTTTATTCACATTGGCAATAACCCTGCCTTCTTCTCCATCATAAAAAATTGTAGGGGAATTGTTTATTTCAAAATAGTCTCGTGTAATGTAATTATCCAATAATGTGTAGTATACGTTTATTCCTGTTTGAAAATTTTTGTTGTTAAAGTACTTTAAAATACTGGTTTCAAAACTATAGGCATATTCCGGTTTTAAATAAATATTTGGAACTGTTACATCTCCGGATTTTTCTCTAATTTTTCCGACATCATCAATATTTGGTGATCTAAATCCCGATGAAATAACGCTATTTAGTTGCCAATTTACGGAAGGTTTAAAAATATATCCCGCCGTTGCTGTAACCGCTGTATTATTTAATGAAATATCAGAATCGGGTAATGTTAAAAAAGTGTCATCAATCCAATTTGCGGTTAAATGCGTATTTACGAAACGTAATCCTGTATTTAAAGTGGATTTTTTACTGATGTCTTGCCGGTAATTTAAATAAGAAGCAAAACTTGTATAAGTACTTCCTCCGTCAGGATATCTTGACTGTACTTTAAAATCATCCGTAAAACCCACAACTTTACTTCCTTGAACTGCAATGGTTTTGCCGTAGGATTCGGAATTAACTTTATTGTGGTTTGCTTCAAAGCCATATGACAATATCCTGTTGTTCAATTTTGTTAATGGCACAAAAAAATCGCCGTTTAAACTAAATACATCTACATTTTCAATTCTGAAGGACTTGTCTAAGCTTGAAAATTTCCTTTGCATTCTAGATTCTTCAATATCTTGAAATGCAGCAGTTATAGATCCGCTTTGAAGCCATTTTTTATCGGGATTCAATTTAAGCTGTGATGATAAAAACAATCTCTTTTGAGGCCCATAATAAGATTCCGCATTCTTTAATTTATTGCCTGAGTACTCGGTTAAGTCATCAAATATATTTATCTCTGAAGAAATTGAATATTGGAAGTTAAGTATTAAATCAGTTTTGGCCGAAAGCGGAATTGCAATTTTTTGAAGCACATCGGTTTGGTCGTATCCTGTATTTTTTTGAATCTCCGGATTTTCATTTTGAACAGGATTTTCGTTATAATAGTTGCTTGTATTGTCGGAATATTCAAACATTTTTCCCCAATTCTCAAATCCGTGGTTTCTGTTTTTGCCCATTCTTAAATCCCCAAATTTGCTATGGGAAATACTGGTAAAGGAAGCCCATTTTTTATTTCGCAATTCAATATTCCCTTCATTGGTAAACTCATTGTTTGCGGAACTAAAACGAGAATAAACGGAGGTGTGTATTTCATTTTTATCACTCACTTTTGGCGTTTTGGTATAATAATGAATAACGCCTCCCAAAGCATCGGAACCATAAACTACCGAAGAAGGTCCAAAAATAACCTCAGTTCTTTCAATAATGTTTGGAGAAACCGTGATTGAATTTTGCAAATGACCGGATCTATAAATGGCATTGTTCATTCTTACCCCATCTACCACCAATAAAATACGATTGGCTTCCATTCCCCGCAAAACGGGACTTCCGCCGCCAAATTGGGTTTTTTGTACTTTTATGCCGGGTAAATTTGCCAACAAATCTGCTGAAGTTTGCGGTGCTAATTTTTTTATTTCTTCCCTAGCCGTAATCGCAATTGTTTCGGCAATTCTGCTTCTCGTTTCTATTCCTTTTGATGCGGACAGCACAATTTCATCCAATTGTTCAGCTCTGTTAGTTAAGTAAACTACAAACTCAATGATGCCCAACTCCCTTTTTAAAATTTCAAATTCATGGAAAGATAAATGATTGAATGAAATAACGTCAGTTTCTTTAAAAGCGGATAAATCTGCAATCCCTTTTTTATCGGTATAAACAACCAAATCTCTATTTTCATTATATATGGTTACGTTTTGAATTGGAAAATTTGATTCCCTATCAAGAACCTTAACCTGTTGTGATTTTGCCGATAATGTAATTAGAAAAAGTAATAATAGTGTAAAAAACCTCATAATTAACTAAAAACAGCTTTTAAAACAGTTAATGATTTTGGCTTTTTAAAGCCACTCAGGTGCAATTCAAAATATTGAATTAAAATTGACAATATGGCTTGCCTATTCGCAGCGCTAAAATCAACCTCATGCAACACATCAAAATTTATGCCTAATAGCTTCTTAAACTGCACTAAATTCTCACCGGAAACTGCATTAAATTTATTCTCTTTTGTAAAGCTTCCTTCTGTCAAATCAAAGTAAGAGGTATTAACCGCTTTCATTTCAGGATAAAATCCCAAAAATTTAGTGAGGTTCAACAAAAAAAGTAAATGAAAATTTGAACAATTGTCATGAGTCTCCAACCACAAAAAAGAGGTTTCCAAGTATTGAAATAACTGACTATTTTCTTCCTCCTCCCGTATTGAATAATAAACAATTTCCGCCAAAAACAAAGCGATTGTCTGTTTTTTTATCGTTGAATAAATGGAATGGTTAAAGTTAAGCACCTCAACATCTTTAATAAAATTTAAAGCGCCTTTGTTATTGTGATTAGCGGTTAAATTCAGCACCATTAAAGGTTGAAAATAGGCCAGTTTTATTGTCGATTTTTTTGATGTTAAAATTCCTTTGAGCATATAAGTTTTTACGCCATATTTTTCGGTATAACAAGTTGCTATTAAACTTGTGTCTCCATATTTTATGGTATTAATTACTATTGCTTTGGTAGTTTGAATCATCGCCAATTGTTAATTGCCATTTATTTATTGCAGAATCCTGTGTAAATATATTGCTTTTAAGCAATCAACAGTAATAAATTAGTGTTCATTAATCGAAGTAACCTGGAAAGTCAGGGATCATTCTAAAATTTTAAGCAAAAAAAACCTTGAACATTCTAATATATAAATATATTTAAAATGTTCAAGGAATAAATAAATCAACCCCAAAGACTTATTTAATATTTTTAGTGTAATGTGCCAAAACCCCTCTTGACATTAATACACATCAAATATACCATTGATACCCATTACTTTTTTTAAAACTTTGCGAATGAGCCTAAAAAATATACAAATGGTAAGATTTTATGAATAAATGGATAATTATAGATTTCAAAATTGACAGTTTTTTGGAAAGATATGTGGATTACTGATAATCAACCACTTCAATAGCTTAAAGTTCCATTTGTTTGGATCTTTTCAAATACAGCTTTTTTAGCATCTGCCTTTACTCAATTAAATTCCTGGCGGAATAATTAAAGTAGTTCAATAACTGTTAAATTACCTCAAGCTAAAGGGAAGCTAATCAAAACTTGAGTGCCTGTATCTGTATCAACAGAAATATCCTTAGTTTCAATATTTACGCCTTTATTTTGGTGTAAAATTCTTATTCGGTCTCCTGTTGCTTCTGTCCCAAAAAATCTGCGCTTTTGGGACATCTTGTCTATTTCCTTGGCCTTATTGATTCCTATGCCATTATCTCGAATGATACACACTACATTACCGTTATCTTCCTTAATAATTAATTGAATCTCTTTATCCGCGCCTTCGCTTTTCATAATTCCATGCCAAATCGCATTTTCAATAAAAGGTTGTAAAAACAATGTTGGTACTTTTATGGTATCCAATTGCAGTTTTTCATCCACTTTTACCAAGTATTTAAAACTTCCGTTTACGCGCATCTGTTCCAGTTTGACATACAATGCTAAAATATCCAATTCTTCTGAAAGCGTTGAAGTTGGGCTGGATGAACTATTTAAAATAACACGAATTAACTTAGAAAACTTTGTAATGTAATCTGAAGCTTTTTCTATATCATTTTTTAAAACGAAATTATTAATTGAATTTAAGGAATTAAACAAAAAATGAGGATTCATCTGACTTTGCAGCGCTGTCATTTTAAGCTCCTCCATTTCCTTTAATTTTACGGCCAATTTAACTTCAGCATTCTTGCTTTTTTGCTCAATTCTTTTAATGATCAATCCAAGAAGAATTGAAAATATAATACTTTGCAGCAATGCGCCCAGATAAACAAAAAACATTGGTTCAACACCTTTACTTATAAAAAATTCTCTGCCAACAAACGCCTCCAAAAAACTCACATTGGCCAAAACAACGTAAATTAAAGAACCCATAACAAAATATAAGGAGAAATTATCATTAATTTGGGTGAGCACAATATAATAAGAAACAAGGGTAAATATTGTTAAAGCAGGTATTATTGCCGTAAAGGCTTTAACTTGAAAGTCGTACCCAAAAAAGAATTGAATGAGAATGAAAATAGGCGCCAATAACACCAATACTTTTATTTCAAGCTCAAAATACTTGTCCCATTTAATTAAATGGGTTCTTGTATCCAACAAATCTCTCGCAAATGCCACATAGGCGGCATAAGCCAAAAATTGAATTGAGAAATTGGCATAGCCGTAAAAAGGTTTGAATTCTTCAGAAACTACATGTTGCAGCAAATAAATGGTTAAGGCCAATAAATATAAACTGTAATATAAATACAGTTTATTTTTATTTTGAAAAAAAATTAAAAAGTGGTAAAGAAATAAGACGAATAAACCTCCTCTTATCCAAGAAAATATTTCAGAATTAAAATCTAAAAGCATTAGCTATCGAGGTATAATCTTTTAAACAATTCAACTTTTCTGTTTCTGCTTATGCTTGCCGTTAAACCGTTGGTCATTATTAGTTCCCCGCCCAAACCTTTCAGGTATTCCTTAACGTGATTTAAATTTACCAAATATGAATTATGAACCCTAAAAAATTCAGGGAACATAAATTTTTTCTCCACTTCTTTAAGTGTTTTCGACACTAAAATTTGTTGCTCCGACTTCAAATAAATTGTGGTATAACTTTTATCGGATTTCAACATGACAACATCATCTTTGTCCAATAAATACACCTTGCCATCTGCTGAAATATTAATTTTATCATTATTTTCATTAATATTGTTCAATAACAATTGCAGTTTGTTTTCCAATAAATCTCCTTTTTTGGACTTTTTTATTTTATCCATTGCTGCCAATAACTCATCCTTATCAACTGGCTTCAATAAATAGTCAATTGCCGAAACTTTAATTGCCTTTAGGGCAAATTCATCATGGGCGGTTGTAAAAATGAGATTAAAATCCCTATTTTGTAACTTCTCAATCATTGTGAATCCATCCATCTCGGGCATTTGAATGTCTAAAAAAACCACATCCGGTTTTTCCTCATTAATGATTTCTATGGCCTTTAAGGGTGAATTACATGTTTTAACTTCCACATTTTCAATGTAGTTGTTTAATTTCCATTCTAATGCTTCTAAAGCATCATTTTCGTCATCAACTAGTAAAATTTGTAGCATGTTTAATGGGTTGACTTTGGTTAAATTTGTATGCAAGATACAACATTTGAATATATGTTCAAAAAGTTGCGATTTTTTTATTTATTTATCCTACAACATAATTATTCGTAAAATTATTTTTGCCGGCTAATTGAAATTTTCATTCATCTCCAGCGGAGTTTTTATTAAGAAACGCTATAATAATAATGTAAAATTCGAAAAAATTTATGTGTTTATTATTGCTATTTTTTGATTGGTAAAACATAAAAAAATACGGCAATAAAATGAAAAAAACTTCCTAATAGGACAAAAATATGGAAGATGGCGTGGTTGTATTTTATCTTTTTTATGCTGTACAAAATGGCGCCAACAGTATAAGAAATTCCTCCGCTTAACAACCACATTAATCCTTCAAATGAAAAGTTCATTATTAGCGGTTTCACTGCAAATATGATTAACCAACCCATTAAAATATAGGCAAAGGTGGAGATTTTATCATATTTACCGGTAAAAAAAAGCTTTAACACTATGCCAAGAAGTGCCAATCCCCAAGAAACGCCAAAAATGGTCCAGCCAACCCAACCATTTAAAACAACCAAGGTAAACGGCGTATAGGTTCCCGCTATTAAAACATAGATTGCCGAATGGTCAAAAATATTCAATCGGTGACGTAATTTCGGATTTTCAGCATAATGATAAAAAGTTGATGCTGAGTACAACAGAATTAAACTTGCACCATAAATACTAAAACTAACGATATGATAACCACTTCCGTTTAAACTTGAATAGGTTACCAATAATAAGAATCCCACAATGCTCAAAACCAAGCCTATTGCATGTGAAATTACATTGAATTTTTCCTCTTTGGGTTCGTAAAAGGTTATTTTATTTAGATCCATTTAATGGTCATAAAAAATAAGTTTCAAAATGCTGTTTTTTACCCACTGGGCAATTGTTAAAATTAAAATAAATAGCTTAGATAGCAATCTTTTTCTTCAAAAATAAATGACTTAAACGCGTTTAGAATCAATTTATTGCCGTTTATTTATAAAATACTTACGTTTATGTGCAATAATCTACCGTTCATATACTTACAGTCAAATTTTTTTCTGTATGTTTGCCTGCCACTAACAAATTTTTAATAAATGCAAAAGCCCCTACTATTAAGAATATTAAATTTTAAAACCCTCTTAATTTTATCTTTATTAGTTAGTTCTCTTGTTAATGCACAGCATATGAAAGTGAATATATTAGGGGGCGCGGTAGTTACAAGTGGCGGAACTCTGACTATTAATTCGGGTAACAGTTTAACATTTCAAATAACGAATATAGAAACAGGCAATTGCAGTTCTGTTAGGGTTCAAAGTATTACAACAAATAATCCTAACTTTTCAGTTTTGCCTACTAATGCAAATGAAAATATTAAACCTTCAGATTGCAATGGCACAAATTTTCTAAATTTTACTGTTACCAGAGGTGATGCTGCATGTACAACTGAAAATGCGATAATAACTATATTCTCCAATGAAGGCTATTTTACTTTTACCTTAACGGTTAATAGAGCCCCCATCATTTCAGTTTTGGGGGGTAGCCCGTTAGCCGATGTAATTGATGGCGCTATAACAACAACAGCAACCAACGGAACTTATTTTGGTGTTGTGGAACAGGGCTTGACAAAAACAAGACGATTTTATATTGTGAATACAGGAAGTTGTAATCTTGTCCTAAGTTCTATAACAAGTACTAATGCCTCGATTGATCCGGTACCCGTAAGTAATTTTACAATAACTACTCCAATAGATATTTATTATCCTGCCCCTCTTAGTTATTTTCCTGTCATTCCTGGGGGAGCATTTTACTTTGATGTTACATTTACAGCTGGAGACCCAGCTAATAACGAAGCAATAATTAGTATTACAAACAATACTGCTCCTGACACAAATCTTTTTACTTTTACAGTGAAGGCAGAGGTATTTGATGTTACAGGACCTGGCCCCGGAGGCGTTACTGCCGACTTTAGGCTTTGGCTAAAAGCGACAAGAGGCGTAAGGGCAACAGCCTCTAAAGTTCATTTATGGAAAGATTTAGGATCTAACGGCAAGGATGCTATGCAGGACATCGAGGCCAACCAACCTACCTATAAAGATGATGTTACTTCAAATATAAATTTTAACCCAGTCATAGAATTCGACAATACAGGTGTTGAACAGTATTTATACAATAGTGAGAACGGATTTTATAGCCAGGATATTTTTATTGTAATGATGCCTAAAACTCCCGTCACAACAATCACCCCTTTTTCAAGCACTTCCTCAAGAAACACTATTTTTGCAGGTGTTTCTAAAAAAGCAATTGATGATATTTCCTTTGATGCTGGAGATGTTACAGGTGTTGGTTTTGGAAATTACACAACCCGTTTTACAAATGAAGTGTTGACCTATGGTCAAAATACGGATGCGTCTTTTAATAGTACAGCAGAGATAAGCACTTCCTATGCCAATGCCGGCATTATAAATGTCAGAAATGATGCAACAGTGGCAACAAAGCAAGAATTATTATACAATTCCAAGTTTTTAAGTACATCTTTCATTAATGATATCCCATTTACAAATGTTGGCTATATTGATGAAGGTTTAATTTGGGGAACTCCTTATTGGATAGGTAAAAATTATGGTATGCCAGGAAATTTAAATGGTCGAGTGGCTGAAATCATGACCTTTGCACAACGCGTACCAGATGCCGACCGCCCGAAAATTGAAACCTATCTGGCGATCAAATATGGGATTACCCTTGGAGCTACACAAGCTGAAAAAAACTATGTCAATTCCGCAGGAACTATTATTTGGGATATCGCTGTCAATGCAGTATTTAATTACAATATTGCAGGCATTGGACGGGCAGACAATTCCGATTTAAATCAAAAACAATCTAAAAGTGTCAATGACACAAATGAAGTGACCATTGGATTGGGATTAATAGCCGCCACCAACAGCGCCAATGTAAATGAGTTTAAAAAAGATGGAGATTTTTTGGTTTGGGGCTGTGACAATGGTTCTTATACAGGCACGAGCACTAATACCGTAACCATCGCTACCGGAATTACCACCTCATTAACCCGTATTAACCGCAGATGGAAAATTGTGGAATCAAAAGAAGCATTAGACGGTGATGTTGAAAATGTATTTGTAGGCATTCCGTTAGCCGCATTTAGTGGTTTTGCAAAAACACCCGATGAAGAATATGTGTTAATTGTTTCTGAAACCGAAAATTTTACCAATGCCGATATTGTGGATGTAATTCCTTTGAAACCAGCGGGTTTAAATCTACAAACCTGGTACGATTTTGACGGCACAAAGTACTTTACGTTTGGAAAAGCGCCTAAATTAACAGAAAAAAGTGCGGTAAATATTGCAACAGGAGATTATTTGGTGGGTGAATATGCCCTTAATTTAAATATCAATGCGTTCACCATTTCTGCTTGGGTTCGGGGAGTAACCCCTAGTGCAGATCCCAGAACAATTATGGCTAAGGGAACTAAATTGCAGTTAAGATTAAACGGTACCAACAACATTGAGGTCATGGTTGATAATGACATAACCCCAAGATTTACATCAAATATGATATTGAATGATGGAAAATGGCACAATATAACATTTGTGTATGCAAGCGGAACGGTATTTTTATATATTGACGGGATATTAGATAGTTCGGTTCAAGGGGTGAATCCTCCAACACCTAATTATAATCGATTTTCAATTGGGGCGGTATATGTTTCCAAAGATGAAAATGACATTAAAAATCCATTTTTAGGGGAAATTGATGAAGTTTATGTGTGGGATCAAGGGCTAAGCCAAGATCAGGTAAGATACCTCATGAACCAAGAAACGGAAAAAGTTACGGGTAATTTGGTTAATGGAAAAGCACTTCCACAAGCAAGCCCAAGCAATGAAATTGCAAACATCCCTTGGAATAAACTTAAAGCCTATTACGATTTTAATACTTTCTACGGGACAACGGTTGAGGGTTTAACCGATGACAGGAATTTTTTACGTATCAAGTATTTAGATAAAACCAAAACAATAACCGGCACTCAAACAGCGCCATTGCCTTATGTTTCGGCAGCTGATGGCGTTTGGGGCAATGCGGCTACTTGGGCAAACAGCAATGTCCAAAACTTGCCAAATGCTCTAGGCCTTGACGGCACAACAACGGTTGACTGGAATATTGTGGAAACATCCCATGATATTTCCTCTGGAAATAGAAATATTACTGTCTTGGGTTTAAAAAACAATTCCGGAAAAATAACCATTGACGGTACTTTGGATTTGGGTACGGGTACTGGAACCGGTCACGGTTTAAGGGTTACCCATTATTTAAAATTAGATGGCGTTATTAATTTGGCGGGCGAATCTCAACTAATGCAAGATGAAGGCAGTATTTTAGATGAAAAAAGTGGCGGTTATTTAGACAAAGACCAACAAGGTACTGCAAGCAGCTATAATTATAATTATTGGTCTTCATCGGTTGGCCCAATTACAGCATTCGGTGCGGCTACAGGCGTTGCCAGTCCAAATTTACCATTTTCGGTAAAAGGAAATATGCTTGACGGCGATGCTGACAATGCCAACGCCATTAATTTTCAACCCGCTTATTATGCCGCTGATTTGGAGGTAAACACACCACCAAACTTAATTGTAAGCGGTTACTGGTTGTATAAGTTTTATGGTAAGGATGATGATTACAACTCTTGGTTTCCTCGAATTAATGAAAACAGCCCTCTAGAACCTGGAGAAGGTTATACCATGAAAGGAACTTCAAAATTAGCAGCGATTACAAGCAATCAAAACTACAAGTTTAGAGGAAAACCCTACAATGGAACTATTACATTAAATCTTAAAAGAAATGATTCTAAATTTGCCGTACCGTTAGTTAATGTAGATCGGTTAATCGGTAATCCATATTCATCTGCCATAGATGCCAATGAATTTATTTTAGACAATATATATGGAACCATTAATAATGAAATAGGCAGAAACGGAGTCAATATTTTTAATGGCGCTTTGTATTTTTGGCACCATTTTTCAGGGGCAACCCATTATTTAGCTGAATATGTGGGCGGTTATGCCACCTATACTTTAATGGGCGGTGTCGAAGCATATTCAACAGATAGCCGTATAAATAATTCAACCCCAACGGTTGGCGGGGGCAAAAAACCGGAAAGATACATTCCCGTAAATCAAGGATTTTTTGTGATTACCGCATTGCCCCCAGGTATTTCAGGCACTACAACAACTGTTGAAGGTGGAGAAATCCTATTCAAAAACAGTCAACGCGTGTTTATAAAAGAGGGAGATGCAGGAATAGCTGATGGTTCTTTATTTTTTAAAGGAAGCAAAAAAACAAATGCTAAACAATTAAGAGAAACCCGTGATGAAAAAGCTAAAATACGTTTGCAATTTAGCTCACCAAAAGGTTATGTCAGACAGTTATTGGTTGGCTTAACTGAAAACACAACAAATCATTTTGATATTGGTTATGATGCGCCTATGGCCGATGTTAATAAGGATGATATGTTCTGGATTTTTGACGGCGCAAAATTTGTGATTCAGGCAGTCAATAATTTTAATACAGACCAAGAATTGCCTTTGGGTATTAAAATTGCGAAAGCCGGATTGGCAACCATTAAAATTGATGAACTTGAAAATTTGGATGAAAATATTTCATTGCATATAAAAGATAAATTAACAGGTGAAACCCACAATATTTCCCAAAAAGCTTTCGAAATTAATTTAGAGGCGGGGCAATATCTTGACAGGTTTGTGCTGATCTTCAAAATGCAAAAATTGGTGGCAGAAGATGAGTCTGCTGAAGTATTGATAGTTAAGGAACAAATCATTGTTGAAGGCATTCATGTATTTATGGACAATACCATTGGCGAGCTGCAAATAAAAAACAACAGTGTCGAAGAAATACTAAGTGTAGAATTGTATAATTATTTAGGACAACGCATTAATAATTGGAATACAAACCTTAACAGAAGAACAATTTCTTTGCCAATCAATACAGCGACCGGAGTTTATATTGTACAAATAAATACCAAAACAGGAAAGACCATCAAGAAAATTAGTGTTGAATAAGGAGATTTAAAGTTCGATTGTAAAAGTTTAAGTCGGGTAAAAAAATATCGAATTTAAACCTAAATCAAATTCCATTTCATTCAAAAATATTGCCAGATGAGGTGTGGGTGGGAATAGAAAAAACAATAGAAAATTAAAAATTAGTAATGTCAAATTAAAAAAATCCAATATTGTAAATCTAAAGTTTAGGGATTAGAATGGATGCTACCTTTTAACCGGTAAAAAAAATAACATTAAAGACCTTCCCTTTTTTTAGCGGCAACGCCCTAAACAAAATTTCAATTCTCATTTTAAAATAATTCTTGAATGGTTTTTGCTACGCCATCGTTTTTATTGGTATTGGTAATTTTATTGGCAATTTGCAGCACTTCTTCAATGGCATTTGCAACGGCAACGCCCAAACCAACCGCTTTCAGCATTTCAATATCGTTGTAATTGTCGCCAAAAGCCACAATATTTTCCATTGAAATATTTGTGTAACAACTTTTTAACAGCACTTCAATGGCGGTTTTTTTGGAAACAGAACAATGCGAAATTTCAATATAAGTGGGTTTTGAGCGGTAGAGCATAATATCATTGGAAAATGAATTTTCTAACACTTTATACAAAATAGCTATTTCGGATTCGTCGCCCATACACATGATTTTATGTGCGCCTTTTCCTTCATTTTTCCACTGGGACAAAACGGATTTGATCGATTTTACGATGGGTGCAACTTTAGTGTTCTCGGATTCTCTTTTCGCCCAAAAATCCATCTCGGGCACAAACCACTCGTCCTGGTGATACAAACTTAAATGAATCGTGGTTTTTTCGCACAGTTGAATAATAGTCTCCAATACAGCATTGTCGATAAACACAGAGTGCAAAACTTGGTTGTTATGCAACACCAAGCCGCCATTATAAGCGATTAGCGGCGTTCCAACATTTCCCAACTGGCTTTGCAAATGCCGCATTGCTTTTGGCATTCGGGAAGAAATAAGCACAAAAGGAATGGGAGAAACACGTTGAATTTCTTGGATGGTGAACGCCGACAACTCCCGGTTTTTATCCAAAAGCGTACCATCAATATCTGAGCAAATTAATTGGTAATTCATGTGTTTCGTTCTTTAATGCGGCACAAAAATAAGAAATTCAAGTCCGTAATTATATTGAATGTGAAAGTTAAAAAAAATTGAATTGACCCATAAATATAGAATTAGTGTTTAAAGTTGACCCAATCCAAATCTTTTGATAATTTTGCAGCACAATTTATTATGATGCAATTCACAGGAAAACGATACCTTGATTATTCCTCTTTTATAAAATCGACCTTTGGAAAAAGGGTTCAAAAAATATCGTTGGACATCGGATTTTCTTGTCCGAACCGAGATGGCTCTAAAGGATATGGCGGCTGCACCTATTGCAACAATGATACTTTTAATCCGAACTATTGCGAACCCGAAAAAAGCATCACGCAACAATTAGAACATGGGATTGCATTTTTTGACAAAAAATACAAATCTCAAAAGTACTTCGCTTATTTTCAGGCATATACAAATACCTATTCCGATATTGAATCGCTCAAAAAAATATACGATGAAGCATTGCGTTTCCCTAACGTTATTGGATTGGTGATTGGAACGAGGCCCGATTGCATTTCAGAGGATGTTATTGATTACTTGTCATTTTTATCGAAAAAGAACTTTATTTCTCTTGAATTTGGCGTTGAAAGTACCTTAAACAAAACCTTACTGAAAGTAAACCGTTGCCACACTTTTGAAGAAACTAAAATTGCTTTTGAGCGTTGCGCCAATAAAGGAATTCATTTGGGCGCCCATTTAATTATTGGTTTGCCTGGAGAAACAAAAGCTGAACTATTGAACCATGCCACAGAAATCTCTAAACTTCCGATTCAGGCATTAAAAATGCACCATTTACAAATTGTAAAAAACTCGATTATGGCAGTGCAATACAAAAGAAATCCTGAGAATTTTGATTTGTTTTCTTCAGAAGCGTATATCGATTTTATAAGCGATTTTGTGGGTTATTTGCGACCGGATATCAGCATTGAGCGGTTTGCAAGCGAAGCGCCCTACGATTTATTGATTGCGCCAAAATGGAATCAACTTAAAAACTTTGAAATTGTGGCCAAAATTGACCGAAAACTGGTTGAAAAAAATAACTGGCAGGGGAAATATTACAAAAACAATTAATAAAATAATTATTTTCCGCCGTTTGCCTTTAAATCATTAATGCAATAAGTGTCTAACTGCGGAATTTGCTCATTTTTAACCCAATGCGGCGCATTTTTACCATTCTCAATTAAATAGTACATTAAGCAGGTTTCAGTAGTGCAATGTGCATTATGCGCAGCATCTTCATGGTTCACAACCATACTTGTACCGAGATTTACCAAACCTAAAAGATGGCAAAATTCATGTAATATTACGGTTGACTCTAAAATTATTTTGCTTGGCCCCAAAATATCATTTGAAGCCGCTTGAATAGTTTCTTCAAAAATAACAAAGGAAGTATTTCTATATGATGTCCCTAATATGGTTGTTGTTTCAGTATCATTTGAAGATTTTCCGTTTAAAAACAATGCTGAAATTACCAGTTGATTTTCAATTGAGAATTTGCCCCGGTTGGTGTCTTCAATATTCCTAACATCATCAATTGTATAGGTAGATTTTTTAGAGATATTAATTAACCTTTCTTCAACGACAATATTGGTTTTATAGGTTCTGGATCCGATAAAGTTTTTAAGGTTTGTTAATGTTTCGGCACTTGGTCTAAATCCATCGACATACATCACTTCAATGTAAATATCCGTAAAGTTTTTATTTGACAATATATCGCTTGCAGAATAACCTACTTGTTGCTTGTAAGGATAATTGTTGGTATTTAAAACATTCCCTAAACTGTCGTCTTCATTACAGCTTATAGTTAGAAAGAGAATCAGCAGAACACTCTTAAATATATTTTTCATCTGTTTAAATTTTATTTTTTAGCGGTAACAGATGCTGTTCGCCATTAATCATTCCTTTATGTGTCAAAATTTGAAATGCTCGTTTCATTTATGGAGTTTTATTTAAATAACGAGAAATTAACCTATTAATTTCCTTTGCACAGATAAACTTTAAACAACGTGAATACTAACTTTTAGCTAATTTGCGCAATCATTTATAATTGATTTCAATTGGTTGTCACCGCTAACCGTAATGTTAACATTGCCTGTTATTACAGCATTTATTGGGTACTGAACGCTGTACAATTCATTTACGGACAAATTCGCCATAAAGTTGAATAAATCCTGGTCCTTAACCACTGAGATAATTGTTGTTTGTTCTGTTACGGTGTTATATAGTGATATTTTGACAGGGTAAGCAATATCTACACAAGTAATGGCACTTAAATTATTATTAATTGCAAAACCACAAACAGCGGATAAATTATCAAACTGTGCTTGACTTGTTATCGATGTTTGGCCATAATCTTGGTTTAAGATTGTGATGGGGAAATTAAAAACAACGATGTCCACATCAAATGGTGAAAGGTTAAAAATATTCAATACCAACTGATAATCAGCGGTATTTGTTATGGTTAAAGGAATGTTGTTTGCCAATAATGATACTGGCAAATTAACGGAGGAACAGGAATTATTGTCGATTAAATCATCAAAAGAGCCATCATACATCCCAATTCTTTTGTAGTGATTTGTAGCTTCAGAGTTGCTATTGTTTGTATTTGGATTTTCACCTTCTGTTAGGTCAATTTCTTTTATACAACCACTTATTAATAGTAATAATAGAAATATAGTAACGATTTTTTTAACAGAGAAATTCATTGATAGGTATTGAATTATAAAAACAAATTTAATTATTAATTGATTAATTTATGGGTATCACCCCCAACATATTTGAAAATTTGATTTTTTCGAACATTGGAATGAGGGTGAACTTCATAAATTTAAGATATTAAAATTCAAATCCTAATGACAATTGCAATACATTGTTATAATAATTGGTTTCCTCATGAATTTTTCCCAAACCATAATGATATCTTGCGCCCAAAATTATGCCTGTTTCCGATTTAAAACCGGCACCAAAATTTACGCCCCAATCTAATGAATTTGGCTCATAAGTATTGGTGGTGTTTAGCACATACGTTTCAACTTCCTCTTTATGTGAAATTGCATACCCAATTTGTGGTCCGGCTTCCAAATAAAAAACTTTTGTTGGATACAGTTTTAACATTAAAGGCAAATTAATATAATCTATTTTTTGTGTTAGCTTATAATTGCTGTTTTCAATTTTATAACCTTGCTGTGAATACGTTAAACCCGTTTCGATAGCTAAAAAGTTATTGAGGGATGATTCTCCAAAAAAACCAATATGAAATCCTTGTCTTTGATCTGTTTCATCGCCATCGGAATTTCTGGCCGAGGCTAGATTATATCCTCCTTTTATGCCAAATGATGAATCTTTATCCGCTTTTTGTGTGCTTTGTGCATTTATGTTATACGATAATACAAACGCCATAATTATAATTAATGTTCTCATTTTTTTATTTTTATAACTGGCTGCACAAAAAAGTTACTGCAGCCAGTTTGTTATAAATATTAAATTTCAATAAATTGTCTTATTATAATTTCGCTTTTAAAGTAACTGCAATATTTATGTTTACAGATGAACCAATTGAAATATCATTTAAATTAACACCCGTAACAGATTCAGCATCTAAAATTCCATTAAATTCAAGTTTTCCGTCATTATTCGTATCTGCATAGGAAACAAAATGCAATTCATAATCTCCTTTTGCCAAAAAATTCAATTCGTAGCTGCCTGTTATATTATTTACACTAGAACTATTTACTGCATTGGCAAACATTACACCACTTCCTTGTGCGCTAGTTTCTGTATTTGAATTAAAAGTTCCTTTGGCATAAGCGTAAACTATAATTCTGTCTGAAGTGTTTTGGGTATCAGTTGCCGTTCCTTTAATTTCACCGGCACTGGCTTCATTCACAACTCTTATGCTATTTGAAAGTTCGCTGGCAGAAACAAATTTAAAATCGTTGCTTCCACTTTCAACAATGGCTTTTCTAACGTCAAAATCTAAAATAATATCATTTTTGCTTGAAGATAGCACTTCAAAAGAATCGCTAATATTAATGCTATTTGATGAACTTTGTATTGCTTTTATTGTTCCGTTGGTCATTAATACATAAGATCCCGGAGCATTACCGCTTGCATTGGTTTGGTTATCCAATACCAGGGTAATATTTGAATATGTGCCTGTATTCAACTCTAGATTTCCCAATAACTTAGTCACACCGTTTTGGTATTGCATTAAATCTAAAGTTGTTTTTGTGAAACCTTCTATAGAAACACCATTAACTTTTACATCTGCCACGGTCACAATTACACCTTTAACATTTGTATTGTCCGAAGGAGCGTCTGTGATATAAAAATTAGTTTGGCTTTTTTCATCACCATACGTCGCGCCATCATCATTAGAGCAAGAAGCTAAAAAAGTGATTGCCAATACTAAAATTGTTGCTGTAAATAAATTTCTTGTTTTCATAATTTTAAGTTTTAAATTGTTATTTGTTTTTAATGATTAATTCGAAATAATTCCGATTTACACTTCTAAGACAACTCACTTTTAAAGTACCCTACCCAAAATTTATTTTAATTTTTTTACAACAAACACAAACGCGTTTATTTTTATGAGGATTCTTCATTCATATTTTATTTCTATTTTTGTTGGGCACTACTAAAAGAAAAGAACAAAATGAATTTTACCGATTTATGTGATGAGGAACAATTTGAGGTATTTTATAAACAGGAGGTGAATCATGTTTTTAGGTTTATTCTCATAAAGAATAAGAATAAGGATGAGGCATTTGACATAGTGCAGGAGGCATTTATAAAAATATGGGAGAATTGCAATAAATTCGACCTTCAAAAAGCGAAATCTTATTTATTTTCTATTGCCGGCAACTTATTCCTTAATGTTAAAAAACATGAAAAAGTCGTCAGAAATTATGAGAATAATTTTACGGACTTATATATTGATACTGAAACACCTGAAAGCACTTTACGCCAAAAGGAGTTTAAGCATAAACTTGAAAAAGCCATTGGCAATTTAACCGATTCCGATCGTGAAGTATTTCTGTTAAATAGGGTTGAAGGCAAAAAATATAAAGAAATTGCCGAATTATTGGGCATTTCAGTAAAAGCTGTTGAAAAAAGAATGAGCAAGGCTTTGTTGGCTTTAAGATCACAAATTGAAGAGTTTAACTAAGGTAGGGTAAAGTATAATTTAGTTGTCATATAACAGAATGAAAGACTTTAAAAACATATTAAAATGGTTAAATGATGAGATGACCGGCGAAGAGTTGGCTTCATTTCAAGAAACTGATGACTATAAATTATATAAAAATATTGTTGAAGAAGCCAAAAATATAGATTTAACTTCAATAAACGAAGCAGTTGCATTGCAAGATTTTAAAGCCAGAATTGCAAATCGCACGAAGAAAAAGTCAAAAGTAATTTCATTCAACAGAAACTTGGCTTTCAAAATAGCCGCATCAATTGCCCTATTGGTCGGAATATCTTATTTCTTTTTCGACTTCAATACAGAAACCCTTAAAACTGATTTTGCCGAAAATAAAAGTTTTATGTTGCCCGATGAGTCTGTTGTTACGCTAAATGCAGTTTCGGAAATAACGTACAAAAAAACTTCTTTCAACAAAAACAGACAGTTAAAACTGGATGGTGAAGCTTATTTTAGCGTAAAAAAAGGCAGTGTTTTTAATGTTGAAACCGAACAGGGAAATATTGAGGTATTGGGAACAAAGTTTAATGTAAAATCAAGGGAAAATTCATTTAATGTTTTTTGCTATGAGGGCAGCGTGGCAGTTTCCCATAACAACACCAAAGTCATTTTAACCAAGGGAGAAGGGGTGCAACTCACAAAAAACAATACCTTAATAAAATTGCATAACCCAGAAGTTTCCGGGCCTTTGTGGTTAAACAATGAAAGCTATTTTACGTCAGCGCCTTACGCTGAGGTTTTGGCTGAATTTGAAAGGCAATTTAAGGTAAAAATTATTTCAAAAACAATAAATACCGATGTCCTTTTTACCGGAGGCTTTCGCAATAACGATTTGGATTCGGCAATTAATTCCATTACATTACCTTTGAATATTAACTATCGCATAAAAGATAATGAAATTATTTTATCGAAATAAACTTCGGATACTGCTTTTTATTATTTTATTATTTTCTGTAAAAGTCAACTCACAAAATAGTTTTTCTTTTTTGGAAGAGTTGAAGTTGATTGAAAATAGGTTTGATGTTAAATTTTCTTATGTGATTTCAAATATTGAAAACATCCAACTTCAAGAAAAGATATCAAACATTTCAACTTTAAACGAAATACTCGAATATATAAATTCCAAAACATTTTTAATTGCCACTAAAATTGACGGACGGTTTATTTCGATTGCCCCAAAACAGGACAATATTAAAATATGTGGCTTTTTACTTGATAAAGATGCCAAGCCAATAACCAATGCCACAATAATTGTTTCCGGTAAATTTTATGGCACAATTTCAAATGATAACGGTGCATTTACTTTAGAAAATTTAAAAATTTCAGACAATTTAGAGTTCCGTTATTTAGGGTATAAACCAATCCTAAAAAATGTGAATGAACTGATTTCTCCAATTTCTGACTGTATAAAATTAACAATGATTGAAGAAGAATTTGAGCTAAGTGAAGTTTTTATTAAAAACTACATTACCAATAGCTTATCAAAGTTAAACTATGGAACGATTCAATTAAACACCCAAAATTTCAATATTTTATCTGGCCAGGTTGAGCCCGATTTGTTGCAAACCTCTCAAATACTTCCCGGAGTTGAAAGTCCAAACGAATCTATTTCCAATATAAATGTAAGAAATGGTGTCAGCGATCAAAATGTTATTTATTGGGATAATATTAAAATGTACAATCCAACACATTTTTTCGGACTTATTTCTGCCATAAATCCTTACTTGACAAAAAATATTTCAATCATAAAAAACGGAACCAGCACTAAATATAATGATGGTGTTTCAAGCACTATATTGTTAGAAACCGACGACACCTTCCAAAAAAAATTGAGTGGCGGATTTGGCGCTAATTTCATCTCTTATGATGGATTTATAAAAGTGCCCGTGAGTGATAAACTGGAACTTAAAACCTCTTTCAGAAATTCCAATAATAATTGGTTCGATACCCCAACTTATAAAGCCTACTTCAATAAAACATTCCAAAATAGTGCCGTTGGCACAAGTGCTTCAAATTCCGATTTTAGCTTTTACGATGTAAATGTCAGTTTGTTATACAACTTAAATCCGAGCAACCATCTTAAAGTAAATTACATTAAAATCAGCAATGATCTTAAGTATTTTGAAACTGAAGGAAGTAATTTGGCAGATGAAATAAAACAAAATTCAGATGCCATTGGAGTTACCTATAATGCAAAGATTAACAGCAAAACAACTATTGAAATTTCAGGATACCATGCTGAATATTCATTACTGTCCAACAACTATCAAAATAACCAGCAACAATTGGCAATCCAGGAAAATGAAGTGCTTGAGAACTCTCTAAAAACAACTTTAAATTACGCTTTTAATGACAATCTAATTTTAGAAACCGGGTACCAATTAAATGAAACAGGCGTGCTTAGCAGAACAAATGTAAATGACCCTTTGTATAATAGGGTACAAAGAAGCGTAATGCTGAACCACAGTGCATTTACTGAATTAAATTTCACAAATAACCTATGGTACATGCGTGCTGGGGTCCGGTTTAATTATTTTGGAAAAATTAACCAAACTACATTAGAACCAAGAATCAATATAAGTTATTCATTTAATAAAAACCTTAATTTAAACGCCCAATTCGAAACAAAATCTCAATATACTTCACAAGTAATTGACTATTTGGATGATTTTTTGGGTGTTGAAACCAGAAGATGGGTTATGGCCGATGAAAGTATACCTTTAATAAAAAGCCAACAATTTTCACTGGGAGGCACTTTTAAAAAAAATAACTTTCTTGTGGATCTAAGCTTATTTCATAAAAATATAACAGGTATTTTAATTTCGGGGCAAGGATTTCAAAATCAAATTCAAAATAAAAGATTGGATGGCGAACAAAAATCTACCGGGCTTGAAGTTTTGTTAAACCAAAGAAATAAAAAAACTGAATTTTGGTTATCCTATACTTTAAGTGCCAGTGATTTACTGTTTAAGCAAATTTCCCAAAACTATTTTCCAAGTAACAATGATATCAGGCATTCTGCAACCCTTGGATTTAATTTTCATTATAACGAACGCTTAAACACTTCAATCAGCGGTATCATAAAATCTGGAAAGCCGTTTACATCAATAAACAAAGAACAAGAAACAACACAAAATGGAAATTTTACTGTCGTTAATTACGCTGCTTTAAATAATGACAGATTGAAAGGGTACAGCAGAGTTGATTTCTCAATAAACTACCTGTTTCTAAAAAAGCAAACCTATCAATCGAATTTAAAATTTGGCGTTCTGAATGTACTTAATAAACAACAAATTTTAGATACTTACTATGTTGTTAATCAGGATAATGAGTCAAAAGCAACAGAAATCAACATTAAATCTTTAGCGTTTACCCCAAACCTATCTTTAAGGGTCACATTTTAAAATGTTTATTTTAAATTACCCTAATCTAAATTTCAATTAGGTAAATTTTACCACAAATAGCATTTGCCAAAAATAAATTGTAAGTTTAGCGTATGTTATTATACCAAACTAAAGATATTTCTGAAATGCCGTGGATTTTAATTCCGGGATTGTAGTCAATTTCCATAGATTTCTTCAAAATAAAGCTAAACGCTTTGAATTCAACTTATTTTTTCAAATTCAAACTTAAAAACATTATGAGCAATATTATAGTATTGGGCGCCGGGATGGTTGGTTCCACGATGGCCATAGATATGGCAAAAAGCCATTCGGTAACTCTTACCGATTTTAACAAAAGCGCTTTGGACAAAGCCGTAAAAAAATGCAAAAAACTTACGCCAATTGCGTTAGATGTGTCCGATAAAGCGGCACTTCAAAAAACAATAAACCCTTTCGATTTGGTAATTTGTGCCGTTCCGGGATTTTTGGGTTTTGAAACGCTAAAAAGCATTATTGAAGCCGGTAAAAATGTGGTAGATATTTCATTTTTCCCTGAAAACTCGTTAGACTTATTTGAGCTTGCCAAGCAAAAAAAGGTGACTGCCATTGTTGATTGTGGCGTGGCTCCGGGAATGGGAAATATTATTTTGGGCTATTACAATGAAAAATTAAACATTACAGATTTTGAATGTTTGGTAGGCGGATTGCCAAAAATAAAAAAATGGCCTTTTAATTATAAAGCGCCTTTTTCGCCTGTTGACGTTATTGAAGAATATACACGTCCGGCCCGTTATGTAGAAAACGGAAATGTTGTTGTAAAGGACGCCTTATCTGATGTTGAATTTATTGATTTTGAAGGTGTTGGAACCTTGGAATCTTTTAATTCAGACGGTTTGCGATCCATCATTTACACCATGGCGCATATTCCCAATATGAAAGAGAAAACGCTGCGCTATCCGGGTCATATTGAATATATCAATGTGTTGAAAAAAAGCGGTTTTTTTAACGAAGAAAAAATAAATATTAATGGAGTTGACGTTTCGCCTTTAGAATTCTCCTCAAAAATATTGTTTAACGAATGGAAATTGGGCGATACGGAAGAAGAAATTACAGTGATGCGAATTACGCTGAAAGGCACTAACAAAATTGGCGAGAGCAAGACCATTATTTATAATTTACACGATGAATTTTGCCCAAAAACAAACACTTCTTCCATGGCAAGAACCACCGGTTATACAGCCACCGCTGCAGCAAATCTGTTTTTGGATGGTTTGTTTTCTGAAAAAGGTGTTTTCCCGCCCGAACTGGTTGGCAAACATGAAAAATGCTTTAATTATTTCCTTAATTATTTAAAGGAACGGGATGTAATTTATGCTAAAGTTGAATTTTAATTTAAAACTGACTGTTTTGAAATTAGAATTCTCCTTTTTTCGAATGATAAAAAAAACGCCTAAGAAATATTCCTTAGGCGTTTTTTTAGCGGTTTAAAAATTTATTATTTTGAATAATCTTTATTTAATACCTCTAAAATATCTTTGGTAACATTCAGTTTTTCATCCCCGTACATTACGGTTCCTTTTCCAGATGTTCCAATGATTAATTGATAACCTTTAGCTTTTGCGTAATCGGCCACAAAACTATCCACTTTTTTAGTTAAAGCATCGCTGTTTTCTTGATTCTCTTTTTGAAGCGCTTCTGAGGCTTGTTGTTGTTTCGCTTGCAAAAATTGCTGTTCTTGTTGCAAAGCTCCTTCTGCTTCCGCTCTTTTTTGAGGCGTCATTTGTTGGGCCACTTTATAATATGCCTGAACTTTTAATTGAAAAGGACCTTGCAAACTGTCCAATTCTTTTGCAAAAACTTCTTGCTTAGCTTTTAATTTTTCTTCTAACGCTTTTGTAGCGTTATAATCCTTCATTAAAACTTCAACATCAATATAGGCTATTTTAGTTTGGTTACATGATACCAATGCAAAAGCAAAGGCGATGATAAGTATTTTTTTCATTTTTAAGGTTTTGAATTGTTCTTTAATTTTGTGCGAATATATAAACAAAAAATAACGTTTTGAAAAATAATTTATAATATTGATTTTATTTATCATTAAAGTTGTCGTTATAATAAATTCTGATAAAAAATGGATTCATTATCCCTGAATACAGGCGTCTTTATAAAAATGAAATGTCACAACTCATTTTAGTCATAAAACCACTCTTAAATCGCTTTAAAATTAATTTTTAACGTTTTTAAGGAGGTAAATTAAAGAAGAATGCTCTTTGGTTGTGATTGCTTTTATGTTAGAGATTAAACTGATGTAAAAAGCCTTTAAAAAATTACCTTTTCCGTTTTTATATTTTTCACTTAATAAGGAAACGTAAAAAGAATCAAACCACATCGGCAAAATTTTAACGACGCTCATTTCATATTTTTCAAACAACAATCGAATCGATTTTTTTGAAAAATGCCACAAATGTCTTGGAACATCATAAGCGGCCCAAAATTGTTTATAATAGTTTGCATCGTAGCTTTTGAAATTTGGAACGGCCACAATTAAAATGCCCTCGGGTTTTAATCTCGATTTAAGTGTTGCAATGTAATTATCCAAGTTCGGAACATGTTCCAAAACATGCCACAAGGTGATTACATCAAATTGCAAATCATTTTTTAAATGATGAATTTCTGAATAAATTTCTGAAGCAAATTCTCCAGCTAATTTGTTTTCTGCAATAATTTTGGCTTTTGCATTTGGCTCCACTCCTGTTACCTTCCACCCGTTATTTTTACAGGTCAGTAAAAAGTCACCAGTGCCGCAACCAACATCCAATAAATTTTTATCGGCAGTTTTGAAAGAATTGAGCAGTTCTAATTTTGAAGCTAACGCTATTTTTTTTACGAATTGATACAACTTATCTATTCCAGATTTTTTAGAATCGGTATGTGAAATATAGTCATCACTTTCATAATAGCCAGACAATTCTTCAGCCTTTGGCTGAGGAAAAGTTTCAAGCATATCTAACGATGAATGATACAATAAATCGAAATCTTTATCGGATACCGTGTAATCTTTACAAGTTAAATAATGCGTTGTTTCAGGAATCATTTTTAATTAGTTTGAAGTATTTACCTTGATTTAATTTGAAGGTTCCACGTGGAACGCTTAAAATTATCGCCCCATATAAACCAACAAAACAGAAATATCACTCGGCGAAACGCCACTGATCCTGCTTGCTTGGGATATGGTTATGGGTTGTATTTTAGTTAGTTTCTGGCGTGCTTCTATGGACAAAGATTTCACTTTTGAATAATCGAAATTGGGCGGAATAGAAACATTCTCTAACCTATTCACTTTATCGGCCTGGTTCCTTTCCTTATCAATATAACCGGCATATTTTACATGGATTTCCGTTTGCTCCTCAATCTCACGGTCGATATTGTTTTCAATAACAAACGCTTCCACTTTTGGCAGTTTTCTAAGATCGGTGAAATTCAATTGGGGTCTTGCCGCAATCTTGAACATCTTCATAGACTGGTCAATTTTAGCAGAATCGTTAGCCTCCAAAATCGGGTTTATTTCTTCTGGAAGCACACTGGTTTCCAATAAAAATTTAACAAACAAATCGGTTTTATCCTGCTTTTCAACAACCCTGTCCATTCGTTCTTTTGAGACCATTCCTAGTTCATAGGCCATTGGCGTTAACCTTAAATCGGCATTATCCTGACGTAACAAAGTTCGGTATTCGGCTCTTGAAGTAAACATTCTGTAAGGTTCTTCCGTTCCTTTTGTGATTAAATCGTCAATTAAAACGCCAATATAAGCTTCATCACGTTTTAATACAAATGGTTCTTTTTTCTGAATATTGAGCGCAGCGTTTATGCCTGCCATCAATCCTTGAGCAGCTGCTTCTTCATAGCCTGTTGTTCCATTTATTTGTCCGGCGAAATAAAGATTTTTAATCCGCTTCGTTTCCAAGGAATGTTTTAATTGGGTTGGCGGAAAATAATCGTATTCAATAGCATAGCCAAATCTGAAGAATTTTACATTTTCAAAACCCGCAACTTTGCGCAGTGCTTTGTCCTGAATTTCTTCAGGCAGAGAAGTTGAAAAACCATTTACATATACCTCTACGGTATCCCAACCTTCCGGCTCCACAAAAATTTGGTGTCGATCTTTGGTCGCAAAACGGTCAATTTTATCTTCGATTGATGGACAATATCTTGGTCCAATACTTTTAATTCGGCCATTAAACATGGGTGATCTGTCAAAACCTTCCCGAAGAATATTGTGCACTTCCAAAGAAGTATATGTCATATAACAAGAGCGCTGAATTTCCAATGGCTTGGTGGTCGCCAAGTAGGAGAATTTTTCAGGAAATTCATCTCCAGGTTGTTCAATCATTTTAGAATAATCCAATGATCGACCATCAACACGAGGCGGTGTTCCGGTCTTCATTCTGCCAGCTTCAAGACCGACTTTAATTAAATCTTCAGTAATTCCGGTTGAAGCTCTTTCTCCCGCTCTTCCTCCCCCAAAAGTTTTATCGCCTATATGAATTAACCCATTCAAAAAAGTTCCTGCAGTTAGAATAACTGATTTCGCTTTAATTTCAATTCCAAGAGATGTTCTAACGCCAACAACTTTGTCGCCTTTAAACAAAAGTCCATTCACCATATCTTGGTAGAAATCCAACTTGCTTGTTTGCTCCAGCATCAACCTCCAACATTCGGCAAATCGCATTCGGTCACTTTGTGCGCGCGGACTCCACATAGCAGGACCTTTCGATTTGTTTAACATCTTAAATTGAATGGCCGTCTTATCGGTAACCACACCGCTATAGCCACCCAAAGCATCAATTTCACGAATTATTTGCCCTTTTGCAATTCCTCCCATAGCGGGATTGCAACTCATTTGGGCAATGTTTTGCAAATTCATCGTAATTAAAAGGGTGTGCGCACCCATATTGGCGCTTGCCGCTGCAGCTTCGCTACCGGCATGACCACCTCCTACCACGATAACATCATATATTGTACTAAACATAATTTCGTTTTTTGTTCCACGTGGAACGTTTATTAGGCATTAAACATTGCCAAACATTTATCCTCTTCACCGCGCATGATCTCTTTATCCTTCTCGTTTTTATCTTTAAAGCCCATATAGTGTAAAACACCGTGAATCATCACCCTATTTAATTCATTATCAACAGTTTGATTGAATAATTTAGCATTTTCACGGACCCTTTCAACTGAAATAAAAATATCCCCGCTAATTAATTTTCCCATCGTATAATCAAAACTAATAATGTCGGTTAGGGTGTCATGTTCCAAAAATTCAACATTCAATTTAAGCAAATAATCATCATCACAAAAAATATAATTTAGCTCTCCTTCATTATAACCATAAGATGCTATACAATTAGAAATCCAATTTTGGATGAATTCTTCATTCTCTAATTTGAAATCCGTTTCGTAATTGAATTCAATCATAGTATGTTATTGTTGATCGGTTTTAAAATACTCTTGCACTTTCTTTTTATAAATAGTCCGCAAAGGTAACGATTGTCTGTTTAATATTTCATTGTAATTAAAATACCGATTCTTTAACTCAATTGCCTCCAAATTTCTCTTTTCAAAAATCACCTTGGAAGTTTCTGATTTTCGGACATTGTCCTCCCCTTGTTGGAGCGTCGCTTTTTGCAATTTTAGCAACTCGTAATTTAACTGCAGGATTTTTTTTACCACATCTTTTGTAAAACCTTTCTCCAGCAATTCCTTTTCCAACTCTTCCATTTTCTTAATGGCATCTCCACCTTTTTCCGAATTTTCAGGGCTATCGCCCAAAAAATCTTTTAACATTCCCTTGAGCAGTTCTTGCTGTTTATAAATTTCATACAATTCTTCACTCATCGCATCGCCATTTTCCCATGGGTTTTTTCCTCCCTTTTCAATACCGTCCTTAATTTTCTCGTTAAGTTCTCCCTGCTTTTTAATGATGTCGGGCAAACGAAATGATTGAGAATTTCCCTTTCCCATTCCTTGACCAAAACTTGGCGAAGCATTCATCAAATTTTCAAGCAAATCACTAAGGGAGTTGGCCAGATTATTTGCCGCTGTAATTACAAATTGTTGATTTGAAATACCGATATCAGCCTTGTCGTCGGTAAAATTCAGCAAAGATTCATCCAAGTAATAATGCGTATCTGAAACCTCCTTTTGAATCATTGTGCTCATGGTAACCAAACGCAAAGCCAACACATATAAACTGTCGTCGATATGATTAAAATACTCTTTTAAAACATATTGTTTTTTTAGATTATTTGGATATTCTGGATGATTACTGTCAGCAGCCGAAAAACGGTCAAGTAAATCTTCCTGTTCAAAAGAAAAAATAATAAGGTTGTCTACAATTTTTCTCAAATCTTCAATATTTTCATCAATAGATTCCGCCTCCATTGCCATCATATCCTGCGCCATACTTTTACTTAATTGCTGCATTTTTATTGCGGCCGACTTCTGGCTTTTTTTTGCGGATTCAGTTTGTTGGGCTTTTAATTGTTCTAAAGCCTTGTTTAAATCTTTGTTGATATCGTTCATTTCCTCCTTATTTTCGGGAAGAGCCATTGGACGTTTTAACTCTTGATTTTGTTTTTGCAATTCATTGGCTTCCTTTTTAATCGCATCAAATACTTTGTTGAGTTCCTGTTGTTTTTCTGAAGTGTTTTTTTCCTCATTTTCATTGGAAAGGCTTTCCTCCTTTTTTCCTAAATTTTCAAGATTCTCTCTAATTTGATTTGCCTTTTGCTCTACATAAAAACGCTTGGTGAGTTCTAAAATGCGTTCCAAACTTTGCTCATTTCGCTGGTTCTTTTTAACCATTTCTTTTAACTTCTCCACCAAATCTTCTTTGTCCAATTTTTTAGTAAGCGCTTTTAATTCCTCCATCATTTTTTCCTGCTCCGCTAACTTTTTGGTTTCCTCAATTCTTTTCAGCAATTCCTCTTTATTCTCTTTCGTTTCAATTTGATCCTTTTGCTCGTTCAGATTTTTTTCAAGTTCGTTTGTTTGATTTTGAATCATTTCCTGACATTGCGTTTGACGCTTCAGCAATTCCTCTAATTTCTTGGTGTCATTCCAATCGATATCAGCATTTTTTTGAAGTTCATTTTTAAACTTTTCGACGCCTTCATTTGATTTTTTGGATTTTTCAACCAGTTTAGAAAGTTCTCCAATGGTTTCCTTTTGCTCTTCCAACAATTCTTCTGAAATTTCTTTTTCAGTTTTCTTGTAATAGGAAAATATCCTGCTTTTGGAACTTTTGCTTCCGTTCACGGCATCATTGTCAAAAACCTTAAAATAAAGCTCATAGTCTACGCCATCTTCCAAAGAAATTCCTTCAGGAAAAACATAATAAAAGTCGGAAATGGAAGATTTTACAATGTCGATTAAATGCGATTTAATCGCTTTCTTATTGCTTTTGTTGTAATACACCATTTGAAGTTTGTTCACCCCATAATCATCACTTACCTGACCTACAAACTGCGCTGGACCTCTGCTAATTGAATCAATATCAGAGTTTACGCTGATTTGCGGATGTTCATCGGGAATCACCTGAATGACAAAATTAAGCGATTCATAGTCGTGCAATTGTTGGTTAGAGGTGGTGATTTTGTAACTTATGGCATTAAAAACCTGTTTGGAAAAACTGAAATACTCCTTGGCGTTTTTTGCGAAATAAACAGGTGGTTCCTCGTTTGGGATAAAAGCAATGGTATCGGTTTTTTCGGTTTCAATTTGCCAGGTAATTTTTGTGCCCTGCGGAACACTCACATTTCCCGTATTTTGAACAACTTCATTTTGCTTGCCCGTATAAACAGGATATTGCAACACCATTTTTAAATTGTTGATAACGGGTGTTTCAATACTGTTTATTTGATAAATTTCGGAAGTCACGCCATTGGCTTCCAAATAGAATTTTATTGATTTTTGAATTTTTGAAAAGGAATATTGAAATTTCCCAAGAGCGCTATTTTCCAAATAATAACTTTCGTTTGAAAAGTTGATTTTCACATTTTCGGGAACGGTATTTCCAACTGTTTCAATCTGAAGCGTAAAAGGCTCTCCTTCCACAACAGCCAAGGATTCATTTAAAACAGAAAATGAAAACGGGGCAGGCGGCAAATAAACTTTGTCATAATTCACAACCCTGGAAAAACTGTCGGTAAAAATTGAAATGTTTCCCGTTATAAAAACCAACAGCCAAATGAGAAATGGAATGATCGCAAATTTTAAATATTTCCTGTTTTTTGTAAACTCAACGGCTCTTTTAAAGGGAATGGGCTGCAGTTCCTTCGATTTTTGCGCAATACTGGCTTCAATAAGTTCTGAATTTTGCTTACTCTCATTTAACTGCAACATATTCAATAACTTGTCTTTAACTTCCGGAAAATGATTACCAATTATTTTAGAAGCCTCAACTTCGGAAATGCCTTTTTTTAAACCCAGAATTTGTGTTATCGGAAAAACGATGTAGGCAGCAAACAAAGCCAATTCAATAAAAACAAATAGCCAAAATAAGAGGGAACGCAAAGCTGGTTTCAGCCATAAAAAATATTCAACAAAAAGCGTAAAAATAAAATAAAGCGCGCCAATTGCGAAAAATAAGAGCAGTCCTTTTATGAGTTCATTAAAATAATATTTTTTAATGAATGCTTGAAGTTTTTCCCGTATGCGAATAAAATCGTTCAATTTATTTAGGTTTAAACATTCGGAAACTTAAAATTAATTAAAATAAAAATTATAGTGTCACAATTTTCTCTTTAATCGCATACAAAACAAGTCCGATTCGTGTTTTAACATTCAATTTTGAAAATAAAGCCTCACGGTAATTTTCAATGGTTTTAGGGCTTAGGTACATCTCATCTGCAATTTGTTTATAAGTCATTTCAGTACACGCCAATTTCAAAAATTCCAATTCCTTTTCTTTCAAAATTATTTCTCTATAATCATTTTTATTGGTTTCAATCAAGGAATTCATCAAGGTGTTCGATACATTCTCAGTATAATAAAAGCCGTTTGTATAAACCTCCTTTAACGCATGTTCAAGCAATGAAGGCTGAATGACTTTAAGCAAATAACCGTTAGCGCCTGCCCGAAGCATTTTTAAAATGGTGCTCTCCTCACATTCCATGGAAAGGCCCAAAACTTTAATTTGAGTCTGGTGCTTTTTTAGCCATCTTGTTGCTTCAAAACCATTCATTATTGGCATTTGAATATCCATCAAAACAACGTCAGGATGTTTATTTTCTGATGAAAAATAATTGACAAGCTCTTCACCATTGGCCAAAACAGCCAACACATTAAAATCCTCAAAGTCGGAAATTAAGTTGCTTAATGCCTCAGAAAATAATATATGGTCATCAACAATAATAATGTCAATTTTTTTCATATGCTATATTTGTGATACTAATATATAATTTACTTCCAATATTTTAATCCGATTTCAAATCTATTTCAAAAGTAATCCAGTTTGTTTAAATTATAATCATATAAAATTAAAGCGACTAAGTTTAACGGGAGCGATTAACAAAACCTTTTTTTGGTAATAAATATGCTTATTCCTATTGATAATTTATCTTTGCACCTTAAAACAAGTGATAAAATGAATAATGTTCGTGTGCGATTTGCTCCTAGCCCAACCGGGCCTCTTCATATTGGCGGTGTAAGAACTGCGCTTTTTAACTACTTATTTGCCAAAAAACATAAGGGAACTTTTATTTTAAGAATTGAAGATACCGATCAAACCCGTTACGTTGCCAATGCCGAACAGTATATTATTGACGCCTTAAATTGGTGCAACATTCCTTTTGATGAAGGACCGGGGAAAAATGAAAAGTTTGGTTCTTACCGACAATCCGAACGCAAACATATTTACGGAAAATTTGTTCAGGAACTAATTGAAAAAGGAAAAGCATACTATGCCTTCGACACCAATGAAGAATTGGACTTTCATAGAATTGACCACGAAGAAAAAGGGAAAACCTTCATTTACAACTGGCACAACAGGTCAAAACTTGCCAATTCAATTTCATTGTCGAAAGAAGAGGTTGAAAAAAGATTGGCGAATGGCGATAAATACGTTGTGCGATTTATGATGCATAATCCAATAATTGAAGATACAGAAGCCACTATTGAAACTGTTGATATGATTAGGGGCGATGTCTCCTTCAGAACAGCTATTTTAGATGATAAAGTATTGTTTAAAAGTGACGGTATGCCAACCTATCATTTGGCGAATATTGTCGACGATCATTTAATGGAAATTACCCACGTTATCCGAGGTGAAGAATGGTTGCCTTCGCTTCCGCTCCATATTGCTTTGTACGAGGCTTTTGGCTGGAAAGCGCCTGAATTTGCGCATTTACCGCTCATTTTAAAACCTGTTGGAAAAGGAAAATTAAGCAAACGTGATGGCGATAAACTGGGATTTCCGGTATTTCCTTTGGCCTATAAAAATGATGAAACCGGAGAAATATCACGCGGCTACAGAGAAGACGGTTATTTTGCCGATGCTTTTATAAATATGCTGGCACTTTTGGGATGGAATCCCGGAACGGAACAGGAAATTTTTACCTTGGAAGAACTTTGCGACGCATTTACCATAGAACGCGTAAGCAAAAGCGGTGCGAAATTTAGTCCTGATAAAACAAACTGGTTCAACCAGCAATATATGTTGCTAAAATCAGATGAAGAACTGGCAGAACTTTATATGCCAATTCTGGCTGAAAAAGGAATCAAAAAAGACAAACCATTTGTGACTAAAGTTGTTTCCTTAATTAAGGAACGCGCCACATTTGTGAAAGATTTTTGGGAATTGAGCAATTTCTTTTTTGAAGCTCCGGCTGAATATGAGGAAAAGGCGGTTAAAAAACAATGGAAAGAAGACACAGCCGAATTGATGCAAGAATTGATTGGCGTTATTGAAAATGTGGATGATTTTACTTCGCTGAATTTTGAAACCAAAGTGAAAAAATGGATTACCGCCAAAGAAATTGGTTTTGGAAAAGTGATGCAGCCTTTTAGAATCAGTCTGGTTGGGGAATTAAAAGGTCCGCACTTGTTTGATATTGCCGAAATGATTGGCAAACCAGAAACTATTGAACGTATAAAAAAAGCCATAGCATTGCTGCATACGGCTTAAGGTTATATTTCTATTTAAATTAAATTTTTATAAAGGCATTGCCGCAAGAATCCTTTGTGGCGTAATTGGCATGCGATTAACTCTTGCGCCACAAGCATCGAAAACTGCATTTGCAATGGCGCCGCCCACACAAATAATTGCCGGTTCGCCGCCGCCTTGCGGTTTCGAGTTCATTTTATCCATAAAAACGCAGGTAATTTTTGGAGTTTTAGAAAATGTAGTAAACGGATAATTGCTAAAAGTTCTGGTTTTTACCAGTCCGCCATCAAATTCAATTTCTTCATAAAGCGCATATCCAAGACCCATAGTAATGCCGCCTTCTGTTTGAACGGTTGCTCCGTGCGGATTCACAACTTGTCCCATATCTTGGGCACAAACAATTTTTACAGGATGTACTTCTCCGGTAGATTTATCCACTTTTACTTCAGCAATAATAGCCACAAAAGTTCCGGCATCTTCCCCTAAAGCAATTCCATAACCATGACCCTCTTTTTTAGGTGAATTGTATCCAAAAGTATCAGCCGCCAATTTTAAAGTAGCGATCATATTTTCATCTTTTAAATTATTAAGACGAAATTCGAGCGGGTTTTGACCAATAGCGTGTGCTGTTGCATCTATATGAGATTCGCGCGCGAAAGTGGTTGTATTGTTGCCCGGAGCACGCCACGCACCTGTACCAAAAGGATGTGCGTCACTTTTATTAAAATGTCTGGTTAGGTTGTTAGGTGCATTGTAAAACAATTTTGTTCCACGTGTACCGGCACAGTAGATATCAAATTTCCATAAGTTTAATTTACCATTAGTATCTATCCCGGAAGTAACTTTTACCAAAGACGCAGGTCTAAACCTGTCGTACATAAACTCTTCTCTTCTGGTCCAAACCAGCTGCACAGGTTTTCCTGAAATTTTTGCAATTTTTGCAGCTTCTACAGCTTGAAGATTATAAATTTTTCCGCCAAAACCCCCACCTAAAAATATTTGTTTAACGTGAACATTTTCCATTGGCATTTTAAAGGTATCGGCCAATTCTTTTTGTGTGCCAAAAGGTGTTTGTGTTGATGCCCAAATGGTTAATTTATCATTTTCAAAATAGCAAGTTGCACAATGTGTTTCAATAGAAGCATGTGCTTTATAGCCGTCATGATAATCTGCCTGTAAAATTTTTTCTGAATTTTGCTTTCCGCTTTCTAAATTGCCGCCTTCTTCAAAAACGCTGTTTTCTGTAATGGTATTTTCAAAATACTTAAAAATAGTTTCGGTATCTGCTTTACTTTCAGGTGCTTCCCAAGTAATTTTAATGCTTTGTGCGGCTTTGGATGCCACTTCAGGTTCTGAATGAATAACTGCAACCAAATCGCCATCTTCTATAAGTTCGGCGCCGCTAAAATTATGCAAGGCAGTTGTATCTACCGCTATTTTTTTTGAGCCAAATATTCTAGGTCTGACAACTGAAGCATACACCATTCCTGGTAATTTAATATCTGCAGCATATTTTGCGCTCCCAGTTACTTTAGCTACGGCATCGGTACTAATAAAAGATTTTCCAACTATTTTAAAATCCTCTGCTTTTTTAATTTCAGGCTTTTTGGTTAGGCTTCTAACAATCTTTTTTCCTTTAGTTAATGCTGCATAATCAATATTTCTGGAAACATCTCCTTTTACATAAACACTTCCGTTAACAGCTTCTAAATTTTCAATAGGTTCTGCCAGTTTTTCCGAAGCAATTTCAATGAGTATTTCACGAGCTTCAGCGGCAGCTGCACGTATAACCGGATCAGCAAAACGGGTAGTTAAGGAACCCCAGGTTCCGGCATCGTACGGACAAAGTTTGGTGTCGCCCATAACCATATCCACTTGGTCTAAAGATACTTCTAATTCTTCGGCCAGCGCTTGTGCCAATGAAGTAATAATGCCTTGACCCATTTCAATTTTTCCGGTATAACAATCTACTCTTCCGTCTTCTTTTACTCTTAAATAGGCGTTAAAATCTATTTCCTGATCTTGCGCATTGGTTGGTTGGCTCCAACCTTGCAATAAGGAGAGTTCACTTAAAGAAAAAATAACAATAATTCCCCTTCCTAATTGCTTTAAAAATCTACGTCTATCATACCTAATTGGTTGATTTACATCGCTAAAATAAAGTTGATTGATTTTATCTGCTTCCATAATTATAGCTATTTAAACATTTTTTCAGAAGCAGATGCTATTGCATTAATTATTCTATTATAGGAGCCGCATCTGCATAAATTACCTTCCATTTCCGAAATAATTTCTTCACGCGACGGGTTTGGATTTTTAAGTAGCAATCCATAAGCATTCATAATCATACCCGGCGTACAAAAACCACATTGTAAAGCATCATACGCAACAAAAGCCTCTTGAATTGGGTGTAGTTTATTGTTGTTTGATAATCCTTCAATGGTAATAATTTCGGCATTTTTAAAATCATCAACATAGGTAACGCAAGACTGCGCAGTTTGGTTGTTAAGTATTACGGTACAAGCACCGCATTGTCCTAGTCCGCAACTGTATTTTGTTCCGGTTTCATCTAAGTATTCCCGTAAAACAGTTAACAGAGATTCCTCTCCATTAATTGCAACAGTCACTTGTTTTCCGTTCAATTTAAAGCTAATAGCTTGCTTCATATTTTAAATCGCTTATAATTAATTCATTAAAATTAAATAATAAATTGTGAAATTTCAAGCTATTACATATTTTAAAACCATCTGTTTTGTTATTTAAAATAATTCTAATTTATTTTTTGAACCAAAACCTTTAACATTTACTGTTTTTTTATACAAATACTTAAAAGATATCTTAAATTTAATTTTAAAACATTGTATCTTTAAAATATTATTTAACCATTAAAAAAATTAAAATGATTGGAATGTATATTGCTATTTTTATTGTGGCGTTGCTTATTTTATCCGGTTTATTTACGGTAAAACAACAAACAAACGCCATTATTGAACGTTTTGGGAAATTTCACAGCGTAAGAGGCGCCGGATTACAACTTAAAATTCCGCTAATTGACCAAGTTTCCGGGCGTGTAAGCTTGCGCATTACGCAACTGGACGTAATCGTGGAAACCAAGACAAAAGATGATGTTTTTGTGCATTTAAAAATTTCTGTTCAGTTTCAAATATTACAGGATAAGGTTTATGATGCCTTTTACAAATTGCAAAATCCGCACGAACAAATCACCGCTTTTATGTTTGATGTGGTTCGTGCTGAAGTTCCAAAAATGATTTTAGACGATGTTTTTGAGAAAAAGGATGATATAGCACACGCCATTCAACGTGAATTGAAAGAAGCGATGCTCAATTACGGATACGACATCGTAAAAGCGTTGGTGACAGATATTGATCCAGATCAAAAAGTTAAAGACGCCATGAACCGCATCAATGCAGCGGAACGTGAAAAAATTGCCGCGCAACACGAAGGTGATGCCCAACGTATTCTAATTGTGGAAAGGGCAAAAGCTGAAGCTGAAAGCAAACGATTGCAAGGCCGAGGAATTGCGGATCAGCGAAGGGAAATTGCACGTGGCTTGGAAGAATCTGTTGATGTGTTGAACAATGTTGGCATTAACTCACAGGAAGCATCGGCATTAATTGTGGTTACGCAACACTATGATACGCTTCAAAGCATTGGAGAACATGTAAATTCAAATCTTATTTTATTGCCTAATTCACCGCAAGCAGGCAGTGATATGCTAAACAATATGGTTGCTTCGTTTACGGCTTCAAATGTTATTGGGGAAGCGATGAAAAAAGCTAACGGAGAAAAGGGTATTGGGCGCAAAACACCCAAAAAATAGCAATTTTTAAAACAAAAAAACCTGTGCAAATGCACAGGTTTTTTTATATAAGTAAATTACAAAACTATTTAGTTTCGTCAACTTTTTTATCTTCGTCAGTTTCATCTTTGGTCGCTTTTTTAAACTCTTTTATGCCGCTTCCAAGACCCTTCATTAACTCAGGTAATTTTTTTCCTCCAAACAACAATAAAATTGCCAAGCCAATAATTATCCATTGCCAAGGTCCAACCATTCCTAAAAATATATATAATGCATTCATAATTTTAAAATTTTAGCGTTACAAAGATAGTAATTAATTCAAAACTAGCATTAATTTTTATCTTTAATGGTTCCGCCAATCATAATCTTGGTTTTTAAAACTTCGGGAGTTCCTTTGTAATAAATTGAACCTCCAAAACGGACATTTGCATCTAATAATTCTGATGCTTTGACTTCAACATTAGCGCCTGAAGCAGAAGTCACTACTGCTTGTTTGCTTTGTAAACCATATGCGCTGTAAATACCTCCGGTGGTAGCTTCAACGGTTTGACTTTCAGTAACGCCAGTTAGTGAAATGATACCTCCAGAAACACTTTTTACCGATAGGTATTTTGTGTCTATATCCAATTTAATTTTGGCGCCTTCTTGCGTCCTCACTTCTAAATGTTGTTGTTTAATTGCTTCATCCGAAACTATTGAAGCGCCTTCATTCGCATCTAAAACAGCAATGTCATGTGCATAATGAAGAACTATTTTTACATCTTCAGCAATAAAACTTTCGGGAAATTTTAAGCGAATTTTTAATATTCCATCAGAGTTTATAACAGATACATCTTCAGCTTGTGAGCCTGATATTTCTATTTTTGAACCGGAAGATTTTTTCAGTTCAACAGTCAAACCGTTAAAAACTTTTACGGTATTAAAATCCCCTAACTTTGTGGTGATGGGTTCTTGCGCAAACAATGTTGCGGAAAATAAAATAAGTAATAAAGTCAATTTTTTCATTTGAATATCATTTTTTATCTATAACCACCACCAAGCGCAATAATTGTACCTTTTATGTTAATTATTTATTAATCTTTTCCAATAAGGTAAAATCTAGGTGTTTACGTTCTAAATCGGTGTGTTTCACTTTAATTAAAACTTGGTCGCCAAGCTGGTAAAGATTGTTGGAAGACTGGCCCACCAAAGCATATTGCTTCTCATCAAAAATATAAAAATCATCCTTAATTTCGCGAATTCTGCACATTCCTTCACATCCGTTTTCAATAATTTCAACATAAATGCCCCATTCTGTCACGCCGGAAATAACACCTTTAAACTCTTGATCCATGTGTTTTTCCATATATTTAACCTGCATATACTTGATAGAATCACGCTCTGCATTTGTGGCAAGTTGTTCCCGTTCTGAAGAATGTTTGCATTTATCTTCATACATTTCTGCTTTTGGAGATTTACCTCCCAATAAATAATGTTGCAATAAACGATGGGTCATCACATCGGGATATCTTCTGATGGGTGACGTAAAATGACTGTAATAATCGAAAGCCAATCCGTAATGACCAATATTTTCGGTGGTATAAACCGCCTTGCTCATGGTTCTAACGGCCAACGTTTCAATCATATTTGCTTCGCTTTTTCCGCTCACATCGCTCAATAATTTATTTAAGGAAGCTGCGGTTGATTCTTTGCTTGTGGTATCAATTTTATTGGTATAGCCAAATTTGCTCACAATGGTTTGAAGTGCCGCCAGTTTGTCTACATTTGGTTCATCGTGTACCCGATACACAAAGGTATTTTTACTTGGTACGCCTTTACTTTTACCAACAAATTCAGCAACTTTACGGTTCGCCAGCAACATAAATTCTTCAATCAGTTTGTTGGCGTCTTTTGCTTCTTTAAAATAAACCCCGGTTGGTTCTGAATTTTCATCCAGAATAAATTTTACTTCTGCCCTGTCAAATGTAATGGCGCCTTGCTGTAATCTTTTTTTACGAAGAATTTTAGCCAGTTCATCCAGTTTTAAAACTGCAGCAACTATTTCTGGCTGTACGGTATATTGTTTTCCTGTTATAGAAATTTTTTGAGAAATAACAGCGCTTTTTGATTCGATGATTTCCTGTGCTTCTTCATATGCAAATCGTTGATCGGAATAAGTGATTGTTCTTCCAAACCATTCGTTGATGACATGGGCTTTGTTATTTATTTCGAAAACTGCGGAAAAAGTTAATTTTTCTTCATTTGGACGCAAAGAACAAACACCATTCGACAAGACTTCCGGAAGCATTGGAACAACGCGATCTACCAAATAAACTGAGGTTGCCCTGTTATAAGCTTCGTCATTCAAAAAAGTATTTTCATGCAAATAATGGGAAACATCCGCAATATGAATTCCTATTTCATAATTGCCGTTTTCCAATATTTCGAACGACAATGCATCATCAAAATCCTTGGCATCTTTTGGATCTATGGTAAACGTAAGATCCTTTCGCATATCCCTTCGCTTTTCAATTTCCTGTGCAGTGATTTCTATAGGAAGTTTTGCGGCTTCATTCTCCACTTTTTCATCAAACTTATATGGCAAACCATATTCTAAAAGTATGGAATGGATTTCTGTATCATGGTCGCCTGGTTTTCCTAAAACTTCTAAAATTTCTCCAAACGGATTTTTAGAATTCTCAGGCCAATCTGTTATTTTTACCAACACTTTTACGCCGTGTTCGGCATTTTTAAGTTTACTTTTCGGAACAAAAATATCTGAATACATCTTTGAATCATCCGGAATTACAAATCCGAAGTTATTGTTTAACTGCAATACACCCACAAATTCTGTTTTTGCTCGGGTAATTATTTCAACAACATCACCTTCTTCCCTGCTATTTTTTTTGCGATTGTATAAATAAATTTTTACGGTGTCTTTATGCAATGCCCTGTTTAAATTTCGGGCAGGAATATAAATATCATGGTCAAACTCATCGCAAATAAAATAGCCGTTTCCATTTGCCGTAGCATCAATAGTACCGGTATAATATCTCGAAAGTGACGCTATTTTATATTTTCCAGGTTCGGTTTCTTCAATACTTTTTTGTGCTTTTAATTCTTCCAAATTCTTAATAATCTGACCTTTTCCAATAGCATCCGTAATTTGTAATTTTGCACAGATTTGACGGTAATTGAAGCTGCTGCCAGGAGCTTGATTTAATATTTTTGTTATTTTTTGGGTTAGATCTTTAACCTCATTTCCTCTCTTTTTGTGGAATTCTTTTCTTTTCGACATGGCTTTATTTCACTTTTATTTTACCCAAAAGTACGATTTTTTAGCCTAAACTGATAATTGCAAGGTTATATTAACAACAATTTGTATTTTTCAAACTTAAAATTTGACTATTATTATGGATGAAAAATGGTTTGTTATTATAAATCCGACGTCGGGAAATGGAGCTGCTAAAAAAAAATGGATTACTATCTATAATGAATTGATAAAACAAAAATTTAATTTCGATTTTAGCCTTACTGAATATAAAAAACATTCTGTAACATTAATTGAAAAAGCCATAAAACAAGGAATTACAAAATTTATTTGTGTTGGCGGAGACGGAACGCTGCATAATATGGTCAACGGAATTTTAAGTTTAAATCCGGTAAATATTTCAGCAATAAAAATTGGAATAATCCCTGTTGGAACTGGAAACGATTGGGTAAAAACATATAAAATATCAAAGAATCTTAAAAAAGCCATTCAAATAATTAAAGCTGAATTTACCATAAAACAAGATATTGGAAAACTGCTTATAAATGAAAATAATTCCACAATATACTTTAATAATTTAGCCGGAATTGGTTTCGACGGTTATGTGGTAAATAAAGTCCATAAATTTAAATACTTAGGATTTTTAGCTTATTTAACAGGCGCTTTATTAAGTATTGCCAGTTATAATAAAAGTGCTTTAAAAATCAGTTTTAACAATACTGAAATTAGAGAAAAAACCCTGATGCTTTTAATCGGAATCTGTAAATATTCTGGTGGCGGAATGCAATTGACCAAAAATGCAAATCCGACTGACGGACTTTTTGATATTTCTCACATCAACAAAATAGGTTTATTTACGCTTTTAGGAAATATAGGCGGATTGTTTAATGGCAAAATAACAAATCACAAATTGGTTACAAATTATAAAACTTCTAAATTAAATATAAAAGATTTGGATACGCATATTACCTATATTCAGGCTGATGGAGAATTGGTGGGTTCGGGAAGTTTTGAAGCCGAAATCATTCCGACCGCTTTAAATTTTATTGTTCCTAAATTTTAATATTTAATGTTATCAACAACCTATATTATATAAAAAAGTTTATTTAAAAAATTTAAAAACTATTTCTGTTTATGGTAGTGTGTTAATAAGTACAATAAATTTATGTGTTTTAATTTTTACGACACACTTATCAAAAGATATAAACAGTTTATCAAAATTTAACTCATTAAAAATCAATAAAATTAAATGGGTTATAAACAATCTTTAAAAAGATATAAATAACCAATTGTTTAATAAGTATTTCATTTCAAAATGTTCATAATGGCATTTCAAAATGTTTAAAACTAAATTTAAAAAAAGATAAAAATAGTTGCACAGTAATTATCAATTTTAGCATTACAACTTTCAAATCACATTTCAAAAATTACTTTTCATTTTTAAGTCTTTAGTTATTCACAATTTCATTTTATCATAAAGTAGTTGTTAATCAATAAATTAAAAAATGCTATTAACAATTATATTTTTCACTGTTAATAACTATGAATTTGTATTTTTGTAACGCACTAACGCATTAATAAATCTACTTATGACCATCGCAATAGGAAACGATCACGCAGGAACTCAGTACAAATTTGAAATTGTAAAATTTCTGGAAAAGAAAGGGTATAAAGTGTTAAACTTTGGAACAGACACTGATGAAAGCATGGATTATCCAGATTCGATTCATCCAGTCGCAAATGCGGTGGAAAGCGGTGAAGCAGATTTTGGAATTACCATTTGCGGCAGCGGAAACGGTGCTCAAATGGCAGCCAATAAACATCAAGGAATTAGAGCTGCACTTTGTTGGAACAATGAATTGGTGGCGCTTGCCCGCGCACACAACAATGCCAATATATTGAGCATTCCGGCACGTTTTGTTACCGAACAACAAGCCTTGGATTTTGTGGATATTTTTTTAACAACTGAATTTGAAGGCGGACGCCATCAAACCAGAATTGATAAAATATGTTGTTAACTGAAAAGTTAAATATTAAATACTAAAAGTAAAAAAGCTTGCCTGCCGGAGGTAGGTTAAAAGTTAGAAGAATCGTAATTCAAAAATCGTAAATCGTAATTCAAAAATGGGTCAAAATCATAGCCACGAACATCCAACGTTAACTGGTAAAAATTTACTTTTCTCCATCATTTTAAATATTGTAATTACGGTTGCCCAAATTATTGGAGGTCTTGTTTCTGGAAGTTTGGCATTAATTTCCGATGCAGTCCATAATTTTTCCGATGTTGTTTCCTTAATCATAAGTTATGGCGCAAATTTACTTACCCATAGAAAAAAACAAACTTTAGAATATACTTTTGGCTTTAAAAGAGCCGAAATGATCGCCGCTTTTTTTAATGCCGCATCCTTAATTGTCATCGGTGTTTTTTTAGGAATTGAAGCGATTAAACGTTTCTATGAAGTTAAGGAAATAGAAAGTGGCTTGGTGATTTGGCTGGCTATTTTAGGAATCGCCGCAAATGGATTGAGTGTTTTGTTGTTAAAAAATGACGCGAAGCACAACATGAACATGAAAAGCGCCTACCTCCATTTATTGTCGGATATGCTAACATCAGTGGCTGTTTTAATTGGTGGTTTGCTGATGAAATATTATCAGATTTACTGGATTGACGCCTTATTAACCTTATTAATTTCGTTCTATTTAATATATATGAGCTGGACGATTTTAATTGATTCCTTAAAAATATTGATGCTATTTGCGCCTTCACAAATTAAGATAAAAGAAGTTGTTGATGAAGTGCAAAAAGTGTCAGGGGTAAAAAATATCCACCATATCCATATTTGGCAATTGAACGATGTTGAATGTCATTTTGAAGCACATTTAGAATTTGAAAGTGACATTAAATTATCTGAGTTTGACTTGATTTGTGAAGCAGTTGAAAAATTGTTGTTTGAAAAATTTCATATCCAGCATTGTAATTTACAGCCCGAATACAGAAGAAACGATCTTAAAGAAATTATAATCCAAGACTAAAAAATGCTCACTATTTTAACAAAATCATTTTCTGAATTATCAACCAAAGAACTCTACGATATTTTGCAGTTGCGCGCTGAAGTTTTTGTGGTTGAACAAAATTGCGTGTATCAGGATATCGACGGAAAAGATGAAAAAGCTTTGCATGTCATCGGATTTAAAAACGATAAAATTGTGGCTTATTGCCGCATTTTTAAACCTGGCGATTATTTTGAAAAAGCGAGCATCGGCCGTGTGGTGGTTGCTCAAAAGGAACGTAAATTTGGGTATGGGCATATCATATTTCAACATTCAATGGATGCTGTTGAAACTCATTTCAAGGAAACTTCCATAAAAATATCGGCACAATTATATTTGAAAAAATTTTATGAATCGCACGGATTTTTTCAGGTTGGCGAAGGATATTTAGAGGATGACATTCCGCATATTGCTATGATAAAAAACCAATAAAATGAGCAATCCGAAAGTTAAAATTATTGGCATTAAAAATTTGTCGAACGCGCATTACAAACTTGATAAGGTAGAATTTGAGTATCAAACAAATAACGGCAGTTGGCAAACCCAATGCAGGGAATGTTACGACCGCGGCGACGGTGCGGCGATTTTACTATACAATTCAACCAAAAAAACGGTAATACTCATCAAACAATTCAGAATGCCAAGCTATTTAAATGGCAATACCACCGGAATGATGATTGAAGTTTGTGCCGGTTTGTTAGATGAAAACAATCCTAAAGCCTGCATCATAAAAGAGGTTGAAGAAGAAACAGGTTTTAAAATTTCCAATCCCAAAAAGGTATTCGAATTGTACTCAACACCGGGAGCCGTCACAGAAAAAATACATTATTTTATTGCTGAATACAGTGATGACATGAAAATAAGTGCCGGAGGCGGTTTAGAAGAAGAACATGAAGAAATTGAGGTGCTTGAAATTAATTTTGAAACCGCGCTGACAATGGTGTTAAAAGGGGAAATAAACGATGCCAAAACAGTGGTGTTGTTGCAATACGCAAAACTGAACAACTTGGCATAAACGGTATTTTTTGTTCATACTTATTTTTTATGTATGGTGAAAGCTACCATACTTTTTTATAATTTAGCGGCAAACTATTTTAACTCATTTTATTAAAATTATGGCAGAAGACAAAGAAAAAGTTGCAAAATTAAAAGCATTGCAACTAGCATTGGATAAATTAGACAAAACCTACGGAAAAGGAACTGTAATGAAAATGGGCGATGTTGCCATAAGTGATATAGATGCCATTTCAACAGGCTCATTGGGATTAGATATCGCTTTGGGAGTTGGCGGTTATCCTCGTGGAAGAGTTATTGAAATTTACGGACCGGAATCATCAGGGAAAACAACTTTGGCATTGCATGCCATTGCCGAAGCTCAAAAAGCGGGAGGAATTGCTGCATTTATTGATGCGGAACATGCTTTTGACCGTTTTTACGCTAAAAATTTAGGTGTTGATATTGACAATTTAATTATTTCTCAACCAGATTACGGTGAACAAGCGTTGGAAATTGCCGACAATTTAATTAGTTCAGGCGCCATTGACATTGTTGTAATTGACTCTGTTGCCGCATTAACGCCAAAGAGTGAAATTGAAGGTGAAATGGGAGATTCTAAAATGGGATTGCACGCACGATTAATGTCACAAGCACTTCGTAAATTGACAGGAACTATTCATAAAACAAATTGTACCGTCATATTTATCAACCAGTTGCGTGATAAAATTGGTGTCATGTTTGGAAATCCAGAAACCACCACCGGTGGAAATGCACTTAAATTTTATGCGTCTATTCGTTTAGACATCAGAAGAAAAACTCAAATTAAAGATGGCGAAAAAGTAATAGGAAATGCCACTAAAGTTAAAGTGGTTAAAAATAAAGTTGCCCCGCCTTTTAGAACGGCTGAATTTGATATTATGTACGGTGAAGGTATTTCTAAAGATGGAGAAATACTGGATCTGGGCGTAGAATTGGGCATTGTGAAAAAAAGTGGCTCTTGGTTTAGTTATGGCGAAACAAAATTAGGTCAAGGTCGTGATGCTGTGAAAGTACTGATAAAAGACAATCCTGAATTGTCCGACGAACTGGAAACGAAAATTAAAGAAAACATCAATGCCATGATTAAAAATGATTAGGAAACTTATTTTTTGAAATTAGCATAAAAATAGAAGGAAGTGAATTAATGATTCACTTCCTTTTTTGGTTTTTACAAGCCAAAAACAGAAGTAGAATTGGAAAGTTTAAGCTAAAAAACAAAAATTTTCAAAAAATTTTTAATAACCAATAATAGATTAACTTTGTCAAAAATAAAATACGATCCAAAATATTTTACTCTAACATTAGCCCTTCCAATTCCTTTTGAAAAAAAGTAACATAAAAACACTTATCGGCAGAACAGACATTGTTGATTTTCCTAAACTTGAGCTGTTTGATATTGATATTAAAGTCGATTCAGGCGCGAATACATCTAGTTTTCACTGTCATAGCATTCAAGAAGAAAACAATGTTTTAAAATGTCAGTTTTTGGATCCTAAGCATGAGAAATACCACGAAAAATATTTTATATTCGATGAGTTTACCCAAAAAATGATAAAAAGTTCCAATGGAATTGCAGAAAATCGGTATTTGATTAAAACTGAAATACTTATATTTAATGAAATTCATTCCATTGAACTTACCCTAACAGAAAGAGGTTCTATGAAATTTCCAGTGTTGTTGGGAAGAAAGTTTCTATCAAAGAAATTTATGGTAGATACTGCAAAAAAAAATCTGTCATTTAAAAACATAATGATAAAAATTTAAGAAAATGCAAAGTATGAAAATTGTTGTTTTATCAAGAAATCCCAATTTATATTCAACAAAGAGACTTGTTGAAGCCGGAAAGGCGCGAAATCATGAAATGCTAATTGTTGACCATACAAAATGCGATATCATTATTGAAAAGAAGAAGCCAGCCATAAGATATAAACACGAATTGCTTCTGGATGTTGATGCAGTAATCCCGAGAATTGGCGCTTCCGTAACTTTTTTCGGAACTGCAGTGGTGCGTCAATTTGAAATGATGAAGGTTTTTACCGCCATTGAATCACAGGCTTTAATGCGCTCAAGAGATAAATTGAGAAGTTTGCAGGTATTGTCAAGAGCGGGTTTGGGTTTGCCTAAAACTGTATTTACCAACTATTCAAAAAATGTTAAAGATATTATTAAAGATGTTGGAGGAACACCTTTGGTCATAAAACTTTTGGAAGGAACGCAAGGCTTGGGTGTGGTTTTGGCTGAAAATGACAATGCAGCAGAATCCGTATTGGAAGCTTTTAACGGACTTCAGGCGAGGGTAATTGCACAGGAATTCATTAAAGAGGCCGGAGGCGCAGACATTCGCGTATTTATTGTGGATGGCGTAGTTGTTGGCGCCATGAAAAGGCAAGCCAAAAAAGGTGAATTTCGTTCAAATTTGCACAGAGGCGGAACGGCAGAACTCATAAAATTATCTATTGATGAAGAAAATGCGGCTTTAAAAGCAGCCCGAATTATGGGTCTGGGAATTGCCGGGGTTGATTTATTGCAATCGGCCAGAGGCCCTCTTATTTTAGAAGTAAATTCTTCTCCCGGATTGGAAGGCATTGAAGGCGCTACAGGAGTTGATATTGCAGGAAAAATAATCCATTATATTGAGCGGCATGCCTAGTGATTTTAAAATTCTTTATCAAAAAGTTGGATTTGGCGAAACGGTTCAAATTAAAATGGATATTGCCCGTTTAAATACGCATTCCAAAATTGAAGTGCCTATCATTGTTTCTAGAGGACACACAGACGGACCTTGTTTGTTGTTAATTGGCGGAATTCATGGAGATGAAACCAATGGGGTTGAAATTGTGCGCCAAATAATTGCCAGCGGACAAAATAAACCGCAAAAAGGAACGGTCATTTGTATTCCGTTATTGAATGTATTTGGTTTTTTAAACCAGAAAAGAGAATTTCCGGACGGAAGGGATCTAAACAGGGTATTTCCAGGTTCTAATAAAGGCTCATTGGCAAGCAGATTCGCTTATCATTTAATGAGTAAAGTGATTCCAAAAGTAGATTATTGCATTGATTATCATACCGGTGGCGCACAACGATTTAACTATTCTCAGCTAAGAATTGACGAAAATGATGAAGAAATTTTAAATTTGGCGAAAATATTTGGTACACCATTTATTGTGTACAGCAAAAGCAAAGAGAAAACATTTAGGAAATCCATGGTTGATTTGGGAAAAAAAGTGTTGCTTTTTGAAGGCGGAAAATCACTTAGTTTGGATAAAAATGTTACAAAATCCGGAATTCAGGGCGCTATTAATATTATGCATCATTTGGGAATGAGAGACTTTACTTCAAAAATTTCAAAACCAAATTTGGAAGCCCCACCAATAATAATTAGGAATTCGAGATGGATAAGAGCCACTAATTCCGGAATGTACAGGTCATATATTAGCGTTGGGCAAAAGGTTGAAAAAGGCGTTAAATTGGGAAGTATTTCCGATCCGTTTGGAGAATTTGAAAAAATTTTTAAAAACAAACAGGAAGGGTATATTTTAAATTCAAACCACTCTCCGATTGTCATACAGGGAGATGCACTGTTGTATATCGGATTCGAATAAAACCTGTGTTAAAAATAGCAAACATATCATTTGGGTACACTTCAAAAGAAGTCATAAAAAATATTGGTTTTAAAGCCAATAAGGGTGATTATATTGCAATTCTTGGCGAAAGTGGTTCGGGAAAAAGTACGTTGCTGGAAATTATTTA
>MGWK01000042.1 GCA_001800975.1 Flavobacteria bacterium RIFCSPLOWO2_12_FULL_35_11 | reverse complement strand
TTCTTTACCCCAGCCCTAAAGGGAGGGATTTATTCAAGAATGTTTTAGGGTTTCATAAATTCTTTACCCCAGCCCTAAAGGGAGGAATTTATTCAATAAAAAATGTAGGATTAATTTGGATTTTTTGGCACCCTTTAGGGACGGGGCAAAACAAAAAATCAAACTCTAAAGCCACCCTTTAGGGCGGGGTAAAACAAAAAATCAACCGAAAACCTTCACCCTGAGCGGAGCCGAAGGGAACAATTATCAACCGACAACTGTCACCCTGAGCGGAGTCGAAGGGCAACAACCATCAACCATGAACAAACAAATCACCACCAACGAAGACGAAATCTCTTTAAAAGAGTTATTAGAGAAAGGAAAAGAATGGTTTAACTATTTGCTTTCCCAATGGAAAATTATTGTGCTGGCAGGACTTATAGGCGCTGCTTTAGGCCTGGCCTATTCCTACATTAAAAAACCCATGTATACCGCCACCTTGTCTTTTGCTTTGGAAGACGAAAAATCTGGAGGGGGATTGGGAAGCGCCTTGGGATTGGCAAGCCAATTTGGTTTTGATCTCGGTGGCAGTGCCGGCGGAATGTTTACCGGGGCCAATTTAGTCGAACTCTTTAAATCACGCGCTATGGTAGAGCAAACCTTGTTAACGCCGGTGGTTGTGTCGGGAGATTCCATTTCATTGGCTGAAATGTACATTAGGAACGAGGAATGGAGAGCTAAATGGGACAAAAAACCAAAACTGGCAAACCTTCAATTTTTGCCAAATGCCGACAGAAAAAGTTACAATCGTGCACAAGACAGTATTATGGGAGTTATCTATACAAATTTGTCTAAAAATAGCCTCACGGTAGCCCAAAAAGACAAGAAAGTGTCCATTATAACTATTGATGTCTCCGCTACCGATGAATTGTTTGCCAAGTATTTTACGGAAGCTTTGGCAAAAGAAGTTTCCGATTTCTATATAGAAACCAAAAGCAAAAAGGCCCGAATGAATATGGGCATTTTGCAAAAACAAACCGATTCCGTTCGTGGTGAATTAAACGGTGCCATTACAGGGGTTGCGGTTGCCAATGACAACACTTTTGGGTTAAACCCTGCGCTCAATGTGCGAAGAGCACCTTCAGCCAGAAGACAGGTAGATGTACAGGCAAATACAGCCATCCTAACCGAATTGGTAAAACAATCTGAATTGGCCAAAGTGACTTTGCGCCGAGAAACGCCTTTAATCCAGGTTATTGACAAACCAATTTTACCGCTTAAAAAAGAACGATTTGGAAAAGCAAAAGGCATGGTGCTTGGCGGTTTTTTAGCAGGTTTTTTGGTGGTTGTTGGTTTAATTGTTAGAAGAATTTTTAAAGAATTGACATAGAAATGAAACGAGCATAACAAATTTTGATACACATAGGAATGTTTAATGGCAAACCTAACTGTCAGTAAGCAGTAGCTGTTATCGCTAAAAAAATAAAATTTAAACAGATGAAACGAGCATCACAAATTTTTATATACAAAGGAATGATGAATGGCGAACGGCAGCTGTTACCGCTAAAAAATAAAATTTAAACAGATGAAACGAGCTATAACAAATTTTGATACACACATAAATGATTAATGGCGAACTGCATCTGTACCAATAAAAAATAAATAATAAACAGATGAAAAAAAAAGCAATAATAGTAAGCGGCTATTTTAACCCTATTCATAAAGGGCATATTGAATATTTTAACAAGGCAAAAGCACAAGGTGATAAATTATTTGTTATAGTAAATAATGATTTTCAGCGTGAATTAAAAGGGTCTAAAGAATTTCAAACGCAATCGGAGCGGGTATTTATAGTTGAAAATTTAAAAGCGGTGGATAAGGTGTTTTTAGCGATAGATCAAGACCGGACAGTTTGCGAAACAATCCGTTTAATAAGTCAAGAACTGTCAAATGAGTATCAGTTGGGATTTGCAAACGGGGGAGACCAAAATAATACTTCAATACCTGAGGCGCCAGTTTGTAGAGCGTTGGGAATAGATTTAATAGATGGTTTAGGAGAAAAAATTCAATCGTCTTCTTGGTTGTTGAATAAATAGATCAGGAGGTTGATGAATTAAAAAAAATCAACCTGTTGGGTACAATTATGATAGAAAAATATGGAACACGATAAAAGACCTTGGGGAGAATATTGGGTATTGGAAGATGCGCCAACCCATAAAGTAAAAAGAATTTTGGTATATCCTGGAGGGCGTTTGTCCTACCAATACCACCACCAACGTGCCGAAGTATGGACGATGGTTTCGGGGGTGGGGAGAATTACCTTAGATGGAGAAATAAAAGACTACGCGGCAGGGGAAACCGCCATCATTCCTTTGGGAGCCAAACACCGAATTGAAAATCCTTTCACAGCACCGCTTGTTTTTATTGAAGTGCAGCACGGCACTTACTTTGGGGAAGATGACATTGTGAGAATTGAAGACGATTATCAAAGAGCTTAACTAAATAATATGATTTATAAAAACTCAAAAATATACATTGCAGGCCATAAGGGAATGGTGGGCAGCGCCATTTGGAGAATATTGTTAGTCAAAGGATATAAAAACTTAATCGGAGCTTCCAGCAAAGACCTTGACTTAAGAAATCAGCAGGCCGTAAAAGAATTTATAGCGCAGCACAAACCTGAAGTGATCATTGATGCGGCGGCAAGGGTTGGCGGCATTTTGGCCAACAGCAATTATCCATACCAATTTTTGATGGAAAATATGCAAATTCAGAACAACCTGATTGATGCTGCCTTGCAAGCGGGCATTGAAAAATTCATTTTCTTGGGAAGTTCTTGCATCTATCCAAAATTGGCGCCTCAGCCTTTAAAGGAGGAATATTTGTTAACAGGTACGTTAGAACCCACCAACGAATGGTACGCCATTGCAAAAATTTCGGGAGTAAAAGCCTGCGAAGCCATCAGAAAACAATACGGAAAGGATTATGTAAGTCTAATGCCAACCAATTTATATGGCACACACGACAATTTCGATTTAAACACGTCTCATGTGTTGCCTGCCATGTTACGAAAGTTTCACGAGGCAAAAGAAAACAACCATGCACCGGTCCAACTATGGGGAAGCGGAACGCCCATGAGAGAATTTTTGTTTGTGGATGATATGGCGGAAGCAGTGGTTTTTGCATTGGAAAACAAACTTCCGGAATACCTGTATAATATAGGAACCGGTGAAGATTTAACCATCAAAGAACTGGCCGAGACCATTCAAAAAATTATAAAACATCAAGGAGAAATTATCTGGGACACCACCAAACCCGACGGCACCCCAAGAAAATTATTGGACGTCTCAAAAATGCATGCCTTGGGGTGGAAACACAAACTTAACCTGGAACAAGGCATCCAAAAAACCTACGAATGGTTCTTGGAGAACGTAGAAAACGTAAAGAAAAATAACACGATAACATAAGATTTACAATTAAGTTTTAGGATTCATAAATCCTTTACCCCAACCCTAAAGGGAGGGATTTATTTTAGACAATAAAAATGACTGCAGGACTGCAAGACCGCACGACTGCACGACAAAAAAGACAACAAATTAACAATACCAATATGAGCACACAACAAAAAACAGCATTCATCACAGGCGTAACCGGCCAGGACGGCGCTTACTTATCAGAGTTCCTGCTAAAAAAAGGCTACATCGTTCACGGATTAAAAAGACGTACTTCCCTTTTCAATACCGACAGAATAGACCATTTATACCAGGATCCCCACGTAGAAAACCAAAACTTCATATTGCATTACGGGGATATGACAGACAGCACCAACTTAATCCGCCTCATAAAAGACATCCAGCCCGATGAAATTTACAATTTGGCGGCCATGAGCCACGTGGCAGTATCATTTGAAACACCTGAATATACTGGTAATGCCGACGGATTGGGAACACTGCGTATTTTAGATGCGGTGCGTTTGTTGGGATTGGAAAAGAAAACCCGCATTTACCAGGCCTCAACGTCTGAATTGTACGGAAAAGTGCAGGAAGTGCCACAATCTGAAACCACGCCATTTTACCCGCGTTCACCTTATGCGGTGGCGAAGATGTATGCCTATTGGATTACCGTAAATTATAGAGAAGCTTATGGAATGTTTGCCTGCAATGGTATTTTATTCAACCACGAATCACCTGTACGTGGAGAAACTTTTGTGACGCGTAAAATTACAAGAGCGACTTCCCGCATTGCTTTGGGATTACAGGACAAATTGTACTTAGGAAACTTAGACGCAAAACGCGACTGGGGCCACGCCAAAGATTATGTGCGTATGATGTGGATGATTTTACAGGCGGATGAAGCCGAAGATTGGGTAATAGCCACGGGCAAAACCACCCCAGTAAGGGATTTTGTGCGTATGAGTTTTGCCGAAGTAGGCATTGAATTAGAATTTAAAGGCGAAGGTATCAATGAAAAAGCTTTTGTGAAAGCCTGTAACAATCCAACATTCCAAATAGAAATTGGAAAAGAAGTCTTGGCTGTTGACCCTAAATATTTCCGACCTACAGAAGTTGATTTATTAATAGGTGACCCAACAAAAGCGCGCACCAAATTAGGCTGGGAATGCAAATACGATTTACCCGCCTTGGTAAAAGAAATGATGCAAAGTGATGTGAAATTGATGCAGAAAGACCAGTATTTAAAAGATGGTGGCTATACGCCATTGAATTATTTTGAGTAGATTTTAAATAATGTGTTTGTTTTTTTGAGGTTTACATTTTGGAAGAGAGTCGAAAACTATCTGAGTTACGGAGCGGGATGATTCTTTTTAGTCAAATTATAGTATAAAATTAATTTATTTAAAATAAGATGAGTGTTTTAATAATAACATCAACAGTTAATGTAAATAGTTGTTTAACTGTACTGGTTAATCCTAAAATTAGATTAGAACAATATGTTAATAGTATTCTATTTTATTTAAATTCAAAAAAGATAGATAAGTTAATAGTATGTGATAATAGTTCATTTGATTATTCAGCAATAGAAGTTATAAATAAACTTGCTGTTAAAAACAATAAAAAAATTGAATTTTTAAATTTTAATGGTTCAGCGAACAAAATACAGGAATTTGGAAAAGGTTATGGTGAAGGTGAAATAATGTCGTTCATTTTTATGAATAGTGAATTAATTAGGCAGGAAGAGTTTTCATTTTTAAAAGTTACTGGAAGGTTGAAAGTGCTTAATATTGATTCAATATTAAATTTTTGTGAACCAAATATTAATTATTATCAGCCTACGAGTTTGAATCCATTTATAAAATCAGATAAAATTGATACGCGGTTTTATCAATGTAATAAACTTATGTTTAATGAATTTCTTAAGGATAGGTTTCAATATGTTAATGATATTGATGGCATTTATTTAGAACACGTTTATTACAATAGGTTAATAGATGCGAAAATACGATTTGAAAATTTTAGAATTCTTCCTTATTTTATTGGTATTTCGGGTAGTACAGGTGATTCATATAAAATATCAGATTTTAAATTTTTAAGGAACCGTTTTATATTTTTTATTTATAAATATTTTAATAAATTAAATTTAATAAATTAAATTATATTTTAAGAATTGGTTTACCTTTTGTAAGAATTCCTTAAAGTGTTATTAATTTCACTACTTAAAGACAACAATTTTGATAATTTATAAGTAAAGGAATCTTATCAATAATTAAGTAATATTATAAAATGGTGTCTAATTCCTTTTCCATTAAAAATTGAATATTATTTTAAAATGTGTAATAATTAATATAAAAGGTTATTAAATAACTTGAATTAAATATGTAAAGTTTTATTTAAAAATTAAATGATAAATTAAATGATAAATTAAATGATAAATTAAATTGATAAGAGATATAAAACTTAAATTTAGTTTGATAGCTAATTTAGTAATAAAGATAATTAGTTTGATCAGTAATTTTGCTCTTGTTCCATTATTATTATCATTTTTAGGAGTTGAGAAATATGGAATATGGCTTACTATTTACACTTTAGTTGGTTGGCTAACTTTGTTTGATTTAGGATTGGGAAATGGACTTAAATTAAAGTTAACAGAAGCTTTTACAAAAAAAAAATACCATGAAGCGAAAAAACTAATAAGTTCAGCTTACGTTTTAATAGGTTCTATTTCATTAATATTAATGTTTCTATTTTGGATCTCTAATTATTTTATTCATTGGGAAATATTATTAGGTTTAAGTAATAAGCAAAATACTGATATTAGCTATTCTATAAACTTACTTGCCTTATCCTTTTTTATTATTTTAAGTGTTAAATTAATCAGCGAAATTTTTTCATCCTTACAGCTACCTTTTGTTGATGATTTGATAAAGGCATTAAGTCAATTACTTTTTTTAGTATTTTTACTTTTTTACACTCATTTTAATATCGACTCTTTGTTGTTTAATGTAGCAATATTAGCAACAACTCCTTTAATATTAATATATTTTATATTGACAATTTATTTTTTTGTAATAAAAGCTCCATCATTTAAAATATCAATTAATTTATATTCAAGGGATTTAGCTAATAGTATTCTTTCACCTGGTGTAGGCTTTTTCATAATTCAAATTAGTTCAATAATTTTATATTCAACAGATAACTTGCTAATTGCTAATTTAATCTCACCAGCAGCTGTTGCATCATATAACATAGCATATAAATTTTTTGGTTTGCCATCAATGATTTTTTCATTATTTATAGCTACTCATTGGGTGTCTTTTATTGATGCAATGGCAAAGGGTGATGAGATGTGGATAAAAAGAAAATTAAGATTATTTAATTATTTATTTATACTTTTAGTTGTGGCATATGTGATTGCCTATTTTTTATACGATTTATTAGTTCCAATATGGATTAACAATGATGAAATTGAAACAGATTTTTTACTTAATAAGTCTATGATTTTCTATTATCTAATTTCAGCATACGCTACAATTTATATTTATGTTGTTAATGCATCGGGGAAAATCGCGCTTCAAAAATATTTGTATATAATTATAGCGATTATTAATATTCCATTATCAATAATACTTGTTAAATACTTCAATTTAGGTAGCTCGGGAGTAATTATTGCATCTGCTATTTGCCTTTTATTATTACTTGTTTTTATACCAATTCAATCATCTAAATTGATTAATAGAACAGCAAAAAGTATTTGGAATAAATAAATTCAAAAAACAAAAAGAATCTCAATTTTTTTAAATATAGAATATTAAATAGTTTTCTTAGCAAAAGCAGTATAGTTATAATTTTTTAATTCAATAAATCTAATCAGTATTTTAATATTTCTTCAATAAATGACAACAAATTTGCCTTTAATATCCATTATTACTATTTCATTTAATAGTGAAAAGTCTATAGAAAAAACAATTAAATCCGTTTTAAGTCAATCGTATCCAAATATTGAATATATTATTGTAGATGGTTTGTCTACAGATAAAACAACGGAAATTGTTTCTTCATATATTAATGTTTTTAAAGAGAAAGGTTTTGTATTTAAATATATTAGTGAATCAGACAAAGGGATTTCAGATGCATTTAATAAAGGGATTAATCTTGCAAATGGTAAGCTAGTTGGTATTATTAATTCAGATGATTGGTTTGAAAAAGATGCTGTCGAGACAATTGTTCAAAACTTGGATAATAATTATAATATTTATTGTGGCAGCCTTAATTTGTATGATTCTAATTTAAATTATCTTAGTACAAGAAAAAGTAGGCCATATTTACTGCCATTAGGAATGTATGTTATGCACCCAACAGTTTTTGTTGAAAGGAAAATTTATGCAAGCAATATGTTTGATACAAGTTTGAAAATTGCTATGGATTATGATGTACTACTTCAATTTCGTAAAAGAGGATTTAAGATAAAAAATATTGACAAAGTTATTTCAAATATGCAAATTGGAGGAATCAGTTGGAATATCGAGAAAATGCGATATGAGGAAAAAATAGTAATGAAAAGGAATTTAAGTCTACCTTTTTACTTACTAGCAAGAGTCAAGTTTTATGCTGAAAAATTATTATGAAACTTAAGTTAAGTTACTTAATCCTTTTAATTTTACCAATTTTGTCTATCATAGTAAATGCCAAAATTTATTGGGCTTTTATTATTTTATTACTTGTTTTTATTATTGTTGAGGAAAAAGTATTAGTTTTAACAAAAGGTTATTATCTATTACTTTATTTGGGAATTCCTCTTTTGTGGATGTCTTTTTTTTCATTCAATGATCATTTACATTTTATAATTCAGTCACTATTTTACCTGACCACGCCACTTATATTTACTTTTGTTGGGATACAATTATCTAGAATTGTTAGTCCAATACTTCTTTTGAAATATATTATATATTCTGGGACAATAGGAGCTGTGTTATATATTCTTATTTCATTTTTTAATTTAGGATTTTATGTTTTCTTGAACCCGTATGAAATGAGAGAAATTCTTTCTTGGGGATCAATAACTAATGTAATAACATTAATTATTATGTTTTTTTCGAAAAAAAATGGAATATTCTTTTTTAATAATTTTTATAGAAATTTGATTATTATAATTAATATAATAGGATTATATTTTACCGCATCAAGAACCTATTATCTCTTATTCATAATTTTTATTTTAATTTTTCTTTATAAGAATAATAAGAAAATTTTCTTGCTTTTTGGTTCACTCATCTTTGTTCTCATTTCTTTTGTTTTAACTTCAAATTTTGACAATAAATTGGTTAGTAAAATTAAATCAGTGGTTACAGAAACCAGTATGGGTGATTATGATACTGAAGAAGATATTAATACTAAGTATAGAGGTTTTGAAACTTTTATGGCATTAAAAACTTATGCTAGTGGGACAACTATGAATTTATTATTAGGACATGGATTTGAACAACAAGTAGATTTAGGGGTTGAAGTAATGTTGGGCGGTGAAATGAGAAGTGTTATTCCTGTTTTGCATAATGGATATGCATATCTACTGCTTAAAGAAGGCTTTTTAGGGTTAATATTTTTTTTTATTTTTTTTATTAAAGTCTTTAAGTTAAAACCTAATGATAATATTTTGAATTTCAATAGAAAAATAATTTTCGGTTCAATAATATCTTTAATCGTCTCTAATTTTGTAATAGGAACTTTTTTTAGTGTTGAAATGTCAATCTTATGGATTCTAATTGGCGCATTTATTGGTCATGTGAAAAAGAAGCCTTACTTAGAGACACATAAATAAAAAATGCAATTAAAATTTATTAAAGTTTTGATATGAAAAAAATTATTTCCAAAGTATTATCATTAGTAAAATCAGAAAAGTGGGAACTTGATCAAAGAATCCCTAATTCTTATTTAATTTTATTTTTTATTACAAAAATCGTAATGCTGATTAGAGGATTCTTAAGTTTATTTACGTTTAAATATATAATATTAATAGGGGCTAATTCAAGACTTTATTGTAAATCTTTAATGAAGTTTAATGGGACTATTAGCATAGATAGAAATTGCATAATTAATGCACTTTCTACAGATGGTGTTGTTTTTGGGAAAAATGTTTCAATAGGTAAATTTACTACTATCGAATGTTCAGGATCTTTAAAAAACATTGGTAAAGGGCTAATTATAGGAAATAATGTTGGTTTGGGTACACATGGTTTTTTTGGATGTGCCGGAGGAATTATCATTGGTAATGACACGATATTTGGGAATTTTGTTTCTTTACATTCTGAGAATCATATTATTCATGATTTAGAGAAACCAATCCGATTACAAGGGGTAACAAGGCAAGGAATCTTAATTGGGAATAATTGCTGGATTGGAGCTAAAGCTACCATCTTGGACGGAGCTAATATTGGAGACGGGTGCATTGTAGCAGCGGGTGCTGTAGTAACCAAAGGACATTATGAAATGAATAGTATAATTGGAGGCGTACCTGGCAAGATTATTAAGAAAAGAAATTAAATTAAATAAGTAGTTTTTAAGTTGATTATGGGTAAAAAAATATTGGTGGTTGCGTATGCGGTTTCTCCAACTCGTGGCTCTGAATATTCAGTGGCTTGGAATTATTTAAATGAAATGTCAAAAGATAATGAGATTTTAGTTTTATACGGAGTTTCAGGGGATCATATGGGAGATGTTGAAGAAATGGAAGCTTGGTTATCAGTAAATTCGATTTCTAATGTAAGATTTATTGCTGTCATTCCTAATAAAATTACTGCAAGATTAAATATATTAAATCAAAGAGGCATATTTCCTTATGCATTTTATTTTGCTTTTAATTTTTGGCAACGTCAGGTATATTTAACGACAAAAAATATTATTGAAAACGAAAAGTTTGATTTAATTCATAATCTTAATCCAATTGGGTATAGAGAGCCTGGGTATTTATGGAAACTTGATCTGCCATATATTTGGGGACCTATCGGAGGTATTCCAAATCGTCCAAGTCAATTGTTTAAAGATTTAAGTTTAAAAAGCAGAATTTTTTTTACTATTCGAAATTGTGTGAACACAATTCAGTTTAAATTTAATAGACGACTAAAAAAAGCTCTTACAGAAACTGATTTACTTCTTACGGCAACAAGTGAAAATAAAGATATTGTAAAAAAAGAGTATAATATAGAATCCATTAATATTCCAGAAAATGGGATTGTTCTATCTGATTTAAATACAACTTTAACTTATAAAACTCTAAAAGAAGGTGAAACATTAAATATTGTATGGATTGGAAGAATTGATGAAAATAAATCAATTAATTTTTTAATTGAAGCTTTGGTTAAAATAAAAAATCAAAACTGGCATTTGCATATTTTAGGGGAGGGTTCTATTAAAGAAAAAATGCAACTGCGTGCAAGAGAAAAGCAAATTAATGACAAGTTAACCTGGCACGGTCATATAGAAAGAAGTAAAGTGCAAAATCTACTTCAATCAATTCATTTGCACATTATAACTAGTTTGGGAGAAGCCACAACTACTGTTCTCTTTGAAGCAATGACTAATGGTATCCCAACTATAACTTTAAATCACTGTGGGATGAAGGATGTCGTATGTGACAAATGTGGAGTTAAAATTGGTATTAATTCAGTTGAACAGATTAAAGAAGATTTAGCTTTTACAATTTCCAATTTTATTGAAAATCCCAATAAAATTAATGATTTGTCAAAAGGAGTGTCAGAATGTATGAAATCACATACTTGGAGTAAACGGAGACAGTTATTCAATGGTTATTATGAGTTAGCAATTGAAAATTGGAAAAAAAAGAGCGAATGTAAATGAAAAAAAAAATAGTGTGTATTCATCTTCTAAATGGATTTACGGGAAGTCCTAATGTTTTGGCAACAGTAATAAATGGATTGTTTAACGAAAATTATGATGTTACGCTTCTAACATCATTGAACAATAAAGGATTTTTATCTGATGTTAATTGTGCGCAAAAAATAAATATATCTTATGTTTTTAAAAAAAATATAATAGGTAGACTTTTTCAATTTCTGAAATTTCAATTTTTAGCAACACTGTTGCTTTTAAAAAGGAATAGAAATGCCATTGTTTATCTAAATACCATCCAGCCTTTTTTACCGGCAATTTTAGCAAAATTAAGAGGTAATAAAGTTATATATCATATTCACGAGGCTTACCCTAAAAAGTCATTTTTCACGAGTTTTCTTTTTTTTATAGTACAAATTACAGCCACTAAAATCATTTGTGTTTCAGAATATGTATTAAATCAGTTAGATGTCAAATCAAAGCAAAAGGCAAGTGTCGTTTATAATTCACTCCCCTTAGAATTTTATGCAAATCAAATTTTAAAAAATGAGGCAGTAAACCAGAAACAAATATTAATGGTTTCGTCTGCAAGGGAATATAAAGGGGTATTTGAATTTTGCAAATTGGCACTTTTGCTAAATGAATATAATTTTGTCTTAGTCTGTGATGCTTCAAAACAAGAAATCTCGGAATTATTTAAGGAATATAAAAATATTTCGAATTTGCAAATTGTAGAAACACAGATGGATTTGCATCCGTTTTATGCCAAATCAAATCTAATTATGAATCTTTCCAATCCAAGTCAAATAATTGAAACCTTTGGGCTTACAATTTTAGAAGGAATGAGTTATGGCCTTCCCTGTATTATACCACCTGTTGGCGGAATTACGGAACTTGTAACTGAAGGAATAAATGGGTACAAAGTTGATTCTCGGAAAACTGAGGAACTAATTAATAAAATTAGATTGATGTTGGATAATGATGCTAAATATAAAGAAATGTCAAATGAAGCGATAAAAATGTCTAAAAATTTTTCTTTTGATGTTTTTATGAATAAAATAAAACTTGTAATAGGATAAATATAAATATTAATGAGTAAGCTGATGTAGTAATCAAATCAACTAATAAACTTTTTAATTAACATTTTCAAAATATAAAAATGAGAAAAAAGATTGCAATTATAGGAACTAATGGATTACCGGGTCGTTATGGAGGATGGGATCAATTACTGAACCATTTAACTTCTTCATTAAGTGATAAATATGAGATTGTTGTTTACACTAGTTCATATACTGCTATTAAAGGCTTGAAAGAATATAATGGAGCAAAAATAAAAATAATTCCACTTAAGGCTAATGGTGCTCAAAGTGTTTTATATGATGGTGTATCAATTTTAGATGCCTGTTTTAAATATGATATACTATTGATACTTGGCACATCGGGGTGTATATTCTTGCCGTTAATCAAGCTTTTCAATAAAAAAATAATATTAAATCCCGACGGAGCAGAATGGAAAAGAGGTAAATGGAATAAATATATTAAAGCATTTTTGAAATTATCTGAAAAGTTAGGAGTAAACTTATCTGATATTGTAATAGCTGATAATGTTGTAATTCAAGAATATCTAAAAAAAGAGTATTCTAAAGATTCGGTATTAATTGAATACGGAGGTGACCATGTCCTTAATATGGAACTTAGTGCTGAAGCAAAAAACAAATACAATATTGAAGCTAGAAAATATGCTTTTAAAGTATGTAGAATTGAACCGGAAAACAATATTGATTTAATTCTGGAGGCCTTTAAAGATTCAAAATTAACTTTAGTTTTGATTGGAAATTGGAATTTTAGCAGCTATGGTATAGAACTCAGAAAGAAGTATCTTGATTACAAGAACTTGATGCTATTAGATCCCATATATGAGCAAAAAACACTTGATGAATTAAGGTCAAATTGTGGTATTTATATTCATGGACATAGTGTCGGGGGAACCAATCCATCATTGGTAGAAGCTATGAATTTGGGGTTGTGTTGTGTTGCTTATGGTGTCGATTACAATATTGAAACTACTGAAAATTCTGCAATATATTTTAATACGATATCAGATCTTAAAGCGGTTATTAGTGATTTTTTAAATGGTAAAATTGATGCCCAATTGATAGGGAGTAATTTAAAATCAATTGCAGTTAAAAGATATACCTGGGATAATATTATTGGCAAGTATGATAAAGTATTTCAATCGTGTATTTAATTGATTTAATAAATAGTTTTTTTAAAATTCTAGAATAAAATAAATACTTTATGAAAAATAAAGTTTTCATTACCGGAATGAATGGTTTTGTTGGGCAAAATCTTAAATCATACTTAAAAAATGATTTTGACGTAACAGGTATTTCAAGAGGTGAAAAACCGATAGGATTAACTTATGAAATGTTCCTGAAGGATAATAGTTTCTATGATGCGATAGTTCATCTAGCCGGCAAAGCCCACGACCTCAAAAAAACTTCAAATGACAGTGAATATTTTGAGGTAAATTATGAGCTTACCAAAAAATTATACGATCAATTTTTAGCTTCCGGTGCCCAGCAATTTATTTACATCAGCTCGGTAAAAGCCGTTGCTGATTCGGTTGATGGGATACTGAGCGAAGTCGAAGTACCAAATCCTGTTACAGCCTATGGGAAATCAAAACAAATGTCAGAAGCCTATCTCATGGCCAATTTGCCTGCAACTAAAAAAGTATACATATTACGTCCCTGCATGATTCATGGTCCCGGAAATAAAGGAAATCTTAACTTGTTGTACAGTTTGGTCAGCAAAGGCTTTCCTTGGCCGTTGGGTGCCTTTGAGAACCAACGTTCATTTTTATCCATAGAAAATTTGTGTTTTGTGATAAAGGAATTATTGTCACAAAATAACATTCCGTCAGGAGTTTACAATGTGGCAGATGATGCGCCGCTTTCAACCAACCAATTGATACAATTAATCGCAATTTCTAAAAACAAGCAAGCGAAAATATTAGCTATTCCAAAAGGCCTCATCAACCGTATGGCAAAATTAGGGGATAAATTGCACTTGCCATTAAACACAGAACGCCTGCAAAAACTAACCGAGCGTTATGTGGTGAGCAATGCAAAAATAAAGCAAGCCATTGGCAAACCATTTCCCGTAAAGGCAAAAGATGGATTGTTGAGAACATTCGGTTCTTTTAGGACAGAGCGTTAAAAAATGTTTAGTAAACATTTTTAGCGATAGGGCCAGCTGGCGCGTTGGCGTTAAAAGCTGAAAGCTCAAAGGTGAAAATTCAAGTTCAACATAATTAGAAAACAAATCAAGGAAGAATCGTCCTATGATTTTTTTCGTTTTAAAATATTGAAATTTTTAGCGTTGGCTGACGGAGCTAATCCAAAGAGCCTCGCTGCAGGTGAAGCGGTGGGAAAGGCGGTCTGGATGCTGGGGTTAAAAAAATTCAATAATTTTACAGAAAAAGATCATCAGACTAGACTTTTTTGTTACTTTTTTGGGCGATGCAAAAAAGTAAGAAGAGAATAAACTTAGATTGAATTACCAAATACTTAAAAAGGATTAAAGTTAAAAACAAGTTCTAAACAAAATTTAAACCCAAATCAAAGAAGAATTCAAAAAATAAGAATAAACAATGACAATTGATAAAACACCATTACAAGATTTAGTGATCATAACCCCTAAGATTTTCGAAGATTCGCGAGGTTATTTTTTTGAAGCTTACAACAAAGCAAAGTTTCATGAAAACGGGATAAAACACCAATTTATACAAGACAACCAATCTTTCTCCAAACGTGGCGTAATTCGTGGCTTACATTTACAGATTAATCCTTTTGCACAAGCCAAGTTAGTCCGTGTGTTGGAAGGTGAAATTTTAGATGTGGCCGTTGATTTACGCAAAAACTCACCTACTTATGGCCAACATTTCAGTGTGGTTTTAAGTGCGGATAATAAAAAACAATTGATGGTGCCACACGGCTTTGCCCACGGTTTTTCGGTTTTAAGTGAAACAGCTTCAGTGCTTTATAAAGTGGATCAAATGTATCATAAAGAAAGTGAAAGAGGAATCCGTTATGATGATCCGACCTTGGCGATTGATTGGCAATTAAATCCTAAGGAAGTTATTGTTTCAGAAAAGGATTTAATCTTATCTGATTTTAACGAAATAGATGGACGTTTTGAATAAAAGAGAAAAAATTTTAGTTACCGGATCCAAAGGACAATTGGGTTCTGAATTAACAGTATTGTCAAAAAATTATGCGCAGTTTGAATGGGTTTTTACGGATATAGACGAACTGGATTTGTGTAATTTGGTAGATTTAGAAACTAAATTGACCACATTTAATCCTCAGTTTATTATCAATTGTGCGGCTCATACTGCAGTGGACAGAGCAGAGTCCGAGGGTGAATTGTCGGATGTATTAAATCACCAGGCAGTTGCCGTACTGGCAAAATGGAGTCGGGCCAATGACCGTAAATTGATCCATATTTCTACCGATTATGTTTTTGATGGTACCACAGCTATTGCTTTGACTGAAACCGCGCCAACGAATCCTATCAATGTTTATGGTATTACCAAGTTGGCAGGTGAAAAGGCTTGTTTACAAGAAAATCCAAATTCAATCATTATCAGAACTTCTTGGGTGTATTCCAGTTTTGGAAATAATTTTGTAAAAACAATGTCCCGATTGATGCATGAAAGGGAGAACTTAAATGTGGTAAATGATCAAATAGGCAGTCCTACTTATGCAGCAGATTTGGCCCAAGCGATTATGACAATAGTAACGCACAATCACTGGCAGGCGGGTATTTATCATTTTTCCAATGAAGGAGAAATTAGTTGGTATGAATTTGCATTGGCTATTCAGGAGCTAGGAAATTTTGATTGTAAAGTTAGCGGAATTCCATCGTCAGCCTATCCGACGCCAGCGAAACGTCCGCAATATTCATTATTGGATAAAACCAAAATAAAAAACACTTTTGGCGTTGTAGTGCCGGATTATAAAGAAAGTTTAAAAAAATGCTTAGCGTTTAAAATATAAAGTTTTTCAAATATCGCTCCTGCCCGACAAAGAAGGAATAAGATCAAACGAGCTAACCATGATGAGTTTCCTCGTACCTAGAAGGACAAAAAAAAGGGCGTCATTGCGATGGAGCAACGAAATGAAATGAAGTGGCGACTGCGGCAATCTGTCACTTATTATGGTCACTGATCTCAAATCATTAATTTATAGACATTGAGCTTTTACTTTTTTACTGAAATAGGTGTTCTAAATATCTTAAAAATAAGTTCTAAACATAATTTGTAAACAAATCAAAGAAGCCCGTCCTATGATTTTTCCTGCCTGCCGGCAGGCAGGTTCGTTTTAAAATATCAAATACGTCATCCTGAACTTGTTTCAGGATCTCATAAAATGAAGTTTCAGTCATAATGGCCGACGGAGCAACCCAAAGAGCCTTGCGGCTGGCAAAAGGTTGGGAGAGGCGGTCTGGGTGATGTGGATTTAAAAAAGTTCAATTCATTTTACAGAAAAAGATCATCAGACTAGATTTTTTGTTTCTTTTTCATCAATGGAAAAAGAAAATATGTCATTCCTGGGGATAATTTTTATTCTAAAAAAAGCAATTGAGTTAAATATGCAACTTATTGAAATTTAGTAGTATAAATAAAAACGTCAAAAGTAGCGGAGTCGAAGGCAGGGCCGTGGCAAACAAAAAATGAATTTTATTTTTTACGCCATCCCTAAGCAGAATTTAATATAGTCACATTAACAACATATAATAAAGATAAAACATAAAACTAAAATTAATATGAAAAAAATACTAATCACAGGCGGTGCCGGTTTTATAGGATCCCACGTCGTACGACTTTTCGTAAAAAAATATCCGCAATACCAGATATTTAATTTGGATACACTCACGTATGCCGGAAATTTGGAGAATATAGTGGATATTGAAAAAGAATCCAACTATACTTTTATAAAAGCAGACATCAACAATGCCGAAGAAATAAATCAGTTATTTACCAAATATAAATTTGACAAAGTGATTCACTTGGCTGCAGAATCGCACGTAGACCGGTCTATTACCGATCCCTTGGCCTTTGTGAGAACAAATGTGATAGGAACCGTTAATTTATTAAATGCGGCAAAAGATTGTTGGAAAGATGATTTTACTGACAAGCTTTTTTACCACGTAAGCACCGATGAGGTTTATGGAACATTAGGTGAAACGGGATTGTTTACAGAAACAACATCCTACGATCCAAATTCACCGTATTCTGCGAGTAAAGCGAGTTCTGATCATTTTGTGCGTGCTTATGGGGAAACCTATAAATTGCCCTACATGATTTCAAACTGTTCAAACAATTACGGACCCAATCAGTTTCCTGAAAAATTGATTCCGCTGTTTATTCATAATATAGTGCAAGGAAAATCATTGCCGGTATATGGTGATGGAAAATATACCCGAGATTGGCTGTATGTTGTTGACCACGCCGTAGCTATCGACCTTGCTTTTCATCAAGGAAAAATAGGAGAAACTTATAATATTGGGGGCTTTAATGAGTGGCAAAATATTGATTTGATAAAATTGCTTTGCGAATTGATGGACAAAAAACTTAACAGAGAACCAGGCAGTTCTGCAAAATTAATAACCTATATCAAGGACCGTCCGGGACACGACAAACGCTATGCCATCGACGCAACCAAAATAAATAAGGAATTGGGTTGGAAACCTTCCGTAACATTTGAACAAGGATTGTCTAAAACAGTTGATTGGTATTTAGAAAATGAAACTTGGTTAAATAATGTGACTTCCGGGAAATACCAGGAATATTACAATAAACAGTATGCTGCAAATTAATCCGAATTAAACTGAATTTCTCGAATGGACTCCATAGATAAAATAGTTTATAAAGAAGAAAGCTTTAAAATTATTGGTGCTTGTATGAAAGTACATCGTTCATTAGGTGCAGGATTCTTGGAGGCGGTTTATGAAGAAGCACTGGAAAAGGAATTTCAAATCCAAAATATCCCTTTTAAAAAACAAGTGAAATTGGAATTATTTTATGAAAATCAGAAATTGAAAAAACAGTACAGAGCAGACTTTGTTTGTTTTGATACTATTGTTTTGGAAATAAAAGCAGTATCTCAAATGCCGGTTGTTTTTAACGCGCAGTTGAAAAATTATTTAAAATGTACAAAAATGGAATTGGGAATGTTGATTAATTTTGGCACACCCTCTTTAACTTATAAAAGAATATTAAACTCAAAAAATTCAGATTAATTCGCAATAATTTGGATTAATTCGTAATAAAAATTCGTATAATATGAAAGGAATAATATTAGCAGGTGGGTCAGGTACTCGTTTACATCCGTTAACATTGGCAATGAGCAAACAAATGATGCCGGTATATGACAAACCGATGATTTATTATCCGTTGTCCACTTTGATGACGGCAGGAATTAGTGAGATTTTGATCATTTCAACGCCTCATGATTTACCTAATTTTGAAAAATTATTGGGAGATGGGGCTGCAATTGGCTGTAAATTTACATATGCGGAACAAGCCATTCCTAATGGTTTGGCACAGGCTTTTGTGATAGGGGAAGAATTTATAGGCGATGATAGCGTGGCTTTGGTATTGGGAGATAATATTTTCTTTGGTTCCAATATGGATGAGTTATTGCAATCTAATAAAAATCCGGAAGGAGGCGTTGTTTTTGCTTATCATGTGTCAGATCCTGAACGCTATGGTGTGGTTGAATTTGATAAAAATCTAAAGGCACTTTCTATTGAAGAAAAACCTTTGAAGCCCAAATCAAATTATGCGGTACCCGGTTTGTATTTTTATGACAATTCAGTGGTGGAAATCGCCAAGAATATCAAGCCAAGTCCGCGAGGAGAATATGAAATTACCGATGTGAACAAGGTATATTTGGAAAAAGGCGCTTTGAAAGTGGGAATCTTGAGCAGAGGAACCGCTTGGTTGGATACCGGCACTTTTAACAGTTTAATGCAGGCTGGACAGTTTGTACAGGTCATTGAAGATCGTCAGGGATTGAAAGTGGGTTGCATCGAAGAAATTGCCTGGAGACAAGGTTTCATAAATGATTTGCAATTAAAAGCACTTGCAGAACCATTGCAGAAGTCGGGTTATGGCGAATATCTTTTAGGGCTGCTGTAATTTTTTTAACGATTAAGATAAAAACAGCATCCGTTTTATGCTAAACAGAATACTTTCACTTTTAATGCTCCTCTTACTTTCCCCCATATTTATTACGGTGGCCTTGCTCATTTTCTTTGAAGACGGTTTCCCTGTTTTTTTCAAGCAAAACAGGGTGGGGATCAACTATTCATTTTTCAACATTTACAAGTTTCGCAGCATGAAAAAGAACACACCAAATGTGGCCACACATTTGTTGGAAAATCCGGAACAGTACGTTCTTAAAATTGGACGCTTACTGCGCAAGTTAAGCTTGGATGAGTTGCCCAATTTAATTAACATTGTAAAGGGAGAAATGGTTTTTGTGGGTCCGCGTCCCGCATTGTACAACCAGGACGATTTAATGGCGTTGCGCGTTGCGGCCGGTGTTCACAAACTAAAACCGGGCATCACGGGATGGGCGCAAATCAACGGAAGGGACGAATTGTCACTGGAAGATAAAGTGGCCTATGAAAAAGAATATCTCGAAAGAAAATCGTTTTTATTTGACCTAAAAATTTTAGTGCTGACATTTACGCGGGTATTGGGAAGCAAAGGTGTTACGCATTAAAAAAGTTTAAAGTATAAAGGTGAAAGTTCAAAGTTAACCATTAAAACCGTCATTGCGCTACTGCA
>MGWK01000041.1:9955-89390 GCA_001800975.1 Flavobacteria bacterium RIFCSPLOWO2_12_FULL_35_11 | reverse complement strand
TTATTTGATGTTTTTGACAATCCTCGAGGTACCGCAAGAGGATCTATGGTGGAAGGAATCCAGATTTGTGGCAAAACAGGAACATCTGAAAATCCTCATGGGCAAGACCATTCCATATTTATTGCTTTTGCTCCAAAAGACAATCCGAAAATAGCCATTGCAGTTTTTGTTGAAAATGGCTATTGGGGAGCCAGATGGGCTGGACCAATTGCAACATTAATGATTGAAAAATACTTAAACGGTAAAACTTCAAGGCCGTTGGTTGAGGAAAAAATGTTTGAGGGAAGCATTCAGGAAGAATATGACAAACAGTATCAAGAACTATTAAGGGGTGCGAAGTAGAAAAGACAATATATTTCACGGAATTGATTGGATTTTGGTCCTGTTTTATTTCGTTTTTATCTTTTTAGGATGGATTAATATCTATGCTGCAACAATTAGCGAAACTCAATTTGATTTATTGAATTTTTCAACTGAGTATGGAAAACAGCTTATATGGATAGGACTCAGCTTTCCTATTATCTTGCTAATTTTAATGTTTGAAGCCAAATTTTACGAAAAATACGCATCAATTATTTACGTAAGTTTTCTGGCGCTGCTCGCAGGACTTTTTGTTTTAGGCAAAAACATTAACGGATCAACCTCCTGGTACGCAATAGGAAGCTTTCGTCTTCAGCCTTCTGAATTTGTAAAAGCGGCAACAGCATTGGCTATAGCCAAAATGGTGAGTGATAAACAGTTTAATTTGAAAAAGGTCAGCGTTCAGGTACAGGCGTTGTTGGTCTTAATTTTTCCGGCATTTCTGATAATTTTGCAGCCAGATCCAGGTTCAGCACTTGTTTATGTTGCGTTTATTTTTGTATTGTACAGAGAAGGATTGCCTATTCATTACATTACAGTCGGATTTATTGCTTTATTTCTTTTTGTAATTACACTGTTTTTAGGTTATACAGTAACCCTGATAAGCTCCTTGGTATTGTTCGTTGGTATTGTTCTATTTTTTGTTTTTTACAGATTAAGGGCTTTTAAAAAAGGATGGATAAAAATATTGGGCATTTACCTTATTTCGGCATTGTTTATTTTTAGCGTTGATTTCGTTTTTAATCAGGTATTTGAGCAACATCACCGAGATAGATTTAACATTATACTTGGTAAAACTGTTGATATGAAAGGTGTAGGCTACAATACAAACCAATCGGTCACCACAATTGCTTCTGGCGGTTTTTTTGGCAAAGGATTTTTAGATGGCGAACGAACTCAAGGTGATTTTGTGCCGGAACAGAATACAGATTATATATTTACCACAGTTGGTGAAGAATGGGGATTTCTTGGCAGCGCATTTGTAATATTGCTGTTTATAGCCTTTTTACTAAGAATTATCAGCAAGGCTGAGCAACAAAAATCTAAATTCAGCAGAATTTACGGCTACAGCATTGCCGCTATATTCTTTATGCATTTCCTTATAAATATAGGAATGGTAATTGGCTTGGTACCAACTATTGGAATTCCGTTGCCGTTTTTTAGTTACGGAGGTTCTGCACTTTGGGGATTTACGATATTGCTTTTTATATTTATCAGACTTGATGCCAACAAAACTTATGAGTGGTAGGTATTTCAATTGAGAAACTCAAATTATCCCAAATAAAAAAGCATCCACAATATGGATGCTTTTTTTAAATTGTAGATTAAAAATTTTATAAAGCAGCTACGTGCTTAGCCAATTTAGATTTTAAGTTACCCGCTTTATTTTTGTGGATAACATTCTTTTTAGCCAATTTATCTAGCATTGACACTACTTTTGGAAATAACGCTACAGCTTCTTCCTTTTCGGTCGCAGCACGTAAGTTTCTAACAGCATTACGAGTTGTTTTATGCTGATATTTATTTCTTAATTGCTTAGCGCGATTGCTTCTAATTCTCTTTAATGCTGACTTGTGATTTGCCATTTTTATTTTTTTTAACTTTTTTGTAGTCCGTAGGGGAATCGAACCCCTGTTACCAGGATGAAAACCTGGCGTCCTAACCCCTAGACGAACGGACCATTATGTAATTATTGACGATTCTATTTTGTCAATGCGGATGCAAAAATACAACTATTTTTAATACTGCAAAATATTTCTTCAGAAAATTAATAAGCTTTTGCAAATAATACTCTTTGAGTTGATTTTTCCCCAGTAAACACGCAATTTCCTGCCTCAATTTTATTATTTAAAGGAATACATCTAATCGTTGCTTTTGTTAAATCTTTAATTTTTTCTTCGGTTTCTGGTGTGCCATCCCAATGTGCTGAAATAAATCCGCCTTTGGTATTTAGCACTTCTTTAAATTCATCAAATGAATTAACTTCTGTAATATGCGTCTCTCTATATTGTAACGCTTTTTGATATAAATTATCTTGAATTTCTTTCAATGTTTTTTCAACATATTCAACAACAGTATTTTGAGATATATTTTGTTTTTCAAGGGTATCTCTTCTTGCAATTTCTAAGGTGCCATTTTCTAAATCTTGCGGCCCCATCGCAATTCTCAAAGGAACTCCCTTTAGTTCGTATTCAGCAAATTTCCAGCCTGGTTTATAGGCCGTTCTGTCGTCATATTTTACGGAAACTCCCTTTTTGCGCAATTCGGTAACAATTTTATTAATTTTAGCTGAAATGGCGTCTAATTGCTCATCAGTTTTATGAATAGGAATAATTACGACTTGAATTGGCGCAAGGTTTGGAGGAAGTACCAAGCCTAAGTCATCAGAATGTGTCATAATTAAAGCGCCTATTAATCGAGTGGAAACACCCCAAGATGTTGCCCAAACATATTCTTGTTTTCCTTCTTTTGAAGTAAATTTCACCTCAAATGCTTTTGCGAAATTTTGGCCTAAAAAGTGAGAAGTTCCTGCCTGTAATGCTTTTCCGTCCTGCATTAATCCTTCAATGCAATAGGTTTCCAAAGCACCTGCAAATCGTTCACTTTCTGTTTTTAAACCTTTTATTACGGGCATAGCCATAAAATTCTCAGCAAAATTGCCATAAACATCCAAAATCAACTCCGCTTCTTTGATGGCTTCTGTTTCCAACGCGTGTGCAGTATGGCCTTCTTGCCATAAAAATTCCGCAGTACGCAAAAATAAACGGGTACGCATTTCCCAGCGCACAACATTTGCCCATTGGTTAATTAATAGCGGTAAATCACGATATGATTGAATCCATCCTTTATAGGTGCTCCAAATAATTGCTTCACTTGTTGGCCTAACAATCAATTCTTCCTCCAGTTTTGCATTTGGGTCAACCATCAGTTTTCCAGGCCTGTCTGGATCATTTTTTAATCGATAATGCGTTACAACGGCACATTCTTTGGCAAATCCTTCTGCATTCTTCTCTTCAGCTTCAAACATGCTTTTGGGAACAAAGAGTGGAAAGTAAGCATTTTCGTGTCCTGTTTCCTTAAACATTCTATCCAATTCCGCTTGCATTTTTTCCCAAATTGCATAGCCGTAAGGCTTAATAACCATACAGCCTCTAACGCCCGAGTTTTCTGCTAAATTAGCTTTAACCACAAGCTCATTATACCACTTGGAATAGTCGGTTTCTCTCTTTGTTAAATTCTTGCTCATATTCAAAAGTTTGGCATAAATATTGTGCCTATTTTAATGAAAATTATTAATTTCGACAAAATTAGTTTTTTTTAGATAGTTCAACAATAAAAACCACAACTGATTATGAAAGCTTCAAAAATAATTAACCTAAATAACTTACAAATTGGCCTTGTAATGGTTTTTTTTGCCAGTTTAAATTCTTGTGGTACCTATCAAGGTTCTTACAATGGTGACGATGACGGCATTTATTCTTCAAATAATCAGCCTAATAATGAGGTGGTAATTGTTGAAAATCAATCTAATTTCGATAAAAATTATTTTTCCCAACAATTGGAAGATTTACAAAATTTAAAACAAGAGGATACTTTTACAGATATTGATGATTATTATTACGATGATGCTACAGTTCAGGATGATGAATTATACACAAATTACAATGAACCTTGGGGATATGATGGAGATGTTGTAATTAACATCAACAGCGGTTACGGCTATATGAGTCCGAGTTATTACTGGTACAATCCGTTTTATGAACCTTATTACAATTATTACCCATATTATTACAATCCTTGGAGATTCAATTATTACAATCCTTATTATTCTTATGGATACAGCCCATACTATTACGGATATTATGGGAATTATTACAGTCCTTACGGTTCTTATTACAACAATTATCCTAACTATTATGACAGGTATGAAAGTTATGGAAGAAGAACTAGCCGAAATACTGGAATTAGGTCATATGACAACACAAATTCATCAACTTTAAGCAGAAGAAGCAGCGTGCAAAATAACTCGTCGAGATGAAATGTCAACACGTCTACCAGAAGAACTACGGATGGAAATTTAAACAGAAACAACAATATTAACAGAAATAATAATATTGACAGACAGCCAACAAGATCAAACAATACAATTCAACGAGGTTCAAACAATACGATTCAACGTTCTTCATCAACCAGAAGGAATTCATCTTATAATTTTTCACCAGATAATATGAGGTATTATTCCAATGAGCGCGCATCATCGAATAACAGGAACCCAAATTCAGTGGTTCGGGTAAATCCAAACAATTCTGGTAATCAAAATTCGAATGTCACTTCAAATAATGTCAGAAGAGAAAGTAACACAAACACTGTTAGAAGAGAGAATAATACGAACAACGATTCATACAATACAAGAAGTTCTGGGAATGAAAATTCTTCTGCAAACAGAAGCTCAAATACCGAAAGCCGAAGCAGTTCATCCCAATCATCTTCTTCAAGTTCATCTTCAAGAAGCAATTCAAGAAGGAATAATTAAAAATATTTAGGTTTAAATAATTCGAAAAAGTATGAAAAAATTATATTTTACGGCAACATTGCTTTGCTTTGGTTATATTTTAAATGCGCAAACATTAGGGTATAATGATGTTGGTGTATTATTTTCAAAAGAAAACATAAACGGTACCGCACGTTACAATGCAATGAGCGGCGCTTTTGGCGCTTTGGGCGGCGATTTGTCGGCCATGGAAATAAATCCGGCAGGTGCAGCCGTATTTTTGAAAAGCGAATTTGCGATTTCATTAAACAACAGAAATACCAAAACTATGGCTGGTTTTTATGGAAACAATACCCAATTTGAAAATGATTTCACAAATTTATCGCAAGCAGGTGGTGTATTTGTTTTCAGAGGTTATGGCAATAACTCCGAATGGAGCAATATTGCCTTAGGATTTAACTACAGCATTGCCAATGATTTTGAAAATTTTTGGATTGCCGAAGGAAATAGCGGTTATTCACCATTAACAGACTTTTATGATCATGACCCGGTTGTTTATGTAAATGCTGAAAATCAATATTTTGAAAATTTTACAGATGGAAAAAACGGTAAATATTCATTTACGTTTGCCGCGCAAAACAATGACAATTTATATCTTGGAGCTGCCATAAATACCTATGATGTTGAATATTTCCAACGAACATTAACAGAAGAATATAACAACGACGGAAACAACAATACTTTAGATGTGTCCTCTAAACAGGAATTATTAACCTATGGCAACGGTGTTTCCTTTAATTTTGGTGCAATTTTAAAACCAAGTGAAAATGTGCGTTTAGGATTGGCGTATCAATCACCGGTTTGGTACAGCCTTTCTGAAGATTTTTTGGAATATGATGAAGATGTCTATAAAAACGACGTGCTATTTACCAATGAATATTCAGGATTAAATGCATTTGATTATAAGTTAAGGACGCCTAGCAAATTAACCGGAAGTTTGGCTTATATTTTTAACGATAACGGACTAATAAGTGTTGATTACAGCTATAAAAATTTCAGCAACATCAAATTAAGCAACGCTGATTTTATTGAGGAAAATCAAGCCTTTGATACCGATTTGGAAAATGTGGGCGAGTTGCGAATAGGAACAGAATGGCGTTTTGATAATTTCTCTGTAAGAGGTGGCTATCATTTTGAAAACAGTCCATATAAAAACGCTTTAGATTCTGACAATTTGGAAGGATTCTCATTGGGAGCAGGTTATAAATTTAGAGGAGGTAAATTGGATTTCGCCTACCAAAATTCGACCAATACCGCCCCTTATAATTTTTATCCTCAAAGCAATGATGTGGATTCAGCCGAGTTAGATTTTGAGACATCAAAATTTACAGCAACTTTGGTATTGAATCTTTAAACTAACCATAAAAGCTTAAAATAAACGTCTCAATCTTGAGGCGTTTTTTATTTTTAACCAAGTACATGAAAGATGTTTTATGTATTTTTGCACAAACTATTAAAAATGAAACGAGCATAACAAATTTTGATACAGGAAGGAATGGTTAATAGCGAACAGCAGCTGTTACCGCTAAAATAAAATTTAAACAGATGAAAAACAGAACGCTTAAAATAGAAAAAACAAATATACCTACGATACTTAAGTTTACTTCAAACGATATTTTAACAAGTGGAAGCCATCAATACAACAATATTGACGAAGCTAAAAATTCACCTTTGGCACAGCAATTATTTTATTTGCCATTTGTAAAACGTGTTTATATTTCTGCAAATTTTATTGCGCTTGAGCGATTTCCGATCGTGGAATGGAGCGATGTGCAAGATGAAGTGAAAGAACAAATTGAAAATTACCTGAATGAAGGCGGTGTTTTGGTTTCAGAAGAAACTGCACCGAAAAAAAATCCGGTTGAAGTATATGCGGAATCAACGCCAAACCCTACAGTTTTAAAGTTTGTGGCTAACATAAAATTGGTGGAAAACGATTTAGAATTTAAAAACAGTGAAGAAGCTAAAAACTCACCTTTGGCTGTTGAATTATTTAATTTTCCTTTTGTGAAAGAAGTGTTTATTTCCGAAAATTATGTTTCAGTCACAAAAAATGACCTTGCGGAATGGAATGAAATAACTGTTGAAATAAGAAGTTTTATCAGACAGTTTATTGCCGACGGAAAAACAATTGCTTTGGCTACCGCAGTTCCACAAAAAGTTTCAGAAGTTTATATGCCTGATATAGAACTTGATGATGTTTCCAAACAAATTATTGACATTTTAGAAGAATATATAAAACCGGCTGTTGCAGCCGATGGCGGAAATATCATGTTTCAGTCTTATTCACCATCTTCAAAAACAGTAAACGTCATATTACAAGGCGCCTGCAGCGGTTGTCCATCATCAACAATTACCTTAAAAAACGGAATTGAAAATATGTTGAAGCAACTTATTCCCGGAAAAATTAATGAAGTTGTCGCGGTTAACTACTAAATTGGCTATGGCAGAAAAAGTTACACCGTACAAAGATTCAAATCTTAGCAAAAAAGAGCAAGTCACTAAAATGTTTGATGCCATTTCCAATGAATACGACGGTTTAAATCGTGTTATTTCTTTTGGGATTGATGTTAAATGGCGCAACAAAGTTGTTGAAATTGTTGGAAAAACAAATCCCGATTCCATTTTGGACATAGCCACAGGAACAGGCGATTTGGCTATCAATTTAGCCAAAACAAAAGCTTCAAAAATTGTTGGTTTGGATATTTCTGACGGAATGCTTGAAGTTGGACGAAAAAAAATTGAAAAACTTCAGTTAAACAATACCATAAAAATGGTGCTTGCAGATTCTGAAAAGATGCCTTTTGAAGACAATTCGTTTGATGCCGTTACGGTTGCTTTTGGTGTTCGGAATTTTGAAAATCTTGAAAAAGGATTGGCCGAAATTTATAGAGTTTTAAAGGTGGGAGGAATTTTTGTGGTATTGGAAACCTCAATTCCTGCCAAAACGCCGTTCAAACAAGGGTATAAATTTTACGCTAAATTCATTTTGCCTTCCATTGGAAAATTGTTTTCAAAAGACAAAGTGGCATATCAATATTTGTCGGATTCCGCAGCTTCTTTTCCTTACGGACAAGCCTTCAACAATATTTTGCATAAAATTGGGTTTATAGCTATTGAAAATAAACCGCAAACATTTGGGGTTGCTTCAATTTATATTGCAAAAAAATAATATATGAGAAAAGTATTTGTTGTTGCTTTTTTGGTCGTCTTTTCAATAAACAATTTAAAGGCCCAAAAAAAAGATATTGTCCAATACAGACAAAATTGGGATAAACAACAGATATTTTGGGGATATTATTTAGGATTGAATAAAAAAGATTATAAAATATCGTACAAAACAAACGATGTTTTTATAGTTTCAACACCCAGCATCGGTTTTGAAGTGGGACTTATTGGTGATTTACGTTTGCATAAAAATATTAGTTTAAGGTTAGAGCCCGGGCTGTCAAGTAATACAAAAGAATTGGCGTTTACCCATATTTATGGGGGCCAAAAAGACAGCATAAGAGAAGTAAATTCAACCTATTTTAGAATTCCGCTATTGCTGAAATTTAATACGGACAGATTGGATAATATGCGGCCTTATGTTGTGGGCGGCGTTTCTTACGATTATAATTTCTCCAGCAATCAGGACAATCCCGATGATAATTCTGATGGAGAATTCAGAACCAAAAAGAATAATTTTTCCTATGAACTTGGAATTGGCGTAGATTTATATTTGCCTTACTTTATTTTTTCACCTTCAATAAGAGGCGTTTTTGCCATAAATGATGAATTGGTTAGGGACAACAACCCAAACAGTCAGTGGACTGGACAAGTTGATTATTTTGGAACAAGAGGCGTTTTTATCAAACTTGCTTTTCATTAAGCGCTTAAGTCAATCGCTTAAATTCACTCAATAAAATTGCGGCAGCAGTCGCTACATTTAAACTTTCGGTTTGTTTTAATTCGCCAAATCTTGGTATTGAAATGGTATTGGTTGTTAATTTTAAAATTGATTCCCGAATGCCGTTTGCTTCATTTCCCATCACCAACACCGCACTTGCGGGCAATTTGCTTTTATATACATTTTCACCATCCATAACCGCAGCATATTTTGGTAAAATGGAGTTTTGTAAATAGGTTTCCAAATCCGTATAAATTAGCGATACTCTGGCCAAAGAACCCATGGAAGATTGCACCACCTTTTGGTTATAGCAATCTGCCGTATTGGTTGAGCAAACCAATTGATCCACCCCAAACCAATCGCACAACCTAATAATTGCGCCTAAATTTCCCGGGTCATTAATTTCATCCAAAGCAACAATTAAACCCGATTTTACGGAAGGCGCTATTGAAGGAATCTTAAAAAGTGCCAGTACGTTATTTGGCGTAACCAAAGTGCTTATTTTTTTTAATTCGGTTTCAGAAATTTCAGTAACTTTCTCTAAATTTTTATAGCTGGTTTTGTCAACACAAAATAACTGTTCCAATTCAAAATTTGAGTTTAAAAATTCAGCTACAATTTTAGTGCCTTCAGCAACAAATAAATGATGTGCGGTTCGGTACTTTTTTTGATTTAGGCTCGTTATTGTTTTTAATTGATTTTTGCTTAAACTCATTAATTTATTTTTAAAAAATAGTAATTTTTTAAACCATTGAAAAGTTATACTTTTGAAACAAATTTAAACGCTTATTTATTGAAAACCAATTTTATAATATTATTAATTTTCGCAGGTTTAATTTTTGGTTTTTCATCGTGTAATTCAGTGAAGTATGTTGCTGAAAATGAATTTCTGCTTGTAAAAAACAAAGTTATAGTTAACGATAAAAAAAATGCTAGCGACGAAATAAACGATTATATTGTTCAACGTCCCAATACCTCAGTGCTTGGTGTTGCCTTACCGTTGCATTTTTATAATTTAGGAAACAAAAATTTTGAAGCCGATTTTGACGTTTGGAAATTAGACAATCTGGGCTGGTATAATTTCACAACCGGTGTATTTTCTGAAAAACAAACGCGCGGTGTTCGGAATTTTAAATATAAAATGCATCAGTGGATACTAAAAAATGGCGAACCTCCCGTTATTTTCGATTCAAAAAAAGCTGCCCAAACGGTTAAGAACTTAACGCAACATTATTACAATGAAGGTTATTTTAATGCTAAAGCAGAATTTGAAGAGCATCCTTTGAAAAATAAGAAAATTGCTGTTGAATATAAGGTAATCACAGACAAGCCCAATCATTTAGACAGCATTACAACAAACATACAATCGGCAGTTTTAGACTCTATTTATGAGATTCATAAAGCCAAATCCCATATTAAGGAAGGAAATCAATTTAGACTTTCATCATTTGTTAATGAGCAAAACAGGTTAACCAATTTATTTAGAAATTCAGGAGTTTATCGGTTTTATAAAAATGCAATCACTTTTGAAGTTGATACTTCAGCCACCGATTATAAATCGGATGTCGAGCTGCTTATCGATGGCAATACAGGTTCCGTTCCATTTAAAGTCCAAAAAATTCAAAAAGTTAATATTTATACCGATTATTCCTTTAACAGCTCTGGTGATAATTCAATAAAAGACAGTTTAAATTACAACGAATTTTCATTTTATGCACAGGAAAAATTAAGATACAATCCGAAGTATTTATTGAATTCAATTTTTATTGAGCCAAATGATATTTATAGAGACGACACTAGAGAGCTAACACGCAAAAATATAAGAGGTCTTCAAAATTTCAGGACAGTTGACATAAAATATGAAGAATTGGAAAATGATATGTTGGAAGCTTCCATTTATTTATCGCCTCTTAAGAAGTATTCCGTAGGAATTAATACAGAACTGACGCATTCAAATATCAGGCAACTGGGAATTTCAGGAAAACTTTCATTTTTAGACAGAAATATTTTTAGGGGAGCTGAATTATTGAAATTTTCTATACAAGGTTCATTTTTAGATTCAAAAGATGCGGCCGATAACGCAAAATTATTGAATGCATGGGAAATTGGAGGCGATATTTCATTGGAACTTCCAAGATTTGTTTTTCCGGTTAAATTTGAAAAATTAATTCCGAAACGCATGGCTCCAAAAACAATTTTCACTTTGGGTACAAGTTTGCAAAAAAATATTGGCCTGGATAAACAAATATTTACGGGAATTGTGGATTATACTTGGGTGTCATCAAAAACAAAAAATCACAGTTTTCAGTTGCTAAACGCACAATTTATTAAAAATTTGAATATTGATTCTTACTTTAATATTTACAAATCTGAATTTAATGAAATTCAGTTTATCGCCAATACCTATTTTAATGATACATTAACGACCAATGATGTTATCGGGTTTATTGACACCAAAATTGATGCAAATTTTGAGGAAAGCAATCCGACAGAATATAAAATTGTTAGGAATATCAGAAACCGTTACAATATTATTACTGAAGATGTTTTGGTTCCTTTAATGGTCTATACATTTACCTATAACAATAGCGAAAATTATAAAGATACCGATTTTTCATTTTTCAGATCACGCGTTGGTGCATCAGGAAATCTAACAACACTTTTGGCTAAAAATAGAGACGCCAACAATAAAAAAACGCTGTTTGGAATACCAATCGCCCAATACGTCAGGGTCGATTTGGAATACAAAAAATTCTGGGATGTGTCGGAGAAAACGGTTCTGGTTTTTAGAAGCTTTTTGGGAGTGGCGGTACCTTACGGAAATTCAAATACAATCCCTTTTAGCAGAAGCTATTTTATTGGCGGACCAAACGATTTAAGAGCCTGGAAAATTTATGATTTAGGTCCAGGATCAACAAAAAGTGGGTTGGAGTTTAACGTAGGAAACCTTAAATTTATCAATAGTTTAGAGTATAGGTTTAATGTGATTAACAGTATAAATGGCGCTTTATTTGTTGATGCAGGTAATATTTGGGACATTTCAAATGCGTCAATAACGGAATCGCAAGCTAAATTTAGAGGAATCAACTCAGTAAAAGATATTGCAATCGGTACAGGAGTTGGACTTAGATACGATTTAAGTTTTATTTTATTGCGTTTGGATTTAGGATTTAAAACGTACGAGCCATATCTTCCTGCAGGAAATAAATGGTTTAAAAATTATAATTTAGCGCATACCGTTTATAATTTTGGGATAAGTTATCCGTTTTAAATCTGAGGTATAAAACTATTTCGATTTCGTTTTTTTTCTATTCATAAGTTTATTTAAAGGGGATAATTCATTAATTTTGCTTTAATAATTCACAATAACTACATATATAATATTATGGGTCAAACAATTAAACCAGGAGTTGCTACAGGAAAAACGGTACAAGATCTTTTTAAGTTGGCGAAAGCCAAAAATTTCGCAATACCGGCGATAAATGTTACAGGATCGAACACAATTAACGCTGTTTTAGAAACAGCAAAAGAGTTGAATTCACCTGTAATTATTCAGTTTTCAAATGGTGGAGCTCAATTTAACGCAGGTAAAGGATTGTCTAATCTTAACCAAAAAGCAGCTATAGCAGGAGCCATTGCAGGCGCTAAACACGTTCATTTATTAGCGACTGCCTATGAAATTCCTGTTATTTTACATACAGATCATTGCGCAAAATCATTATTGCCTTGGATTGATGGTTTATTGGATGCCGGAGAGCAATTTTATAAAGAAAATGGCGTACCTCTTTTTAGTTCACATATGTTAGATTTGTCAGAAGAACCTATTGAAGAAAACATTGAAATTTGTAAAAAATATCTTCAACGTATGACTAAAATGGGGATGACTTTAGAAATTGAATTGGGAATTACCGGAGGTGAAGAAGATGGTGTTGATAATTCTGATGTTGATTCTTCAAAATTATATACGCAACCGGTTGAGGTTGCCTATGCTTATGAAGAACTTAAAAAAGTGAGCGATTGCTTTACCATTGCAGCATCTTTTGGAAATGTTCATGGCGTTTACAAACCAGGGAATGTTAAGTTAACACCAAAAATTTTAGACAATTCTCAAAAATTTATTCAAAATAAATATAAAACAGGGGTAAATCCGGTAGATTTCGTGTTTCACGGAGGTTCAGGGTCAACTTTGGAAGAAATTAGAGAAGCTATTGGGTATGGCGTAATTAAAATGAATATTGATACAGATCTTCAATTTGCTTTTACTGAAGGAATTAGAGATTATATGGTTAACAACATCGATTATTTAAAAACGCAAATAGGAAATCCAGATGGTGCTGATCAGCCAAATAAAAAGTATTATGATCCAAGAAAATGGTTGCGCGAAGGTGAAGTCACTTTTAAAACACGCTTAATACAAGCTTTTAAAGATTTAAACAACGTTAACACATTATAGATCTTTGCCTTACGTCTAAAATTTCATAAAGAGAGCATATTTTTATATGTTCTCTTTATTTTTTTTAGTAATTTGCACCTCTTATTTTCACTAAAACAACATAGTTATGTCATCTTGGTTTAAAAGAAAAGATAAAGGAATTCAAACTCCTACAGAAGATAAAAAAGACGTACCGAAAGGTTTGTGGTATAAAACACCAAGCGGTAAAATTGTTGATTCCGCTGAATTGAAACAAAATTATTACGTTAGCCCCGAAGATGGTTATCATGTTAGAATAGGAAGTGCCGAATATTTTGAAATTATTTTTGACAATAATATCTTTAAAGAATTTGATAAAGAAATGGTTTCTAAAGATCCTTTAAAATTTTCTGACAGCAGAAAATATGTCGACAGGTTAGAAGAAGCTTATGAAAAAACAAAGCTTAAAGATGCGGTAAGAACGGCTGTTGGAAAATCATATGGAAAGGATTTAGTAGTTGCCGCAATGGATTTTGCTTTTATTGGAGGTTCTATGGGAAGTGTGGTCGGCGAAAAAATTTCCAGAGCAATTGATTATTCCATAGAAAACAAAGTTCCTTTTTTAATGATATCAAAATCGGGCGGTGCAAGAATGCAGGAAGCATCATTATCTTTAATGCAATTGGTAAAAACATCGGCTAAATTAGCACAACTTGCAGCGGTGAATATTCCTTATATTTCATTGTGCACAGATCCAACAACGGGTGGTACAACGGCATCATACGCCATGCTTGGCGATATAAACATTGCGGAACCAAATGCTTTAATCGCTTTTGCAGGTCCAAGGGTTGTTAAAGACACCACCGGAAAAGATTTGCCAGAAGGATTTCAACGTTCGGAATTTGTTTTGGAACATGGTTTTCTGGATAAAATTGTAGAACGAAAACATTTGAAAAAGCAAATTAACTTATACATTGATTTAATTCAAAACTTACCGGTAAGAAAATAAGAAAAACGAGCCCCAAAAGGCTCGTTTTTTTAATCAATTCAATTGTTCGGCTTCTGAAATAGCAATCCAAATTTTTTTATTTCCAATAAGAATATTATTTTATCGCATAATATTTAGGTGGTTAATACATTTCTGCCTGTAATGGTTCCATGTTAATTAGAAAATAAAAATATCGCCTTGTAATTAATTGTAAATCAATAATAATAATAGTATATTTGCCGACTGCAAGCCATAAGGTTTAGCAATACATAAAAATTATTAATAAAAATTAATGTTAGCATGTACTTAACTAAAGAGAAAAAAGAAGAAATTTTCGCAAAACACGGTGAATCAGCCACCAACACAGGTTCGTCTGAGGGGCAAATTGCCTTATTTACTTTTAGAATTAATCACTTAACTGAACACTTAAAAAGAAATCGTAAAGATTTTAACACTGAGCGTTCATTGGTAAGATTGGTAGGTAAAAGAAGAAATTTACTTGATTATTTAATTAAAACAGATATTGTAAGATATCGTGAGGTAATTAAAGAATTAGGCATAAGAAAATAATTCAAGAAAAAGAGGCTTATTTTTGCCTCTTTTTTTTTAACTTATTTGAAAATTAAAAAAGCAACAAATTAAACTTTTCATTGGGCAACACACAACACAACAACACAAACCAAATTGTTTAATTAAATAAAAAATTATTTATGATACCTAAGGTATTTACACAAATTATTGATTTAGGCGATGGAAGAACCATCTCTATCGAAACTGGAAAATTAGCTAAACAAGCTCATGGTTCAGTTGTTGTAAGAATGGGCGATGCTATGTTATTGGGTACAGTTGTATCTAATTACGATGCAAGTCCGGTAGATTTCTTACCATTGACTGTTGATTACAGAGAAAAATTTGCAGCTGCAGGACGTTACCCAGGAGGTTTCTTCAAAAGAGAAGCAAGACCAAGTGACAATGAAGTGTTAACAATGCGTTTGGTAGACCGTGTTTTACGTCCGCTTTTCCCAAAAGATTACCATGCAGAAACACAAGTTATGGTGCAATTAATGTCTCATGACGAAAGCGTAATGCCTGATGCTTTGGCTGGTTTAGCCGCTTCGGCAGCAATACAATTAAGTGATATTCCATTTGAAACACCAATTTCTGAAGTTCGTGTTGGAAGAGTGAATGGAAAATTCATTATAAATCCAAGTAGAGCACAATTATTGGAAGCTGATATTGATATGATGATTGGCGCTTCAGCAGATTCTGTGATGATGGTTGAAGGAGAAATGGATGAATGCAGTGAAGAAGAAATGGCAGAAGCCATTAAATTTGCGCACGAAGCTATAAAAATTCAATGTGCTGCACAAGTACGTTTAGCGGAAGCCTTTGGTAAAAAGGTAACACGTGAATACGAAATGGGAAAAGAGGATAAGGAAATGGAGAAAAAAGCCCACGATTTTTCTTACCAAAAAGTATATGACATCGCTAGAGCAGGAAGTGCAAAACATGAGCGCAGTGATGCATTTGCAAAAATAAAAGAGGAATTTAAAGCAACTTTTTCTGAAGAGGAATTGAAAGAAAAAGGAGAATTAATTTCTAAATATTACGATAAAGCTGAAAAAAGCGCTGTTCGTAATTTAACTTTAAATGAAGGTTTGCGTTTAGATGGACGTAAAACTACAGATATTCGCCCAATTTGGTGTGAAGTAAATTATTTGCCTTCAACACACGGTTCCGCAATTTTTACAAGAGGTGAAACCCAGGCATTGGCAACAGTTACTTTAGGAACTTCAAGAGAAGCAAACCAAATTGACATGCCAACGCACCAAGGTGAAGAAAGATTCTACTTACATTATAATTTCCCTCCATTTTCTACAGGTGAAGCTCGTCCGTTAAGAGGAACTTCCCGTCGTGAAGTTGGTCACGGAAATTTAGCGCAACGCGCATTAAAAGGAATGATTCCTGCCGAGTGTCCTTATACCGTAAGAATTGTTTCAGAAGTATTGGAAAGCAATGGTTCTTCTTCAATGGCAACTGTTTGTGCCGGTACTATGGCATTAATGGATGCAGGTATTCAAATGAAAAAACCAGTTTCGGGTATTGCTATGGGATTAATTTCCGATGGTGAAAAATATGCTGTTTTATCTGATATCTTAGGTGATGAAGATCATTTAGGTGATATGGACTTTAAAGTTACAGGTACAGCTGACGGGATTACTGCTTGTCAAATGGACATCAAAATAAAAGGACTTTCTTATGAAATTTTAGTAAGTGCTTTAAAGCAGGCTCGTGCAGGTCGTTTACATATTTTAGGTAAAATAACTGAAGCAATTGCGGCTCCTAATGCAGATGTGAAACCATATGCTCCAAAAATGATCACCAGAACAATTCCTAATGATTTTATTGGTGCTTTAATTGGACCTGGTGGAAAAGTGATTCAAGAATTGCAAAAAACAACAGGTTGTACTATCGTTATCAATGAAGATCCTTTAACAGGAGAAGGCATTGTTGAAATTTTAGGAACAAAACAAGCTGGAATAGATGCAGTTTTAACAAAAATTGATTCTTTGCTTTTCAAACCTCAAGTTGGTGGTGTTTACAAAGTAAAAGTAATTAAAATGCTTGATTTTGGTGCCGTTGTAGAATATCTTGACGCTCCAGGAAATGAAGTGTTATTGCATATTTCTGAACTTGCCTGGGAACGTACAGACAATGTTACTGACGTTGTAAATATGGGTGATGTGTTTGACGTGAAATATTTTGGTAAAGATCCAAAAACACGTAAAGACAAAGTTTCCAGAAAAGCGCTTTTGCCAAAACCAGAGGGATTTGTAGAAAGACCTCCACGTGACAGCAGCAGAGACAGCAGAGGAGGCGATAGAGATAATCGTGGTGGTGACAGAGACAGAAAACCTAGAGAAAGAAGAGATTAATTTACAATCCTTTTTGAACTAAATACTTAAAAAAGGCTTCCCAAATCGGGAAGTTTTTTTATTTTGCTTTATAATTTTTGAGATAGTTATAAAAAATAAAAATTTTATCAGGCAAAATTATAAATACTGCCAATTTTTACTAATTTAGGCGCCTGTTAAATGAATTGGATTCATAATCACAATTATTTAAGCAAATTATAATTATAAAAAATAACCAATAATAAAATAAATGAAAAAATCACTTTTTGTATTTGTCGCATTATTTTCTTTCGCCGTATTATTTACTGCTTGTAAGGAAACTAAAAAAGAAGAAGTAAAAGTTGAAGTAAACAAGGAAAATATTGAAAATCATGACCATGAAGAAGGTGAAATGGTTTCAAGTGTTTTTCAATGCCCTATGGATTGCGAAAAAGGAAAAACCTATGACGTGGCAGGATCTTGTCCGGTTTGTAAAATGGATTTAAAAGAAATTGCTAAGGAAACTGCACATGTTGTTGGATGTAAATGTATCGCAAGTGGAGAATGCAAATGTGAAGGCGGAAAATGTACCTGTAAAACTGACATGGCTTCAAAAGAGTGCACAAAATGTGAGCCGGGGAAATGCACTTGTAAAGCGGAAGTTGTATCAAATGTAAAAACAACAGCTAAGTGTGAACCGGGAAAATGTGCGTGTAAAGCATAACTTTACCACACATTTTAAAGTATAAAAAAAGCCGCTTAATTTTGATTAAGCGGCTTTTTTTATGTTTGTAAATTCTACATCATTCCGCCCATTCCGCCACCCATTGGAGGCATTCCGCCAGCTGATTCTTCTTTTATTTCTACCAATGTACAAGCTGTGGTCAAGATCATACCTGCAACAGACGCTGCATTTTCCAATGCAATTCTTGTAACTTTAGTTGGATCTATAATACCTGCTTTAAACATTTTGGTATATTCATCGGTTTTGGCATTGTAGCCAAAATCGCCTTTTCCTTCAATAACTTTTGCAACAACCACAGAACCTTCGCCACCTGCATTTTCAACTATTTGTCGTAATGGTTCTTCTATGGCTCTGTCTAAAATTCTGATTCCTGTTAATTCATCTAAATTTTCAGTGGTTAATGATTTTAGCACTTCTTTAGTTCTCACTAAAGCCACACCACCACCGGCAACAATTCCTTCTTCAACAGCAGCACGTGTTGCGTGTAATGCATCATCAACCCTGTCTTTCTTTTCTTTCATTTCAACTTCACTGGCAGCACCAACATAAAGTACGGCAACGCCACCGGCTAATTTAGCCAAACGTTCTTGCAGTTTCTCTTTGTCGTAATCTGATGTTGTAGTTTCAATTTGTGCTTTAATTTGGGCTACTCTCGATTTTATGTCATTTGCATCCCCAGATCCGTTAACAATGGTCGTATTGTCTTTATCAATGGTAATTCTTTCCGCAGTTCCTAACATATCAATGGTGGTATTGTCTAAAGTCAATCCTCTTTCTTCAGAAATTACGGTACCACCGGTTAAAATTGCGATGTCTTCTAACATTGCTTTTCTTCTGTCGCCAAAACCTGGCGCTTTTACGGCAGCTATTTTTAAAGCACCACGTAATTTATTCATCACCAAAGTTGCCAATGCTTCACCTTCCACATCTTCAGCAATAATTAATAAGGGTTTACCGCTTTGGGCTACCGGTTCCAATATTGGCAATAAATCTTTAAGGTTTGTTATTTTCTTTTCATATAAAAGAATGTACGGATTTTCTAAATCGGCTAACATTTTGTCGGCATTTGTGACAAAATAAGGAGATAGATATCCTCTGTCAAATTGCATTCCTTCAACAATATCAACATAAGTAGAAGTTCCTTTTGCTTCTTCAACAGTGATAACACCTTCTTTGCCCACTTTTTTGAATGCCTGGGCTATTAATTCACCAATCGTTTCATCGTTGTTTGCCGAAATTGAAGCGACTTGTTTAATTTTATCAGAATTGTTGCCAACTTCTTGCGATTGTTTTTTCAAATCTTCAACAATTGCTTTTACAGCTTTGTCAATTCCGCGTTTTAAATCTAACGGATTTGCGCCTGCAGCCACATTTTTCAACCCTTCTTTTACAATTGCTTGTGCCAAAACAGTTGCGGTTGTAGTTCCATCACCTGCCAAATCACTGGTTCTTGAAGCAACTTCTTTCACCATTTGAGCGCCCATATTTTCTAAAGGATCTTCTAATTCAATTTCTTTTGCAACGGACACACCATCTTTAGTAATAACTGGTCCGCCAAATGATTTTCCTATAACTACATTTCTTCCTTTTGGACCTAAAGTCACTTTTACTGCATTTGCCAAAGCATCAACACCACGTTTTAATCCGTCGCGCGCTTCTATATCAAAAATTATACGTTTTGCCATTTTTATTATTTTTTAGTTTTAAGTTTTTGCTTAAATCTTTAAGAATTATTTTCAAGTTTTTTTAAACAATTGCTAAAATATCGCTTTCTCTCATGATCAAATATTCTGTGCTGTCCACAACAATTTCAGTGCCTGCATATTTGCCAAATAAAACGGTGTCTCCAACCTTAACGGTCATAGGTTCATCTTTTAATCCATTGCCAATTGCAATCACAGTTCCTTTTTGTTGTTTTTCTTTAGCTGAATCTGGAATGATAAGCCCTGAAGCAGTAGTTTTTTCAGCCTGCAGCGGTTTTACCAAAACTCTATCTGCTAATGGTTTAATATTAATTTCACTCATTTTTTTTATGATTTAAAAAATTATTAATTCTTCGGATTGAGGTTCCAAAATTGTGCCAATCCCATAAAACTGACAAATGTGTTTTTAATGGAATAAGTATAAATATAAAAATGCCAACGTGTCATTTACATTGGCATTTTTAGGAATATATTTTCAGTGACTATTATTGAACAGTATCTTGTGCAGGTGTTGATGTCACAGGTACAGTTTGCACTGGCGCATCCTGAACTTCACGGTTTTCAATAGTGTTTTCAATTTCTGAACTTGTGTCAACAGCATTTACTTTAGGTGCAGCAAAATTTGACAGTAAAATTAAGGCAAGCAATACAATTGAAAGTGTCCAAGTACTTTTGTCTAAAAAGTTGGTTGTATTTTGAACTCCTCCTAAAGATTGTGTTCCGCCTCCACCAAAAGAAGATGACAATCCTCCGCCTTTTGGATTTTGAACCATAATGATTAATATGAGCAAAAATGCTACGATCATAATCAGAATTAAAAATATTGTATACGTCATGACTATTTTTTTTGTAAATTTTTTATTGCTTTAATTCGGTCTGCAAAGAAACCACTTTTTTCTGGATATTTCAAAATTAAAATGCGATAAGCTTTAATGGCATTTTCATATTTTTTTTGTTCAAGATAAACTTTCGCCAAGGTCTCAGTCATTAAACTTTCATTTTCTGTTGAACCCTCCAAAGTAAGATCCATATTTATGGCATTTTTGTCTACCGGTTTTATTTTAGGGTTTAGTTCAATAAATCGATCTATAAGGTTAAATTTTTCCTCAATTTTTTCAATTTTCCGAACCTGGCTTTCTTCTCTTACAATAGGTTTTTGGGCAATCAGCTGCATCCATTCATTAAATGAATGTGGTTCAGAACTTACAAATTGCAGTGGTTTTCCTAATTCTAAAACATCTGGTGTTTTTTCTTCTTCTGTTAAGGTTTCTTGTTGATGAAAAGAATCAGGAACAGTTTCTGCATTTATATTGGAAAAGGATTCGGTAATTTTTTTATGAAGCGCTTTAACATCTTCAGCATCAATTACTTCAATTTCTTCAAGTATTTCGGCTTCTTTTTTTGAATTGCTTATAAATATAGGAGAAGTAATAAAATCAAAAAGCACTTTTCTGTCTATGGTATAGGCAGCAGTTTTTTTTAAGGTTTGGTTGTATTTAAAGCTGTTTGTTTTATTGAGTCCTTTTAGCTGAATTGCCCTGGCCGACTGAAAATAAGGAAATTCAGTGATAACTTCATTTAATTGTTGCGTTTTTATAGCATCGATATTTTCGGGATGTTGCAATAAATAGGAGAATTCAGCGCTGTTCATAATTTACCATTTTGCTACTGAAGCATTAAAAATATCTTGTGTGATACGTTCAATAATTTCATTAAAAGCATCATCTAAAATACCGCCGGTTAATTGTGCATTCGCATCATAATCATAATAATGTGAAAAGGACCGTTCAAAATTGTCTTCTTCAAGTTTGTTGTTGTAAAAACGCACATTTACCGTTATGGTAAGTCGGTTTTGGGCCGCAGTTTGTTCAGCTGTTGCGGTCATTGGGTTAATTTTATATCCTGTAATTTCACCTTCAAATTGTAAATCTCCTCCATCTTTCACCAAACTTAAGTTGGTTTGCTGTAAAAATAAGTCCTGTAAACGAGTTGTAAATGCCTGACTTAATGAAGGTTCAACCAAAATAGCATTGTTTGGAAAATAATCTATTTGAATGGTTTTTACATCGGATTTTATGTTAGTCCCCGTAAAATTATAAATGCCACAGCTTTGTGTGGTGAAAACTAAAAGCAATAAGATTAGGTAACTAATTTTTTTCATTTTACTGTTTTGATGTTGTATTAGGCGCTTAAAATTAAGGTCAAAGTTAATATTTTAATTATAGATCGTAATGTTTTATTTTGCGATATAAAGTTCTTTCAGAAATGCCCAATTCTTTTGCCGCCAGTTTTCGTTTGCCCTTGTTGCGATCTAATGATTTTTTGATCAATTCAATTTCTTTATCTTGAATGGACAAGCTTTCATCGGCATCAATGGTTTCTTCAAAGTCGTAAGAATCTGATTCTTTATATTTATCATTAATCCGCACAACTTCCACCTGATTTTGAGTTTCAGCATCTGAAATATCTTCTTTGTAGATTTTCTGAATTAACTTTTTGTTTTCCTCCTTAACTTTTTCAACGCTGCCGCTTTGCATTAAATCGAGCGTTAATTTTTTCAAATCGTTGATATCATTTCGCATATCGAACAAAATCTTGTACATAATTTCTCTTTCTGTGGAAAACTCGCTACTCGATTTTTTGTTCTCAATTACTGTTGGCAAATTGGTGCCTTTGGCTGGTAAATATTGTAACAATCGTTCGGAAGAAATCAATCTGTTTTCTTCAACTACCGAAATTTCTTCAGCAATATTGCGTAATTGGCGAATATTTCCGGGGAAACCATAATTTTCCAAAACCTTAACGGCATTTTCAGAAAGTTTAACAGGCGGCATTTTATATTTTTGGGCAAAATCAGCCGCAAATTTTCTGAATAACAAATGAATATCACCAATACGTTCCCGCAAAGGCGGTAAATTTATTTCAATGGTGCTTAAACGATAATATAAATCTTCCCGAAACTTTCCTTTATTTATGGCTTCTTGCATATTTAAATTGGTGGCGGCAACAATGCGAACATTGGTTTTTTGCACCTGTGACGAACCCACTTTAATAAATTCGCCATTTTCTAGAACACGCAACAATCTGACCTGAGTTGTTAATGGCAATTCGCCAACTTCATCCAAAAAAATAGTGCCGCCATCGGCAACTTCAAAATAACCGCTGCGAGCAGCAGTAGCACCGGTAAAAGATCCTTTTTCATGGCCAAATAATTCACTGTCGATAGTTCCTTCAGGAATTGCGCCACAGTTAACAGCGATATATTTTGCGTGTTTTCGGTGTGATAAATGATGAATTATTTTTGGAATATTCTCTTTACCAACACCACTTTCGCCAGTAACCAATACCGAAATATCAGTTGGCGCAACCCGAATTGCTTTTTCAATCGCCCGGTTTAGGTGAGGGTCGTTTCCAATAATTTCAAAACGTTGTTTTATAGCCTGTAATGATTCCATGAATTAAATTCTTTTTCCAATTAGCGTGGCAGAAGTGCAATCTTCAATATAAACATTTACAAGATCTCCCATTTTTTCATCTCCTTTAGGAAAAACCACCACCGCATTTTGTGAATTTCTGCCTTTCCAATGGGAATCCGATTTTTTTGATGCTCCTTCGATCAACACTTCAACAGTTTTTCCGACAAATTGCTCTGTATGGTACAAACTGTGTTTTTGTTGAAGCAAAATAATTTCAGCAAGTCGTCTTTTTTTAACTTCAAAAGGAATATCATCTTCCATTTTTTTCTCTGCCAGTGTTCCCGGACGTTCAGAATAGGCGAACATAAATCCGAAATCATATTTCACATATTCCAGCAAACTCAAGGTTTCTTGATGTTCTTCTTCCGTTTCTCCGCAAAAACCGGTCATCATATCTTGTGACAATCCACAATCAGGAATAATTTTTCGGATGTTGTCTATCAACGCCAAGTATTCTTCACGCGTATGCTGGCGATTCATTCTTTTCAATACCGAAGTGCTACCGGATTGTATTGGCAAATGAACATAATTGCAAATATTTTCGTGTTTTGCCATTGTATAAATGACCTCTAAATTCATGTCTTGCGGATTTGAGGTAGAAAAACGAATCCTCATTTTTGGAAAGGCCGTTGCCACCATATTCAACAATTGAGAAAAGTCCACCGCTGTAGCTTTCGCGATTTCCGAAGCATTTTTAAAATCTTTTTTCAATCCGCCGCCATACCAAAGATAACTGTCAACATTTTGGCCTAAAAGCGTTACTTCTTTATAGTTTTTATCGCTTAATTCTTTTATTTCTTCTATAATACTGTTGGGTTCACGGCTTCTTTCACGACCGCGCGTGAATGGCACCACGCAAAAAGTGCACATATTGTCGCAGCCTCTTGTGATTGAAACAAAAGCAGAAACGCCATTGCTGTTTAAGCGAACCGGCGAAACATCGCCATAAGTTTCTTCTTTTGATAAAATAACATTTACGGCATCGCGACCGGCATTCACATCTTCCAGTAAATTTGGCAAATCTCTGTAAGAATCTGGCCCAACAACCAAATCAACTATTTTTTCTTCTTCCAAAAACTTGGCTTTTAAACGTTCGGCCATACAGCCCAAAACACCGACTTTCATGGAAGGATTAATCTTTTTTATGGCATTGTATTTTTCAAGACGTTTTCGAACAGTTTGCTCGGCTTTTTCTCGAATGGAACAAGTATTTACCAAAACCAAGTCGGCTTCTTCCAATAAATGTGTGGTATTATATCCTTGTTTTGAAAGAATGGACGCAACAATTTCACTGTCATTTAAGTTCATGGAACAACCATAACTTTCTATATATAATTTTTTGGAATTTCCTTCGATTTGTTCAGTTAAAAGAGGTTGTCCCTGATTTTTTTCTATGATAATTTTTTCGTTCCCCATGTGTTTTTATTGGAAGGCAAAGATATAACCAATTTTTTAAAAATATGACAGATTGGCAGAATTTTAACAAAGCATTAATGGCCAAAAAGTAGAGTTTTTATAGGTTCATGTTCAAATTAAAAAAATTCTATATACTTTTGCAATCCAAAACCCGAATTATATAAGGTGTTTTTATTTGAAGCGGAAAATGAAATTATGAAGGTTTTAAAATTATAATTAAAAAATATGGCGAAAAATTTAGTAATCGTAGAATCACCGGCAAAAGCAAAAACCATTGAAAAATTTTTAGGAAAAGATTTTCAGGTTGAATCCAGTTTTGGACACATTGCCGATTTGCCTTCCAAAGAAATAGGCATTGATGTTGAAGGAAATTTTAACCCTAAATATGTTGTTCCTACAGATAAAAAGGCACTGGTAAAAAGGTTGAAAGATTTGGCTAAAAATGCCGATATGGTTTGGCTGGCATCGGATGAGGATCGAGAAGGAGAAGCAATTGCCTGGCATTTATACGAGCAATTAAAACTAAAGGAAGCCAATACAAAACGCATTGTTTTTCACGAAATTACCAAAAAAGCCATATTAAAAGCAGTAGAAAATCCAAGAAGTATTGATTACAATTTGGTAAATGCACAACAAGCACGACGTGTTTTGGACAGGTTGGTTGGTTATGAATTATCTCCTGTTCTTTGGAGAAAAGTTAAAGGAGGCTTATCGGCAGGGAGAGTTCAATCTGTGGCTGTTCGATTGATTGTAGAAAGAGAACGCGAAATTAAAAGTTTTGTTCCGCAAGCTTCCTATAAAGTGATGGCCCAGTTTATTACGGAGGAAGAGAAAAAATTTAAAGCGTATCTGCCTAAAAATTTCGACACCAAAGAAGAAGCAAATTCATTTTTAAATTCTTGTATTAACGCCAAATTTAAAGTTGACGATTTACAGAAAAAACCGGCAACAAAATCTCCAGCAGCACCATTCACAACTTCAACATTGCAACAAGAAGCTTCCAGAAAATTGTATTTTCCGGTAGCCAAAACAATGATGATTGCACAACGTTTGTATGAAGCCGGATTGATCACTTATATGAGAACGGACAGTCTTAATTTATCGGAAGATGCAAAAATTGAGGCACAAGAAGAAATTATTTCCTCTTTTGGAAAAGAATATAGCAAACCAAGAACATTTCATACCACCGCAAAAGGCGCCCAGGAAGCTCATGAGGCAATCAGGCCAACAAGCATGAGCCTTCAATCTGTTTCTGTTGATTATGATCAAGACAGGTTGTACGATTTAATTTGGAAAAGAACCATTGCTTCACAAATGAGTGATGCGCAATTGGAACGCACCAATGTAAGAATTACAAGCACCAATAATAAAGAGGTTTTTACCGCAAATGGTGAGGTTATTAAGTTTGAAGGTTTTCTAAAAGTTTATTTGGAAGGTACAGACAATGAAGATGAAGAACAGGAAGGAATGTTGCCAAAATTATCGAAAGGTGAAGTTTTAGCCAATAAATCCATTACGGCAACTGAGCGTTACACAAGAGCCCCTTACCGTTACACAGAAGCTGCACTTGTGAAAAGATTGGAAGAATTGGGAATTGGGCGTCCGTCAACATACGCACCAACAATTTCAACCATCCAAAAAAGAGAATATGTTGAAAAAGGAACCATTGAAGGAGAAGACAGAAGCTATACCGAGTTGAAATTAAAAGGCGGTGAAGTAATAGCCAAAACTTTAGTAGAAAAAGTAGGATCCGACAAAGGAAAATTAGTGCCCACCGATATAGGAAATATTGTAAATGACTTTTTGGTGGAGAATTTCTCAAATATTTTAGATTTTGGTTTTACTGCAAAAGTGGAATCGGAATTTGATGATATTGCTGAGGGAAAAGAGGATTGGATTAAAATGATTAAAGATTTTTACAAATCTTTTCATCCCATGGTTGAAGATGTTGCCGAAAATGCGGACAGGGCTAAAGGTGAACGTTTATTGGGCGTTGATCCGGAAAGCGGCAAAAACGTGTATGCGCGTTTGGGAAGATTTGGTGTTATGGTTCAAATTGGTGAAGCTACGGATGAAGAAAAGCCAAAATTTGCAAGTTTGCAGGGAGACCAAACATTGACCTCCATAACTTTTGAAGAAGCGATGGATTTGTTTAAGCTTCCAAGAACAATTGGCGGTTTTGAAGGAAAAGAAGTCGTAGTTGCAGTTGGGCGTTTTGGTCCGTATATTAAATATGATGAATTGTTTGTGGCAATTCCAAAGGATGAAAATCCGATGTCGGTTGACATTAACAGAGCCATTGAATTAATCCAGGAAAAACAAAAAGCAGATGCCCCAATTTGTGAATATGAAAATATTCCTGTTCAAAAAGGTGTTGGAAGATTCGGTCCGTTTTTAAAATGGGATGGACTTTACATCAACGTAAATAAAAAATATGACTTCGATAATCTGACAGAAAAGGACGTTATTGAATTAATTGAAGAAAAGAAACGAAAAGACATTGATAAAGTGATCCATCACTGGGCGGAAGAAGGAATTTCAGTTGAGAAAGCGCGCTGGGGAAGATCAACTATTATCAAGGGAAAAACAAAGATAGAATTGTCAAAAACAGTTGATCCAAGTAAATTAACGCTGGCGGATGTTAAGGAGATAATTGAGAAAAACGCCCCAAAAAGGAAAACAACTAAAGGAAAAACGACGAAAAAATAAATTTTTTATTATATTGCCGTCGAAAAAGAAATCTTACAACCCCTAAAAAATGAATTTCGATTACCTTGAACCTATTGATGATGCGTTATTGGAACATGCAAAAATGCAATCCGATCAATCTTTTGGCCGCTGTATCGAAATTTATTCCGCACAAAATGGGTTCCCCAATCTGGCAAATAAAAAAATAGCCATTGTTGGTGTTGAAGAAGGTCGTTCGGCTATTGGGAATCATGAAACTGGTTCCAATTTAAATGAAATCAGAAAAGAACTTTACAAACTATTTCCCGGAAATTGGCCAATTAGCGTTGTCGATTTAGGGAATATTCCACAAGGAAATTCCATAGAAGACACTTATTTTGCGCTGGGAGCATTATTGACATACCTCATTAAGAATAAAATTATTCCAATAATTATTGGTGGAGGCCAGGATTTAACCTACTCAAATTACAGGGCTTATGACAAGTTGGAACAAACCGTAAATATTGTTTCGGTAGACAACAAATTTGATTTAGGCGCTATGGAAGGCGATTTAACTTCTCAATCCTATTTAAGTAAGATTGTAATGAATCCGCCAAATAATTTGTTTAATTACAGCAATATTGGCTATCAAACCTACTTAAATTCTCAAAATGAAATTGATTTATTGGATGGTTTGTTTTTCGAAGCCTATAGATTGGGTGAGGTTACAAGCGCAATTCAACTGGTTGAACCCGTTTTACGCGATGCTGATATAGTAAGCATAGATTTATCTGCAGTTAAAAATGCAGATGCTCCCGCCAACAATAACGCAACACCTAACGGCTTTACGGGTGCTGAAATTTGCGCTATTTCTAGATATGCAGGCATAAGCGATAAAGTGACTTCTTTTGGCATTTATGAATACAATTCGAAATTTGACGTAAAAAATCAAACAGCACAATTAATTTCTCAAATGATATGGTATTTTATAGAAGGCGTTAATTATAGAGCAAATGATTATCCTTTCGGACTAAAAGACGATTACCAAAAATATATAGTGCCCATTGAAAATGAAGTATTGAATTTTTATAAAAGTAACAAAAGCGGTCGTTGGTGGATGGAAATTAATTTAAATGAAAGTAATAAATTTAAAAGACATGCGTTAATACCTTGTGCGTACCAAGATTATATTAGCGCAACCAATCAGGAAATCCCTGATAGGTGGCTGAAAACGCTAAAAAAGTTGGTGTAAAAAAAAGTTGCGCAGTATACTAAAATACATTTATTTTTGTTTTAAACAGATAAATAAAAGATTGTTTTTTAACATAATTAGTAATACGTTTGCCTTAAAGGATTAAGAAAAAAAATATGAAGAAAATATCGTTGTATATTTTACTAGTCTTAGTTATATATAGTTGTGGATCTAGCGAACAAGGGGAGTTAGTTGGAGTGAGATCAGGAAGTAAATGGCATTCTCAAAAACCTTTAGGTATGACTTTAATACCTGGGGGATCATTTACCATGGGTAAACAAAGCGAAGATGTCGCTGGGGCTTTAAATTCGCCAACCAGAACCGTAACGGTGCGTCCTTATTACATGGATGAAACTGAAATCACCAATAGTGAATACAAAGAATTTGTATTTTGGGTAAGGGATTCTATCGTAAGAACTGAGCTGGCCCTATTTTCTGAATTGATGTCTTCTGAAGGAGATATTGTTTTGGAAGATTATCAGTTTCTGGATATTGACACGACTGATATGTCTCCCTATCAAAAATACATGATGAAAACTTATGGCAGCCTTGGAGACATAAATTCTCCAACGCAAGGAAAAATGTTGAATTGGGAAGAAGACATTGTTTGGAATGTTAATGAATTTCCAAGTGAAGAATATGCCGAAGTGATGATTGATTCTATTTTAATGCCAATTGAAGATAGTTTTGAAGGCAGAAGAATGGTAAATCCAGCAAAATTAAAATTTAAATATTCTTGGCTAGATCAGGAAGATGCAGGAAGAAATAAAGGAAATAGAAGAGATTTTATTAAAACCGATATAGTATCTGTATATCCAGATACAACAGTTTGGATTAAAGACTACAATTACTCTTATAATGATCCAATGCATCAGGATTATTTTTATCACCAAGCCTATAATGATTATCCTGTAGTTGGGGTGTCTTGGATGCAGGCAAAAGCTTTTTGCCGTTGGAGAACCAAAAAGAAAAACGATTATTTAAGCACCAAGAAAAATCCAACCGTAATTCCTCAATTTAGATTGGCAACGGAAGCGGAGTGGGAATATGCTGCTCGTGGCGGCCTTGAAAATGCCTCATATCCATGGGGAGGTCCATATACTACAAGTGATAGAGGTTGTTTTTTAGCAAACTTTAAACCGGCTAGAGGTAATTATGCTGTAGACGGCGCTTTATATACTATGGAAGCAAAATCATATTTCCCAAATGACTATGGATTGTACAATATGGCCGGTAATGTTTCAGAATGGACAAATACAGCCTATAGTGAAGCATCTTATTATATCGGTTCTACCATGAATCCGAATGTTGAAATTGATGAAAATAAACGGAAAGTAATCCGTGGAGGGTCTTGGAAAGATGTAGCATATTTCTTGGAGGTAAGCACTCGAGATTTCGAGTATGCAGACTCAGCAAGAAGTTATATTGGTTTTAGGACCGTACAAGATTTTCTTGGCACAAATATAAATGGAGAATAAATTCAATCATAAAAAGAAACTAACAAACTAAAAAACTTTAATTATGGCACAATCTAAAAATAGAAAAAAATTATTTAATTACGCTTATGGTATAGGTGCATCTATAGTAATATTAGGTGCATTATTTAAAATTCAACACTGGACAGGCGGTAGTGAAATGTTAACTTTAGGTATGGTTGTAGAAGCAATCGTATTTTTTATCTCTGCGTTTGATTCTGTTGAAGAAGATTTAGATTGGACATTAATTTATCCGGAATTGGCGGGTGGCGACAAGCGTACAAAAGAAGTTAGTGAAGTAAAAGAGGTACAAGGTTTACTTTCACAAAAATTAGACGATATGCTTAGAGATGCAAAACTTGATTCAGGTTTAATGCAAAGTTTAAGCGAAAGTATTCAAAATTTTAAAGGAGCAGCTGAAAATATAGCTCCGGCAGTTAATTCAATTGCCGCAACCAATAAATATAGCGAACAAATGTTTTTGGCCGCAGCACAAATGGAATCTTTAAATAGCTTATATAAAGTTCAAGTGGAAAGCACCAGCAAACAAGCTGAAATTAATTTAGAGGTAACTGAAAATGCAACCAGACTAAAAGAACAAATGGAGTCTTTGGCAACAAACCTATCTTCACTTAATGGTGTTTACGGCGGTATGTTATCGGCAATGAAAATTAAAAACTAATTAGTTGAGAAAAAAATTATTAACTAAAAAAACTAATTGGTATGGCTTCAGGTAAATTATCACCAAGGCAGAAAATGATTAACATCATGTACTTAGTTTTCATTGCAATGCTTGCGATGCAAATGTCTAAGGAAGTACTTTCTGCATTTGGATATATGAATGAAAAACTTACAGATAACAATACAACGTCATCTGTTAAAAATAAGACAACTCTTGAAAATTTAGCGACAAAAGCAAAGGAACAGCCAGAAAAATACAGCGAACTATTTGCCAAAGCTACAGAGGTTGACAAACTATCTTCAAAATTCAATGATTATTTAGAAGGGAAAAAGCAATTTTTTCTGACAGGTTTTGATGATTTGAAAGATTATGAGTCAATGGATCCAACAGGCATTGTTGATGAACACTTTTTTAAAGGCGATAAATTAACAACGGAAGGTCAGGAATTTTTAGACCATGTAAACGGCTATAGAGATGCAATAATTAAAATTGTTGGAGAAAAAAGCCAATTGGCAGCAAATATTAAAAGCAGATTTGACACTTCCGATCAAGATACTGAAGATGGAAAACAGGGCTGGATGGAAAACAGGTATGAAGGATTTCCTTTGATTTCTACCGTTACAAATTTAACCTCTATGCAAACCGATATCAGAACAACACAGTCTGAAATTTTCGGAAACCTATTGGGCGGACAATTAGAAAGCGATGTTTCTATGTCCAATTATAAAACAATTTTAATTCCTGAAAAGTCTGCTTTTTTTCAAGGTGAAAACTTTAAAGGAAAAATAGTTTTAGGTCGTTATGATGCGTCTTTAAAACCATCAGAAGTGGTGGTAAACGGAAATAAAATTACAACTATTGTTGATGGAGGAGCTGTTTTAGATTTTCCTGCCGGTGCAGTTGGGGAACGTGATATAAAAGGAAAATTCATTTTTATTGAAAACGGAAAGCCTGTTGAAATTGAAATTAGCAGTTCTTACGCAGTTATTCCGAAACCAAACAGTGCAGTAATTTCTGCAGATAAGATGAATGTTGTTTATAGGGGTGTAGCCAACCCAATGACGATTTCAATTCCCGGAATACCAGATAATTTAGTGAGTGCATCTGGTGCAGGATTATCAAAAGCAAGCGGTTCAGGTAAATATATTATGACACCAAGTGCAGGGAGAGAAGTTAAAATAAATGTTACGGGGAAACTTCCTAACGGACAGTCGGTTAGTTCATCACAGGCCTTTAGGATTAAGGATATTCCTTCACCACAAGGTTCTATTAGAAAACAATCGGGTTATGTTAAAATGCCAGGAGCAAGTTTGGAAAATTCAACCGTTGGGGCAGAATTGCCAGATTTCGATTTTGACTTGGTGCTTAATACTTCAGGATTTACATTAAAAGTGCCTGGACAATCGGCCGTGGTTGTTAGCGGAAATAAAATGAATGATGCAGCCCGAAAAGCAATTGCCAAAGCAAAAAGAGGGGACGTTGTTACAATATTCGACATAAAATCATCGTTAGGTGGTAATACTTCTTATAAAATAAAAGATGCTTCGGCAGTGAGTATAGAAATACAATAAAATAAATTTTAAATGATGAATAAGAAAAATATTGGAATTTTTATTTTGGCATTTGTGCTGTTCAATACCATGTATGCACAGTCAAATCTATTGAATGCCAAAAAACCTTCTGATATTGGTAAAAAAACTGCAGAGCAGAAAGCCGTAGACAATGATAAACCGTTAGAATATGGATATGTTGATGATAGGGATATTCTATGGTCTAAGGTAGTTTGGGAATTTGTAGATTTAAATGAGCGACTTAACTTACCGTTTTATTATCCTGTTGATACGATGAATGTGTCTTCTGACAGAAGATCGCTGTTTGACACTTTGTTAAAAGGCATCAAAAATGGGGATATTACGGAAGTTTATGACGACTCCTATTTTACCGCTAAAATGACCAAAGCTGAAATAAACAGCAAGCTTTTTAGAGTTGACACTACAGCTGCTGGTTTTGATGAGATGAATGCCGGAAATGTAAATATTGATGAATATGTCGATAAAATTAATTTAACCTCCCAAGATATTGAAGGATTTAAAATTAAAGGACTTTGGTATTTTGACAAACGTCAGGGTGAATTAAAATATCGATTGATTGCATTGGCCCCGATTGCTCCAGATGTTCAAATAATGGGCAGGGAAGATATCGATGTAAACCCTGAGCAATTGGCATTATTTTGGGTTTATTTTCCCGATGCGCGCCAAGTGCTTCATAACGCAAAAGTTTTTAATCAAAAAAATTCAGCATACCCAATTTCTTTTGATCATTTGTTAAATGCACGTAGATTTAGTTCCATTATCTATAAAGAAGAAAATATTTATGGAGACAGGGATGTGGATCAATATGTGAAAGGAAATGCTTTATTCCAGGTTATTGAGTCCGATAAAATTAAAGAGGACATCAGGAGCAAAGAACTTAATATGTGGAATTATTAAAAGATAAAGACAAAATATAAAAACTCCTGCAATTTGCAGGAGTTTTTTGTTTTAAAAAGTAACTTTACACGATGCAAGTAGATTATATTATAGTAGGATTGGGATTGGCAGGATTGGCCTTTACCAAAGAATTAGAAAAAAATAATAAATCATACTTGGTTTTTGAGAATCATTCTCAAAATTCTTCCATGGTAGCAGGCGGTGTCTACAATCCGGTAGTTTTAAAACGCTTCACGCCAGTTTGGAATGCAACCGAACAATTGGCTATCGCTTTGCCGTTTTACGAAGATTTGGAAATTTTATTTAAGAAAAAATACCATTTTAAATTTGACATTTATCGAATATTCAAATCGGTGGAGGAACAAAATAATTGGTTTATGGCCAGTGACAATCCGGTGCTTTCCAATTATATGTCCACAAAATTAATCAATGAAAAACATGAAGGTATTTTGGCCGATTTCGGTTATGGAAAATTAATAAATACGGGAAGAATTGACACAAAAACCCTGCTGGAAGATTATCAGGATTATTTATTGGATAGAGATTTGATTAAGTATGAAAGTTTTCAATATTCTGAATTAAAAATTACTGAAAACGGTGTTGAATATAAAGGGTTAAAAGCCTCCAAAATTGTTTTTTGCGAAGGCTTCGGTTTAAAAAATAATCCATTTTTTAATGAGTTGCCAATGCAGGAAGCAAAAGGGGAATTAATTACCATTCACGCACCCAATTTAAACGTCGATTTTTTAATTAAATCCGCTTTGTTTGTGTTTCCGTTAGGAAATAATCTTTACAAAGTTGGCGCTACATTTAATTGGAAAGACAAAACGCAGCTTCCAACGGAAGAAGGAAAAAATGAACTAACAACCAAATTGGAATCTTTTATCACGGTACCGTATAAAATTGTGGAACATATTGCAGGGATTCGACCAACGGTTAAAGACAGAAGGCCTTTGGTTGGAAAACACCCGAAGCATCCAAATTTAGCAGTTTTAAACGGACTGGGAACTCGCGGCGTTATGATTGCGCCAACTGTTGCAAAAGCACTTTATGATCATTTAGAAAATGGAATTGCTCTGGATAAAGAAATTTCTATTGCTCGTTTTCTTTAGTTTTTATCGCTTTTGGATCGTATTTTACAAAAATATTAATCCATCCTATTCTTGAAAAACGGATGGTAACCGGCGCTGTTAATATCAATGCAATAACAATAGGAATAAAACTTTCCACCAAACTAAAGTCAAAAAACAGGATAACAATTACAAAAGTTGCTATTGAAATAGCCACAGTAAGGGCGTAATTAACATACATTGCTCCATAATAAAAAGAAGGTTCCATCATATATTTCAAACCGCATTTTATGCAATGTTCATGCATCTCAAAGGCCCTGTTCAATTTAAACATATTTTTTTCTTTCATGAAATCGCCTTCGTGGCATCGCGGACATTTATTGAATAAAATGCTGTAAAGCTTGCTTCCTTTTTTAAACATTTATTATTGTATTTGATTGAAATTCAGATAAATATTAAATTTAAAACTTTAATTGAGTGCCAAATTTATTTGTAGTACTTTTGTACGATTTTTAAAACGCATACAAATTTACATTAAATTATAAACTATTAATGCTTAACGTACACAATTTATCGGTTTCTTTTGCCGGTTCCGATTTGTTTTCAGGAGTTACTTTCAAGTTAAATAAAGGTGACAGAATTGGATTAATTGGGAAAAATGGAGCTGGGAAATCGACCCTGTTGAAAGTGCTTTCAAAAGATATTGAAACTACTGGCGGAACTATGGCTTTTGACAAAGAGGTGCGTATCGGATTTTTGCGTCAGGATATTGATTTTGTTGAAGGAAGAACAATTTTGGAAGAAGCTTACCAGGCTTTTGAAGAAATTAAACAGTTGGAGGGTAAATTGGAAATTATCAATCACGAATTGGTGGAAAGAACAGATTATGAAAGTGAATACTATCATGATTTAATGGTTAATTTAAATGAGTTTTCACACCGATATGAATTGTTGGGTGGATATAACTACCAAGGAAATACAGAAAAAATACTACAGGGTCTTGGATTTCAAAGAGAAGATTTTGACAAACTGACGGATACATTTTCCGGAGGCTGGAGAATGCGAATTGAGCTTGCAAAATTGCTTTTGCAGGAAAATGATATTTTACTGCTGGATGAGCCAACAAACCATTTGGATATAGAATCTATTATTTGGCTGGAAAATTTCCTAAAAGTGTATTCAGGCGCCATCGTTTTGGTTTCGCATGATAAAATGTTTTTGGACAATGTTACCAACAGAACCATTGAAATTTCTTTGGGTAAGATTTACGATTACAAAAAACCATATTCCCAGTTTTTGTTATTGCGTGGTGAAATAAAAGAAAAACAATTACAGGCGCAAAAAAATCAGGAAAAAGAAATTAAGGCCACACAAGTTTTAATTGATAAATTTAGGGCAAAGGCAAACAAGGCAACCATGGCGCAATCTTTAATCAAAAGATTGGATAAAGTGGAGCGCATAGAAGTTGATGATGATGACAATGCGGTGATGAATGTGAAGTTCCAAATTTCCAAAGAACCCGGCAAAATTGTTATTGAGGCTGAAAATTTATCGAAGAGTTACGGCAAAAAACATGTATTGGAAGACGTAGATTTACTCATTGAAAGAAACAGTAAAATCGCTTTTGTTGGTCAAAACGGACAAGGGAAATCAACGCTTGCAAAAATTATGGTGGGAGAAATTCCGCACGGAGGCCATTTAAAATTGGGCCACAATGTGGAAATCGGCTATTTTGCCCAAAACCAGTCGGAATATTTGGATGCGGAAAAAACTGTGCTGGAAATTATGGAAGATGCTGCAACTGACACCAACCGAGCTCGCGTAAGAGATATGTTGGGGTCGTTCCTATTTAGTGGAGATACTGTGGATAAAAAAGCAAAAATGTTGTCGGGTGGTGAAAGAAACAGATTGGCATTGTGTAAATTGTTGTTGTCGCCATTTAACGTTTTGATAATGGATGAGCCTACAAACCACTTAGACATAGCCTCAAAAAATGTGTTGAAACTGGCGCTCAAAAAATTTGAAGGAACATTGATTTTAGTGTCGCATGACAGGGATTTTTTACAGGGATTGGCTACAACAGTTTATGGTTTTAAAGATAAGGTAATTAAAGAATATTTGGGTGATATCGACTTTTTCTTGGAACAACATCAGATGGAAAATTTGCGTGAAGCTGAAAAAAGAACCGTGGTTGCGAAAAAAACGGATACTTCCAAAAAGGACGTTTCTCAAATTTCAAGAGTAGAAGACAAGGAACTTAAAAAGTTAAAAAATCAATTGTCTAAAATAGAAACTCAAATAGACAATTTAGAAAGGGAAATTTCGGAAATGGACGAAGCTTTGGTGAAGGATTATGAGGCAACATCAACCAAACCCAATTTTTTTGAAAACTATAAGGCGAAAAAAAGCAAAGTGGAAAAGTTGATGGACGAATGGGCTGAAATTGAAGAAAAAACAGAAAATTGCGCTTAGAAAATAAAAATAGCCGCATACAACAAATTCACTTTTCTGAAATTGAAAATAGGGAAGTTTCTCTTTTTATAAAACGCGAAGATGAATTGCATCCCTTTATTTCTGGCAATAAATACCGAAAACTGAAATACAATTTAGCGGAAGCCGCCAAACAACAAAAAAGCACCTTGCTTACTTTTGGCGGCGCCTATTCCAATCACATTGCTGCAACCGCCGCGGCCGGATTTTCCTATAATATTAAAACAATCGGAATTATTCGAGGCGATGAATTGGCAAATAATTTGGATGAAATTCTTCAAAATAACCCGACCTTAAAATTCGCTTCTGAACACAATATGCAACTTGAATTTGTTTCCAGATCCGATTACAGAAATAAAACCACCCCCGAATTTATCGCCGGACTTAAAGAAAAATTTGGCGACTTTTATTTGGTTCCGGAAGGCGGCACCAATAATTTTGCCGTAAAAGGCTGTGAAGAAATTCTGAGTGAAGAAGATGCTAAATACGATGTTATTTGTTGCTCGGTTGGCACTGGAGGAACCATTTCAGGAATAATAAATTCGCTAAAAAATCATCAACAAACAATCGGTTTTCCTGCCTTAAAAGGTGATTTTTTACAACATGAAATCAATAAATATATACTAAAAAAGGATAATTGGAGTTTAAATAGCAACTATCATTTTGGTGGTTATGCAAAAGTTTCAGAAGAATTAATTATATTTATCAACAAATTTAAAAGTGAAACAAAGATTCCTTTAGATCCTGTTTATACAGGAAAAATGATGTTTGGCATCGTGGATTTAATTAAACGTGATTTTTTTAAAAATGGAACTAAAATTTTGGCGATTCACACCGGTGGTTTACAAGGAATTGAGGGAATGAATTTGTTATTAAGAAAGAAAAATTCTTTACAAATAGTATAAATATGAAGTTAAAAGTTGTTTTAATTTGTTTGTTAACCATAGGTTTTTTATCTAGTTGTAACTCGAAAAAGCAGGTTGTTCACTCAAAGCACAAGATTCAACCAACGGAAAAGAAAGTGGTGGCTGCAAAAGAAAAAAGCAATTCAGCAGAGAAAATACTTGAGCCAAAACCAACAATTGCAACTTCAACTGTTGAGTATATAAACACCTATAAAGATGTCGCTATGAAAGAAATGCGGGAATTTAAAATTCCTGCCAGCATTACTTTAGCGCAGGGAATTGTAGAATCTACAAGCGGCAACAGTGAACTTACTAAAAGATCTAATAATCACTTCGGCATAAAATGCCACAAAGGTTGGGAAGGCGACCATACTTTCCATGATGATGATGAAAAAGGAGAGTGCTTTCGGGTTTATAAAGACCCTATGAATTCATACAGAGACCATTCGCTATTTTTAACCACCAGAAGCCGTTATTCCAATTTATTTACTTTAAATGCTGGTGATTATGTTGGCTGGGCCCAGGGTTTAAGTGAAGCGGGTTATGCTACAGACAGGCGTTATCCGGCAAAATTAATCGCATTAATTGAAAAATTTGATTTGCACAAATACGATGCGGAAGTTTTAGGAATTCCGTTTGTGAAAGTGGAGAATGTGAGTATGGTTCAACATATTGTCATTAAAGGTGACACTTTATATAACATTTCGAAAAGGTATGGTTTAACCGTGGAAGAACTTAAAAAAATCAATGAATTGGGTTCCAGCGATATCAGCATCGGACAGGCGTTGAGTATTACAAAATAAATTACTGAAAAAGCATCATTAATCTTTCCTTTTTTATCTTTTTCGATTCTAAAAATTAAATAGCAGTTAAGGTTAATCTACTAAATTAAAAATTGCAATCGCATACAAATAAAAGCGCACAAAACGCAGCAGTCCAAAAAGCAATACACCTTTTAAAGGATATTTAATAATACCGGCAGTTAAAGTGGTAATTGAAAATGGTATTGGTAACAGTGCCCCAACAACAATTAAGAAGCCACCCCATTTTCTGATGTTTCTGATATGTTTGGCCATTTTCACTTCGAGATATTCGTGTACTGTAGGTATTTTTGTGATAGCTACTCCAATGAAATAGGCGATGATACCTCCAACATAAGATATTAACGCCAAAAGTGATAAATATAAAAGGGGAAAAGCTGATTTACTCGCCCAGGCGATAAAAAGTTCGGGTGGAATTAATCCTAAAATTGATTCGGAAATTAAAAACACACCCAAAACGCCCAAAGTAGGAAACGTATCTGTGATGATATTTAAAAGTGTATTAACATCAATTACAAAAAAGTGAATGGCTAAAATACCGCCAATAAATAACAATATTAAAGGAATGGCCTTTAACATGCTGCTTCCCAAAAAACTATAAAAACCAGTATAGCCGTAGTATTGATGCATCAACTTTAGTCGTGATTTTTTTTGTTTTCCTTGAGTGATATTCATATTTGTGTTTTTGATATTTTTTAATTGCTTGCAAATGTACTCTTTGTTGTTCAAAATTTGAGACCCCAAAATGTTATTGTTAACATAAAATTTTTCATAAAGAACAAACTTTATTTGCTAATTTGAATAGGTAATCTTAGTTATAAAACAAATTTTATTTTATTAAAACGGGAAGGTTGTGTATTGATAAATAATGAATTGCATCAAACTTGATAAAATGCAAACTTTAATAAAATTAATACCTATAAAAAAAGAATTAATTTTGAATTATTATTTTTAACGTATTTTTGCAAAATATGATGAATAAACTTTCCGATTGGTTGCCTACTACCAACAAAGAGGTGAAACTCAGAGGTTGGGATGAACTTGATGTAATATTATTTACAGGTGATGCCTATGTGGATCATCCTGCATTTGGTGCAGCAGTGATTGGCCGACTTTTGGAAAGTTATGGTTTAAGAGTGGCCATTGTACCGCAACCGAGTGTGCACGACAATTTACAGGATTTTACCAAATTGGGAACTCCAAAATTATTTTTTTCGGTTACTGGCGGCTGCATGGATCCAATGGTAAGCAATTATACCGCAAGCAAAAAAAGACGCGACAATGACGCCTATACGCCAAATGGTGATAAAGGTTTCAGACCCGATTATGCAACCACCGTTTATTCCAATATTTTAAAGGAAAAATTTCCGGAAGTGCCTATTTTAATTGGCGGAATTGAGGCATCACTTAGACGGGTTACCCATTATGATTATTGGAGCGACACCTTAAAACCAACCATTTTAATAGAGTCAAAAGCCGATTTGCTGGTTTATGGAATGGGCGAACAGCCTTTACATGAAATTGTGAATTTATTGAAGAAAGGCGTCCCGTTTTCCAGTATAAAAACAGTGAAACAAACTGCTTTTTTAGTGGATAAAGATGAGGAAATACCAAAAAATAAAAATTGGAGCGATGTCACCATCAATTCACATGAAGTTTGTTTAAAGGATAAAAAATCTTATGCCTCAAACTTTAAAGTGATTGAACAGGAATCCAATAAACTGCATGCCAATAGGATTTTGCAGGAGGTTAAAGATTATACTTTGATCATAAATCCGCCTTATGAAACAATGACTGAAGCTGAAATTGACGCTTCTTTCGATTTGCCTTACACACGCTTACCGCATCCAAAATACAATTTACGCGGACCTATTCCTGCGTTTGAAATGATTAAATTTTCCATAAATATCCATAGAGGTTGTTTTGGAGGCTGCAGTTTTTGCACCATCTCGGCACATCAGGGAAAATTTATAGCAAGCAGAAGTCAGGAGTCTATTTTAAAAGAAGTGGATAAAGTAGCGAACATGCCCGATTTTAAAGGGTATTTGTCGGATATTGGCGGGCCGTCGGCAAATATGTACAAAATGAAAGGAAAAGTGCAGGAAATTTGCGACAGATGTGTTTCGCCTTCTTGTATTTCGCCTGTGATTTGCCATAATTTAGACACTTCTCACAAACCTTTAACGGAACTTTACAAAGCAGTTGACAAACATCCGAAAGTAAAAAAATCATTTATTGGAAGTGGAATCCGTCACGATTTATTGGTGCCTGAATTCAACAAATTAGCCGATCCAAAAGAACTGGATGCTTATACGGAAGAAGTGATGACCAATCATGTTTCCGGCCGATTGAAAGTGGCGCCGGAGCATACTTCAGACAATGTGTTGAAATTAATGCGGAAACCTTCATTTACCTATTTCCATAAGTTTAAGGAGCGTTTTGATGCTATAAATATTCGTAAAAAACTAAATCTGCAACTCATTCCATATTTTATTTCAAGCCATCCGGCCTGTGAATTGGAAGATATGGCAAATTTGGCTGCGGAAACCAAAGATATGGGCTTTCAATTGGAACAGGTTCAGGGATTTACGCCAACACCTATGACAGTTGCTACGGTTATTTATTATAGCGGTTATCATCCTTATACGCTAAAACCAACGAAAACGCCAAGAACCAAGCAAGAAAAAGATGAACAACACCGATTTTTCTTTTGGTACAAAAAGGAAAACCAACAATGGATCAGAAACACGCTGACAAAAGTTGGCAGAACAGATTTGCTGCAGCGATTGCTTCCTGAAAATAACAGTTGGCGTAAAAACAAAAATGCACCGTCCAAAGACACTTTTAATGATACCATTCCTTTTAAGCCATCAGCCAAAGGAAAATTTTTCAAAAAAAATAAATCAAAATAATTTAGCATCAAAAATTTAGGACTTTAATTTAAAGTCCTAAATTTGTTTTTACATTAAACAAATAAATAATGAAAAAATTATTCCTATTTTTTTTATTGTTTTCAGCTTCTTTAATTGCCCAAAATAAAGTTAAAGTTGATCTAAGCAATCCTAACGGAACTATTTACACCCACTTATATTTTTTAAATTCCAATTCCTATGCACCTCAAAAAGCCGCAGCAACAATTTATGGTTATGATGGCATAGAAGCACAGGAAATTGCAATCAAATTAAAGACAATTATGGATGCTAAAGGGCTTAAAGTCGATTTTAGCAAGGTGCCAACCGATAAAATGTATTCAGATACGACAATTACCAAAAGCGGAAATCAATACCTCTTATTTCCAAACAAAATGCCTGAGATATATCTGGAGAAAATTGAAGATAATTGGTATTATTCCAAAGAAACTTCCAGCAAAGTTTTAGAACTTTATGATTTGATGTATCCTTGGTATTCTGAAAAATTGCAGGAAATAATCCCTGAAGTTGGACACAGAAAACTTTTTAATGTTGAACTTTGGCAATATATTGGTTTGCTTATTTTAATAATAATTTCTTTTGGATTATTTTATGTGCTTCGAAAAATAGTTTTTCTGATATTGAATAAATCACAACATTTAATCATTAATATATCTGATGAAGAGATTAAATCATCGTTGAAAAAATTAACGCGTCCAGTTGTTTTATTGATTTTAATGGCGTTCATCAAAAACAGATTGCCTTCATTAGTGCTGCATATTGATGTTAACAACTTCCTGCTATTAGCCATAAACATTATGGTGGTTGTTTTTTGGATTTATGTATTTATGAAATTGGTATTGGTAATCATGAGCATATATGCCAAATACGCTGAATCTACTGTTTCTAAATTGGATGATCAATTGGCGCCGGTTTTAAAGAATTTTTTAATGGGAATTGTCATATTTGGAGGTCTGCTTAAACTATTGACACTTTTTGGGGTTGATCCGGTTACCGTTATTGCAGGTGCTTCTATTGGTGGTATTGCGCTTGCCTTGGCTTCACAGGATACGGTTAAAAACTTTATAGGAACCATCATGATTTTTGTTGACAAACCTTTTCATATAGGTGATTGGATTGAAGCAGGAACAGTAATTGGAACCGTTGAAACGGTTGGTTTTAGGTCAACTACAGTGCGCGCTGCCGATACCACAATTTTCCAGATTCCCAACAGCCAACTTTCGGAAATGGTGGTGAACAATAAAGGTTTGCGTTCTTTCCGCCGATACACCACAAATTTAGGCATTCGTTATGATACGCCTCCCGAACTTATTGAGGCTTTTGTGCTGGGAATCAGAAGAATTATTGAATTGGAACCATCAACAAGAACAGAAGAATTCAATGTTGAATTTGCCGGTTTTGCGGAATCTTCCTTATCCATACTTTTGAATGTTTATTTTGTAAATTTAGATTGGGCAGATGAGCAAACTTCCAAACATATTTTGCATATGAAAATTTTAAAATTGGCCAATAGTTTGGGAGTTGGATTTGCATTCCCTTCATCAACATTAATGATAGAACAAATTCTCGATAAAAAAAGTGTTGACAGTAATTATGATGTCGATGAAAAAAGGATTCAGGAAATATTGGATTCCATTAATTTAAATCAGTAATATGAAAAAAATTGTCATAGTGCTCGTCTTAACCATATTTTTTTCGTGCAAGGAAAACGGCAGTGCGCGCAAACCAATTAAACAAGTTACCGTTGAACAAAACTGGACAGAAATGCAAAAGAAACTAAGTAAATATGTCACTTTTAAGCTGACATCAGACATCAATGTTTTAACAGAAAATGAACGCAAAATGTTGCCAATTCTAATAAAAGCAGCATCAATAATGAATGAACTGTTTTGGTATGAAGCGTATGGCGATAAAAATCAACTTTTAGACAGTATTTCAAATGAGGATACCAAAAAATTTGTTGAAATAAATTATGGACCTTGGGACAGGCTTGATGGGAATATTCCTTTTATTGAAGGCGTTGGAAATAAACCCGCAGGCGCAAATTATTATCCGACAGATATTACGAAATTGGAATTTGATGCCTTTGCTGATGAAAACAAATCGAGTTTATACACTTTCGTAAGAAGAAATAAGGATGGAAATCTGTTTACAATTCCTTACCACATTCAATTTAAAAATGAGGTAAAAGAGGTGGCAAACTTATTGCTGGAAGCTTCAAAATTGGCTGATGACCCAGGACTCAAATACTATTTAGAGTTGCGTGCACAGGCATTTTTAGATGATAAGTACCAAGCCAGTGACTTGGCCTGGATGGATATGAAAACCAACACCCTTGATATTGTGATTGGCCCAATTGAAACTTATGAAGACCAGCTTTATGGAAACAAAGCTTCCCATGAAGCTTATGTGCTTATAAAAGATCAGATTTGGAGTGAAAAACTGGCCCGTTTTGCGAGTTTTTTGCCCGAGTTGCAAACCGGACTTCCGGTTTCGGATACTTATAAAGCCGAAATTCCTGGAATAGATTCCGATTTAAATGCCTATGATATTGTTTATTATTCTGGCGATTGCAATGCAGGCAGTAAAACCATCGCCATTAATTTACCTAATGATGAAACGGTTCAATTGCAAAAAGGAACAAGAAGGTTGCAGTTAAAAAATGCCATGCGTGCTAAATTCGATATCATTTTAAAACCGATTTCAGAAGTTTTAATTGATTCGACCCAACAAAAATATATCACGTTTAATGCTTTTTTTGCCAATACCATGTTTCATGAAGTGGCGCACGGATTGGGAATAAAAAATACGATAAATAACAAAGGCACCGTTAGAAATGCCTTAAAGGAACAAGCTTCTGCTTTGGAAGAAGGAAAAGCTGATATTTTAGGATTGTATATGGTGCAGCAATTACATAATAAAGGGGAATTGGAGGGCGACATAAAAGATTATATGACCACTTTTATGGCAGGAATTTTCCGTTCCGTGCGTTTCGGTGCTTCAAGCGCTCATGGAAAAGCCAATATGATTCGTTTTAATTTCTTTAAGGAAAAAGGCGCTTTTACCAAAAATGAAGATGGCACTTATAAAGTTAATTACGATAAAATGGAAGAAGCGATTCGTCAGTTGTCTTACCTAATTTTGACCTTGCAGGGCAATGGTGATTATGATGGTGTTGTTAAATTGGTGGAAGAAAAAGGAATAATTTCTCCTGATTTACAACGTGATTTAGACAAACTGAGTAAAGCCAATATTCCTGTCGATGTTATTTTTGAGCAAGGCATTGAAGTTTTGGGATTGTAATAATGAACTAATTATTAAGAAAAAAGAGCCTTCATCGAAGGCTCTTTTTTTATAACTATTATAATGATTTCGGATCTAAAAATCCATCAACACGTTTGGCAATATCCTGCAAATGATATTTAGTGTTGGTATTGGTTGTGGCAAGCGCAGCTCTTTGTGCAGCAGCTTTCACACGATTTAATTCTCCACGAACAACCGCAACAATATCAGATTCATTTACAGTTACAATGGTGGTTTTAACATAACTTGAATTTCTGCCGCTTGGTTTAATGTCTTTAGCAGTCATTAAATAACCTAACCTGTCAACATAAGCTCTTTGTAAATTTCTTCGGTAAGTGTCAATATTTTTACCTGTGTTTAACTCAGACCAAATACCGCTTTGTAAATCATTTATCATAGAAATTAATGAGTATGAATTTGAACCATTTAAAGTTTCGTTCTCAATCATTCTCATCATTCTTCCAAGATCCAGAATATTGTTTAAGGTTCTTACTTGAGTTGCTCTAACCCGCTCAGTCACCCCAGAATATTCAGTTCTTCCAATAATATCTTTGTCAATTAACCAAGTTGGAGTTTCAAACAATTCCTTATTTACAAATTTTAAACATTCTTTTTGATGATTTTTATCTACGTAGGTATAAACCGCACCTTGTTGGTCATAAGTTTTATAGTTTTCATAAACACCTCCCAAGTTTGATGACACATGTCCCATATATCTGCCAAATTGTGACAATACATGGCCATACATAGTTTCCAGATCATCGTAATTTTTGCCTTTTTCAGCAGTCCATTTTATTAAGTTTGGCACTATTAGCTTTAAGTTTGCAATACCATAAGCACTTGCTTTAATGGCATTATCGCCTAAATCTTCAGTTTGGGAACTTGGGTCAACTACATCACCGGCTTGTTGATGTCCAAAACGATATAATGGGTCACCGGCGTGTTTTAAAATCCAGCTATCCAATGTTTCTTTTTCATCTTCTGCAGTGATTGCATCCAAAATTGGGCGATAGCCCCAGCTCATCGCATATTTGTCATAAACACCAATATTTGGCATTAGGGCAACGCCTTTGTCTCCTGGCTGTGCGATATAATTAAAACGTGCATAATCCATAATAGACGGCGCAGTCCCAAATTTTTTGGTAAAAGCGGCTGAACGAAGTGAGTCGACTGCATAAGCGCAACTGCTTCCCATATTATGCGGCAATCCTAAAGTATGACCAACTTCATGGGAAGAAACGAATTTAATTAATTCACCCATAACTTCATCCTTAAATTCAGCTGTTTGCGCTTCGGGATTTATAGCGGCGGTTTGGACAAAAAACCAACCTTGCAATAAACTCATCACATTGTGGTACCAGTTAATGTCAGATTCCAAAATTTCTCCAGATCGAGGGTCACTTACGTGAGGGCCATTTGCATTTGGAATAGGGGAAGCCAAATACCTTACCACAGAATAGCGTGCATCTTCAGGGCTCCATTCCGGGTCTTCCTCTTTTGTAGGCGGATCTTTTGCGATAATCGCATTTTTAAATCCTGCAGCTTCAAAGGCAACTTGCCAATCTTCAATACCTTGTTTTATATATTTCACCCATTTTTTTGGGGTGGCTCTGTCTATGTAATAAACAATCTGTTTTTTTGGCTCAACCAATTCGCCTTTTTTAAATTTTTCAAGATCTTCGTCTTTTACTTCCAATCGCCATCTGTCTAAATAGGTCACTTTTTCGCTTTTTTGGGCTTCGGAACCATAATCTGTCTGACTGCTGGTAAACCAACCAACCCTTTCGTCAAAAATTCTTCTTTTCATGGGAACTTTCGGCAATAAAACCATTGAATTGTTCATTTCAACAGAAACCATTCCGGTACTCGAATTTGAAGGCGGTTCACTGGCAGAATAGGTTTTTACATGACGCAATTCAATGTTTAGGGGATAACTTTTTATGCTTTCGATAAATGAATTTTTAGGTTCAAGTTTTGTGATTTTATATTGTTTTCTAACATATTCTGGCAAGCCCAACGGTTTCACATCGGTAGTAAATAGTTCCGTAACATCAATTACTGTCGAAGTTTTATCGTTGTTGAAGGCTTTAATTGGAAATGCAAATAAAACAGGTTCAAAATTTGAATTTACGACCGCTTCATGAACAGGAAGTTCTTCATTGGCAACAATATTATGTGAAACTACCCGCAATAAAATTTGTTTGTCTTTTTTTTGCCAGCGCAAAACTTGGGTATCTGTTTCTTCTCCTCCAAAACTTTGTTCATTTGAAGTATTTTTAGCAATGCGCGTAACCATTAGCATTTCTCTTTCAAGCAATGAATCGGGAATTTCGAATAGATAGGCATCATCAATAAAATGAACTTTAAATAAACCTTCATCGGTTTTTGCATCCGCAGTAATTACTTTGCCATAAGGTTCAATGACATTTTTTTTAGGTTTTGGAGCAGGAGCGTCGGCAGCAGGCTCCTCTTTTCCTTTTTTCTTTTTTTGGGCTTCGGCATTAGGGGAAATCCCAACTACTAACAGGAACGTTAATAAGCCGGTTAAAAATCGTTTTGTCATAAGAATTAATTGTTTGATTATTGTTGATTAATAAGATTCTAAGATAGAAAAGCGCATGGTAATTATTCTTAAATTTTTGTTAAAGAAAATAGAATATTCAACAAATATTATGAGTTGAAAATTGGAATTAATTATTTTAAAAAATGAAAGCAGCGAACATATTCACTGCTTTCATTAGGTAATCTTGAAAGATATTATTTAATTTTTATCAATCTTTTTTGAGTTGCTTTTGAATTTTTTCAATGGCGGATTCAATAGGTTTATCGGGTTCAATTACGTTATAAGCGCCCCAAAATTCGGGATCTTTAAATCCGGAAGTATTGTCGCTCATAATTACGGAAGGTCTTAAACGGTCTTTTAGTTTCGGAAGTTGGCTAACGTCGCTTTTTTCCCAATCGGTAACTGCCATTTCAATAGTTGTATAATAAAGGGTGTTAAACCATTTTTTAGTCCAATCAATTTTAAATCCGAGTTGAATTCTGCTGTAGCCATAATACCATTTGCCTTCTTTTTCCCGATATTCAACCTGATAATAGGCTTCAATTGGAAGCACATCGGCATCTTTAGGTTTTTTTATGATAAAAAATTTGCTGGCTTTTTGCTTGTTATCAAGATTTAAATAAAATTTGGCATTGGTTAAAGCCAATGTTTGTGCATCAATATATAATTTTCCATAAAATAATGGATCGGTAACGTATCTTTTTTGTTTAAAATTTACGACATGAATAAGTCTGTTGTCAATTTTTGTGGAATTGTCAAAAGTAAAGTCATAAACATCGACCATATTTTCGTCAAATAACATCGATGTATTTTTCATAATGTCGACATATAAGGTGTTAAATGGACCACCCCGGAGTTTAAAAGCCACCGTGTCCAATTTGTTGTAATCGGTGCTTTTGCGCGCTTTATATATTTTTAAAATATCGCTTCTGTCTGTGGTATAAGGTTGCTTATAAATTTCAACCACAGCTTCCGACAGTGACACATAAGTTCTCCTTTTTTTTATGGTTTCCCTATAAAATGAAGTCATTTTAAGGTCGTCGTTATAATAATTGTCGCCTTTTCTTTTGAGCATTTCCTGTACTAAAGAAGTTGCATCTTTAATATTTATTTTTACTTCGGAAAGCTCTTCTATATATGTTTCGAGTTTAATGGTGGTATTGTCCTTATCAAAATCAGATAAACTGATCACTTTACTGGTATAGCCCAAAAATGAAACAGTAACCCTGCGGTTTGTATATTTTTTTGGGACTTTCAATAAAAAATTACCTTGCGTATTTGTAATGGTACTTATATTTGTTCCATTAATTAACAGTGTTGCAAATTCCAATGGCTTTTTGGTTTTGCTGTCTATAACGCTTCCTCTATATTCATTAAATCCAATGGTATCATTGAGAATTATATTGGTTGCGTAACCGGAATTTTGAAATCCGATAATAAATAGACCTAAAAAAAATGAAGTGATTAAGGATTTTCTGGCTGAAAAAGATACCTGTTTTATCATGGTTAACAAGTTTAAGTTAAAAACACAAATTTGACTATACAAGATACAAAATTTTCAATAAGTATAAAAGAAAAAAAGGAACTGCATTGCTGCAATCCCTTTTTAAATTTTTTAGTTAGATTTTCGATTTAGGAACCGGAAAGCCACGATCTCGCAACAAGGCGTCAATGGTTGCATCTCTTCCTCGAAATTGTCTAAATGCTTCTGCAGGTTCAACGGAATTTCTTGGCGCGAATAAATATTTTACCATTTTTGCAGCCAATTCTTTGTCATAAAATCCTCCCGGTGCTTCTTCAAAAGCTTCTGCAGCATCTGCGGTAAGCACATCAGCCCACATATAACCGTAATAAGCAGTAGCATATCCTTCTCCTGAAAAAACATGGCCAAAATGAGGCGTGCGATGGCGCATTACCAATTCTTTTGGCATATTCATTTCAGCCAAGGTTTCTCTTTCAAAGGCATCTATATCTATATTTGTTGGATCAGCCAAATGAAATTTCATGTCCATTATGGCAGAAGCCAAATATTCGGTGGTTGAGAATCCCTGATTAAAGGTTGAAGATTTTTTAATTTTCGCAACCAAAGCTGCTGGAATTGCCTCACCGGTTTTATAATGAACCAAAAATTGATTAATCACTTTATCGGTAGATAGCCAACGCTCCAAAACTTGAGATTGAAATTCAGTATAATCTCTTACGCCGCTGTTAAGTATTGGATATTTTACATTGGCAGAAAAGAAATGCAAGGCATGGCCAAATTCGTGTAAAAACGTTGTAGCATCATCCCAAGAAACCAATACAGGTTCGCCCGGACTTGATTTTACAAAATTTGAATTGTTAGAGCCCAATACGGTTTTTTTTCCGTCGAATGTTGAAAAGTCTCTATAGGTTGTTGCCCAAGCACCAGATCTTTTGCCTTGTCGCGCAAAAGGATCTAAGTACCATACACCAATATGTTCGCCAGTTGATTTGTTGGTCACTTCCCAAACTTTCACATCTTCATGAAATACAGGTACAGTTCCAGCCGGCACCGGCGTAAACTTAAAATTAAATAGTTCATCGGCCACAAAAAATAAAGCTTGGGTCAATTTATCCAATTGCAAATATTGCTTTACTTCATCTGAGTCCAAATCGTATTTTTCTTTTCTTACCTTTTCTGAATAATACTGATAATCCCAAGGTTCAATGATAATATTGTCATTATTTTTGTTAGCAATTGCTTGCATATCAGCAACTTCTTCTTTAACTCTTGCAATAGCCGAAGGCCAAACGGCATTCATGAGCGCCATGGCGTTTTCGGGCGTTTTAGCCATTCTATTTTGCAGGCGCCATTCGGCGTAATTATCAAATCCTAAAAGGGCAACGCGTTCTTTTCTTAATCTCAGAATTTTAGCCACATTTTCGTTATTGTCAAATTGATCCCCATTATCGCAGCGAGAATAGTAGTTTTTCCAAACTTTTTCACGCAATGCTCTTTCATCCGAATAGGTTAAGAAAGGCGCCATGGAAGATCGTGTATTTGTAATGGCATATTCGCCTTCGCGACCTTTATCTTTGGCTGCTTTTTCTGCTGCTTTAATCATGGATTCCGACAATCCGCTTAATTGGTCTTTTGTTAAGTAAACCACATAATTTTCTTCGTCGGCTAAAATATTGTTTGAAAAATTGGTGTAAATTGAAGAAAGTTCTTTGTTAATGGCGGCGTAACGCGCTTTTTTAACGTCATCCAATTCTGCGCCATCCATGGCAAATCTTTCATAAATAAGTTTGGTAACTCTTTGTTGGTCTGCTTCTAACGGATTTTTCAAAGAATTTTCGTAAACCGTTTTAATTCTTTCGAATAACTTTTTGTTTTGGGAGATTTTTGAGCTAAACTCCGACAATATCGGCGCCATTTCTCCCTGAATTTTTCTGAACTCCGGTGAAGATAAATTAGCGCTCCAAATTCCGTAGTATTTAAAAACGCAATCGAGAACTTCTCCCGATTTTTCCATCATCACAATGGTGTTTTCAAAAGTTGGTGCTTCTGGATTGCTGGTAATGGCATCAATTTCTTCCAAATTTAAAGCCATACCTTTTTCCAAAGCAGGTTTAATATCCTGAACATTCATTTTGTCAAAAGAAGGAACGCCGCCATAAGGGCCAGTCCATTTTTCTAATAACACATTGTCGTTTTGCATAGTTGCCGCTTTTTCTTTGTTTTGCGCAAAAGTAACAGAAACTATTAAAGTGCAAAAAATAACTGACTTTAAAGTTAGAGATGAGAAATATTTATTCATAATTAGGTTAAATTTTTTAGGAAGCTTACTTTTATCATCAAGCTTGGCTGTTAATTTCTCAAATTTAATTATTTAAAAGCAATAATTTGTATCAATGATAATTTATTATTCGTTTTAAATAACGAATAAGCGGCTCTAAAATTCTTTGAATTACATTGTTGAAATCATTATTGTAATACAATAGTGATGATTGAAAAATGGAATTTAAATTTTAAAAGTTTAAAAAAATTGTATTAAGAGTATGAGCAATAAATATAATCCCAATTACGCCGATAGCAACAACTGGAATTGCTATTGTACCTAAAGTTGACATTGTTTTGTTTTGAAGATGTATCTCTTTCAATTGTTCATTTGTCAATGCTATTTTTACATATTTATCATTTTTATAGTCTTCAGAAACTTGGGATGACAATAACTTTGCGGTAGGTGAATTCCTTTTTGCGATTCCGTATATGTTGCCATTTTCTCTTCGCAATTCCTCGAAGACATAAGTGTCATCTGTTGCTGAAACTAATTTTATTTTGTTATTAGATTGCACGGCTTCATCAATACTGGCCGTACTTGAATGGTATACGTTGCAACTTTGGATAAAAAAGGTAATTGCAATAAATACGGAAACCAATCTTAAATGTTTGAGAATTGTTTTCATCATAGTAAGTTTTACCTAAAGTTATTTAAGAAACTACATGTGTAACCTGATGGTTATCAAGAACTAAGATGATTATTATCATTAAAGAATAAAGAAAAATGAGATTTAAGATTTTAGCTTTATTATAGGCTGCTGCTTTTTTTTTAATTAAAAACGGATTTGCGCTGTTTTCACAAAATTCATATAAAATTTAATGCCTTTTCCAGCCACACTATCATTTCTAACAATAACTGGCGTGCATTCCGACCTTGAAACAATGCCGTCCTCATTTTTAGGCGTTGTGAAATACCATAAAATAGTTATTTCATTTTTGGCTTTATCATTGGCCTTTATTGTAAATTCTGGTTGTTTGAATAATTGGCTTAAAGCTTTCATTTTTCCTGTTTTTGGAACTTTTACAATAATTGGAGAACCCATAATTTCTTTCACTTCAGTAAGGCTGTGGCCATTTTCAACCTTTGAAATTTTGTTGTTTTGTTCAGCTAAAAAAGCACTAAAAGTAGGGTAGTTTTTTTCTGTAGCTTCTTGCGCTTGCAAGGCACTTGAAAATAGCAATAAAATTAAAATAATGGAGATAAAAGTTCTTTTCATAAGACCAATATACAAAAAAACCTTAAAATTGGTGAAATCCCATATTTCATGAAAAATTTTGAAAAACTAATTGACGAATTTGTGACCAAGAATGTGCAGATATCTGCTAAAATCTGCTATCTATTTCAACAAAAAAAGGAACTGCAGTTAAGCAATTCCTTTTTTATTTATGTTGAAATGATAAATTAAATCAAGCTGTTTTTTTTATTTCCCCAGCTCAACAAACAAACCTTCTTCTGTGTTGTTTATTTTCGCTAAGTTTCTCTTGGTCAAATCTTTAATGGTTTTGTCCCATTTTTTATTGCTGAAGCCCGATTGTGTTTTTAAGTCGTTTAACAGCATTGGGGAATTCGTTTTTAATAGGTTGAAAATTGCTTTTTCATCCTCGCTCATTTCAACCGCTTTTTTTTCTGGTCTCATCTGCGGAAAAAACAAAACTTCCTGAATGGAACTGTTGTTGGTCATAAACATCACCAAACGGTCAATCCCAATGCCAATTCCCGATGTTGGTGGCATTCCGTATTCCAAAGCGCGCAAAAAGTCCTGGTCAATAAACATCGCTTCGTCATCGCCTTTTTCGGTTAATTTTAACTGCTCTTCAAAACGTTCGCGTTGTTCTATCGGGTCATTTAACTCAGAATAGGCATTTGCCAATTCCTTGCCGTTTACCATCAATTCGAAACGCTCGGTTAAGGCCGGATTGGAACGGTGCTCTTTGGTGAGCGGACTCATTTCTTTCGGATAATCGGTAATAAATGTTGGCTGAATATAGTGGTGTTCGCATTTTGATCCGAATAATTCATCAATCAATTTACCAACGCCCATCGTTTCATCAACGGCAACACCCACTTTTTTGCAAACTTCTTTCAAGGAATTTTCATCCATTCCGGCAACATCAAAACCGGTATGTATTTTTATGGCTTCCAAAATGGGCACTCTTGGATAAGGCGCTTTAAAACTCACCATATTTTCACCTATTTTAACTTCGGTGGTTCCATTGCTGTCCATCGCAACTTTTTCCAGCAGCTCCTCGGTCATATTCATCATCCAATGGTAATCTTTGTAGGCCACATACAATTCCATCACGGTAAATTCGGGATTGTGGGTTCTGTCCATTCCTTCATTTCTGAAATCTTTGGAGAACTCATAAACAGCATCAAATCCGCCAACAATCAACCTTTTTAGATACAATTCGTTGGCAATTCGCAAATACAAAGGCATATCCAAGGCATTGTGATGCGTTTTAAAAGGACGTGCAGCAGCGCCACCCGGAATTGGCTGTAATATTGGTGTTTCCACTTCCAAATAATCGCGTTTGTTGAAGAAATCGCGGATGGAATTCGTAATTTTTGTGCGTTTTATAAAAGTTTCTTTTACGTGATCGTTAACAATTAAATCCACATAACGCTGGCGATATCTTAACTCGGCATCAGAAAAAGCATCGTGCACTTTTCCGTCAGCATCCGTTTTAACCACAGGAAGCGGACGCAAACTTTTTGACAACACCGTAAGCTCCTTTACATTTATAGATTCCTCACCAACTTTCGTTTTAAAAACTTCGCCTTTAATGCCAATAATATCGCCCATATCCAATAATTTTTTGAATACGGTGTTGTACATTGTTCCTTCAGCATCAGATGAAATTTCATCACGGTTGATGTAAATTTGCATTCTTCCGCTGGCATCTTTTAACTCGGCAAAAGAGGCTTTTCCCATAATTCTTCTGCTCATCATTCTTCCAGCCAAAACAACTTCTTTACCTTCAAAACCCTCAAAGTTTGTCAAGATTTCCTTTATGGTTGTGGTGGTTTTAAATTCTTCAGCAGGATAAGGGTTTATGCCCAATTCGCGTAACTTTTGCAAGGATTCTCTTCTTATTATTTCAAGTGGCGATAATTGCATTTCAAGGTGTTTTATAATTACTTTTTGTTGATAGGGTGCAAAGATACAATCAATTCAGAAAAATAGGCAATTTAGAAAGAAAAAGTGTTTGGAATTTGAAATCAAATAAAAATTAATATATTTGCGTATCGCTGTGTTGGCGATTCAGTTGTGTTGTTTTGGCGTTTTTAACGCCAAGGTTTTTTAAACCAATGGAAAGCTTCCCGAATTCCGGGACGCTTTTTTTATTCCCCATTGTCTGCTTTGGCAGACATTTCCCCGAAGGGGAAAACCTCAAGTCATTATTCTTTTAGTGAACAATCAATCTATTTTACAATTAATTAAAACTGAAGAAAACATCCTTATATTCCCAAAAAGTTGCGATATACATTCCTGCAAACACCAGGCAAACTGCCAATTTTAGCAAAGTTGAAGATAAAAATCCGATAAACGAACCAACAGCCGCTTTTATGCTTTCTTAGAATCTTTATGATCTTTTATGAGTTCGCCAAAAAAAGCACCCAAAAACGGACCAGCAATAATCCCTAACGGACCGAAAAAAATTCCGAAAATAAGTCCAACCATAGCACCATTTACGCCATAATTGCTGCCGCCGAATTTTTTTGTTCCAAGTATTGGCAGCACATAATCTATAATGGAAACCAATATGGCAATGCCTAAAGTAATTCCTAAAACAGTCCAGTCAATTGGAATTGCTTTTGTCAAATAGAGCAGGAGCAGTCCAACCCAACTGGCCAACGGTCCGGACAAAACTGGTAAAACTGAACCAAGAATGCCCGTTAGCACAATTAAAAATCCGACGATGAGCAGTAAAATATCCATAAGCTAAGATTTCAATGTCGAATTTGAAAGTTAACAATTTAATACTTTTTATTTTTTAACTAAAAAATTAGTTTAAACTAAATATTTAGTTATATTTGTATTGTTGAACTAAAAATTTAGTTGAAAAAAATGGACAAACAATTAACAAAGGCAGAAGAGCAATTTATGCAGGTTTTATGGGAGTTGGAAGAAGCTTCCGTGCAAGAGATTATAGACCAATTGCCCGAACCTAAACCAGCATATAATACAGTTTCCACCATCATAAGGATATTGGAAACCAAGGATTTTGTTTCACATAAAGCAAAGGGAAGAGGTTATATTTATTTTCCGCTGGTTTCAAAATCGATTTACACCAACCAAAGTTTACAAAAAATTGTAGATGGATATTTTGGAGGTTCTTTTAAAAGTATGGTTTCATTTTTTGTAAATAAAAATGAGGTGGATTTTAAAGAATTGGATACCATATTAAAAATTATTAACGATAAAAAGACAGGGCGATGATTAATTACATAATTCAACTGCTACTTTTTCAAACCTTGTTTTTGGCGGTTTATGATTTGTTTTTGCAAAAGGAAACATTCTTTAAATGGAATAGAATTTATTTGTTGGCAACACCAATTTTGTCATTTATTATTCCATTGCTGAAGATTGAAAGTTTTCAGAAAACGGTTCCGCAAGACTATATAGTATATTTGCCGGAAGTGGTTATAAATCCACAAGTTTATATCGAAGAAAACACCTCGCTGGAAATTATATTTGCTGCTTCAACCATTATTTTTTATGTGGGAATGGGCTTATTTTTCATCTTATTTTTAGTTCGGCTGACCAAAATATTAAAACTAATCCACACTAGTAAAAGCATTAAAAAAGACAATTACACACTAATTGTTCTTGATGAAAAACAAGCTGCTTTTTCGTTTTTCAACTATATTTTTATCAACAATAATTTATTGGAAAATCAGGATTTGCAAATAATTCAACATGAGTTGATTCATTGCAAACATAAACACACTTTAGATTTACTTTATTTTGAATTTTTGAAAATTGTGCTGTGGTTTAACCCAATTGTTTACGTATATCAAAAGCGAATCACCTTGTTGCACGAATACATTTCGGATGCCGAAGTGGTTAAAGAAACCAATAAAAAATCTTATTTCAATAAGTTATTGGCAGAAACTTTTAATGTGGAAAACATTTCATTTATCAATCAATTTTTTAAACATTCATTAATCAAAAAAAGAATTATTATGATCACAAAAGAAAAATCACAAAAAATGAAACAGTTAAAGTATTTATTAATAGCGCCTTTATTGTTGGCGATGTTGGTTTATGTGTCTTGCTCAGATGATATTCAAGCAAATATTGAACAGGTTGAAAATGCTTTAAAAGAAGAAAATATTCCTTCAGAAGGAAAGTATTTTAGAGCAGAAAATGGATTTATTTTATTTACAGGAACACATTTAGCTGGACAAGTAGTTCCTGTTGAAGAATATACAGAAAAAGAAAAGGAAGTTTTTAATAAATTTAAAAATATTGAAAATCAAAAAATTGAAATGAGTCTTGTAATAGATGCTAATGGAGATAGAGTTTTTTTTATGAAAACCAATCATTTCAAGAAAGTTGGTGATAAAATTGAGGTTGAAAACGATGGCTCCGTTCCTTTTGCAATTATTGAAAATGTTCCTGTTTTTCCTGGTTGTGAAGGAACACAAGAAGAATTAAGAACTTGTTTACAAGAAAATATAACAAATCATGTTGCAGCAAATTTCAATTCAGACTTAGCAAAAGGATTAGGATTGATGGCAGGTATAAAAAAAATATTTGTAATGTTTGAAATTGACAAAGAAGGAAATATTACTGATGTGCAAGCAAGAGGACCACACCAAAGTTTAGCTGATGAAGCAACACGAGTGATAAATTTGCTTCCTAAAATGAAACCAGGAAAACACAAAGGAGATGCAGTTGGCGTAAAATATGCCTTACCCATTGCTTTTAAAGTAGAATAAATAAAAAATGTTATGAAAAAGATTTTTATTGTAATTAGTTTATTATTTACAATTCTCAAAACCGAAGCGCAATCTTCGGTTTTTGTAGTTGTGGATAGTTTGTTGGTGGAAGGAAACTATCAAAAGGCATTGACTTTGTTAGAGAACACAGTCCCAAAAACTTTTTTGATATTTGAAAAATCGGCTAGTATTTATCAATCAATTGGTAGTGATACCAAAGCTTTAGCGTGTTTAAACAAAGCATTGGAATTTGGCACCAATGAATCGCTAAAAGTAAAACTGGCGCAATTGTTTGCATCAACAGGGTTTACATCAAAAGCTGTTGAAACCTACGAATCGCTCATCGAAAAAGACACTTCAAATTTATTGGTTGCCAATAGTTTAGGAAAATTATATTTGTCATTAAACCAAGTTGAAAAAGCAGAAAAAATATACCGTTATTTAATGAAAATGGATACTGTTAATCCTAATTATCCATACCAATTAGCCGAATCTTTAGAAAAACAAAATAAACATTCAGAAATGGGGCAGCGTTATTTAGATGCCTATAATTTAGACACGCTGCATATTAAAAGTATTTTTGGATTGGCGCAATTTTTTAAGGCATTGAAGTTTAAAGACTCTACTTCCTTATTTATTGATAAAGGTTTAAAAATAGATTCTAATAATTTAAATTTTAATCAGCTAAAAGCCAATGAGTTGTATTTTTTAAAGGATTTTAATGGCGCATTAACCTATTTAAAAAAATTAGACAGTTTAAATTTTAGTTCTGTCCAAATCTATGAAATGTTTGGCATGTGTTATTATAATTTACAAGATTTTGAACTAGCTGAAAAATATTTTAGAAATGCCATAAAACTTGATCCTGATGATTCCCAAATCCTATATCGTTTAGCTAGTTTGTATTATGATAAAAAGGATAATAAAATGGCGTCATTTTATTTACACCGATCAATATCAAGTGTAAAACCAGATATAGATAAACAATACTATTTGCTCGGAATTATTTCAAAAGAAGCGGATAATTTACAGGCAGCCATTGAAAATTTTGAGAAATCCCATAAAAATAATTATAAGAATTATAAAGCATTATTCGAGTTGGCCGTAACTTCTGATGCCTATTTTAAAGATAAAAAAATTGCATTAAAACATTATAAAAGCTATTTTGAAAAATTTAACAGCAACGATAATATAATGACAGCTTATGTTGAAGGCAGAATTAAAGAAATAAAAAAACAATACTTTATTGAAGGTGAAATTGTTGACTAACAGAAAATGTTGTATTTTCACTTTTTGAAATAAACAGTGATGTTAAAACAATTATTCACCCTATTAATTTGTTCAATTTTGGTGTTGTCCTGTTCTTATATTGAGCAGCACACAAAACGTGAACCCATACAAAAAATTGATACGATAGTTGATTTTAATTCGGTAGATTCTTATCCGCTTTTTCCAAATTGTGCCGAGATTCCTTCCAAAGAAAAGCAACAGATTTGCTTCCAAATGGAAATGTCCCAACATATTTATGCTTCTTTAAAAGAATTTGAATTTAGTGTTACGGATAGCATTAACGACACTATTTTGGTGAAATTAAAAATAGATTCATTTGGAAAAACAACCTTGTCGAATATTCAAAAATCGGCTAAAATCAGTGAGTTAATCCCTCAGTTTGACAGCATTGTAAAAGTGAGCCTTCAAAATTTGCCAACCTTGCAGCCGGCAATAGAAAGAGCGATTCCGGTTTCAACGGAGTTTACTTTGCCAATTGTATTAAAAAACTAAATATTTTATGAATATCAAATCGAACTCCCTTTCCTAAGGAAAGGGCTGGGGATAGGAAATTAATAACTATATTTCCCCTTCCACAATTTCTTCAAAAAATCCCTGATGGTATTTTCGCGGGCATTGTTGCCGGGTTCATAAATTGTTGTGTTTTTTATTTCATCGGGTAAAAATTCCTGCTCGGCAAAATTGTTTTCAAAACTGTGCTCATATTTGTAGTTTTTGCCGTAATCCAATTCTTTCATCAGCTTTGTTGGTGCATTTCTTAAATGCAGCGGCACCGATAAATCTCCCGTTTCTTTTACAATGGTTTGCGCTTTTCCAATGGCTTCATACGAGGCGTTGCTTTTTGCCGAACTTGCCAAATAAATGGCACATTGGCTCAAAATAATTCGTGATTCTGGAAAACCGATAATATTCACCGCCTGAAACGTGTTATTGGCCAAAATCAAAGCGGTCGGATTCGCATTTCCTATATCTTCCGAAGCCAAAATGAGCATTCTTCTCGCAATGAATTTTTCGTCCTCGCCACCTTCAATCATTCGCGCCAGCCAGTAAACTGCAGCATTTGGATCGCTTCCGCGGATAGATTTTATAAAGGCCGAAACAATGTCATAATGTTGTTCGCCGGTCTTGTCATACAAAACCGTGTTTTTTTGTATTTTGGAGAGCACCAGTTCATTGGTGATTCTTATCGGCTCTTTTTCAGTGTTCACCACCAATTCAAAAATATTCAATAATTTTCGCGCATCGCCCCCCGAAACCCGCAACAAAGCTTCGGTTTCTTCAACAATAATATTTTTTTTGGAAATATAAGCGTCTTCTTTTAAAGCGCGTTGCAGTAAATCCTCCAAATCTTTTTTGCTGAAAGAATTCAATACATAAACCTGGCAACGCGACAACAATGCGGGAATCACTTCAAAACTCGGATTTTCGGTGGTTGCGCCAATCAACGTTACCCAGCCTTTTTCAACCGCGCCCAGCAACGAATCTTGTTGCGATTTGCTGAAACGGTGAATCTCATCAATAAATAAAATCGGGTTTTTTTCGGTGAACAATCCGCCGCTTTGCTTGGCTTTTTCAATAATTTCGCGTACATCTTTAACACCCGAACTTATGGCGCTCAGCGTATAAAAAGGCCTTTTGGATTCTTTTGCAATGATGTTGGCAAGCGTGGTCTTCCCAATTCCCGGAGGTCCCCAAAAAATCAAAGACGGAATAATGCCACGCTTAATATGCTCGGTCAACGCACCGGTTTTCCCCACCAAATGCTGTTGGCTAATGTAATCATCTAAGGTTTTCGGACGTATGCGTTCGGCTAATGGCTCATTCATAGCGTAAAAATAAGCATAAAAATTTATTGGGCATTACACTGCATTACATTTGTGTCGGGCTATTCGTTAAATCTTTTTTATGAAAAATAAAAAAGGATATCACTGCTATCCCTAATGCGGTTAGAATTAAAAATGAAAACTAATTAATTTTTATCGTCTAGCTGTAAATTGACATAAAATTTTAATAAATTCATCCATTCAAAATTTAATTTGTAAATGCAAAAAAGCGAATCCATATTCTCTAAAAAATTTATCATCATTCCTGTTATTGCCGTTTTTTCAATTTGGCTTTTGTACTTTCTTGAAATAAAATTTGGAAATAATTTTAATCGTTACGGCATTTATCCGCAAACATTAACTGGTTTGCGCGGCATCATTTTTTCGCCTTTTTTGCACAGCAGTTTTGAACATTTGTTCAGCAATTCCATTCCATTATTGGTGATGCTGGCAAGTTTGTATTATTTTTATGAAGGCATTGCCACAAAAGTTTTGTTGTGGGGAATTTTTTTAACCGGACTCTTAACCTGGTCTTTTGCGCGTCCGTCCTATCATATTGGCGCCAGCGGCGTTGTTTATTTTTTGGTGAGTTTTATTTTTTTTAGCGGCATTTTCCGGAAATATTATCGCTTGGCTGCAGTTTCATTAATTGTGGTTTTTTTATACGGAAGTATGATTTGGTACATTTTCCCGATAAAGGAAGAAATTTCTTGGGAAGGCCATTCATCCGGTTTTTTGGTCGGGTTTATTTTCGCATTCATCTTCAAAAAAACGGGCCCGCAAGCCGAAAAATTTGTGTTTTCCCATAACCCGGAATTTGAAGAACTATTTGATGAACACGGAAATTTTGCGCCACCAACCGAAATCGAAATCCCGGAAATAAATGATGAGCCAAAAAATACAGAGGCTTAATTTATCTTGATTGTTATTAAAATTCGTGCATTTGTGTTTATATTTTCAGTAGCCTTAATTTGTTTTGTTTGTTAGCACACACTATGTTATCAAAATTAAAATTGTCAATATTTTGAATTTATCAGACATTTGTCTTATATTTGAGGACAAATGTCAATATTATGGTTGAATTAGCAGAAAATAACGATGTTCAAATAAACAAAGCTTTAAATACTTATTTAAAAAAAATTGAACTAAGCGGAAAAACAAAGGTCTACAGTAAAAACGTTACCTACAAAAAATTCTTTACTGACAGAATGCTCATCGTAAAATCAATTAGATCCGGAATTCCTTATTCCCTTTTTAAATTGATAAAAGACATCACCCCATTTACTGAGAATGATTGGGCCAATTTTCTTGACATCTCCACAAAATCGCTGCAACGATACAAAAAGGAAAGTGAGTTTGTTTTTAAGCCTATCCACTCTGAAAAAATTATTGAACTTGCGGAAGTAACCAATTTGGGCAACGATGTTTTTGACTCAAATGACCAATTTTACAGTTGGCTAAATGCGCCTTCATTGGCATTAGGCAACCTAAAACCCTTTGAGTTATTAAAAGACTCTTACGGTAAAGAAATGGTTATGAGCGAGTTAAATAGAATTGACCATGGGATATTTGTATAATGAAAGTTTTTAGATTGTCCAGAAAAAAATATTCAAATGAGCTGTCGGGAAAAGGCGCTTCTTTGTCTGCCAATCGATGGAATTCTAAAGGAACGGAAATAATTTACTGTGCAAGCAGCCGTGCATTGGCAATGGCTGAAGTGGCTGTTCATTTAAATTTGGCGCTCATTCCAAATGATTATTTAATGCTTGAAATTCATATTCCGGATACCATAGAAATTGAAAAAATAGACCCTGGAGACCTTCCTTCTGGTTGGGATTTATTTCCGCACATTTCGCCCACCCAAAAAATTGGGGATGATTTTATGCGTCAAAATAATTATTGTGTGCTAAGCGTTCCGTCGGCAGTGGTAAAAGGCGACGTCAATTACCTACTTAATCCTTTTCACAAGGATTTTAAACTTATTGAAATTGTAAATTCTTATGGTTTTTCATTTGACCAAAGATTGTTTAAATAATGAGTGCAAACAACTCGTTGGCATAAATTTGTGAGTCGAAAAATTTGTGTTTTCACATAATCCGGAATTTGATGAACTATTTGACGAACACGGAAATTTTGCGCCACCAACAGAAAATGAAATCCTGAAAATGAATGAAGAACCAAAAAATCCAGAGGCATAATATTTTAATAATTTAACTGATAATGATGGTTTGTAATCCTTTTAAACAATCAGCAATCAGAAAATATAAAAAACATCAAATAATAATATGAACGCATCCTTAAAAAACTGGCATACATTTTTAGACACCAAAAATCCTAAAATACTGGACGAACTTTTGGCAAATGAGGTGATTTTTTATTCACCAATTGTTTGGGCACCTCAGGAAGGAAAGCAAATTACCAAATTATATTTAATGGCGGCATTGGAAGTGTTTGGCGGTGAAAATTCTAATTTTAGGTATGTGAATCAAGTCATTGACAAAAAGCAATTTATCTTGGAATTTGCCACCTTGATTGATGGCGTAACGGTAAACGGCGTAGACATGATTGAACTAAATGATGGCGATAAAATCATCAGTTTCAAAGTGATGATTCGCCCGCTGAAAGCAATCAATAAAGTGCACGAAAAAATGGAAGAAATGCTTGAGAAGCTAAAACATCAGAAGGGAAAACCCTAAATATCTTGCCACTATTGCTAAAGTTTTAATATATCAAATTCGGTCAACGTTATTTGGTTATCGACAATTGACAAACTTGAAACATGAAACCTGAAACAACCACAACCAATTTACCTACATATTTCTCCTGTACTGCCCGCCAACTTCAAACAAAGCGTCGGTAATTTGTCCGATAGAACACACTTTACAGGCTTCCATTAATTGTTCAAAAATATTTTCGTTATTCACGGCTTTTTGTCTTAATAAGGCAATATGCTCTTTTACTGCGGAAGCATTTGCTTTGTTTAAGTTTTCAACCACCGTGATTTGGTATTGTTTTTCTTTTTCGGTGGCCCTGATAACTTCTTGTGGCAAGACAGTTGGGGAACCTTTGCTGCTTAAAAACGTGTTTACGCCAATAATTGGAAATGCACCATTGTGTTTTAAGGTCTCATAATACAAGCTTTCTTCCTGAATTTTACTGCGTTGGTACATGGTTTCCATTGCACCTAAAACACCGCCGCGTTCTGTAATTCTGTCAAATTCGGCGTAAATGGCTTCTTCCGTTAAATCGGTCAATTCTTCAATAATAAAGGAACCCTGAATCGGATTTTCATTTTTGGTCAAGCCCAATTCTTTGTTGATAATTAACTGAATAGCCATTGCTCTGCGCACACTTTCTTCAGTAGGCGTGGTAATTGCTTCGTCATAAGCGTTGGTGTGCAAACTGTTGCAATTGTCGTAAATGGCATACAAAGCCTGTAACGTTGTGCGGATGTCGTTAAAGTCAATTTCCTGCGCATGCAAACTTCTTCCCGAAGTTTGAATGTGGTATTTCATCATTTGGGCTCTTGCGTTGGCACCGTATTTTTCTTTCATGGCTTTCGCCCAAATTTTGCGGGCAACTCTTCCAATCACTGCATATTCCGGATCAACGCCATTGGAAAAGAAGAATGATAAATTCGGTCCGAATTCATTAATGTCCATGCCTCTCGACAAATAATATTCCACATAGGTAAATCCGTTTGCCAAGGTAAATGCCAATTGCGAAATTGGGTTGGCGCCGGCTTCTGCAATATGATATCCTGAAATGGAAACCGAATAAAAATTGATGATGTTATTGGCAATAAAATATTCCTGAACGTCACCCATCAAACGCAAAGCAAATTCTGTGGAAAAAATACAGGTATTTTGCGCCTGATCTTCTTTTAAAATATCGGCTTGTACCGTTCCACGGACTTTGGCGATGGTTTCAGTTTTAATTTTTTTATAAATTTCAAGTGGTAAAACTTCATCTCCGGTAACACCCAACAATTGTAAACCTAATCCGTTATTTCCTTCTGGCAATTCGCCTTGATATTGCGGACGCGCAATGCCTTTTTTCTTAAAAATGCCTTTTATTTTTTCTTTAGTTTCCTTTTCAAGTCCGTTGGCTGTGATATATTTTTCGCATTCTTGGTCAATCGCCGCATTCATGAAAAATGCCAACATCATTGGTGCAGGACCGTTAATGGTCATAGAAACCGAAGTCATTGCGTTTGTTAAATCGAAGCCTGAATACAATTTTTTGGCATCATCCAAACAGCAAATGGAAACACCTGCATTTCCAATTTTCCCATAAATATCAGGTCGGCTGTGCGGATCGTTTCCGTATAAAGTCACGGAATCAAATGCGGTTGATAAACGTTTTGCCGGAAGTCCCAAACTCACGTAATGAAAACGTCGGTTCGTGCGCTCCGGTCCGCCTTCGCCGGCAAACATTCTTGCAGGATCTTCGCCTGTTCTTTTAAACGGAAACAACCCTGCGGTATAAGGAAATTCACCGGGAACATTTTCTTCCAAAGTCCACAACAATAAATCGCCCCAAGCCTCGTATTTTGGCAGGGAAATTTTAGGAATTTGCGTGTGTGATAAAGATTCGCTGTGTGTTTTTATGTTTAATTCTTTTCCGCGAACATTGAAAGTAAAAACTTCATTTTTATAGGATTGTTTTTTGGCTTCCCAATTTAAAATGAGTTCCCAGTTGTAAGGATTTAAATCCATTTTTACACGGGCAAATTCTTTGAACAAAAGCGACAGAAATTGGGTGTCAACATCATTTTTGGCCAATTTCAAAATCTGCTCTTCATTTACGCCAATTTTAGTTAAATGCGTTAATTCAGTTTCAACCGAAACCCTTGCTACGGAACAAATAGTTTTATAAATTCCGAACAACTTTTGTGCAATCTGTTTTTGTTTTTTCGCGTTTTGGTTGTAAGCCCTGTTATTTTCGGTGATTTCCGACAAATAACGCACTCGGTTTGGCGGAATAATATATTGTTTTTCGCTTATTTTATCAGAAACTTCAAAAGTGCTTTTAAAATGCGTGCCTGTTTTTTCGCTAATTTTTTTGATAAGAACCTGATACAATTCATTGGTTCCCGGGTCGTTAAACTGAGAAGCGATGGAACCGTAAACTGGCATTGAATCTACACTGTTCTCCCACAAATTATGGTTGCGCTGGTATTGTTTTTTTACATCGCGCAAAGCATCCAAAGCACCGCGTTTGTCGAATTTATTGAGCGCAATAACATCGGCAAAATCAATCATATCAATTTTTTCCAGTTGCGTTGCGGCACCATATTCTGGGGTCATCACATACAAAGAAACATCAGAATGGTCTAAAATTTCGGTATCGCTTTGTCCAATGCCCGAAGTTTCTAAAATCACCATGTCAAAATTGGCAACTTTTAAGATATCAACGGCAATGCTCACGTGTTTTGATAAGGCCAAATTGGATTGGCGCGTGGCCAGGGAACGCATATAAACACGATCGTTTTTTATGGAGTTCATTCTAATCCTGTCGCCTAATAAAGCACCGCCAGTTTTCCTTTTTGAAGGGTCAACCGAAACAATAGCGATTGTTTTTTCGGGAAAATCTTTTAAATATCTTCTCACCAATTCATCAACCAAAGACGATTTTCCTGATCCGCCAGTGCCTGTAATTCCCAAAACCGGCGTTTCCGATTTTTTTGCTGCCGTTTTAATTTTGCTGATGAAATAGATGTGTTTTTCCGAGAAATTTTCAGCGGCAGAAATGGCTATCGCCAATTGCATCGGATTTTTTTTCGCCAAATCGGTAACTGAAAAATCAACAATTTCACCTGTTGGGAAATCGCAAAGTGAAATCATATCATTAATCATTCCCTGCAAACCCATGCTTCTGCCGTCATCTGGGGAATAAATTTTTGAAATGCCATAATTTTCCAATTCCTTCACTTCTTCAGGAAGAATTACACCGCCGCCGCCGCCAAATATTTTAATTTGAGGCGCGCCTTTTTCCTGAAGCAAATCGTACATATATTTAAAATATTCTATATGTCCGCCTTGGTAGGAAGTCATCGCAATAGCGTTTGCATCTTCCTCAATGGCACAATTTACCACTTCTTCAACACTTCTGTCATGCCCCAGATGAATCACTTCAACGCCGGTAGCCTGAATAATTCTTCGCATAATATTGATGGCGGCATCGTGACCGTCAAAAAGAGAAGCGGCTGTAACTATTCTAACTTTATTTTTTGGTTTATAAGGTGTAATTGTATCCATTTTATATTTAATTGTATGCCGCAATTTACAAAAATTTATAAGTATTGTTTAATCGGCGGTTTTTGATGTTTTAATTGTAGAATGTTTCTGTTGATAAAAATCAAACACAAAATCAAAAAAGCAGCATAAAGCACAAAAAATGAATAAAAAAGCTATAAATACTTCAAAAAATCAAACGTTTTTCTTGATTCTAAATAATTTAAATCCTGCTCATTTTTATAAGCTTCTTTTTCAAAACTGATGTTTTTATAGGCGAATTCATGGTTTTTATATTGATAAAATCGAATAACATATTCAATGAAATACCAAACAAAAAAGAAAATCCAAAGCAATTCTGCCTGCTGTTTTAAATGAATTTTTTCGTGGTTTAAAAACAAGGCATCGTTGATGCTTTTCTTATTTCTTAAGAAGATAAAAGGGAAAATAGTTAATCCGGAATAGTTCTTCGGAATGATATATTTAAAAACGAGAATCATATTAAAAATTAAGTTCAAAAATTAAACCAAATTACGTAAGATTTATGAATTACGAGGAAAAATAAAATGATGCGAATTTCATAAAGGCCATTTATGAAAAATGGTATGACAACAACTCAAAGTTGATTTGCCATACCATTCTGTTTAAATTATAATCTTAAAATATTCTAAATCAATTATTTAATTTTTTGTTTTAATAGGATAGGGCGGCGTTTCCATCTTTTTTGGAGGATTGGCTTTCAACTGTTCTAAAACAACTTCGATGGCTTTTTCCAATTGGGGATCTTTTCCCTGAATAACTTCCGCAGGCCATTGTTCAACTTCAATATCCGGTGCAACACCTTCATTTTCTATACCAAATCCTTTTTCATCATAGAAAGCCAAGTTTGGTGAGGTAACAATCCCGCCGTCAATAAACTCCGGATATCCTAAAATACCTACCAAGCCTCCCCAGGTGGTTTTTCCTATAATGGTGCCCAAATCATTTTTTCTGAACAAATAAGGGAAGTAATCGCCTCCGGAACCGGCAGTTTCATCAATTAGCAAAACTTTTGGACCTTGTATGGAAGCGTTAGGCGCTTTCTGGTCTTTTCCGTATCGATAACTCCAGTACGATTGCAGTGGACGTTTTAAAATATCGATATAATAATCTGCCAACTGGCCGCCGCCATTAAAACGTTCGTCAATAATTATTGCTGCTTTATTTGCTTGCGGAAAGAAATAGCGCTTGAAGTATTCATGACCCTGTGTGGTTGTATTTGGTACATAAACATAAGCAACTTGCCCATTGGTTGCATCATTCACTTTTTTGATATTGCCTTCAACCCAATCCCTGTTGCGTAAAGTCATTTCTGAAGCTATTGGCGTAACCGTAATTTTCCTTGAATTGGTCATATTGGGGTTTGAAGAGACCGTTAGTACAGTTAACTTATCAGCCGTATTTTCAAAAAAGCTAAAGAAATTATCATTTGCCGTAACGGATTTGCCATTCACCTCCAAAATGTAATCACCCACTTTAACATCTACGCCAGGTTCAGTAAGCGGCGATCTCAAATCAGGAGTCCAGTTCAGTCCGCCATAGATTTTTTTGATGCGGTACCGATTATTCATGACTTCATAATCTGCGCCCAAAAGTCCGCCAACAATATTTTTGGCTTTTTTCATGCTGTCGCCCGTACTGGAAAAACGGTGATGGCCTACAGACAATTCACTAAACATCCACTCCATAACCCGGTATAGATCACCTTTGCTCGATAAGTGAGGGAGAAAAGTTGCATATTTCTTTTTCATGGCATTCCAATCTGCACCGTGCATGCCAGGATCATAGAAATAATCCCTGTTAACACGCCAGGCTTCATCAAAAATGTTGGACCATTCTGCAAGAGGCTCAATTTTTACTTGTACGGTACCGGTATTCACAATTGCATCATCTTCCGGTTTTTTTCCGGTATCGGCAATTCCCCATTTATCTTTGATTTGGTAAAGTGTTTTGGTTCCTTTAGCTGCAATAATATAATCATCTGCAGGCATAATGGCCTCGCCTTTTCTTTTCTTGAGGTCATATTGATGAAGCGTTGTTTTATCATCATTTGAAGCTTGCGCCAAATAATACAATTCTCCTTCTTTTGGTACTTGCAGGTTTCTGTAATTGCCTGAAGGAATTGGAATTGAAACAATTCTGTTTGTGATACCTTCCCAATCAATGCTTAGCGGCGGAATATTTGTATCTTCCTTTTTTTCATCCTTTTTATCTGCTTTTTTATCTTCTTCTTTGCTCTTATCAACAGTTTCCTCCACGTCATTTTCCTTGGCAAAAGGCGATACCGTATTTTTTTGAAGTGTAATCAAATAAATGGAATTGCTTGCTGCCATATCCTGATTGGATAAATCAAACCAGTTAACTACAGGTCCGGCATCAGTAGAAGCAAACAAATACAGATACTTGCCGCTTGGGTCAAAAACAGGATTGCTAACACTTGACAAACCATCTGAAACCGGATATGATTTGTTTTCAGTAATAGAATATAAATAAGCCTGCTCAAAATTAGTTTCTGTGATGATGGTGTAGGCTATCCAGCCAGAATCTGCCGACCAACTTCCAAAAAGTTCACGGAATGCGCCTGGGGCATAAACAGCATCAGTAGCAATCTTGGTGGATTTTCCACTGGCAATATCAACCAAATAAAAGTTTCGGCCATTGTCCACAAAACATATTTTTTTGCTGTTTGGAGACCAATGAATGTTCGCATAAAATCCAGTACCGTTCAAAGCTATTATTTTCGAAGTGCTTTCCCCGCTTGCATTTTTTATATGAAGCGCATATTCTCCATTTTCATCAGAAAAATACGCAATTTGTTTGCCGTCGGTTGACCAGGCAGGGTATTTTTCATGTGTTCCGGATGTGTTAGTCAAGTTTAACGGGTCGCCTTTTTTAGCAGGAATCGTGATTATTTCTCCTCTAAAATCTACCACCATGCGAGCGCCGGAAGGAGAAATATTTGCACTGCGGATATAATTATTTCCGGTTACAAATCTGGATCTGTGTTCCAATAAATCGGTGGCGATACCAACTTTGATTCTTGAGGTATTTCCGCTGGCAACATTAAAAAGATGAAGGTATCCAGCTTGTTCAAAAATAATTTCACCATCGGAAGCCGAAATTTTTATAATCGGAAAATCTTTAAAATCGGTCAGTTGTTTGACTTCTTTTTTGTCTTGCGTATAACTAAAAAGGTTAAATTCTCCATTTCTGTCACTTATGAAATAGACAGTTTTACCAATCCAAACCGGTTGTGTATCGTTACTGCCGCCCTTTGCTTTTGGAATTTCGGCTACGGCATGATTGCTATTCTCGTAAATCCAAATTTTGCTCATGGTGCCTCCACGATAATGCTTCCACTGCTTAAACCTGTCGGCTATTGGCGTGTATGCGATTTGATTGCCATCCGGACTGTAAGAAGCCCAAAAAGCGTTGGGAATGTCTAATGTTGTAACTTTTCCGCTGGCAATTTCAACGGTAAATAGTTGCGAATATCTGTTGGTAAAGGTATTTCGTTGAGAATTAAACAAAACTTGCTGGCCATTTGGCGTGAAACCCCTGACCAAGTCATTATAAGGATGCCAAGTAAGCCGCTTAGGAACACCGCCAGAAACTGGCACAATATACACATCAGTATTGCCGTCGTATTGCGCATTGAAAGCAATCATACTGCCGTCTGGCGAAAAAACAGGATTCGATTCCACGCCATCATCCACAGTGAGTCGTCTCGGATTGGAACCATCTTTATTGGCGATCCAAAGGTCTTCAGCATAAATGAAGGCGATACTGTTTTTACTGATTGCCGGCTCAGAAAGCAAGCGGGTGTCTTTTGTGTCTATGGCCAACATTGGGCTATAAATCAACATAAATAAGAAGGATAGGCTAAATAGCTTTAGGAAAGAGATTTTCATATGATAATGGTTAAAATGATTAATGCGATACTAACAAATATAATCAATTTTATAAAACGATTTAAACTGAGTTAAGTCTAAAATTTTTTGCAGAAATAATAAAAAATATAATTTAACAAGTGTTGAACTGCGAGAAAAAATCGCCGATGCAATTCTCTTAAATAATTGTAAATTTGTAAAGTTAAATAGCATTAAAATGACATTTCAAGACCAGATAAAACAAGGAATTCCTTCTGAATTGCCTTCAAAAAAAACCTACGAAAAAGCAATAAATCACGCGCCAAAGCGCATGGATATTTTGTCGAATGAAGAAAAAGAGCTCGCAATCAGAAATGCGTTGCGGTATTTTGACAAAAAACACCACACTATTTTAGCTAAGGAATTTGCTGAGGAATTAAAAGAATACGGACGTATTTATATGTATCGTTTTCGTCCCGATTATCAGTTTTATGCACGGCCAATAAACGAATATCCGGGAAACTCTGTTCAGGCAAAAGCCATTATGCACATGATTCAGAATAATTTGGATGAAGCCGTGGCGCAACATCCTCACGAATTGATTACGTATGGAGGCAACGGCGCTGTTTTTCAAAATTGGGCGCAATATTTATTGACGATGAAATACTTGTCGGAAATGAGCAACGAGCAAACGTTGATAATGTATTCAGGTCATCCGATGGGTTTGTTTCCTTCCAATGCCAATGCGCCAAGAGTGGTGGTCACCAACGGAATGATGATTCCAAATTACAGCAAACAAAACGATTGGGAAAAATACAATGCCTTGGGCGTAACGCAATACGGGCAAATGACCGCCGGCAGTTATATGTATATTGGTCCGCAAGGAATTGTGCACGGCACCACAATTACCGTGTTAAATGCAGGCCTAAAAATTGCTAAAAATGGTGAACCTTTGGCTGGAAAATTATTCCTGACTTCCGGTTTGGGAGGAATGAGCGGTGCGCAGCCAAAAGCCGGAAATATTGCCGGCTGCATTACGGTTTGCGCTGAAGTGAATCCGAAAATTACGGAAATTCGCTTATCGCAAGGTTGGATAGATGAAAAAATTATCGATTTAAATGAATTGGCGGCAAGGGTAAAAAAAGCCAAAGAAAACAATGAAGTGGTTTCGATTGCTTTTTTAGGAAATATCGTGGAGGTTTGGGAGAAATTTGCAGAAGAAAATGTGTATGTTGATTTAGGTTCCGACCAAACTTCATTACACAATCCTTGGGCCGGCGGTTATTACCCGGCAGGAATTTCTTTTGAGGAATCCAATGTGATGATGGTGGAAAATCCTGCATTATTTAAAGAAAAAGTACAGGAAAGTTTGAGAAGACAAGTTGCGGCAATCAACAAACACACTGCGAAAGGAACTTATTTTTTCGATTATGGCAATGCTTTTTTATTGGAAGCAAGCAGGGCAGGAGCTGATGTGATGGCCAAAAACGGCATCGATTTTAAATATCCGTCTTATGTTCAGGATATTATGGGGCCAATGTGTTTTGATTATGGATTTGGACCTTTTCGCTGGGTGTGCACAAGTGCAAATCCGGCCGATTTAGAAAAAACGGATGCCATTGCTTGTGAGGTTTTGGAAGCAATCAGAAAAAATTCACCAACAGAAATTCAACAGCAAATGACCGACAATATTCAGTGGATAAAAGGCGCCCAGGAAAATAAATTGGTGGTTGGCTCCCAAGCCAGGATTTTATATGCCGATGCGGAAGGACGTATGAAAATTGCGGAAGCATTTAACAATGCCATAAAAAACGGAGAAATTTCACAACCTATTGTTTTGGGACGTGACCATCACGATGTTTCCGGAACAGATTCGCCTTACAGAGAAACCTCAAATATTTACGACGGTTCCAAATTCACGGCTGATATGGCCATTCAAAATGTGATTGGCGACAGTTTTCGTGGAGCAACTTGGGTGTCAATTCATAACGGCGGCGGAGTGGGCTGGGGTGAGGTAATTAACGGCGGATTTGGTATGGTTCTTGATGGAAGTTTAGAGGCCGAAAAGCGTCTAAAAAGCATGCTTTTTTGGGATGTAAATAATGGAATTGCACGCAGAAATTGGGCGAGAAATGAAGGAGCTGTTTTCGCCATAAAAAGAGCGATGGAAGTTGAGCCAAATTTAAAAGTGACATTGCCTAATATAGTTGATGACGCAATCTTGAAAGATTTATTTTAATAATTAAAATTGTATATAAATGAAAGCCTTAAAATTACTTCCGCTAGTTTTAATTTTTTTAGTAGCTTCTTGCAGCTCCATTAGAGTTACAACCGATTATGATACTACTGCCGATTTTTCTAAGTATAAAACATTCGCTTTTTATAAAAAAGGGATTGATAAAGCTGAAATTTCTGATTTAGATAAACGAAGAATTCTAAAGGCCATTGAAAGTGAAATGCTGGCAAAAGGGTTTACAAAATCGGACGAACCAGATTTGCTGGTTAATATTTTTGCAAAATCGACACAGAAAGTTGATGTGTACAACAACAACAACTTTTATTACGGCTGGCATCCTTGGTATTACGGTCCAAATTTTGGAACACAGATTTCAAAATACACCGAAGGAACTTTGTTTATCGATTTAATTGATGCCAATAAAAAAGAATTGGCTTGGCAGGGAATCGGAAGCGGCGCTTTGTCCGCTACTGGAAATGTTGCTAAAAAAGAAGAAAAAATCAAAGAATTTGTAGCCGAAATTATGGCGCAATATCCTCCGGGAAAAGAATAAAATAATTTTCTTTACCGAAGTCTTAACCTATGAATTTTAAAAACGTTCTGAATTTTCAGAACGTTTTTTAGTTATTTTTGCAGTATGATGTTTGAACAACCAATTTCTTCCGAAGAAGATTACTATATAAATGAAGATGGATACCGTGTATTTACGGAAAAATACCATTTGAAAAGAGGCTTTTGCTGCAAAAGCGGCTGCAAACATTGTCCGTTTGGCTACGATAAGAAAACCGACAGTTTCAAGCGTTAAATTTAAGTAAATATCAAAATAAAAAATAACAGGATGTTAAAAAGAATAATTTTGGCAGTGGTTGCATTTCAACTTTCTGCTTGTGCGGAATTGCAGCAGGTAATTAATCAATTGCCAAATGGAGAACTTACTAATTTTCAAATTGCGGCCGGTTTAAAGGAAGCCCTTCAAAACGGGATTTCAAATCAGGTAACAACTTTGGCTGTTCAGGATGGATTCTTTAAAAATGAAATGGTTAAAATTTTACTTCCTGCCGAATTGCAAAAAGTGGATCGTACTTTAAGAAGTATCGGGTTGTCAAATTTGGCTGACGATGGATTAAGAGTGTTGAACAGAGCTGCAGAAGATGCAGTTGGAGAAGCCATTCCTATTTTTACTGATGCCATAACAGGGATGACAATTGTAGACGCAAAAAATATTTTAATGGGCGATAAAAATTCAGCTACGTTGTATTTGAAAAGCGCTACTTCAGCAGCATTGTACCAAAAGTTCAACCCAATTATCAACAATTCATTTAAAAAAGTGGGCGCCGATAAAATTTGGGCAGACTTAATTACAAAATACAATAATTTGCCATTAACCACCGACGTAAACCCAGATTTAACGGATTATGTTACTAACGAGGCCCTAAAAGGCGTTTTCACCATGGTTGAAGTTGAAGAAAGAGGAATTAGGGCGAATTTTGCCAAACGTACTTCCGATTTGTTGAAACGAGTTTTTGCGTTGCAAGACTAAATTTAAAAATGATTGTCTAATTTTTCATGCATTGCTTTAAAATAATCAAAAGCTAGCAATAATCTGGAACCATACCAACTAAACATTTCTCCATCACCAAATACAGTGATGGAACGATTGGTGTAAGAAGCTATTTCCATCGCATGTTCATCTTTAAACGGGAATGGTTCTGAAGACAAAATAATGATTTCAGGATCTCCTTCATAGCGAATTTTATTAATTTCCACTTTGGGATAGCGACTCATATTTTGATAAATGTTTTCAAACTTGTTTAGTTCTAACATTTGGTTTATGTAAGTGTCATTTCCTGCAACCATCCAAGGTTTTGCCCAAATAAAATAGGCCACTTTTCGGGTTGGTTTTGTTTTGATGAATTCTTTAAAATCGGTGAGTTTGAAGTTTATTTTTTCAACCAAATTTTTGCTTTCCGTTCTTCTGTTTAAAACAGTTCCTAAGCTAAAAATGAAATTGATACTGTCTTCAATAGTGGTAATATCGGAAAAATAAGTGGGCGCAATTTTTTCCAGTTCAGGAAGAAAATCGTAGGTATTTTCTTCTTTATTGCAAAGAATAAAATCAGGATTTAATGCTTTTATCTTATCGAAATCTACTTTTTTTGTGCCGCCGACAATGGTTTTGGTCGATTTTAAATGATAAGGATGCACGCAAAATTTTGTAATTCCGATTAGCTCATTTTCTAAATTCAAATCACAAAGCAATTCAGTTTGTGAAGGCACCAGTGAAATGATTCTTTTAGGATTTTTGGAAACAGAAAATTCTCTTCCTAGTTGGTCTTTAATAATCTTCATTACTTATTTTTTCCAATTTTCATGTCTGATTGCATAAATTAGTTCGTCTAACAATTCGCCATTTTTTATAAGAACTTTGTTAAATTTTCCTTCCAAAATAAAGTTGTTTTTTTCTAAAACTTTTTGTGAAGCAATATTTGTCCCAAATGGTATGGCAAATACTCGGTTAATGTCATAAGTAGTAAAAGCAAAGTCAACCATTTGTTTTATGGCATTACTGATGATGCCTTGTCCCCAAAATGGTTCTGCCAACCAATAACCAAGTTCGGCATTATTTCTTTGTATGTCATTTTGCGGATGAATTCCTATCCCCCCAATTGCTTTACCATCAATGTCTATTGCAAAAAGATGAATAGGGACGACTTTGGTTGCAAATTCAATAAATGCTTTCCCATCATTTTCTGTATATGGATGCGGGAATTTGTCAGTCATATTTTTTGCAACATTCCAATTGTTCGCATATTTGACCAAGCTGTCTATGTCAGACATTTCCCAAGGTCTAATTTTAAATTTACTTTTATCCATTTTTTTCTGATGAATGCTTTTTTTTACAATACCCACTAGCTATTTACTTAAAATCAAAGCCATTTCTTGTTGCAATTTCAAGGCTTCCAATTGCGCGGCTTTTGCAAAATTCAAACTATTGCTGGCATAAATAATGCTTCTTGCCGAATTTACCAGCAATCCGCAATCTTTATTAAGTCCGTATTTACACACTTCCTGCAGGTTTCCGCCTTGCGCGCCAACACCGGGAACCAATAAAAAATGATTGGGCACAATTTTTCTGATTTCCTCAAAATAAGTAGGTTTTGTAGCGCCAACCACAAACATCAAGTTTTCTGAATTTTTCCAGGTGAGTGCGGTTTTTATCACTTCTTTATAAAGCTCATTTCCGTTTATTTTCAAACCTTGAAAATCGAGTCCGCCTTTGTTGGAAGTCAGTGCCAACAAAATGGTGGTTTTGTTTTTAAAAGCCAAAAATGGCTCTACGGAATCACTTCCCATATAGGGCGCAACAGTTACCGAATCAAAATTTAAATCTTCAAAAAACGCTTTTGCATACATCGTTGAAGTGTTGCCAATATCGCCGCGTTTGGCATCGGCAATGGTGAAAATTTCAGGATAATTCTTATTTAGATAATCAATTGTTTTTCCCAGCGCTGCCCAGCCCTTTAATCCGTAAGCTTCATAAAAAGCGGTGTTTGGTTTGTAGGCAACGGCCAAATGATGCGTGGCGTCAATAATTTGTTTGTTAAATTCAAAAACAGGATCTTCTTCTGCCAATAGGTGTGTTGGAATTTTTGTTAAATCAACATCCAATCCAATGCATAAAAATGATTTTTTTTGTTGAATTTGTGCAATAAGCGCTTGTTTGTTCATACGTTCAAATAAAGAATTTAACAAAAGTAGTAATTTTAATACTTTAAGTTATCTTTGTTTACCAAATAAAGCACCTTGATTAGTTATATTTTAAATAAAATATTTTATGGATTTCTTACGCTGTTTGGCGTAATTACCGTCATATTTTTTCTTTTTAATGTTTTGCCTGGCGATCCGGCAAGAATGATGTTGGACCAACGGGAAGACGCGGAGCAACTTCAAAATATTCGCGTGAAATATGGATTTGACCAGCCTTTAACTACACAGTATTTGTATTATTTGAACGATTTGTCGCCTATTTCAATACATAGCGCCAATCCAACAAATTACACCTATTTAACGGCCGAAAAATATTCCTATACTCAACTGTTTTCCGCTGGTGAAAAAATCGTTGTGATAAAGTTTCCTTATCTGCGGAAATCATTTCAAAAAAACGATCAAAATGTATCGGAAGTAATTGCAGAAACTTTGCCAAATACGGCTGTTTTAGCGGTTTCGGCCATTGTGATTGCCATTATCACAGGCATTTTTTTCGGAATCCTTTCGGCCTTGTATAAAGACACTTTTTTCGACCGGATTATTTCAATATTGAGCACCTTGGGAATGAGTGTGCCTTCATTTTTTGCAGCCATTTTATTCGCCTGGTTTTTTGGGTTTGTGCTGCACAAGTACACCAATTTAAATATGACGGGAAGTTTGTATGAAGTTGACGATTTTGGCGAAAACATTTACATTCAATGGAAAAATTTAATATTGCCAGCCATTGTTTTGGGAATCAGGCCTTTGGCGGTGGTTATTCAGTTGATGCGGAATTCTTTGCTTGAAGTTTTAAGTCAGGATTATATAAGAACCGCTCGGGCAAAAGGACTTTCAACTTATAAAATCATAAAAACACACGCATTAAAAAATTCATTAAATCCCGTCGTTACTGCAGTTTCGGGATGGTTCGCCTCTATGTTGGCAGGCGCGGTGTTTGTGGAATATATTTTTAACTGGAATGGATTGGGAAAAGAAATTGTAAACGCGCTAAACACCTTGGATTTACCAATTATTATGGGCAGTGTTTTGGTGATTGCCACGATGTTTATCATTATCAATATTTTGGTGGATATCAGTTACGGATTGCTGGATCCTAAAATAAGATTGAAATAAGCGAACAACACGAAAACGAATTCGCACAATAGTGAATTGAATTTTTTTAAGGAATTTAATATTGATTAAATTTGTCGATAAAAAGGAATAAAACACAATAAATATGAGAGCAAAAATAGTAGCCGGAAACTGGAAAATGAATAATGATGTAGATGAATCTAAATCATTGGTTAAAAAAATCGCAAAAAGCATCAAAAAACAACCGTTGATAAATACAAGGGTAATTGTTGCGCCAGCATTTGTGAATTTGCAAAAAGTGGCGAGCAAAGCCAAAGGAACAAAGGTGGAAGTGGCTGCTCAAAATATGCATTTTGAAAAAAACGGCGCTTTTACAGGCGAAATTTCTGCAACTATGTTAAAATCGGTTGGCGTGCATATCGTGATTTTAGGCCATTCTGAGCGCAGGGAATATTTTGGGGAAACAGACGCGTTATTGGCCAAAAAGGTTGATACAGCCTTGGCAAATAATATGGAAATTATTTTTTGTTTTGGGGAAGTTTTGGCCGACAGAAAAGCGGGAAATCATTTTAAAGTGGTTGAAAGCCAGATTAAAAATGGCTTATTTCATTTAGAAGCAGGCGCCTGGAAAAAGATAATTTTAGCTTACGAACCAGTTTGGGCAATTGGAACCGGCGAAACGGCATCACCTGAACAAGCGCAGGAAATGCATGCTTTTATCAGAAAAATTGTTGCAGATAAATATGGTGAAAATGTGGCTGATGAAGTTTCCATTTTATACGGCGGAAGCGTAAAACCTTCAAACGCACAGGAAATTTTCTCAAAACCTGATGTTGATGGCGGTTTAATTGGTGGTGCAGCGTTAAACATAGACGATTTTAAAGCAATAATTGACGCAATTTAATGGATAATATTTACATATCGTACGCCTTCAAAGTAAATCCGAAAGAACCGGCAACTGAAATTTTAATTGCCGAATTGGGCGAAGTGGGTTTTGAAAGTTTTGTTGAAAATGAAGAAGGCGTTGAAGCTTTCATCCAGAAAACCGATTGGAATTCGCAGGTATTGGATGATATTTATGTGTTAAAATCAGGTGAATTTCAGATTTCTTATGAAATGAGAGAAATTGAACAAACCAATTGGAATATTGAATGGGAAAAGAACTTTAATCCGATTCAGGTTGATGGTTTGGTAAGTATTAGAGCGCCATTTCACGAGAATCCGAACCTGAAGTACGATATTGTAATTGAGCCAAAAATGAGTTTTGGGACCGGGCATCATGAAACCACGCATATGATGGTTCAGCATTTATTAGACTTGGATGTTGCCGGTAAAAAAGTGTTGGATATGGGTTGCGGAACCGGAATTTTGGCAATTTTTGCTGAAATGAAAGGTGCAAAACCAATTGACGCAATTGATATAGACAATTGGTGTTATCAAAATTCTTTGGAAAATGTGGAACGGAATAATTGTAAACATATTTCGGTTTATGAAGGCGATGCTTCTTTGTTGAAAGACAAAAAATATGACGTGATTATTGCCAACATCAATAGAAATATTTTATTGTATGATATGCACGTTTACGCCAGTTGTTTGGATGAAAATGGCGTAATTTTGTTAAGCGGTTTTTACAAAGAAGACATTCCTGTTATTGATACGGAAGTTTCAAAATACGGATTGAAATTGGATAAACAAATTGAACGAAACAATTGGGTTGCTTTGAAGTATGTAAAATAATGATTATTTTTGCAGTATGAGCACAAAAAGAAAAATACAGGAGGGTGTAGACGTTCTTGAAAAAGAAGTCAATTTGCATGAAATCATTTTGTTTAATGATGATGTGAACACCTTTGATTTTGTGATTGACTGTTTAATTGAAATCTGTGACCATACGGCAGAACAGGCGGAACAATGCGCTTTGTTGGTTCATTATAAAGGAAAATGTGCTGTAAAAACAGGAGAATATGAAGAATTAAAGCCACGCTGCACACAGCTTTTAACAAGAGGATTGTCGGCTGAAATCATATAATAGCATTGGTAATTCGAATAATAAAATTAAAAAATCCCGAAATATTCGGGATTTTTTAATTAAATCAGTTTTTATAAAGGAATGTTTCCATGTTTTCTGTTTGGCCTGATTACTTCTTTTCCTTCAAGCATTTGGAACGCCTTTATTAATTTTCTTCGGGTGTTCTTCGGGTAAATTACTTCATCAACAAATCCGCGTCTTGCCGCTCTGTAAGGATCCGCAAATTTGTAGGCGTATTCAG
>MGWK01000041.1:0-9946 GCA_001800975.1 Flavobacteria bacterium RIFCSPLOWO2_12_FULL_35_11 | reverse complement strand
TCAGCTTCTTTTTCTTTCCATTTTGCTTCAGGGTCATCAGCGGCCATAATCTCATTTTTGAATATGATTTCTGCAGCGCCTTTTGCGCCCATTACGGCAATTTCAGCAGTTGGCCACGCATAATTCATATCGGCTCCAATATGTTTGGAGTTCATCACGTCATAAGCGCCACCATATGCTTTTCGTGTAATTACGGTAATTCTTGGTACGGTTGCTTCACTTAAGGCATACAATAATTTAGCGCCATTTTTTATAATGCCGTTCCATTCCTGATCGGTTCCGGGTAAAAATCCGGGAACATCGACCAAAACTAATAAAGGAATATTAAAACAGTCACAAAAACGGGTAAAACGAGCACCTTTTATGGAACTGTTTACATCCAAACAACCCGCTAAAACCATAGGCTGATTTGCAACAATTCCTATACTTCTGCCTGCAATACGTGCAAAACCCACAATAATATTTGCCGCGAAGTCTTTTTGAATTTCAAAGAAAGAATCTTGATCAATAATACCGCCAATCACCTGGTGCATATCATAAGGTTTATTTGGATTTTCAGGAATGATATTTTCCAGCACGTCTCTTATTTCATCGCCTAATTCATAGGGTATTTTTTTAGTGGTTTCCCTATTATTTTGAGGCATATAGCTCAATAAAGTTTTAATATCTTCCAAACATTGAATGTCATTTACCGAAGTAATATGGGTAACACCCGATTTAATTGAATGAGCACTGGCGCCGCCAAGTTCTTCGGCAGTTACTTCTTCATTGGTGACGGTTTTCACCACATTGGGACCGGTAACAAACATATAACTGGTGTTTTCAACCATAATTGTGAAATCGGTCATGGCTGGAGAATAAACTGCGCCACCGGCACAAGGCCCCATAATTGCGGAAAGTTGCGGCACAACTCCAGATGCCTGAACATTTCTGAAAAATATATCGGCATAACCGCCCAATGATCTAACGCCTTCCTGAATTCTTGCCCCACCAGAATCATTTAATCCAATAATTGGGGCGCCAACTTTAACGGCTTGATCCATTATTTTACAAATTTTTTCTGCGTGAGTTTCAGATAAAGCACCGCCAAAAACCGTAAAATCTTGAGCAAATATATACACCAATCTTCCATGAATTGCACCATATCCGGTAACAACGCCATCTCCAAAATAGAGTTCTTTTTCCATGCCAAAGTCGGTTGATCTGTGTGTCACAAGTATACCCATTTCTTCAAAAGAGCCTTCATCCAATAAATATTGAACACGTTCTCTTGCTGTTAATTTTTTCTTGGTGTGTTGCTTATCTATACGAATTTCCCCACCTCCCAAATATGCCTGTTCAATTTTTTTTGCTAAATTTTCTGATTTTGTTTCCATAATAAAAATGTGGTTAATTAGAATTGGGCACCCTTATTTTTTTTTGATCTTCTAAATACAAAGTCAGTCCAACCAAAGCCGCAATTTTTGCTTCCTGATCCAATCCTTTTTGCAATAGTTTGGGGGTGTAATAATTTTTAACGAAGTGCGTATCAAAATTTCCTGTTCTAAAAGCTTCATGTTCACAAACAAATTTTCCAAAAGGCAAAGTGGTAAAAACGCCTTCAATTTTATAGTTGTCAATAGCGTCAATCATTAATTGAATGGCTTCTTCACGCGTTTTTCCGTAGGTTATTAATTTTGATAGCATAGGATCGTAATAAATAGGAATGTCCATTCCTTCTTCAAATCCGTTATCTACCCTTATTCCATTTCCAACGGGAATTTCATACGTGCTTAAATTTCCGACACTTGGTAAAAAATTATTCATTGGGTCTTCAGCATAAACGCGCAATTCCAATGCATGCCCATTAATTTTTAAATCCTCCTGTTTGAATGGAATGGCTTCGCCTCGGGCAATTTTAATTTGCAACTCAACCAAATCCACGCCGGAAATTAATTCAGTGACGGGATGTTCAACTTGCAGGCGCGTATTCATTTCCAAAAAATAGAAATTTAAATTTTCATCCACTAAAAACTCTACCGTTCCTGCACCCAAATAATCGCAAGATTTTGCGACTTTAATGGCTGCATCGCCCATTTTAGCCCTTAATTCGGGCGTTAAAATTGAAGAAGGCGCTTCTTCAATAACTTTTTGATGACGTCTTTGTACGCTGCATTCTCTTTCAAAAAAATGTAAAATATTGCCATGGCTGTCTGCCAGTACCTGAATTTCAATATGTCTTGGTGAAGTAATATATTTTTCCACAAAAACAGAACCATCACCGAAAGCAGAAGTCGCTTCACTTATGGCCCGTTTCATTTGTTCTTCAACGTCTTTCTCGCTTTCAACAATTCTCATTCCTTTGCCACCACCGCCTGCCGAAGCTTTAATAAGAATAGGAAAACCAATTTCTTTAGCAATTTCTGCAGCTTCTTTTGGGTCGGTTACTGCTCTGTCAACTCCCGGAACCATAGGAATATCGTAATTTCTGACGGCGTCTTTTGCAGCTAGTTTGCTGCCCATAATTCTGATGGCATTCGATTTCGGACCAATAAATATGATGTTGTTTTGCTCTACTTTTTCTGCAAAATCGGCATTTTCACTTAAAAAACCATAGCCAGGATGAATGGCATCAACATTCAATTTTTTAGCTGCTTTAATAATTTTTTCGATGGAAAGATATGACTTATTGGAAGGTGCTTCACCTATGCAAACTGCTTCATCGGCAAACCTTACATGGGGCGCATTTCTGTCAGCTTCAGAATAAACGGCCACTGTTTTAATTCCCATTTTGCGAGCGGTTTTCATAACCCTTATCGCAATTTCGCCTCTATTTGCAACCAATATTTTTTTCATCTGTTTAAATTTTATTTTTTAGCGGTAACAGATGCTGTTCGCCATTAATCATTCCTTTGTGTATCAAAATTTTTTGGGCTCGTTTCATTTTAATGCTGTTTAAATTTTTTGGGCAGTTTCAATATTTATTTTGGATTGAGTAAGGCTTATGCCATTTCAATGAGCAATTCACTTTTTTCGACAGTTTCGCCGCTTTTGGCAAAAATTGATTTGATAATGCCATCTTTTGGCGCTGTAATGGCATTTTCCATTTTCATGGCTTCTAAAATCAATAAGGTTTCTCCTTCTTTTACTTCCTGATTTTCTTCAACATTGACACTTAAAATGATTCCTGGCATTGGCGCCTTAATGCTGTTTGTTTTAATGGAAGAGCCAATGGCAAAGCCCATTTCTTTAATAAGTTGATCTATATCATTGGAGATTTTGACAGTGTAGCTGTTCGAATTGACATTTATAACATATTCTCTTTTATAAAAATCAGCCTTTTCAAGTTCAACATCAAAAGATTTGTTCTTTTTAATGACATGGAATTTTAATTCTGAGCGTTTTAATAAATTTAATTTTTCAAGATCTGAATTTTTAAATTCATATTCGCGAGACTCATTTACGGTTACTTTCAAGGTCGTAGGTGTTTTTGTTAAACTTATTTTATCAAAAAAAAGTTGTTGACGACATAAAGATATTCAATTTATTGTCAAAAAAATTGCGATTCAAATCAATATTTTATCAGAAATATACATATTGCTATTATTTATGCGGTAAATTCAGAATATTATAAAAAAATGGTTTCAATAATGTAAAAGAAGTAAAAAGCTTTAAAAGGGAAGTAAATTTAGGATGGCATAGCCATAAACGAAAAAAGACTGCCTTTTCAGGCAGTCCCTTCTTTTTTTACTACTAACTAAAAAAATCAAAAACATTACTTAAACAAAGTAGGTAATGAATCTATGAAGTAAAAGTAATTTTTAAACATCGTAAATTCAATGACTTTTATCATTTATTTGAAAAATTGTGCCTAAATTTAAATTATTTTTCTGATGTTTTTCCAAATAGTCACATTTTAATTGGATGTATGAAGTTGAGAAAAGCATATATAAATAAAAATGCAATTACTATAAATAAGTAATTGCATTTTTTGTGACCTCGAATGGATTCAAACCATCAACCTCTTGAGCCGTAATCAAGTGCGCTATTCAGTTGCGCCACGAGGCCGTTTTGAGGGTGCAAATATACTATTTTTTACGTATCTACAAACTATTTTTTGTAACAAAATAACGCCAGCCAATAATTGCCATTTGCCATTTTTTGGCTTTTGCCATATCCAATCTTTTTTTGGTGAAGCTTGGCAGCAATATCTTATTGATATTACCTAAAATTTTGAATAATTGTTTATTCATCAAACAAAAATAAGAATTTAAAGAATACTTCAAATCAATGCAGCATATTTTCTTCTATTTAAAGGGGTTAATTAAAGCTTTTTGATTCTTATTTTGATTTGAAAAGAAGATTAATAAGACTGAAAGTATCTTTTGTTTTGATTTAATATAACTTTATATTTATGCGTTGAATGATTTTTTAATAAATAATTTTAGTTAATATCATTAGAAAATATATTTTATGTAAATATTATACATTTTTTTAATAAAAACATAAAATATCATTTTTACCCCTATTTTTTTAGGGGCTAATTTTTTTTAATTCGTTTTTTAAGTTAGATTTGCACGGTAAAAAACAGTGTATTAATTCTAAACCACTTTAAAAAATGTCTAAAATTAGATTTCAAGCATTAGCTCAGTCTGCAAACAGAAAACCTGTTGAAGTTATTGAAGATACAAAAAGATCTATCTTGTTTGGCGAAAATGTATTTAATGAAAATACGATGCGTCAATATTTAACTAAAGATGCCTATAATGGCGTAATGAGTGCAATTGAGCACGGAACAAAAATAGACCGTAAAATTGCTGATCAGGTTTCTTCATCAATGAAAGAGTGGGCAATGTCTAAAGGAGTTACACATTATACGCACTGGTTTCAGCCTTTAACTGGCGGAACTGCTGAAAAACATGACGCATTTTTTGAAACTATTGGAGGTGGAATGGCTATTGAAAAATTTGGAGGAGACCAATTGGTGCAACAAGAACCAGATGCATCAAGTTTTCCAAATGGGGGAATTAGAAATACATTTGAAGCCCGTGGATATACTGCTTGGGATCCAACATCACCGGCGTTTATTTATGGTACAACTTTAAGTATCCCAACAATATTTGTTGCCTATACTGGTGAAGCCCTAGATTATAAAACACCTTTATTGCGTGCACTTAATGCTGTAGATGAAGCCTCAACGGCTGTTTGTAAGTATTTTGATAAAAATGTTAAAAAAGTTACCGCTTCACTTGGGTGGGAGCAAGAGTACTTTTTAATTGATAAAGCATTGGCTAACAGCCGACCAGACATTACCTTAACCGGAAGAACTTTATTGGGACATTCTCCAGCTAAAGGACAACAATTGGATGACCATTATTTTGGTTCTATTCCAAGCAGGGCGTTAAATTTTATGCGTGATTTGGAAACTGAATGTATGCTTGTGGGGATTCCGGTAAAAACACGTCATAATGAGGTAGCTCCAAATCAGTTTGAATTGGCGCCTATTTATGAGGAATGTAACTTAGCGGTTGACCATAATTCATTGTTAATGGATATTATGGGAAAAGTGGCATCTCGCCACCAACTTAAAGTATTGCTTCATGAAAAACCTTTTGCAGGTGTAAACGGATCAGGAAAACACAATAACTGGTCGCTTTCAACCGATACGGGCATCAATTTATTGGCTCCCGGCAAAACACCAATGAGCAATCTACAGTTTTTAACCTTTTTCATAAATACCATAAAAGCGGTTTATGAAAATGAAGAATTGGTAAGGGCTGCAGTGGCTTCAGCAAATAATGACCACAGACTTGGGGCAAATGAGGCACCACCGGCAATTATTTCGGTATTTATTGGGGAACAATTAACCAAAGTATTGGCAGAATTGGAAGGTGTAACCAACGGTAAACTTTCTCCGGAAGAAAAAACAGATCTTAAACTGAATGTAGTTGGTAAAATTCCGGATGTTTTATTAGACAATACCGACAGAAACAGAACCTCACCATTTGCGTTTACCGGAAATAAATTCGAGTTTCGGGCCGTTGGATCATTCGCAAACTGTGCAAATCCGATGACTGTTTTAAATACAATAGTCGCTAAACAATTAAAAGATTTTAAAGTTGAAGTTGATGCTTTAATTGAAAGTCAAGATTTAAAGAAAGATGAAGCAATTTTTAATGTATTAAGAGAGTATATTAAAGCTACAAAAAATATATTGTTTGAAGGAAATGGTTATGGAGAAGCTTGGGATATAGAAGCCAAAAGAAGGGGTTTAAGCAACAATAAAACAACGCCTAATGCTTTAAAAGCGAGAGTTTCTAAAAAATCAATTGCACTGTTTGAAGAAATGAATGTCATGAGCAAGGTTGAAACCGAAGCCAGATATGAAATTGAAGTTGAAGATTACACAAAGAGAATTCAAATTGAATCTCGTGTTTTGGGAGATATTGCAGGCAATCACGTTGTTCCGACAGCAGTTCGTTATCAGAACATGTTAATTAAAAATGTTACCGGATTAAAAGAAATATTTGGAAATGAATTTGAAAAGCATGCAGCTGAACAAATTAAATTAATTAAACTAATTTCTGAGCATATTGAGGCCATCCACTCAAAAATAGATGATATGATTGATGCGCGTAAAAAAGCAAATATTATGGAGGATGCCGAGGAAAAAGCTGCATCATACTGTGATGATGTTAAGCCATTTTTTGATGATATCAGATACCACTGTGATAAATTGGAGTTAATGGTTGATGATGAATTGTGGCCACTAACCAAATACAGAGAGATGTTATTTATACGATAATAACAATAAAATCCCGCAATTTGCGGGATTTTTTGTTTTATGCCGCCTGAAAAATAGTTAGGTTTATCGTGATTACTTAAGCAAAAACCCAACAGGTTTAAAAAAGATAAATTACTTTTGCAGTACAACATAATAAGCGACAATGAGTTCAGAAAACAGTAAAAGATATAGCCTAAGAGGCGTTTCAGCTTCAAAAGAAGATGTGCACAATGCCATTAAAAATGTGGATAAAGGTCTGTTTCCGAAGGCGTTTTGTAAAATTGTGCCCGATTATTTAACCAATGACAAGGATTATTGTTTGATAATGCACGCCGATGGCGCAGGAACAAAATCGTCTTTGGCCTATACTTATTGGAAAGAAACTGGAGATATTTCGGTATGGAAAGGCATAGCGCAAGACGCGTTAATTATGAATATTGACGATTTAATTTGTGTTGGCGCCACTTCCAATATTATGTTGTCTTCAACAATCGGACGAAATAAAAATGTAATTCCGGGCGAAGTGATTTCGGCCATCATTAACGGAACGGAAGATTTATTGAAAGATTTAAAATCATTTGGTGTTGAAATTCATTCAACAGGAGGAGAAACTGCCGATGTTGGTGATTTGGTAAGGACCATTATTGTGGATTCTACAGTTACTGCCCGAATGAAAAGAGCCGATGTTATTGACAATGCAAACATAAAACCGGGCGATGTGATTGTTGGTTTGGCCTCATTCGGACAAGCATCCTACGAAAAAGAATACAATGGAGGAATGGGTTCTAACGGATTAACATCTGCCCGCCATGATGTTTTTCATAAGTATTTTGGGGAGAAATATCCTGAAAGTTTTGATGCTGCCGTGCCAAGTGATTTGGTATTTTCCGGAAATATGAAATTGACTGATGCTGTTGAAAATTCACCCATAAATGCCGGGAAATTGGTGCTTTCGCCAACCAGAACTTACGCGCCTATCATCAAAAAAATACTAGACAAATACACTTCTAAAGAAATTCACGGTATGGTGCATTGCAGTGGAGGTGCACAAACGAAGATTCTTCATTTTATCGACAATTTACATATCATAAAAGACAATATGTTTGCAGTTCCGCCTTTGTTCAAATTAATTCAGGATCAAAGCAAAACCGATTGGAAAGAAATGTATCAGGTGTTTAACTGCGGTCACCGAATGGAATTGTATGTTTCTCCTGAAATCGTCCAAAATATTATCGCTATTTCTAAAAGTTTTCATGTTGATGCACAAATTGTGGGCAGGGTAGAAGCTTCTGAAACCAAAAAATTGACCATAAAAAGTGAATTTGGAGTTTTTGAATATTAAATTTAGCCATATTTTCAACCCAAATTAGGCAATCTTCTTTAATGAAGGACTTTGAAATCATTCCTTATTAATTGAGTCTGCGTTAGGGGTTGAAGTGAAAATACTTTTTTGAGGTTTTTTCACCGAAAAAAAGATTGCAACGAAAAACCCGACCGCTTTTTCAGCGGGAACGCCCACCAAAAAAGGCAGGCAGGCCCAATATATTCTCTGGATTAGATTGTTTTTGTTTTTGGTAATTACCGCGATGAGAAGGAGATAATTCAAAAAAACATTAAAAAGCACCGCAATAAAATATCAAGAATTTGTTGTAAATTTGCAAACTAATAAAAAATAAATGTTAGATAAATTAAGAATCATAAAACAACGCTTTGACGAAGTCTCTGATTTAATAATCCAACCGGATATTATTTCAGACCAAAAGCGCTACGTTAAAATCAGCAAAGAATACAAGGATTTAAACGCAGTAATGAAAGTGGGTGATGAATATCGCGGGTTGTTAAAAAATATTGAAGAAGCCAAAGAAATTATTGCCGATGGGTCTGATGATGATATGACGGAAATGGCGAAAATAGAGATAGAAGAAGCTGAGGCTCGTTTGCCGCAATTGGAGGAAGACATTAAGTTTATGTTGATTCCAAAAGATCCAGATGACGCCAAAAACGTGATGGTTGAAATCAGGGCAGGAACTGGAGGTGATGAAGCCAGTATTTTTGCAGGCGATTTGTTTAGAATGTACATAAAATATTGCGCAGACAGAGGCTGGAAAACAAGTATTGTTGATATGAGTGAAGGCACTTCGGGTGGTTTCAAAGAAATCATTTTTAGTGTTGAAGGAGAAGATGTTTACGGAAATTTGAAATTTGAAGCCGGCGTGCATCGCGTGCAACGGGTGCCGCAAACCGAAACACAAGGACGTGTGCATACATCTGCCGCCACAGTGATGGTTTTGCCAGAAGCTGAAGAATTTGATGTGCAAATTGATATGAAAGATGTGCGTATGGATTTTTTCTGTTCATCAGGGCCAGGAGGACAATCGGTAAATACCACGTATTCTGCGGTTCGTTTAACGCATATACCAACCGGACTTGTGGCGCAATGCCAGGATCAAAAATCACAGCATAAGAATAAGGACAAAGCCATGCAGGTTTTACGTTCCAGATTGTATGAAATGGAATTGGCCAAAAAGCAAGAATCAGATTCCCTTAAACGAAAAACAATGGTAAGCTCAGGTGACAGGTCGGCTAAAATCAGAACCTATAATTATCCGCAAGGACGAGTTACGGAGCATAGAATTGGATTAACGATGTATGATTTGCAGAATATCATCAATGGTGATATTCACAGAATTATAGAAGGCTTGAAACTGGCTGAAAATACTGAAAAGCTTAAAGAACTTGGAGAAGTTTTTTAATTACTACGGAAATATAATAAAAGCAAAACCCTCAAAATTAAATTTTGAGGGTTTTGCTTTTTAAGTTACTTTGAGTTTATTGGTCACAGAAAAGGGATTTAAACCCTGCACTTTTAGTGCAGGACTTTAGTATTGCGAAAAAAATTATATTTTAGTTCTATGAAATCAGAATATAGGAAAGGGTCGCATACAGTAACACGGTTGACCTGTCATTTAGTTTGGGCCACAAAATACCGCTATCAAGTTTTAAGAGGAGATGTTCAAGTACGTTGTAGAGAATTATTAATACAAATTTGTGATGCGGAAGGAGTTGAGATTTTAAAGGGAGTTATAAGTTCTGATCACGTCCATATGCACATTGAATATGCTCCAAAAACTAGTTTAAGTGTTGTTAAAACAAATGAAAGGCAGGCCATCAAGGAAGTTACAA
>MGWK01000040.1 GCA_001800975.1 Flavobacteria bacterium RIFCSPLOWO2_12_FULL_35_11 | reverse complement strand
ATCAGTTTAAATTGATTTTTAGCACGATCCAAATTGTGTTCAGGATAATCTGTTTTATAGTAAATATCTCCATTTAAAAAATCTGTCAAGAAGCGAATTGCCATAATAAATATCATAGTTTTTGCACCGAGAGGAAGGTATTTTATTTCTATTGGTGACAATGCCGATTTCATCTCTTCCAGAAACCCTTTAACATAAGCTTTATAAAACCCCAAATTAAAATTTACCAGATCCAAATTCTTTTCATCTTCAGCGGCTGTATTGCAGATAGTTCTTATCGCATCACCAAAATCATAATGAACAATTCCCGGCATTACCGTATCTGTATCAATTACACAAAGTCCTTTATTGTTTAAATCAAAAAGCGCATTTGATATTTTGGTGTCGTTATGGGTAACTCTTAATTTTATTTCACCATTGTCCTTTAGATTTTGAATAATGTGCATTTCTACTTTTGATTCCTCAACCAGTTTAATGCAACTCTTTGCTTGATCCAGTCTCTGAGTTGAAGCAACTAATAAAGCATCTTCAAATTGCGCATAACGAAATGACATATTGTGAAAATTAGGAATTACCTCCACTAGTTTTGTTGCTTCAAAATCACTTGTGAGGTTTAAAAATTGACCAAATAATTTTCCTCCTTCATAGGCAATTTCTTCATTGTTTACTGTTTCATAGGTTCTACTGTCATCAATGTAAATCATCAAATTCCAATAATTTCCATCTTTATCTAAATAATAATATTCTCCTTTGTTTGTTTTTACAAAGGAAAGTACACGCCGTTTTAATTCGCTTTCAGATAGATATGCCATTTTTTTCTGCAAGTGTTTGCTTACATTAACCTTGTTGGCGATAAGTCCTGCAACATCTTTAAATACGATATGATTAACACGCTGTAATACAAAATGTGGTTTTTGGGTTGTTCTAATTAAATAAGTATCATTAATATGTCCAGAAGCTAACACCTCATAGGACAGAAATTTAGATATATGATCAAACTGATTAAATACAAATTTTAGCTGCTCAATTATCATATTATCAGGGTTTTGATGGATAAATATTTTGATTTCTTAACATTTCTTTTTATACAATTTTCCTAGTAAATTCTACTTCAATGTTCTTATAGATGATGGACGCGAATTCCAATACCTGAGATTGGCATTACGAGAGTTGGTTTTATTTTATTCATTTAATATTGATATTATCCACGTTAGTTTTTTATTGTTTTCAGCAAATATATATTTATTAAATAGTGCTCATTGCGAAAATATCCTATTAGCAGAAGTTTCTATTTGAAAAATATAAATTCATTTTATTTATTATTTTTTTCTTAACATTCTGTATATCAAATTAATAACCTATTTAAATTACAATAATTACAACTGAAACTTAATTATTATTGTGCTAATTTATTTATTAATAATTTATAAAAAAAGAAAAAAGTGATAAATTGTGCTCGTACACACTAAAATAGTGTTATCGAGCACAATTAGTTTAGATTTAAATCATTAATTTTTTTATCTTTGTTTTTATGGAAAAAATTTACACAATTAAAGATATTGCAGAATTGGCAAAAGTTTCTAAAGGAACTGTTGATAGAGTATTACATAAAAGAGGAAAAGTATCACAAGTAGCTCTTGATAAGGTAAATGCAGTTCTGGACAGAATTGACTATCAACCAAATCTAATTGCACGAAATTTAAAGAACTCCAAAATATACCGCATTTGTGTTTTATTGCCTAATCCTAAAAATGATCCTTATTGGCAGCCATGTACTGAAGGAATAACTGCGGCTAAAAATGAATTCAAATCTTTTAATATAGCAGTAGAAATTTTTTTCTTTAATCACAATAGTACATCCTCATTTTTAGAAATGAATGAAGTCCTATTAAAAACCTCACCAGATGCTGTTTTACTAGTGCCCTTATTTTATAAAGAAGCACTCGGTGTCATAGAAAACTACAATTCATTAGGGATTATTTCAAGTACATTTAATAACCAACTTCAATCAAGTGCCATAAAAAGTTTTGTTGGTCAAGATCTATTTCAAAGCGGAAGAGTTGCGGCTCGTTTGTTGGATTTACTTCTTCAAAAAGGATTGGTTGTAATTATTCATATTGATGAAAAATACAAGAATGCAGTTCACATGCAGGAAAAGGAAAAGGGGTTCAGAAATTATTTTAGTGAATTGGGAGGAGGTAAATTTGAGATTTTAACTTGTAAATTGAAGCATCCTCAATTTAACATTAAGCTTACAGATTTTTTAAATATGCATTCAAACTTAGCCGGAATTTTTGTTACTACCTCAAAAGCCTATCAAGTGGCCGAAATTACTTCAAAAATTAAAGACAAAAAGATTGCTTTGGTTGGTTATGATTTAATCGAAAATAATATAGACTATTTAAACAAAAATGCCATTGATTTTTTAATTCACCAGAACCCAAAAAGACAAGCTTATCTTGGAATAACAAGTCTTATCGAATATTTCATTTTTGATAAAGAAATTCCGTCTGAGCAACTTTTACCCATTGATATTGTTACTACTGAAAATGCTAAAAATTATATGATTTAATTTTTAGCATTCCTTTAAATTTAACACCCCAAAAGATTCAGGCGTATGGAAGTTAGGATTTTCTGTGTTTGGATTTACCCAGGAAATCCATGTAGGCTCAAAAATTAAATTTTCGAGTTCCTTATATTTTACGCGAAAAATTCCAGCTTCAATCTTATTTTCCTTAATTAGATTTAAGCTATTTAATGATTTTATACTAATTGCTATTTCAACCGTAAAATTATTACTATTTATTTGGGATTTAACAGTAAGGTCATTTATTGGCCAATTCCATTCAAAGTTGAAATTTTTATTTGGATAAGCTTTAAAATCCATAATTCTTGGCGTAGGGTCTATTTCTAAACAATAGTATGGATTAAGTGATGCGCTTGTTCTAAAAAAAAGTTCTACCCGATCAGAATTTCCGATACTCTCAAAACTATTGTCTGTTTTATCAATATGAATGACGTTGTCAAAAATAGTAAAACAAAAAAATAGATTTTTGGTATCCCACATTGCTTTGAATTCTATTTTTTTTGGCTTTTTAATATCCCAGGGAGAAACAAAAACGGTTAATAGTTCCGCTTTATTCCATAAGGGATCATCCCCTTTTCCAGTAAGAATTAAGGTGTCCCTTTTAATACAATTTACATTATAATTTTTCATCTGGTTTATTTACCTTAAAAATATTGATAATTATAGACGATATGCTATAAAATTCCAAATATATACTACTGAAACATGCTGACCAATTTTTATATATTCTTTCCTCATCATATATTTCCATATTCATTTTCATTAAAGGTAACTTGGCCTTGTACAGGGTTAGGATGCATTGACATTAAATGCTAGATATTTTAAGTAATATTTTTATTATGATGGCCAATAAGCGGCCAATTAAATTAAAGTATACTTCGCGCCTTTGCCTTTAGAAGTTGGAGCCTTGAAAACACCTAGTTCAACAAGTTGTGCTAACTCTCCCATAGCGAATAATGGCCAATTCTGCCAATACTATTTATACTATAGATACATTAATTGACCGATTAGTTGACCAACTATTGAAATTTTATGTCCGATTTAGACCGTATTTTATGAAATCACAACTTGCAAAATCATTAATAATTACAGGCTCTCCCACGTTTTTTTTAATCTTACCGGTCAACAAAATTTGTGTTTGCATTTTGTTGACCGATTTGTGAACCTAATATATGAAATAATATCATATAATATGATAGTCTCAAAAAAATAAATCCCTGTAAAACATAGGGTTTACAAGGATTTAGGTTTGTTTGATCTTTACTCTAGTGACCCCGGTAGGATTCAAACCTACAACCGCTGGAGCCGAAATCCAGTGCGCTATTCAGTTGCGCCACGAGGCCTTATAATTATCCTAATAATTGTTTTACTGCAGTGGAAATTGATTTTCCGTCAGCTTTTCCAGCCAATTGTTTTGAAGCCAGAGCCATTACATTTCCCATATCTTTCATGGAAGTTGCGCCCACTGATTTCATAATTTCAGCCACCGCTTTTTTAACATCCTCATCACTCATTTGCACAGGTAAAAATTGGGAGATCACTTCCACTTGAGCCAATTCAGGTTCCGCCAAATCATTTCGGCCTTGTTCTTTATAAATGGCTGCACTGTCCTTTCTTTGTTTAACCAGTTTTTGGAGCAATTTAATTTCATCATCTTCTGTCAATTCTTCTGAAGCTGCACTTTTTGTTTGAATCAGTAACAATTCAGACTTAATGGCTCTTAACGATTCTAAAGCAACTTTGTCTTTAGTTTTCATCGCCTCTTTCATCTTGTCCATTATCTTTTCCTGTAAACTCATAATCGTAGAATTTTATTGGGCAAAGATAAAAAAAAAGAACTCGAAAATCTTCATTATTACAAGAAGATTTTCGAGCTAAAAACTTAGAAATTAAATCTAAGTTTTTTGTCTTTGGGCTACTTTTTAATCTACATTGTCATGCAAAAAAGAATTGTTTGAGCGAAATTGAATGGAATCAGTGTCATCAATTTCCAAAGTTGTTCTGGATTGATAAAATTCTGATGAATGTGAGGTTTGGTCCAATTCAACGCCCATTCTTTTATAAGCTGGTTCTTTTTCTATTTCGTCAATATTTTTATTTAATTTATTGATGAATTTATAATTAAAATTTTTCATTTTCTCTCTTCTGTCAGCGGCTCTTTGCTGCAATTCAGCAATTGTTAGATCTAACGGAGAAACCTCTTTATAATCAATAACCTCATATTCTTTTATGTCAATTTCGGCTTTTGATCGAAGCGTGAAGTTCATCTCGTCATTTGATTTATCTTCAATAACGGCAGGTTTAGATGCATTTATGAGGCTATCTTCCAATTCTGTATAATCTTCCAAGGTAAAATAAACATCCTCCTCTACCTTTTTAATCGTTTTAACATGTTGATGGTCATAAACGTCAATGGCATTGATATTCACTTTAGGCTCTTCAACCTGCGTTTTATTTTTAAATTCTGAAATTGGCAAATCGAACGTAAAAGATATTTGTTTTTCTTCTTCAACTTGAAGAAGAATTTCTTCTTTTTCAGGAATAAATGAAGTAATTATAAAATCATTATCCGTTTGAAAAGCAATTTCTTCATAAACCACCTCAATATTTTTTATAAATTCAGTTGTTGAAATGAGCTCAAAGTCAACTTCAATTTCATCGCCCAAATCAAATATTATTTTATCTTCAACATTTGGCGTTGACGAAGGAATTTTGAACTCCGGCTGACTGATTTGTTTCATGGAAGGTTCCTTTACAATTCTTTTTTCAGCAAAATCGAAAGTCGCTTCCTGATCGTCATTAAGCGTGTGAATTATTTTTTTGGCTTCGGTATTTGAGATTTCATGTTGTTGGTCTTTGTTAAAACCCGTGGCTACAATGGTAACCGAAATGGCATCGCCTAACGATTCATCTTCACCAACACCCATAATAATATTTACGTTGGACTTAGCTTCAGCTTGAATATAATCGTTGATCTCCCCTATTTCATCAATTGTAATTTCTTCGGATCCGGAAACAATTAACAGCAATACATTTTTGGCGCCCGTGATTTTATTGTCGTTTAACAAAGGGGAATCCAATGCTCTAGAAATTGCAATCTCAGATCTGTTTTCACCAGAAGCACTTGCAGAACCCATTATGGCAGTTCCGCTATTTGAAAGCACAGTTTTAGCATCTCTTAAATCAATGTTTTGGGTGTAGTGGTGCGTAATTACTTCGGCGATTCCGCGAGCTGCCGTGGACAGCACTTCATCGGCTTTTGAAAATCCGGCTTTAAAACCAAGATTTCCATACACTTCTCTAAGTTTGTTATTATTAATTACCACTAAGGAATCTACATATCCACGCAATTTCTCAATTCCTTTATAAGCTTGGTCATTTCGCATTTTACCTTCAAAACCGAAAGGAATTGTCACAATACCAATGGTTAATAAATCCAACTCCCTGGAAACTCTTGCAATTACCGGAGCTGCACCGGTTCCTGTTCCTCCACCCATTCCAACAGTGATAAACACCATTTTTGAATTGGAAGACAGCATTTGTTTAATTTCCTGAATGCTCTCCATGGCCGCCTGTTCCCCAACTTCTGGGTTTGCGCCTGCGCCCAATCCTTCGGTTAATGAAACGCCCAATTGAATTTTTGTTGGGATTGGGCTGTTTTGCAACGCCTGTGCATCTGTATTGCAAATAACGAAATCAACGCCGTCAATTCCTTGCAAATACATATGGTTTACGGCATTGCTGCCGCCTCCGCCAACTCCAATAACTTTTATAACGTTGGACTGATTTTTTGGTAAATCGAATGAAATGTTGCTAAAATCTGAACTGCTCATAATATATATTTATTGGATTATTCTATAATTAATTTTTTCTTATTACTCGTTACTCGGCATTGTCTAAAAAGTCCCTGAATTTATCGCCCCATTTATCAAAAATGGACTTTTTAGGTTCTTTAGGTTCTTCAATAACTGGCGCTTCTTTTTTAGCTTCCGCTTTAGCCTCCTCGGTTTTGGTTTTTTCTTGAACGTGCTGCTGAACAGTTTTGGCTTTTTTCGCTTTCTCAATTTTATTCAATCCGTTCATTAAAAGTCCGACCGCCGTTGCATATTGCGGACTTGATAAACTTTCATCTGAATCCCCAGCCAAGTTTTCATTCGGATAACCAATTCTGGTATCCATTCCTGTAATGTATTCAACCAGTTGTTTTATATGTTTTAATTCTGCTCCGCCTCCAGTTAAAACGATTCCGGCTATTAATTTTTTCTTAGGTTCTTCGTGCCCGTAATTTTTAATTTCCAAATAAACCTGTTCAATAATTTCAACTACCCTTGCATGGATAATTTTAGACAGATTTTTTAGCGTAATTTCTTTAGGATCTCTTCCGCGCAATCCCGGAATCGAAACAATTTCGTTGTCTTTATTTTCCCCCGGCCACGCCGATCCAAATTTTGTTTTTAACAATTCAGCCTGCTTTTCAATAATTGAGCAGCCTTCTTTAATATCTTCGGTAATCACATTTCCTCCATAAGGAATTACTGCGGTATGCCGAATAATGCCATTTTTAAAAATTGCCAAATCCGTTGTTCCTCCGCCTATGTCAATCAATGCCACACCGGCTTCTTTTTCTTCTGCGCTTAAAACAGCTTCTGCCGATGCCAAAGGTTCTAAGGTAATTCCAGCCAAATTTAGTCCGGCACTTTTAATGCATCTTCCAACATTTCTGATGGAAGAAATTTGCCCTACAACCACGTGAAAATTGGCTTCAAGCCTGCCTCCATACATTCCAACCGGCTGTGTAATTTCACCTTGTCCATCAACTTTGAATTCCTGCGGAAGCACGTGAATAATTTCTTCACCCGGAAGCATCACCAATTTATAAACCTGTTTTTCCAATTTTTCCAAATCCTCCTCGCTAATTACTTCTTCAGAATTTGGCCTTGTGATATAATCGCTATGTTGCAAACTTCTGATATGTTGCCCTGCAATACCCACCACAGTTTCTGTAATTTTAATCCCGGAAACAGCAATCGCTTCATCCACAGCCTTTTGAATAGACTGTATTGTTTGTGTAATATTATTGACCACACCACGGTGTACGCCCAAACTTTTGGCTTTACCAATCCCCAACAACTCAATTTTTCCATACTCATTTCTACGACCGATCATAGCAACAATTTTGGTTGTTCCTATATCCAATCCTACCGAAATATCATCGTGTTCCATAATCTACTTTATTTGTGGCTACAACTTGCTTGTTGTATTTTAAATTGATCGAATCGTACTTATAAATTGTACTATCGGCCATTGTTTTAATATAAAATGAGCCCAGATTTTTAAATTTCTGATCCAAATTATCAATTTTTCCTAAAATTATTTTCTGATCACCAACTCGTGTGTCCAAAACATACTCATTTTTCGGCTTTATTTCTACCCCAATAATTTGTTCTTTTAAAAATTCATCCTCCAAAATTGTGGTCACCAATTGTTGAATTTCCGCATTGTTTTGTTCCTTAACATACCCCGAAATCAACAGCACCCTGGCCGAAAAATTCTCTGATAAAGGCATCGATTTTGCCTGTCTGTCAATGTAATAACTTTCATTATTCACTACCACTCTGGCAATGGGGGTTCGCTGTCTAATTTTAGCTTTAAGAAAACCATCAACTGTTAAAAAAACCGAAGCACTTTCTACCATGGGGTGTGATTGTATTTTTGCTTCCAAATTATGTAAATCTATAACAGATTTTGTTAGATTTTTAACTGTTCCACCATTTTGTATTAACAATTTATTAACCATTTGGTAGTCCATAAAAAGGTTGTCTCCTTGCTCAAATTCAATGGAAATATCCGCTACTTTTTGAGTCCTGTTTTTTAGATTTGAAAAACCATATAAAAACACAACCAACGATACCAATAAAATTCCTATAATGTAATCCCAGTTAATTCTCATGGTCCAACGCATTTTTAATTACTCCCACCAATTCACCAATATCACCGGCGCCAATCATCACAATTACTTGTGAATCAAGCTTTAACACATTTTTTACCAAATTCTCTTTTGAAGAAATCTGTTTCTTGCTTATGGTAATTTTATCCAATAGCCAAGAGGAAGTAACGCCTTCAATGGGCAATTCCCTTGCCGGATAAATGTCCAATAAAATCAACTCATCAAAGCGCGATAAACTTGCTGCAAAATCATCAATAAAATCCCTTGTTCTGCTATATAAATGCGGTTGAAAAATTCCCGCAATTTTTTTTGTGGGATACATTTCACGAACAGAATCAACTACCGCATTAATTTCTGTTGGATGGTGCGCATAATCATCAATAAGCACCAAATTTTCTGTTTTAATTTTATAAGAAAATCGTCTTTCAATTCCCTTAAAATTTAGTAAAGCTTCAGCAATGACCTGGAGTGAAACCCCAAAAATATTTGCCATTGCCAAAGCCGCCACCGCATTTAGCACATTGTGTTTACCCGGTAGGTTAATCTTAATATTTTCTATAGTTTCTGAAGGTGTTTTTACATCAAAAATGTAAGCGCCTTCCTGAACTTTTAAATTTTTTGCATCATAATCGGCTCCTTCTTCAATGCCGAATGTTTTTCCTTTTAGAGGCAATCCTTTACGTATGACCAATGTTTCTGAAACTTTATCGGCAAAATCCATAAATGATTTTTCCAACTCCGCTTTTTCTCCATAAATGTCTAAATGATCGGCATCCATAGAAGTGATGCAGGCGATATTTGGAGATAATTTTAAAAAGGAACGGTCAAATTCATCGGCTTCCACCACAGAAATTTCATCGCCGCCCAAAATTAAATTCGAGTTGTAATTTTCTGAAATTCCGCCTAAAAATGAAGTGGCATTGGTTCCTGCTTCTTTTAAAATATGTCCTAAAATAGTTGATGTTGTTGTTTTTCCATGAGTTCCGGCAACCGCCAAACAAAAAGTGTTTTTGGTAATTGCACCCAATATTTCCGAGCGCTTCAACACGGTAAAATCATGTTCCAAAAAGTAATTCAATTCTAAATTATTCTTCGGAATTGCGGGCGTATAAACTACAATGGTGTGCTGTTTGTCATTAAATTCTGATGGAATTAAATTTACGGAATCTTCAAAATGGACCGCAATCCCCATATCCTCAAGCGACTTGGTAATTTTTGTGGAAACGCGATCATACCCTGCAACATTTTTGCCATTGCTTCTAAAATAATTTGCAATCGCACTCATACCGATACCGCCGATACCAACAAAATAAACACTATGTATACACTCTAAATTCAAATCAATTACCTGTTTATTAATTTTACGATTTCTTCAACAATAGCCTTTGTGGCATTTGGCAATGCCAATTTTTTAATATTTTTACTTAAAACCTGCTGTAATTCATGATTTTCCAACAATGTTTCCATAAGTGATGGAAACTTGTCCAATTCAGATTCTTTCAACAGCAAAGCCGCATTATTATTCACCACCGCCAAGGCATTTTTAGTTTGATGGTCTTCGGCAACATTGGGAGACGGAATAAAAATTACAGGTTTTCCAACAATACACAATTCTGAAATTGAACCTGCGCCGGCACGACTTATGATAAAATCGGCAGCCGCATAGGTTAAGTCCATCCTGTTCAAAAAAGCGTGTGTTTGAACGCCTTCTAAACTGTCATATTTTTTAAATTCGTCATAATACAATTTTCCAGTTTGCCATATCACCTGCAAATTTTTGGAAACCAGCCATTCAATATTTTTTTCAATCAAATTATTCAATGCTCTGGCGCCTAAACTTCCGCCGATAATTAAAAGGGTTTTTTTATCGTTTTTTAAATTGAAAAACTTTTTGGCTTCTGCCCCTTTTCCGGTAATTTCAAGCAAATCCTGACGAACCGGATTTCCTGTTTTAACAATTTTGTTTGAAGGGAAAAAACGTTCCAACCCATCATAGGCCACACATATTTTATCGACTCTTTTTGCCAATAATTTATTAGTGATTCCGGGATAGGAGTTTTGCTCCTGAATGAGTGTTTTTATTCTTCGTGTACCTGCCACATATAATGTTGGCCCGCTTGCAAAACCGCCGGTGCCAATTACGATATCCGGTTTAAATTCTTTAATAATTTGATACGCTTTTGACAAGCTGCTTACCAATTTAAACGGAAATGATAAATTTTTTAAAATATATTTTCGTTGAATTCCTGAAATCCACAACCCTTTTATGGCATATCCCGCTTCCGGAATTTTCTCCATCTCCATTTTATCCTTTGCGCCAACAAATAAAAAATTAGCATCAGGATATTTCAACTTTAACTCATTGGCAATAGCAATAGCCGGGTAAATATGCCCGCCGGTGCCACCTCCACTTAATATGATGTTAATCGATTGCTTCATGTAACACTGTTAAAGGGTTATCTTCATTGGCCAAATCTGGGTCTATTTCTTTTTCAGCGGTAACACTTAAAATAATTCCTATCGCGAAACAGGTCATCCAAATGGAAGTACCTCCACTGCTGATTAACGGCAATGTTTGTCCGGTCACCGGAAATAAATTAACGGCTACAGCCATATTTATGATTGCCTGGAAAATAATGGGCAAGCCAACACCTATAATGAGGAGCGTGGCAAAAATGCTTCTTGCTTTTTTCGCCGCAATCACGATGCGGAACAACAAGACGAAATACATAAGCATCACCACTAAAGCGCCCCACAATCCATATTCTTCAACAATAATGGCGAAAATAAAATCGGAAGTGGATTGAGGCAAAAAGTTTTTCTGAATACTTTTTCCCGGGCCCCGTCCTTGTAAACCGCCAGTTGCAATGGCAATTTTAGCCTTTTCAACCTGATAGCCTTCTTCAGCGCTCGGATTTGAAAAATTTTCAACCCTACTGATCCAAGTATCCACCCTATTTGGAAAAACTCCCGGAAATGCTTTGGCTGTAAGCACAAATATGGCCAAAACCAATGCGCCCATCCCTATAATCGCCAATAAATATTTTATTGGATAACCACCAATAAAAGCAAGCATCAATATCATTGAAAATGCGATTGCCGTAGTTGAAAAATTAGCCGGTAAAATTAATGCCAAGGTAATTGCTATAGGCAGCCATAATTGCCAAATGCTTTCCTTAAAAGTAATTTCACTTTCCTTTTTTCGTGCCAAATAACGAGACACATAAACCATTAATACCAAAATGGCCAAAGTAGATGTTTGAAAACCCACACCGATAAAAGGAATTTCAATCCACCTGCTGGCGTTTGAACCTCCAATGGTAGTTCCCTGTGAAAGCGTGTAAATTAGCAATAGAATAACCAAAGGCAGCATTAACACGGAACCGCCGCTAAAATATCTGAACGGAATTTTGTGAACGCCATAAATAATTAAAAATCCCAGCGACAATAAAATAACATGCTTAAATAAATAATAGAAAGGCGTGCCTATATTGGTGCCGTAAACCAAATTGGTACTTGCACTGTAAACCGGCATAAACGACAAAATTGCCATGATGGTAACAATTGCCCATATGGCTTTATCTCCTTCTATATTTTTAAGAATTTTATTCATTTACAATGTTCTAACTGCTTCTTTGAATTTATTTCCCCTATCTTCATAATTTTCAAACAAATCAAAACTTGCACAAGCCGGAGACAACAATACGGAATCTCCTTTTTCGGCAATTTTATAAGCAACTTTTACGGCTTCTTCAGCACCGGCAGTTTCAACAATTAAATCAACCACATTGCTAAAAGTTTGTATTATTTTTTGATTGTCCAATCCCAAACAAATGATTGCTTTTACTTTTTCCCTAACCATGGGCATTAAATCTAAATAATCATTTCCTTTATCAACACCCCCAACAATCCATACTATTGGCGCTTTTACGCTGTCCAATGCATAAAATGTTGCGTTAACATTTGTTGCTTTGGAATCGTTGATATATTGCACTCCATTAATTTTCAACACCATTTCCAATCGGTGTTCAGCCCCTTCAAAATCTTCCAGACTTTCACGGATCGTATCTTTTCGAACTTTTAACAACGATGTGGCCATTGAAGCGGCCATTGCATTTTTTGTATTGTGTTTTCCTTTTAAAGCTAAAGTTGCTATATTCATCAGTGTTTCTTCCGTTTTATATTTGATTATTATGTTGTCGTTTTTTAAATAAACGCCTTGCTCCAATTCTTTTTCTATCGAAAAAGGTAGTAAAGTGGCTTTTGTTTTGTTGTTTTTTAACCAATTTGAAATCACAGCATCGTCAAAATCATAAATCAAAAAATCATTTTCTGTCTGATTTTCCGTTATTCTGAATTTTGAATGGATATAATTTTCAAACTTGTAATCGTATCTGTCCAAATGATCAGGCGTTATATTTGTGATAATGGCAATGTGCGGCGCAAAATCAACAATGCCGTCCAACTGAAAACTGCTCAGCTCCAACACATGGATATCGTACCTATTTTCAGCCACCTGTTGCGCGAAACTATCACCAATATTTCCACCCATTCCTGCATTTAGGTTTGCCCTTCTCAAAATATGGTTAACCAACATTGTTGTGGTGGTTTTTCCGTTTGAACCGGTGATTCCAACAATCACTGCATCCGTATATTTTGAAGCGAACTCAATTTCAGAAATTACAGGAATTCCTTTGCTTTTCAATTGTTTTACCAATGGAACTTTCTCAGGAATACCAGGGCTTTTCATCACAATATCTGCATCAAGTATTTTAGATTCCGAATGTTTTCCTTCTTCAAATAAAATGTCATTATTTAAAAGAACTTCTTTATATTTTTCAGCAATTATTCCCTGATCTGAAACAAAAACATCATATCCTTTTTGTTTCCCCAAAATAGCGGTTCCAACGCCGCTTTCTCCCGCTCCTAATATTGCTAACTTCATTTACCTTAACTTTAGGGTTACGATGGCCAATACGGCCAACATGATTCCCACAATCCAAAATCTGGTTACAATCTTGCTTTCATGATAACCTGATTTTTGATAATGATGGTGCAAAGGCGCCATTTTAAATATTCGCCTTCCTTCTCCAAATCTCTTTTTGGTATATTTAAAATAACTTACCTGCAGCACTACCGATAAATTCTCCACTAAAAAAATGCCTGCTAAAATAGGAATGAGCAATTCTTTTCGCACGGCGATAGCCAAAACTGCGATAATGGCACCAATGGTTAAACTTCCCGTATCGCCCATAAAAACTTGTGCAGGAAAGGTATTGTACCATAAAAACCCGATTAAAGCACCCACAAAAGCGGCAATAAAAATGGTCATTTCACCAGAGTTCGGAATGTACATCACGTCCAAATAATTGGCAAAAATGATGTTCCCGGAAACCCAAGCAAAAATGCCCAGGGTCAGGACGATTATAGCCGATGAACCCGCTGCCAATCCGTCAATTCCATCGGTTAAATTTGCGCCGTTTGATACTGCGGTAATAATAAATATGACAATGGGAATAAAAATTAACCAAGCATATTTTTTATAGCCAGTTCCTAAAAAAGCCAAAGCTGATGCATAATCCAATTCATTATTTTTTACAAAAGGAATAGTGGTCTTTGTTGACTTTTTGGCATCGGCAAACAATACTTGCACGCCATCCTCAGTAATATATTGGTATTTTGTAGGAAGTTTTTCTTTCATCGTGACACTTGGATGAAAATAAAGCATAGAACCCACAAAAATTCCCAAGGTAATCTGGCCTAAAATTTTGAATCTTCCTTTTAATCCGGCTTTATCTTGTTTAAATATTTTAATATAATCATCCAAAAAACCAATAGTTCCCATCCATAAAGTAGTGACCACTAGCAATACGATATACACATTGTCTATTTGCGCAAATAACAATACGGGAATAAGTGTCGCCAAAATAATGATGATCCCTCCCATTGTTGGTGTGCCCGCTTTTTCAACTTGTCCTTCCAGTCCTAAATCTCTAACTGATTCGCCAACTTGTTTTAATTGCAAATAGTTGATGATTTTCTTTCCGTAAATGGTTGAAAACAGCAAAGAAATACTGAAAGCCATCGCGGAACGAAACGAGATGTACCGAAATAAGCCCGCGCCTACCAGATCGTAATGTTTGTCTAAATATTCGAATAAATAATATAACATAATATTAGCTTTCTATGAGGTTTAACTGATTGGTAATCTGCTCATAATCATCAAAATGCGATCTTTTACCTTGTATTTCCTGATAAGTTTCATGGCCTTTGCCGGCAATTAAAATGATGTCGCCTTTTTTAGCGAGTTTTGCAGCTGTTTTTATCGCCTGTTCCCTATCTAAAATTGAAATTGATTTTTTTAGATTTTGCGGTTCAATACCTGCTTCGATTTCTTCTATAATCGTTTGCGGATCTTCATTTCTTGGATTGTCGGAAGTCACCAAAACCTGGCTGCTTAATTGAGAGGCGATTCGTCCCATAACAGGACGTTTCGCTTTGTCTCTATTGCCACCGCATCCCACAACGGTAATTACTTGTTCATTTCCGGTTCTTATTTCATTAATTGTTTCCAGCACATTTTTTAAGGCATCAGGCGTGTGTGCATAATCCACAATAGCGGTTACGCCACCTTTAGAAATAAAATATTGGAACCTGCCTGTTACGTTTTCCAACTTGCTTAAATGTTGTAAGGCTTCTGTTGAATCTAATCCCAAAAGGATTGAAACACCGTAAACAGCCAGTAAATTATAGGCATTAAATCGCCCGATTAATTTGGTGTAAACTTCATTGTTGTTGATATTCAGCACCAAGCCTGAAAACTGGTTTTCTATTATTTTAGCCTTAAAATCGGCCATTGTTTTTAGCGCATACGACTGTTTTTTCGCCTCGGTATTTTGAAACATCACCGGTCCGTTTTTATCGTCGATATTTACCAACGCAAAAGCAGATTTCGGCAATCGATCAAAAAATAATTTTTTAACGTCTCTGTATTCTGCAAATGTTTTATGATAATCTAAATGGTCATGGGTCAAATTTGTAAATACGCCTCCCGCAAAATGCAATCCTTCCGTTCTTTTTTGATGAATTCCGTGAGAACTCACTTCCATAAAGCAATAATCAACACCCAATTCAACCATCTCATTCAAATAAGAATTTATGGCCACAGAATTTGGGGTGGTATGCGTTGCTTCGTATTGTTTGGTATCGACCAAGATTTTTACGGTTGATAATAGTCCTGTTTTATAACCGGCATTCTGAAATAATTTATAGAGCAAGGTGGCAACGGTGGTTTTACCGTTTGTGCCCGTAATTCCTATCAATTTTAATTTTGAAGAAGGATTGTCATAAAAGTTTGAAGCTATCAATGCCAAAGCGCTATTTGAATCTTCAACCTGAATATAGGTAATGTTTTTGGCGAAATTCTCTGGCAATTCTTCGCAAAGAATTACAGTGGCACCCAATGCGATCGCCTTGTCAATAAATTGATGTCCGTCAAACAGCAATCCCTTTTGTGCCGCAAACAGGCAATTTTTTTGCACGTTTCTTGAATCGAACACAATGGCGTTTACCTTTAGGTCGGTGCTGCCGTGTATTGCATTTACCACAACTTTATCTAATATGTCTTTGACTGATTTCAATGAATTTAATTTAGAATTATCGTTGATCCTTTTATTAACTTTTCGCCTGCACTAAGCGATTGCTCCGTAACTTTTCCTTTTCCTATATAACTTACTTTTAACCCCAAATTTTCAAGCAAAGAAATGGCGTCCATCCCTGGCATTCCTTTTACATTTGGGATTGTATCATATTCCTTATTGGAAATGGTATAATATTTTTCGAAACTGTTTTTAACACTTCTGAATTTTGGTTTTTTATTGTCAATTTTATTAATTACAGGCTTTGACGTATAAATTTTTTGTGCGATATCTTTAAAAACGGGCCCGGAAACATCTGCGCCATAATACCCTGTTTGCGCTTTTGGTTTATGAATAACCACGATGCAAGAGTACTTTGGGTTCTCGGCAGGGAAATATCCGGTAAATGATGAAATATAGCGCCTGTTTGTTTCCCAGTCTGCATTCCAATATTCAGTTCGTGCAGTTCCTGTTTTACCGGCCATAGAAAAGTTTTTGGCATATAATTTTTTTCCGGTTCCATGGATTACCACATTTTTAAGCATTTCCTGCATTTTATCAATGGTTTCTTTTGAACAAATTGCCGGATTGATCACTTCTTTTTCAAAAGATTCTAAATGTTGTTTGTCCCAAGAACGAATTTCTTTTATGAATTTTGGTTTCACCATTTCGCCGTTATTTGCAATGGCGTTGTAAAATGTCAATATTTGTAATGGTGTCAGGCTAATATTATAACCATAAGCTATTGAAGGCAATGCATTTTTACTCCATTTTTTATCACCGGGACCAGGGATTTCGGGTTTGCCTTCCCCTTTTATAGGCAATCCTATCAGGTCATTTAAATGCATGCTTTTTAAAGAATTGATAAATTTTTCGGGATTTTGGCCGAAATTCTCTTCAATCAATCTTGCAAAACCAATATTTGAAGAAACTTCAAGTGCACGAGCTGCCGAAATTCTTCCGTAACCGCCTTTTCTTGAATCATTTATTGCCCTGCCATGAATGATGAATCTCCCGCCTCCTGTATCAACTATGGTACCGGTATCAATCACTTTCTCCTCCAACGCAACAACCATTGACATCACTTTAAAAGCGGATCCTGGTTCATTAGATTCTCCAACGGCATAATTCAGTCGTTCATAATAAGTTCCGCTTGCATTTTTACCCAAATTGGAAATCGCTTTAATTTCGCCGGTTTTGGTTTCCATAACCACCACGCAACCGTGATCGGCCTCATAAAACTCTAACTGTCTCAATAAAGAATGGTGTGCAATATCTTGTATGTTAACATCAATGGTGGTTACAATATCTTTTCCGTCAACCGGCTCTTTTTCATTGTTGTCGTTGATTGGTTTCCATTGGCCTTTGGCTATTTTCTGTTTTAAACGCCATCCAAATTTTCCATTTAAATAATCTCTATAAGCACCTTCAATACCCGGCGCACCACGGTAATCATCATATCCAATGGTTCGTTCAGCTACTTTTCCGAGCGGATGCGCTCTAACGGTGGATTGCTCGGCAATAAAGCCGCCTTTGTACATTCCCAATTTAAAAATTGGAAAACTTCTGATTTTCATATATTCAGTATACCCAAATTTTCGGGTGATAAATAAGTACCTATTTTTATTAATTCGGGCTTTTCTTATTTTATTTTCCCATGCAGACGGGCTGTTTCCCAACATTTTTGACAGCTCCATCGTAAGGCTTCCGATGTTTTTTTCAAATTCTTCCGCTTCAATGGTATAGGCATCCATTCTGATTTCAAACTGCGACATGGATGTTGCCAACAAACTGCCGTCAGCAGAAAAAACATTCCCGCGATTTGCAAAAATAGTGTCGTTTTTTAAGGTAAGATGCTCCGATAAATTTCTGTACTTTTCACCGTCGGCAAATTGAATATCGGTTAGCTTCAATATAATAGCCGCCAAAAAAAGTGTGATAAACACAAACACAAAATAGAGTTTATTTAATATGCCTTTTTTTGTTGCAGCCAATGTTAATTTAATTTTTTTGAGGTTACCCTAATTACTTGTGGCGGATTTTCGCTTGGCATTAATCCAATTTCAACCACCTTGGTTTTTATTGTCGATTCTAACTTCATTTTCATTGAAATTGAGCGTGTATCAACAAATTCAGCTCTTAATTCTTTAATTTCTTTATTCAATTTCGCAATTTCCATTACTTTTTTATCCGAATTGTGTCCGCTTGCAATCATCAGCATCACCAAACCCACGATAAAAAAAATGAAACGCCAGTTTTTAAAAGAATCCTCTTCGATTAAAAACTTTCCTTTAAGCAAATCATAAACGCTATTTTTAATTTTTGCCATTTATGCTAAAGTTGCGATTCTTAGTTTTGCGCTTCTCGCCCTACTGTTTTTCTTAATTTCCTGAAATGATGGAACCACCATTTGTCCGACTTTTTTCAAAGGAACCGTTACATTTCCATAATAATCTTTCACGGGTTCGCCTTCAAAAAGTCCGTTTCTGATAAACCTTTTAACCAGCCTGTCTTCCAAAGAATGGTATGACAGCACGCTCAATCTTCCTCCTTCATTCAGCAATTCAGGCACTTGCAATAAAAATTCCTTTAATGCTTCTATTTCCTGATTTACCTCTATTCTAATTCCCTGAAAAATTTGAGCCAACACTTTATGTTCCTGGGATTTTGGCACAAATGCGGCCAATACCTCTTTTAATTCAAAACTTGTTTTAATTTTTTCTGAAGTGCGCTTTTCAACAATTCTTCTGGCAATATCTTTTGCGTTGCGCAATTCGCTATAATTAAAAAGAACATTGGTTAACTTTTCCTCATCATATTTATTAATGACTTCAAAAGCCGACAAAGCGCCTGATTGGTTCATTCTCATATCTAAATTGGCATCGAATCGCGTTGAAAATCCACGTTCCGCTTCATCAAATTGATGAGAAGAAACGCCCAAATCAGCCAAAATGCCATCCACTTTTTTGATACCGTAAAAACGCAAATACCTTTTTATAAATCTGAAATTCTGCGGTATCAGCGTAAATCTCGGATCATCTATAACATTCCTTTTTGCATCTTCATCCTGGTCAAAAGCAAAAAGTTTTCCTTTTTCATTCAACCTGCTCAATATCTCTCTTGAATGGCCTCCGCCACCAAACGTCACATCAACATAAACGCCGTCTGGCTTAATATTTAAACCATCAACACTCTCTTTTAACAATACCGGATTATGATATTCCATTTTCGTTTTCATTTACGTTACCCATTACATTCTCCGCCAAATCCGCAAAATCAACCGTAGCATCATCAATCGCTTTTTCATATTTATCTTTATCCCAAATCTCTACAATATTCACTGCAGAAGAGAGCACCACATTTTTGTCAATTCCTGCAAATACCAATAGGTCTTTTGGGATCAATAATCTTCCTAAACTGTCTAATTCAACAATTTTTACCCCTGCCGTAAATCGTCTGATGAAATCATTGTTCTTTTTTACAAATCTGTTCAAGTTATTCACCTTCGCCATCATCGCATTCCATTCAGACATCGGATACAACTCTAAACATGGCTGAAAAACGGAACGTTTTATCACAAAACCTTCCTGCAACATAGGCATAAGCTGTTTCTTTAATGCGTTGGAAAGCAGCAACCTCCCTTTCGCATCAGCCTTACCTTCGTATGTTCCAATTAAATTTACCATCATGTATTTGAGTGTATTCAAAAATATAAATTTTTTCCCACAATTTACCACAATTATCCACTTTGTTGATAACTTTTACCACTTTAACACATTTATAGGTTATTTTTTTGAAATTCAGACCCTTACTATTTTAATTGCAGTTCTTTAAAAAAAACTGTATTTTCGAAAAATAAGTTACCTTTGCAAGAAGGTATAAAAACGAATATTTAAATGAGCAGTAAACTTATTGAAGATGGCAAGTATAGCTATGTTGAAGCCGGTGAAGGGCAACCTATAATTGTACTTCATGGACTTATGGGGGCGTTAAGTAATTTTGACGGTGTTTTGAACTATTTT
>MGWK01000039.1 GCA_001800975.1 Flavobacteria bacterium RIFCSPLOWO2_12_FULL_35_11 | reverse complement strand
TAAATCATCTTGGTATAAATCTACATTCTGTCTGATGCTGTATGCTGCATTGATATGGGGATTCCTGCGCATGTATATTGTTACCCGCATGCGATCGAGATTATTCATACTGATCCCACCAAGTAGGGTAATTAAGAGTTCGTCTGTGTTGTATTGGAGTTGGTCCGGGTTCTGATAGTTCAAGGTCTTTGTTGATTGTAAAGGTTGAAAAGATTGTAAAGATTCCGGTTCTTCCTTTTTTTCAATTGTTTTTTCAGTTGAAAAAAATAAATTCACTGCTTCGACTTTGCTCAGCACAAGTCGTGTTTCTAAAAGGTGGATAAATATATTTTCATCATGGGCTTGCAATGTTTCATTTACATCTTTGCATGGCAAGCCCAGCTTACTAAATTTTACCGTAGGTAATTGCTCTTTTAGTTCTTCGCTGTATTTTTCTACTGCTTTATTTCCGGCTTCATCATTATCAAATGCAAAAATGATTTCTGATAAGTTTGGAAGTTCTTTTATAGCGTTTAGTATTTCTTCATTTAATCCATTTGTTCCAAAACAAGCTATAATACTAAGGTTTACCCCATTTACAATTAATAATTCATCATTTATAATTAAAGTAGCTGCATCTATGACGGCTTCTGTAATAATGAGTTTTTCTGTGTTTGCTTTTGGATAGCTTGGATAAATTCCGGTTCTATCTTTCAGATAAAAATGCCTTTGGTCGGTATTATTACTAATACTTCTGCCATAAAAGCTTACTATTTTATTTTCTTTATCTCGGAGTGGAAAAACAATACAGTTTTTTAAATCTTTAATAATAGACTTTGCTATTGGGTTGTAGCCTATTTCTTTTTTTTCATGATCAAGATTTCTATTTTGTAAATAGTTTAATGCTTCCGGGTTTTGTTGTAGTTGTGTTTGTAACTCTATAAAAATTTCTTCCATCGTTTTTAATTTTTCTTGTTCATCAGCTAATTTTTCTATTGGTACATTAGTAGATTGTTTCATTGGCACATCAATTAACTGACCTGCTATTTTTAAAGCACTATGCTTACTACACTTCTCCATTTTTTGTATGAACTCAATTTGATCTCCCGTTCCGGCATTACAGTTTGAGCTAAAGCAACAATAAGTATTCGTTTTTGGGTAAATCTGCATGCTTGGGTTCTTATCATCATGAAATGGGCAGCATGTTCTATGGTTCTTATCTATTTTGATGTTATAGTGATTTAATACCCCTGAAATGGAAAGTTTGCTTTTGAGTTCTTGTATAGTCATTGTTGAAAAATATTTTTTATGATAAACATGTGAACCAAAAGTAGTATATGTTTTTCAATAAATCAAACAACAAGCATTTCTTTTGATAAATAACTTTGTCTAATTTTGATCTATTACTTACAAAAACAGCAACTTTAGATAAATATGATTACCATTGGAGAGCGTATTATGCAGCTTCGCAAAGCTAAAAACTGGTCTCAGGATGAACTTGCCAAAGAAATTAGTTCTTCCCGGGTAATGATTGGAAAATATGAGAGAAGTGATAATCTCCCTTCCATAGAAGTAATAGTAAAACTCGCTAAGGTTTTTAATGTAAGTGTAGATTTTCTACTTGGCGAAGGATTAAACGCTGCTTACGATAAAGAAATGGTTAAGCGCTTAGATGAAGTGGAACATTTACCTACCGATGAAAAGCAACGCATCTTCCAATACATGGATTTAATTATAAGGGATTATAAAACTAAAAAAACGTACAGCAATAAGTGATGGCAGTTATGGATTGCAAATCCGGTTTTATACGGTTTGGGTTGCAAACCACAAACTAAAGCTAACACACATGCTAACCAACCGGGACTAACGTTAATTTTTTTATGCAAAATCTTCAATTAACAGTAGATCATATTAAAACGGAATTCTCACAGAAATCAATTTTGCTGAAAGAATTTGATTACAATCTTAATGAGTTCATTGCAAAAGTAAATCCCAAATATCTATATCGAGGAGAAAAAATTTACCCAACAACAAAATCAAATTATCATAGGCTCGCTATTACTAATTCGGAACGAGATGAATTAAATAATTATATCCTTGATATATCAATTTCTATGATGGAAAGCTTTTTTGGTATTGTTCCAAACACAGATCCCACTTATAAGCCAAGAATATTTCAAATAGGTGCCTTTCTTCAACATTATGGATTTCCAATAATGTGGTTGGACTTTACTGAAGATATAGAAATTGCAGCTTTTTTCGCTTCTTATAAAAATAATACCGGAAAAGGAAAAATTTGGATTATTGAAACACAACATCTAATAGAAAATGGTGAAAAAATAATGAAGCTTGAAAATACGTTGGCTAAAAGGCCTACCCTTCAGAAGGCATATGCATTAAGGATGTTTGATGACAAACCTGATTTTCAAAACGCGGAACATTTTAAAAAAAATAAAATTGATTTTGATGTTTCAATTGATGATATAAAATATTTTGATAAACAATCTCTTTTGTGTACGGGCTCTGACCAAATAAGTGATTTTATAATAAATTATATTGAGGAAAAATATATTCATGAAGGTTTTTTAAAGAACCTTTTATTAAAAATAAAGAATGAACTAAAGACATTGCAAAACTAGCACTAATTAAGGTTATAAGAGCTACCAATAAAATTTATATAAAATTACAATCTTAAAATGTACTTTAAAAAACTTCTTGTTTTTCATTCTAAGTTTTACCCCATTTTCAATATTTTAAATCGTGGGATGTCTCAATGTCTTGATTGCCCACAAAATTAAAATAAAACATAATCGTAAAGGATATAACAAGACGACCAATATTAGAGAAATAATAATTATTAACTCAGTTATATCACTATAAGACATTTTATAGTCAATTGATTTTTTTATTGACTCTTTTCCTGACATTATTTTTTCATTTAATATTTCATATTCTTTCAATCGAAAAAAATTTTGAAAAACATCATAGTTAACACAAAAATTTTGAAAACTAGTATCTACTTTAAGTATATCAAAAACGTCTTTGGGACTCTTGAATAATTGCGCCTTGAAGTCCTCTAAATCAACAAAAATAGGAGATAATTTTTTAAACCTATTATTGAACGACTTTGCTTCAGGATAAGCTTTTAAAAAATCTGAAAGATCTTTTGGCTCAATATCAAAAGTATCTTTAAAAGCAATAAAAGTAACAACTCTGACAGCTTCGGGATATTTATTTAAAAACTCTTTTTCATTTTCAGCAGGAACATTAATAATTTCTACCTTACGTTCCGTTCTTAAAGTTTTTGTGGATTGAGGCAAGTCATAATTAACCTTATATGTTATAGTTTTATGTCGAATTTGATCAAAAATATAAGTGAGATTATCTGTTTTATCGACAATTAAACTATCTAATTGTGTTTTTAACAAAATATTTTCTTTATTATAAGTTCTTTCTTGATAGTCGTAATAATAATTACGCAATAATAGAAATCCATAAACTACTCCTAAAAGTGCAATTGCAAAGAAAAAAAGTAATATTTCTTTTGCGAGTATTTCTTTAATATTTTTCTTGCTTAGCATATTTATTTTAATCTAATTCGTTATTTAAAAAATTTATTATTCTGATTTAGTTTGTCAAATACCATAGTTCCTATAAGTAATAAAGCTAATATGCTATCAATTATATGCCATATATGTCTTTCTAATATAACCTTCACTATGGGGTTAAATAAAAGGGCTAATATTAAATATAGTAATACAAATGATATTCTTTTGGCAACAATTTCAGAGTAGGCTAAATAACCAAATAAAACAAAGGATGCAATTCTTACGAACTGATAATACCCATAAGGCATGCTAAATAAACAGCATAATAATATCAATACCAAAAAAATCTTTACTACGATTGATATTTTTAGAACATTAGTCATGTGATATTAAGGTCATGCTGTGCAGCAATATAAATATAAAATCCCTATTGTTTTTTTATAGTCAAAGTCATTAAAGTTCACTCTAAAGAATTGTTTGAGTTTTGAGAGGAGTTAACTTATTTACCATTTAATACATCAGAATATATTTGCTCTAATTTCCATTGATTACTTTCTTTAACAAAGAAAAATTGGTTAATTCTAAAGGATTCAGGTTCATTAAACAAGTATTTTGGCTTATTCATCATTTTTAAATCCTCATAATTAGTAATAGCTTTCCCACTTGAACTAAGAATAAATTCCTTTAAAAATACATTGATGAAATCAGTAAATTCATTTTGATTTACATAGTGAATAGGATATGAATCTAGCGTCCCTTTAATTTTCAACGGAAACTTAATAAGCATTGATAATGAATCAATATTTTTGGTTAATAGTTTTTCTCTAAAGATTATCCAAACAGAATCACTCTCAGAATATATAATACTTGGCTTAACTGGTTTATAATAAATTGAATCTTTTATTTGTGGTTTATTCTCCTCCTGTAAATTTGCATCTCCACAAGATAAAATTATCAGAAACGATAAAAATATAACCAAATTTAGTTTCATTAATTTGTTTTATTTTCAGAGGAACTACTTGGATTTGACATAATAGGAAGATATGGTTTCTTTGTGTACCATGGTATTGAATATCCAGTGGGTACTCTAAATCTTGCGGAAGAAGTATTAAACCAGTTTATGCCTACTTTATCACCTTGGTTTCCTCCTAAAACTGCAATTTGTTTACTATCACTTGTAATTCCTATAACCATTCCGACATGGCCTTTTCCACCACCCCAATTAAAAATAGCAATAGCGCCATATACCGGATCGCTGACAGACTTTCCCCAACTTAACCAACTTTGAGACCAAGCACTATTAGTTCCTTTCATTAAACCACCATTATATATAGTGCCATTTATACAAGCATTCACAAATGATGAACACCATGGCCCACTATCATCATCAGTAGTTGGAGGATATTGTGTTTGATTGTGCCATCCCAAAATTAGTGGATTATGTTTTTTTCCTGGAATTTCAGCTTGCGGTGAATTATGATACCATGTATAAGCTTCTTCAACCCATGGAGCTGGCCAACGAGTTTCTTTAAGAGGTAAATTTCCTTGTACTGAATATGTTGTAAACATGTTTTCGCTACCATGATGAATTACCGCTTTTGCAACTGTTCCAGAAGGAGCCATCATTACGGGTTTAATAGCATAAGGCCCCTGATTTGGTACATCATCCCTGTTTTTGTAAACAGTATTATTATATTCATATCCTGCAGTTTCATATCCAGACCATTTATAATCTGAAATATTATTTGCATTGGTTGCTACATTATTTCCCTTATCATCAGTGGGCTGCCATTCCAACCCCTCTAATTCAATCCCATCAATAACTCTATTTTCAGCAAAGGCATAAGGAGAGTTATGTGGATACGAAGCTGTCAACGGATCGATTGATAAAAACCTTCCTAATCTTGGATCATGTATTCTATATTTGTACACATAACTGTTTCCTTCTCCCTTCATCTCATCATCTTTCTCCTGGTTTTGGTAACCATATTTATATTCTCCAG
>MGWK01000038.1 GCA_001800975.1 Flavobacteria bacterium RIFCSPLOWO2_12_FULL_35_11 | reverse complement strand
TTGTCCAGGAAAAGGTACTTTGTCAAATTTAATTTTCGAGAATATTTGTGTCCATTCGTGGCTCATCATCACCTTATTTATTACCAATACAAACAGTGCCCTGTTTCGTAATAAAAAAGAACCTACTTCAACAGCAAGAATAAAGACCCCCCGGTTGCACTCCGTAATTATTCTGGTTTTAATGTTTGTTTTATCTATATATTAAGCTCATATATCCTGCCGTGCTTCGTTGCGCTCCCGTTTCTCTTCCACTCCATGAAGCACATGATTGCTGATATAATAATATTGAAATTTCTTTTAAATAGCATATACTCACCGTTGTTAAAAAAGATAATCTGTAATTCAGTCACCCTTGGAAAAGGTGGTAATAAGCAAAATGAATAATAAACGAAGCTTAGCAAGCGTGTTGAAACAAGCTTTTAAAAAAACTTCAATAAGAAAACCGGGGCAAAAGCGAAAGAGTGCAATTTCCCAATGCCTTATTTCAGCATTCACGATAATAATTCCCGTTCTTTGAAAACATATGATTCTACAACTCCAAAATATTACGTTCACATTTCCCGGCAAAAATCATCTGTTGGATAATGTGTCTTTGTCATTGGAGGAAAAAAAGATTTACGCCTTGATGGGAAGCAACGGTGCAGGGAAAACAACTTTGTTCAATCTCATTACTGGATTCATCAAACCGCAAAGTGGTGAAATAATTTTTCGTTCCGAAAAAATAACTTCCCTATCATCTTTCAGAATAAATCGAAAAGGATTAGGTAGAACCTTCCAAGACTTGCGACTCATTACAAAACTTACGGTGAAAGAAAATATTATACTGGCAATGCAGGACAACTCAAACGACAATTGGCTCAATGCAATGCTGCCGGAAAATTTTCACCGCAATACAAATCAGAAGTTGGATAAAAAAGCAGATGAAATTATTGAACAGTTCTTTCTTGATGATGTGAAAAATTCTTTTGGCGCTGAAATTTCTTATGGACAGCAAAAATTGCTGACGCTTGCGTGTTGTGTTGCAAACGGTGCATCGCTTCTGCTACTTGACGAAGCAGTGGCAGGCATACAGCCTGAGTATCGTAAAAAGATTACTCTGCTCATTAAGCAGTTGAAAGAACAAGGCAAAACCATTTTGTTGATTGAACACAACACCGATTTTATTAGCGATGTTGCCGACAAAATTTTCTTTTTGCACGAAGGAATAATTTCTACCTTTGAGACCGTGGAAACCCTTAAAAAAGATAAACAGGTGATGGAGGCATACATCTGAATAATGCAATGTTGAAAGTCGAAAACATATCAACCGGCTATGGCAAAAAGCAAGTGCTTTTTGATGTTTCATTTGAAGTGAGCAAAGGCGAAATAGTTTTGCTTGCAGGAAGCAACGGCAGCGGGAAATCTACTTTGCTCAAAGCCATTTACGGAATATTACCGCTTTGGAATTCCCCTCTTGAGAGGGGCAAGGGGTGTGTTATTTTTGATGGAGAGAACATCACAGGCAAACCAACATCAGCGCTTCTGAAAAGGGGTTTACTCTACATTTCACAAAAGAACAACCTCTTTGAAGACCTCACCGTGAAAGAGAATCTGGAAATAGCTGGTTTAACCCTTGCTAGAAAAATATTGCAGGAGCGAATAGAAAATGCCCTTTCAATTTTCACAGCACTTGTGCCGCACCTGAACAGAACACCCATGAAACTCAGTGGAGGTGAACGCCAATTGCTTACTTTGGCAATGGCAACATTGCACCAGCCAAAGATGATTTTGGTTGATGAACCTTTCACCGGATTATCACCTCAAAATATTACCTTAGTTGCTGAAAATTTGAAGGCGTTAAACGAGGGAAGCGGAATCACTTTACTGATTGTTGAACACCGTGTTAAAGAATGTTTAGGAATTGCCAACAGGGTAATTGGTTTGAAGCTTGGCAGGGTTTTCAGTGAAACGGAAGTGAATGTAAACTATAATATCAACGAACTAAATTCAGTATTTGTCTAAAAAATAAATTCATAAACAATGAAAAAAATAAAAATCATTTTAGGTATCACAATTGTTCTTTTTTCTTTAGCTGGATGCAATTCAAGCAATCAGGAAAAAGTTGATAATATTAATCAAGTTGTGAAAATCGGAGCAGTTTTTCCTTTGACGGGAGATATTGCTGAATATGGTAACTATTGGAAGCAAGGATTAGAACTTGCAATAGATGATGCCACTAATTCAGGATTGATTAAAAAAGATCAGGTAAACTTGTTTGTTGAGGATGGGAAAGCAAATCCTACTAATAGTTTAAGTGCATTTACAAAACTAACTTCTTTACATAATATTCAAGTATGTTTCAGTGCGACAAGTGGCGTTACATTAGCTCTGAAACCGACAGCAAACGAAAAACGCATTATTTTAATGAATGCATCAGCAATCAGCACCGAGATTGAGGATAAGCCGGATTTTTTATTTAGTGTAATCCCAAATGCAAATTATACGGGAAATTATTTAGCTGAAACTGCTTTTAATAAGTTACAAAAACAGAAAGCCGGAATACTTTATAGAAATGATGCATCGGGAAAAAGTTTCTATGAAGTTTTTAAGAAAAAGTTTTCAGAATTGGGAGGAGAAGTTGTTTATAAAGATGCTCATCCAGTCAACAACACCGATTTTAAATCTTATATTTTGAAAATAAAAAATGTTCCAGACCTTGATGTGCTTTTTGTTGCTTCTTGGGGACCAGAGGTTGCGCATTTTGTTAAAGATGCTAAAGAAAATAATTTAGGCATTCAGGTTCTTGCTTATGAAACTTTCAAATCACCGAAAGTTTTAGAAATTGCTGGAGACGCAGCAAATGGAGTCATTTTTAGTTCACCTAAACTTATTGAACTTGAAAATCAAAATGAGTATTTAAAGTTCAAAAAAGAGGTAAAAGAAAAATTTCATCATGAAGAAATAAACTATCATATTCTCGGTCATTACGATGCAATGATGATAATTTTAAATGCCATTTCTCAAGGCAATTTTACCAGTGAACAAATAAAAAAATGTTTAGAAGAAATGAAAGAATACAAAGGTGAAACAGGAGATATTAAGTTTGATGCAAACGGGGGTGCTATAGTTCCATTAGGATTATACACAGTTAAGGATAAACAATTCGCCAAATTCTAAGACAGGGTAATGGGTTTATGGTCAAAAAGATTATGTATAAAGATTCGAACAATATTATCAAAGCATTAGATCGCTATTTTAATCGCCAAAAGAAAATTATTTCTTCGTTATTCATTGATGAACAAACGGCAATGGAACTTTTGATAGATATAGATTTTAAGGTAAAAGGATACCTAATTAATTTATTTGGGAAAGAAAAAAAAATCACTGTCAAGGGAGGGTGTTTCAATGATTTACTCCCCTATTTAAATAAAGGAAATCCTTATAGCGATTCGGTAATATATTCTTATTGGACTTATCGTGGAGAAAGCGATATTTACAAAGTAGAAGAAAAAAACGGTGAATGGAGAAGAAATTTTTTTTACAAAGGAAAAAGGTGGAGTGAGGATTGGCGAAAGGATAATTTTTATCATTTTTTTAAATTCTTTGAAAACATATCAAATGGGAAAAATCCAGTTGAATTTTTTATTGAATTAGGAACTAATAGTAAAGAAAAAAAAATTTGTGTTCAATTTTTTGATAAGGAGCTACCAACGAGCCCAGATAAAAACACAATATTTTTTCCAAGTATTAAATATTTTTCTAAGCATAATAAGATTAAAGAATTTATTTTATTAGTAGCACGATTAAAGAAAGCTATCGCAGATGAGAATTTTATTTCTACAAAAAATAAAAATTATGGAGACGAATATTTCAAAAAAACATTTAAGCCAAAATTTGATTCGGCATATAAAGAATTTGCAACTGATTCTGAATTGGGAAAAATTGTATATTATTTGGTGTCCTTAATAAAAAAAACCTTCAACTTAATGAGTGAGGATAAAATAAGAAGCCAAATTGTAAATGTTATTCTCACTCTTTTGTATTTTGACCAACCCTATAAAATTCATTTTTTCTTACCCCAAAGAAACGGCTTAAATAATGATGTTTCAGAGAATACAAAGAGGGAAAGTAAAAAACTAATTTCTCCATGCTTGATTATTACAACTCATCAAAGCAAGAATATTTCTGAAACAAGCATAGAAAAATTTTCAAATCTAATATCAGTATTAATAAAACATTCTGAACTTGAACAAGAAATTTGGAATAAAAGAAAAGAATTATTACCCACATATCATGGGTTCAAAGGGGAATATCTTGAAATAGAAGAGAGATATTTACGATTAGCTGAAATAATTATTAGTATCATTAAAGCAATTAGTGATGAACATAATCGCGAAGATAAATTTAATAAAATAGCATTTTTTTATGACCTCTATCGCACGAAAGAATTTGACAGTTTTTTTCATAAAGTGATTGAGATAGCTAATAAAAAAAATAATAATACAAAACAAGAAAAATTACGGCACAAATTATTTTCTAAAATTTTGCGAAGTGGGGATAAGAAAAACATAGACAAATTATTTAATAAATTGACTGATGTAGTGGGTGCAAGAATTGTTTGTGTATTTGAATCTAATACAAAAATTATTTTAGACAAATTGGATGAATTAAATAATAATGGACAAATAAAAATCGTTGACAAAAAGGACTATGAGCCATCTCGGACGAATAATAATTTTTATCGTTCTTATCATCGCACGATGATTTTAGGAAACGAACGAAAGAAAATTTATGAATTTCAGGATTTGCAACGCATGAAATGTGAATTACAAATACGCACTCTATTGCAGGACGCATGGGCAAATGCTTCCCACCATCTTACTTATAAGAGAAAATATCCAAAACAATTATTGGAAGTTCAAAATAAAATTTTACCAAAATTTGAAGAGTTGTCAAAATCATTAATCCCTTATGATAAAGGATTTGATAAATCATATAAAGATTTTCAAGAAGTATGGAAAAAAATTCAGTCAGTTCATATTTCATAGTTAAATACGCTGATACGGACAGGATGAAGCGTGTTTATTATTCAAAGTACTTAGAGTATTTTGAAGTGGGGCGGACTGATTATTTGAAGCAGAATTATATTTCATATAAAAAATTAGAAGACAAATACAAAATTTATATGCCCGTTGTAGAGTGTTATGTAAAATATATTGCACCAATAGAGTATGAGGATAAATTGAAATTAAAAACAACTCTTGAGCATTTTAATAAAAAAAAATTTAAATTCTTACACGAACTCTCAGTTAGTAAAAAACTTGTAGCGATGGGATATACTTCGCATTATTTTATTTCAGGTGAAAATGAAGTAATAACATTTGATGATTTTTTAAAATTAATTTCTTTCTCCCATTAAAAGCGAAATGTAATGTCATTCTTTAATCAGATTTTTTTAAACATATTCATTGGCACATCAACATACTTGATTATTTCCCTCTCCTTTTCTCTTATCTATTACCCCACCAAATTCTTTCACATAGCCCATGCAGCCATAATCACTTCCGGTGCATACTTCGTTTTCTATTTTGCAAATAAATGTTCAATCCCTTTTCCGCTTTCAATCCCTTTAGCTATTGCATTAGCAACTTTAAT
>MGWK01000037.1 GCA_001800975.1 Flavobacteria bacterium RIFCSPLOWO2_12_FULL_35_11 | reverse complement strand
AAAAGCGGAGTTCACTCCATCAAGGCAATACAAAAAGATATGCCAAACCAACACAGCACATTTTTATTTTTGTTTGTTTTTTAATGGTATAAAAAAGAGCTGTATTGCCCTTCGGGTTGCCCATCCATCACACAAGCTAACAAGGGCAAGCTTGTCATACTTTTCATTGCCTTTCTTTCGTTCACGGCAGCCTTCTCTGGGTTTTTAGTCTTGCTGTTCGTTCCTCACAGCAAAACTAAAAAACCCATCGGCTGCCAATGTTTATGCGAGCCTGCGAGTCGTAAATGGCTGCGGCTAAAAATTTAATTTGATTGGCTTCCGCTACGCTCCAGCCTATATTAAGGTAGCCTTGTGTAGAGCTTGCAAGCCACACACAAGCTTTATTGCAAGCTCTACACAGGTCGCAAGCGTGGCGCCCAAATGCGCCACTCCCTTGCTCCCACCATTTTCTCCACTCGCAGGAGGCTCGCTGCACAACGGCCGCAAATCATTTCGTTCGTACCTCACTCCATTTTTTGCAGCCGTTTTCCTACGCTAGCCGCAGGCGCTTTTTCCGCTTGCACACCATTCTAAATAAAGTTTGCTGGTGAATATTATTTTTGTTTCCACAGGATTATTTTTTACAATAATTAATTTGTTTTATTGGGGTCTTCCACCCCAAACCCCGGATGCTCATTTTTATTAATAGATACGCACTGGTGCAACAGCACAACCAAATATCAATCAATAAAAATCGAGCTGTACTTTTTTCTTTTCATTTGAAATTTTCATTTGAAAAAAGCAATTGAAAAGAAAAATCCTGCGCTCTAAAATGCTGCATAGAAAAAATCTTTTCAATCTTTAAAATCTTTCCAATTATCAATTTTTGTAGCTTTATAAAATGAGAGTAGCAAAAAATAAAAACATCAATTTTAGAGGATTAGGTTATTATCCGTTTGGCATGGAGAAACCAGGGCGTACGTTCAGCTCTGGAGAATATAAGTACGGGTACAACGGAAAAGAAAAAGACAATGAAGTAAGCGGAGATGGGAACTCGTATGATTATGGATTTAGGATTTATAATCCAAGAATTGCAAAGTTTTTATCGGTTGATCCATTGACTACGGATTACCCAAGTTGGTCACCTTATCCTTTTGCTATGAATTCTCCAATTTCCGGTGTTGATCTTGATGGATTAGAATATTATTATGCAGCTGATGGTAAGTTTTTAGGAAATATTGGAACGAGTGATGATGTATATACTGCTGATAAAATAGAAGAACAAACTGTAGAAAATGAAGATTGTTCAACATCTACCAATAAAGTTGCAGTAAATGCAAAATCGTTAAATATTAAACATACGGAGTTTCAAAAAATAAGCTACGTAATAAAAAATGAAGGCGTTACAAGTGAAGCTAATGAATATCTATATATTGCACATGCTTCTAATAATAATGCCAAGAATAGCAAAGTTAGCCTTTATGATAAATTAATGTATGGGTTTTCTTCTGTACCCAACAAAACTACTTTAGGTGATGATGACAAAACAAATACTGCAAATTATGCCCGTGCTGGAGCTATAAGTGTATTATCCGGCAATGCAGACCCAACTAATGGAGGCTCATTTTGGGATGGTACAGATTTTATTGCTTGGGGTTTAGAATCTCCAGATAAAACACCACAAAATAAATTTGAAGAATATAAAAGTATTGCCATTTCAAAAACTATTTATGACACTTTCTTAGCTAGTCAAAAAGCTAAATATACTAAGGGAACTGTTAGCTATTCCGGTACGGCATACACCTTACCGGCTAAAGTTTTTACTGATAATGCACAAACAGATGGTAGTTTCTTGTATACAACTGATGTAAAGAAATATCCTAAAGCAAATGGAAAATTAGTAGCTACTGGAACAGCAGGACTTTCAATTTTTTGGAAAAAAGAATAATCTGCTATGAGCACAAAAATTATTTATGCGTTTATTTTTTTATTGTGCTTAAAGATTCAGGTTATTGGGCAAAATTCTCAAAATACATTTTCTATAATTCAAGATGGAATTATACCAAAACTAAAAAATTGTGATACATCAAATTCTTTAGTAAATGAATACTATAGTTATTTAGGAATTAAATTTTCAAAATATTATATCATTCTTGATTCTCTAAAGATTGATATCAATAAAGACGGTTTTTTAGATAGATTCTTGGTCATTGCACCAATTACCCAAATATACTCTCCAGATACTCTACCATGTGATCAGCAAACTGGCAAAAAACTGGCAGTAGTTTTACTTGCGCAGCAAAACAAATACACGATAAGTTATGTTAATGAAAATCTTATTTTGAATGATTATGAATTTCAATCTGAACCATATTGTGGAATAAAATCATGTAATCATGGGTTTATTCTCTGTTTTTTTATAGGCAGTATTATAAAATGTGAGTATAACTTTTATTTCAAAATAAAGAATGGTAATCTCTATTTATACAAGAGAAAATATGATTGTTATGTAACTGACCTATCAAGCAATGCCAAACAAACAAAAAAACACCCATTTAGTAAAGAAACTAATTTAAGTAGCATCAATACTAGAAATTTTATTGATATACCGGATTTGCTTAAGAATAAAAATTAAGACACTTCTCAACCTCCAAATAGCTCTTTAGGGTAAATTAAAAGGGCTTCTACCTTTTTGTAACCAAGTGAGGTTATTTCTCGTATAAATACCTATTGAAAAATAGGCAAAATGGATCAAGAGAAAGAAATTTACAAGGGAAGTCCTTCGCAAGTCATAAACTTGGGCATTTTTCTTGCCTGTATTCTTATTATACCAATACCTATTGCTATTTGGAGATGGATTCAAGTAAAATATACCATACTTACCATAACAAACCAAAGAGTGATCATGTCGGCCGGAGTATTTAGCAGAAGAACAGAGGAAATTGAATTATACCGTATCCGAGATGTATCTGTAGAAGAACCCTTTATATTTAGAATGTTTGGAGTAGGTAATATTATCATTCATTCGACAGATAAAACCTCGCCATCAGCAGTATTCATGGCCTTTAAAAACCCCAACTGGATAAAAGATCAGGTCAGAGAAAATGCAGAATATTATAGACAAAATCGCAGATGGGGAACTATAAATTAGTAGCAAAATGTTTAGCAAAACGGTAAAAGATGGCAGGTTTAAAGACGGTTATAGAAAAATTCCGGCTAAAAATGGATGTATGTCTATTATTGGGTTCATCTTAATTATTGCTTTTTTTGTAAAATTAGGTTCAAGTGGTTCTACGGAAAAGCCAACAGTAAACAACAATACTGATTCGATTAAAACTGATAACCCATCAGAAAAATCAAATGATAATGAAGCGAAAGTAGTTTCACCTAAACATAGTTCAAAAAAGATAAAGGAAGCAGAAGAATTGCCATCTGCTGTTGATACCAATGTTCAGGTTATTGTGCCTCAAAATACCGACCCTATAAAAACCGATGATACCACGAAAAAGAAAAAAGGAGTTTTTCAAAAATTATTCGATAAAGCAGGCAGCAAAAAATAAAAGCTCGTACAGTTATTCAATAGGTCGCAATAATTCTATTGATTTTTTTAACTCACAATAAATCTCATTATTTTTTAATTCTTTACCCCATTGCTTTATCCTAGAGCTATGTGGAAAACTGAATATTCTAATATTTTTATTTGATGAATTAGCCAGAAATTCATAACTACTTGTTTTCTTGCTTAATCTATAATATTTTACATTATCATCCTTCCAATATTTATTACTATAATTAAATAATGCAGCTATAACAGCAGTTGCAGAGTGGGTGCCATTACCAAAGCAAATGATTATTTCAGGCTTCGTATAATCTATAATCTGGTTTAAGATTGGTTTTGTAATCTCTATTCCATTTGAAATATAAGAAGTATAGGCATTGCTCTGATTTGGTGTTCTTATAAAACATCCATTTGTATATACGATATCCTTAAGAAACAAAGTTGCTTTATTCTCATTTCCATCAAATAATTCTTTGAAAAATCGGATGTATCCATTATAGGTAGGATTCTTCGGGTCATTAAACATATCATTACACAATGGCATGCGTAATTGAGGCGAAATTTGACTTGGATCTCCTCCATAATTATTACCTATTATCAGAACCTTACTTTCAAATAAGGCAGTTCCCAATAAGGAATAGCTTACTGGAATTAGGTGATCGGATTTAATTTCATTCTGAACTCTTTTTTCATATTCTGGAATTTTGCTTCGAAATTCTTGTAGAAGTAGATCAAACTCCTGTATTAATAATGGGCTCTTAGTCATTTTAGGAAGTGGCGATATTGGTGCTTATTTCCAATACACCTTTTTGGTTTTAAAATCTCTCAAACACATATCAATGAGGTCAAAAATGTAGGAGCGTTTTTCATCGGGCAGCTTAGCCATATCCTCTAACCTATCAATGGTTTTTTTATCGAGTACAATATTTGTTTTACCCACCAAAAAATCAATAGATACTTCTAATGCATCGGCAATTTTAGCTACAACATCAATAGAAGGGGTAATATCACCACGTTCATAACGGCCAATAACATCACCGGAAGTACCAATCTGTTTACCTAAATCAGCCTGAGAAATTCCCTTTTTCTTTCTTAAAAGCATCATGTGTTCGCCTAGTTCCATAATTAAAAGTATTTAAAAAGCCTTTAAAAGCAGTGTTTTTGTAAAAATAAGCGCATTAATAGTCATAAACAAGTACGATACTACTTGCAAAATAGAGATTGATAGTTTAGATTTGTGAATGATAAGTCAGTAACAAATATTTTTCAACATGACCATACAAGAACTCAAAAGCAAGTTCTCTATTTCAGCAGTACTAAACCACTACAACATTAAAATAGATAAGAACAATAGAACATGTTGCCCATTCCATGATGATAAAACCCCAAGCATGCAGATTTACCCAAAAACAAATACCTATTGCTGCTTTAGTTCAAATTGTGGTGCCGGAACAGGAGATCAAATAGAGTTTATACAGAAAATGGAGAAGTGTAGTAAGCATGATGCGCTAAAAATAGCAGGGCAGTTAATTGACGTACCAATGAAACAATATACCGATGTACCAATGGAGAAATTAGCTAATGAAAAAGAAAAATTAAAAACGATGGAAGAAATATTTGCTGAATTACAAGAGAAGTTAAGACAAAACCCAGAAGCATTAAACTATTTACAAAGTCGAAATCTAAATCATGAAAAAATAGAAGTAGGCTACAACCAAATAACAAAGCCTATTATCAAAGATTTGAAAAACTGTATTGTTTTTCCATTGAGAGATAAAGAGAATAAGATTGTGAGTTTTTACGGCAGAAGCATCAGTAATAATACCGATCAAAGGCATTTTTATCTAAAAGATAGAACTGGAATTTATCCAAACTATCCAAAAATAGAAATAGAAAAACTCATTATTACAGAAGCGATAATAGATGCAGCAACATTACTGCAAATACAAAGTATTTCAGAGAAATACAGCATTATCAGTGTCTTTGGCACCAACGGATTAAATGAAGAAATGCTAGACTCTATAAAAGAATTAAAAAACCTATCGGAAATAGTTTTAGCCTTTGATAATGATGAAGCCGGCAATAAAGCAGTAGAGAAATACACCAACGAACTAAAAGGGCAATTACCTACGGTAAAATTTAGTAAGCTGGACTTGCCATGCAAAGATGTAAATGAAACATTTCAAGCCCATGATGAAAATATATTTACCCACCTTTTAGAAACGCGAATGTTGCTGAGCAAAGTCGAAGCAATGGATTTATTTTTTTCAACTGAAAAAATAGCTGAAAAAAAAGAAGAAGAACCGGAATCTTTTCAATTTTCACAATCCACTCAATCAAAAAAAGCATTGAACTGTCAGAACCCCGATCAACTCCAATACAACACTGGTGAGCTCTTGATTACCCTACTTGGAGGAATTAGCATGAATAACCTCGATCGCATGCGGGTAACCATATACATGCGCAGGAATCCCCATATCAATGCAGCATACAGCATCAGACAGAATGTAGATTTATACCAAGATGATTT
>MGWK01000036.1 GCA_001800975.1 Flavobacteria bacterium RIFCSPLOWO2_12_FULL_35_11 | reverse complement strand
GAAAGACAATATTTTACAACTAGGAAATACTGTTTCAACTACAAATGATGATTTTTTTCAATGGGCATTCAAAAAATGGTTGGTAGCTATGGTGGCTTGTGCCATAGATGATGACATAATAAACCAAGCAGCACTAATTTTTGTTGGAATGCAGGGTGTTGGGAAATCACGATGGTTTGAGAATCAGTTAATACCAGAAGAATTAAAACCATATATATTTTCTAAAAGAATAAATCCAGCCGACAAGGATCATATTTTGCAGCTTTCAGAAAATATTCTTTTAAATATGGAAGAAATTGGGACTTTCAATATGAGTCAAAATGAGGCTTTTAAAGAATTAATCACAAAAGCGACTATTAGAGAACGCAGAGCTTATGGTATATTTTCTGAAAATTATGTAAGAAGAGCATCATTCTCAGGAACATCAAACAATAGGCATTTACTTAATGACATTACTGGAAATAGAAGGTTTTTAGTTTTTGAAGCACTTGAATTTAGATTTCAAACAGGTGTTGATTTAAATATGGTATATGCACAGGCATTGTATTTGTATAAAAATAAATTTCAATATTGGTTTGATTCAGAGGATATTAAAAAAATAAATGATAATAATTTACAATTTACTCAGGTTTCTGAAATTGATGAGATAATTAATAAATATTTTGAGGTGCCTGATGAAAATGAAACAGAAATTCAGTTTATGAACGCAACTGAAATTGCAACATATATTTATCAAGAAAGCAGAGGAACAGGAACGTTTCGTTTAAATGCAGTTGTTATTGGAAAATCATTAACAGCAAAAGGTTTCAAAGAAAAGAACGTATATGAGGGGAAAAATAAAATTAAAAAGTATATAGTTAAGTTAATTAAGTAATAAAAAAGAGGTAGGTAGGTAAGTTAATTTACATTATTTTCATTTTTTTATTATATGATTTAACATTTTTAACTTAAGCTACCTGCATCTTTGATTTTTTAAAATTAAGAAGATGGGTGAGAAGAAAAATAAAGGGTTTATCTACAAAGCAGAGAACTTAATAACACGTCAGCTTTACATTGGAGCTACAGCAGATTCAATTGAAATAAGGATTAAAGATCATTTTAGCAAAGCCAAGCGAGGTAAAGGGCATAAGTTCCAGAATGCAATAGCAACTTATGGACCAGAAGCTTTTAAATTTAATCAGATTGATGTTGCAAATTCTATTGATGAATTGGCTGAAAAGGAAAAAATGTATATTATTGAGTTTAACGCTAAGGAAAATGGTTATAATATTGATTCTGGGGGAGGTATAAAGAAAACAGTTTATAAATATGACTTGAGTGGAATATTAGTGGCTAAATTTGATTGCTTAGATGCTGCAGCCAAAACAATAGATTCGACAAAACAGCACATAAGTAGGGCTTGTTTAAGCGCCAATAAAACTTATAAAGGATTCCAATGGAGTTATCATTATCAGGAGCCATTTGAAGCTAATTTAGATAGGCGAAAAAGAAATGTTTTGCAATTTTCCTTAGATGGTAAATTAATTAAAGAATTCAATTCTGTAGCAGACGCCAGCAAAAAAACAGGTATAAGTAAAAGCTGTATAGCCCGTGTTTGTCGAAAAGAACGAGAAAAAAGTGGAGGATTTATTTGGATGTATAATGATAAACCAAATAAAGTATGAAGTACGAAGAGGCACTAAAAATAGCATTGAAAGTTAAGGCACTGCTTGAGCCACATTGCTATAGAATAGAAATTGCCGGAAGTATAAGAAGGCAGAAGCCAGAAGTGAAAGATATTGAGATTGTTGCAATTCCGAAGCCTTATGATATTGGTTTGTTTCACAGCGGAATTGCGACAGTTATTAACGATTGGGTTAAGGTTAGAGGTGAATTGCCTTGCAGATACACCCAAAGAATACTGCCTGAAGGAATAAAACTGGACATATTTTTTGCTGATTTTGAAAATTGGGGGATGGTATATGCTTTGAGGACTGGAAGTGCAGATTACAGCCACAAAGTTTTAGCAAGCGGATGGGTCAAGAAGGGGTACAAAAGCGCAAATAGCTATTTACATAAGAATGATCTGAAGATTGGTTTTCGTGAAGAGGAGGAGTTATTTAAGTTTTTGGGCTTGCCATTTGTTGAGCCTCATTTACGGATATAAAGCGAAAGTGTAAACTTCTTTTAAGATTTTTATTCGTAAAAAGGACTACAATTCGGTATCATCAAAAAAATGAAATAGCAGAAGGTATTGATTTTACTGGGTTTTTTAGTCCTTGGTTCGAGCCCAAGAGGAGGAGCAAAAAAAGCGTTACATGTAATTGTAGCGCTTTTTTGTTTGTGTTTTGTTTTATCCAACCAATTATCCAACATTCTTAAAATAAGTAAGTTTTATTCGGTTTCTTTCTCCCAATTTTTATTCCTTTATTGAAGACAGTCGTTCCGTTTGGTGGTTGCTTTTTATCGGTCAATTTGGTCTATAACTTTACCTAAAGTCTTTATTGCACTTCATCAAAGAATTTTATTTGAAATTAATTTGTCTGCTATTTTTTTTATTTGTTACTTTGTAACTCAAAGTACTTTTAATATTAAAATACATGGACAAAAAGCAAGATCAGTTGGCAGAACTGAGGGAAATACGCAATTTAATGGAACGTTCCTCCAGATTTTTATCCCTAAGCGGCATTGCGGGAATTATCGTTGGGGTGATTGCAATCGCAGGTGTTGCTGCGGCATACACATTCCTTGGACTTGGTTTAAATGAACCGGGATATTATCAGTTTCCTGCCTTACAAAATGTAGCGGAAGTAACAGAAGCTTATACATTTCTGTTTGCCGATTTTATGGCGGTGTTGATCTTATCGCTTATATCGGGTATTTATTTTGCTGTCAGAAATGCCAAAAAACAGGGCTTGCCTGTTTGGAACACCACAGCGTCGCGACTCTTGATCAATATGATGATTCCGCTTGCGGCAGGCGGTATTTATTGCCTCATTTTATTTTATCATGGTCATTTGGCCTTAATTGCTCCGGCCACCTTAATTTTTTACGGATTGGCGTTAATCAATGCAAGTAAATATACCATAAATGACATCCGTTACCTGGGCATTATTGAAGTGGCAGTTGGCCTAATCGCTTCCTTATTTATAGATTACGGACTGCTTTTTTGGGCATTTGGATTTGGGATACTGCACATGGTTTACGGAATAAAAATTTACTTTAAACACGAGCGGTGAAAAATTATATCGAGGATTTAAATAAGGCGTTTGAAAGCAGGATGCGATTGGGCATTATGTCAATCCTCATGGTGAATGACTTTGTTGATTTTGCCGCGCTCAAAGAGCAGTTGCACGTTACCGACGGCAATTTGGCGAGTCATTTAAACGCCTTGGAAAAATTGCAATATATAGCCGTCAGAAAACAATTTATCGGAAAAAAACCAAACACTTCATACACCACAACAATAGCTGGAAAAAAGGCCTTCAGCGAACATCTTGATGCGCTTGAGCGGTTAATTAACCTGTCGAGCTGATTTTTATTTAGTCGATTTTAAACAACAAAGAAATCTAAAACCAACTTACCATGGTAGCAACAACCGAAACCCATTTGGGGGATGAATTTAGCAATTTGAAAGCAGAAATCATTCAAAACATTGACAATCCAAGGCAGCTCGAAAAATTATACCGGAAAAATAAAACAACTTTCCAAAGGGTATTTAACACAATTTATCCAGTGATAAAAGAGAATTCAGCAGCGCAAATTTGGAACGAAAGACTCAATTATCCGCAGGAAGAAATATTTTGGGGACAAAAAAATGACCTCATTTTTGTGGCTGTTGTGATTTTCATTGCAGGACTTATTGCGCAAATCCCGCAATTTTTCAGCATAGATGAGGATTTCTTTTTTCCTCGGAACATTGGGTTTATCGTATTTCCTATGTTAACAGCCTATTTTGCTTATAAACAAAATCTCGGAATCAATAAACTGCTTTTTCCCATAATTGCTATTTTGTTGTCGGTATTTTACATTAATTTTTTGCCCGATAACGATAAAAGCGACTCCATTATTCTGGCCTGTATTCATTTGCCAATATTTTTATGGACTGTTGTGGGTTATACTTTTGTGGGCGGAAATTTAAACGCCATCCAAAAGAAAATCGATTTCCTCCGCTATAACGGCGATTTTGTGGTAATGACAGCCGTTATGGTGCTTTCAGGAATTTTGTTTACCGGGATTACCATAGGATTATTCGAATTAATCGGCCTCAAAATAGAAGATTTTTTCGCTCAGCATATTGCAGTTTGGGGAGCGCCCGCAATTCCTATTTTGGCAACCTATTTGGTTCAAAACAACCCGCAATTGGTGAATAAAATTTCTCCCGTAATTGCAAGAATATTCACGCCCATAGTTTTTGTGACACTGTTGATTTTTCTGATTGCCATCATTTACACAGGGAAAAATCTCTACAATGACCGTAATTTTTTATTGATTTTCAATGCATTATTGATTGGCGTTATGGCCATAATTCTTTTTTCCGTAACCGCGGCAACCAAAAACGCCAACGAAAAATTGAACCTGTTATTTTTATTCGGACTTTCCGCACTCACCATTATTTTAAATGGTTTGGCGCTTTCTGCCATTGCATTCCGCCTTGTAGAATTCGGAATTACGCCAAATAGAATCGCTGTTTTAGGTGCCAATTTGTTGATATTCATCAACCTTATTTTAGTGGCCCATAAATTATTCTTGATCCTAAAAGGAAAATCCGAAGTGCATAAAGTTGAAAATGTGATCGCATTTTTTATCCCGATTTATGGCATTTGGACAGCCTTGGTAACGTTCCTTTTTCCAATATTGTTTAATTTTAAATAGCTAGCTCAAATCATGAAAGTGATGCGTAAAAGGCAAATCTAATTTTGGCTTTGTGCTGAAAAATGATACTTATTGTTTGGGCGTTCCCCTGCGGGTCAGGCTTTCCTTTATAATCTTTTTTTAAGGAAAAAAACCTCAAAAAAAGGATTTTCACTGCAAACAAAGTTCACTGAACACAAAAACAAATAATAAGAAGGTGAAGTAATCCTTAACGCGTTTAATTTATAATTCAAAATTCAAAATCAAAATTAAAATTGCGCTCCTTACTCCTAATTCTCGAAAAATTACTTAAATTTATGGGATAAATGTTTGGGATTGCCACATAGATTTAGCTATTTTTTGCCGCAAATAAAGGATTTTGTTGAAAACGGATTGTCTTGTTTATTGGCAAATGGCTCTTTATGACTTCGCTAAAATTTGGAATAGGGAATCTCTGATGATTATAAATATTTCTTATAATTATATAGATTTTATAATTTAAATTTATGTAAAAATTTGATCCCAAATATGTTTATTTGTATAGTTACAAATTTTAAAATATCGAAAATATGGAAAATAGGAAACATCCAAGCACACCATCAAGTGCTTCTGGCACTAACACCAATAGTGAAGCCAAATGCCCTTTTGCACCAGCATCTCACAGACATACAGCTGCTGGTACGCTCTCAAACGCAGATTGGTGGCCCAACCAACTAAATCTAAAAATTTTAAATCAGAACGCTCCTTCAATCAATCCTTACGGTGGCGATTTTAATTATGCGGCAGCATTCAAAAGCCTCGATCTTGATGCTTTGAAAAAAGATTTGTATGATTTGATGACCGATTCACAAGACTGGTGGCCGGCAGATTATGGTCACTACGGACCTTTCTTTATTC
>MGWK01000035.1 GCA_001800975.1 Flavobacteria bacterium RIFCSPLOWO2_12_FULL_35_11 | reverse complement strand
TTTGCGACTTCAAGATACTGAATTTCAGTATCTTGACCAATATCTAAACCTCTTTTTTAATCTAAAATAATTGCACCCAACGGGTTAAAAAATCATTAATTATTCATTCAATTTTGGTTATGGCCCTTAAAAAATGGTTTTTAAAAAACACGGTTGAAGCAGGAACTGATGAAGCGGGCAGAGGCTGTTTGGCAGGCCCCGTTGTTGCTGCCGCGGTTTTGTTGCCTGCCGATTTTTACCATCCTTTGTTAAATGATTCAAAGCAATTGACTGAAAAACAGCGGGAAATTTTACGGCCTTTTATCGAAAAAAACGCGCTTGCTTTTGGCGTTTCTTATGTTTTTGAGGCGAAAATTGATGAAATCAATATTTTACAGGCTTCCATTTTGGCGATGCATTTGGCCATTGGAAAACTGGCGATTGAACCTGAACATATTATTGTTGACGGAAATAAATTTAAGCCGTATAAAAATATTCCGCACACCACCATTGTTAAAGGAGATGCAAAATTTATGAGCATTGCGGCTGCTTCAGTTTTGGCAAAAACGTACCGGGACGATTTTATGAAAAACCTTGATTTAGAGTTTCCTAACTATAAATGGCAGGAAAATAAAGGTTACCCAACGCTCTTTCACAGAAACGCCATTCGGGAATTTGGCATCACCGATTATCACAGAAAATCTTTCAGGTTGCTGCCTGAACAACTAAAATTAGCGTTGTAATTCCCTGAAAAATTACCATTAAAATGATACATTTGCCTTCGTTAAAAACGAACAGATGATCAAAAGAACCCGAGCTACCATTTCAAAATTAATTATTCATAAAGTTGGGAATAAATTCAACAGCGCCACCAATATTTTTTCTGAAAGCGCCATCACTTTTGATGAGGAAAGTTATGAATTGATGAAACCTTTTTTGTTAAAACCTTTCGGAACCGTAACGGAAAGTTATCGTTTTAACCACCATGCAAATATTGAGTTGAATGAAATTAACAGCTATTCGGCCCAGGTTTTTAAGGATGAAGATTCATTTATTGAAGTCTCAAGGCATATTGTGAATCACTTGTATGAGCAATCAAATTCTGCTCAAATTAAAACGGGTGATGTCATCATTGCGCTTTTTGAAGATGTGGAATATAAGGAGGTGATTACGCAGGCGTTGGGAATTTTTAAGATTGAAAACAAGCTCGATTTTTTTCAAACGCATATGGAAAACAACAGTTTGGACGTGTATGTGCAAAAGGGAATCAGCACCAAAAAACTGGATAAAGGCTGTTTAATTATCAATACAACTGATTCGGAAGGAAAAGTGGTTTTGAGCGTTGACACCAATAATTACGACTCGCTATACTGGATTCAGAACTTTTTGAATGTAAAATATGCCGATGACAACAACCAACATACCAAAAATTACCTGGAAATGTGCAAGGAATTTTCTGAAGATATCATCAAGGAAGAGTTGGGTATTCAGGAAAAAAATACCTTTTTGGCTCGGGCTGTCGATTTTTTTAAAACAAATGAGTCGGTGAATATCAGTGATTTTAAAGAAGAATTGTTTGAAGATGATGAAGAACAAAAAGCAAAGTTCGATGAGTATAAAAAGCAATTTGAAACGCTAAATGATGTGTTGGTGAGAAATCAGTTTTCGGTTTCTGAGGCGGTGTTCAAAAAGCAAAAGCAAAAAATTAAAACCGAAATTAAATTAGACACCAACATTGTTATAAAACTCGACATTGATGCTCCTGAAGCTTCCAGTGAATACCTAGAAAAAGGCTATGACGAAGATAAAAAAATGATGTTTTATAAGGTTTATTTTAATGAAGAAAGTTAAAAGCTAAAGTAAAAAAATCAAATTCCCCTTGTGAGAGGGGTTAGGTTAGGGTGTTGTTTTTTAAAAGCCTTTTGATAAAGTCGAAGTTCATTTCAAAAATCCAGCTTTTCTACACTGAATTCAACAGAAACATTATTCAAAATTTCTTTTAAAACTTTTGTTTCGGAATTGGTATAAAATTGATGACGGCTTTTGGTTGTTGAAGTTGAAAGTAAGTTGTGTTTTTCTAAAACAGCTTTCGTCTGTTTTGCAACGGCTTCACCTGAATCAATAATGGTGATATTATCTCCAATTATTTTTTTTATTTGTGGAATTAAGTAAGGGTAATGCGTGCAACCCAGCACCAAGTGGTCAATGTTAAACTTTAGCATTGGTTTTAAATAGGTGGTAAGCAACTCATTAATTTCAGGAGAATTTAATTTTCCTTCCTCAATTAGAGGAACCAATCCTTCTCCATCCTGCTCAATCGTCGTAATATTTTTGGTATATTCCTTGGTGGTTTTTTCAAACAGTTTACTTGAGAGTGTTCCTTTTGTGGCCAAAATGCCAATGGCGCCTGTTTTACTTAAAAGGGCTGCCGGTTTAATGGCGGGTTCAATGCCAATAAACGGAATCGCGTAATTTTTCCTTAAATAATCAATAGCGTTGGTGGTAGCAGTATTGCAGGCAACAATGATTAATTTGCATCCTTTTGAAAGCAGGTACTCGGTATTTTTAACGCTTAAAGCAATAATTTCTTCGGAAGATTTTTCGCCGTAAGGCGCATTTTTGCTGTCGGCCAAATAAATGGTATTTTCATTAGGAAGCAGTTTAACAACTTCTTTCCATATAGAAGTTCCGCCAATACCTGAATCGAATATGCCTAAAGGTTCATTGTTCATAAAAATACAAAAAGACTTTTCAAAATTTTCAACATTAAATTTATTAAAAAACTGACCTTTTTTTAATTGCCCATTATGGGCCTTTCATTAAGATAAAAGTAAAAAAAATCCCGCGATTGCGGGATTAATTTTTGAGCTAATTATTTTTTATTATTTAAGGCCTAATTTTGTTTTCACTGCAGGCAATAAATCTGTTCCATTGGCTACAATTAAAGTAGAAGCTTCTAAAACATATGTAAAACCTTGTGCTGTGGCAACATCATCAATTGCTTTTTTTGCTTTTTCTAAAATTGGTTTTAAGATTTCATTTCTTCTTTTAGTAATGTCCTCTCTTGCAACTTGAGATGCCTGATATAAATTTTGTTGGTCTTTTTGAACTTCAGCACTTCTTTGTTGGTTCACTTCATCAGTTTGAGAAGCGGCTTCAGCATCATATTTTTTTAATTTTGCTTCCAATTTAGTTTCTTCAGCTTTTAACTCAGTTTCATAAGTTTTGCTTAATTTTTCAATCTCAGCGTTTAAAGCGATGGTTTCCGGCATAAGGCTAATTAATAAATCGGTACTGATGTGTCCAATTTTTTGTTGCGCCTGCATAGTGTTGAATCCTAAAGTAACTATTGCGATTAATAATAAGGTTTTAAAATGTTTCATTTTTTTGCTTTTTGTTTAAATTAATTATTTTGTTTTTTTTCTTCTAGGACCTTTTTAGCCTCTTCAATTTCTTTTATTCTTTGTTGTTTTTTGTCTTCAATAGCTTTTTTTTGTTCTTCTCTTTTCTTTAATTTTATTGCTTTTTGTTCTTCAATTTTCTTTTTTAGCGCTTCTTTTTTTGCTTCACGGTCATCTACTTTTTCTTGCAAAGCCTCATTGTTGATTTCGGTATTTACTTCAACATTTTCATCTGTATTTATATCAACCTTGTCTTCTTTCTTACTTTGCTTTTCTTTTACGGCATCTTCTTTTTTTGATCTTGTAATGCTGTTTAATACCAACTCGCTAATGTCAAATTCCTTATTTGTGTACAACATCAGCAATGAACTCGATTTATCCATTACAAAATCATATTTTCTTTTTGTTGCAATATCTTGAATTGCATTGTACACAATATCTTGAACCGGTTTTACCAATTGTTGCCTTAAAAAGAACAAATCACCATTCGTGCCAAAATGCGCAATTTGTAAATTTTTTAAATCCAGTTCCTTAATTTGTATATCTTCTTCTTTTTCTTCAATTAACGCTTTTGTCAATAGCGCTTTTTCATTATTTAATTCAGCTCTTAAAGCTTCAATTTCTTTTTTCTGCTGTTCAATATCATTTTGCCAGCTTACCGCTTTGGCATTAATCTTTGTTTGGGCTTCCATATATTCCGGAATATTTTCTAAAATATATTCCAAATCAACAAAACCTATTTTTTGAGCTTTTTGTGCTATTGAAGAAAAACCCAAAATTAAAAACGCAAATAAAAAGATCTTCTTTGTCATAACTTATATGTATTTAGAAAAAATCGTGCCACTAATTATTCATACACAAATATAACTTTTTTTGGTTAAAATTGTTGTCCAATTATGAAGTGAGTTTGCCAACCTGATTTTTCAATTTGTCCCGGTAATGGGTCAAATCCGTGTGCAAAGTCAATTCCCAACAATCCGAAGGCCGGCATAAAAATTCTTAAACCAAGTCCGGCAGAGCGTTTTAATACAAAGGGGTTAAAGTTTTTAAAGCCATCATAAGAGTTTCCGGCTTCTAAAAAGCCTAAAACATATATGGATGCTGATGGTTTTAATGTTATTGGATATCTCAATTCCATTTGAAATTTGTTGTAAACGGTACCGCCTTCAATTGATGACAATCGACCGTTTTCGTAACCTCTTAATGCGATGGTTTCCCTTCCGTCTAATTGATAAGAAGCCATTCCGTCTCCACCAACAAAGAATCTTTCAAAAGGAGAATCTCCTAATTTTTTATTGTAATTTCCTAGAACACCAAATTCAGCGTTTGACATAATGACCAAATCTTTTGTTAAAGCGGTGTACCATTTTCCTTTGAAACTGGCTTTGTAGTACTCCAGCCATTTGTATTTTTCCTGATCATCAATAGTTGAGTAGTCTTTATTGTTTACTAAAGAGTAAGGGAATGTTACTTTGGCGCCAATGCTGAAATCTGAACCATAAGTTGGGAAAACAGGATTTGAACCAGCTGAGCTTCTGCCTAAAGTAATGCTATATGATAAATTATTCGATTGTCCGGTTGAAAATGAAAATGTTGAAATTGGATAATCTTTTAAATCATATAATTGATAACTGATGCTTTGAGACAAGGTAAAATAATTGTCTGGCCATTTTAAACGTTTTCCTAAGCCAACAGTAGCTCCCACTATATTTAACCGTTGGTCTTTATCAACTTTATTGGTCAAATAATCGTATCTGAATTGTTTAGAGTTGTAAATTGAAAACGACAATGATTGTGGTTTTTTGCCACCCAACCAAGGCTCAGTAAATGAAAAGCTGGAGGTTGTATAATACCTGCTTTTTTGAAGTCGCAACGCTAAGGTTTGACCATCTCCCATCGGAAGCGGTTTATAAGCTTTTCCGTTAAATATATTTTTGGCTGAAAAGTTATTGAATGACAAACCTAAAGTTCCAATAAATGAACCACCGCCATAACCACCTTGTAATTCTATTTGGCTTGAACCTTTTTCAGCAACGGTATAATCTATGTCAACTGTTTTATCCTGGTAATTTGGATTTAAATCTGGCGTAATAGCTTCAGCATCAAAAAATCCTAATTGTCCAATTTCCCTGATGGTTCTTATAATATCGCTTTTGCTGTATAAATAACCTGGCTTGGTTCTAATTTCCCTGTAAATTACGTGGTCATTGGTTCTATCGTTTCCGTTAACGGTAATTTTTTTGATTTTTGTTGGCGCATCTTCGTAAATTCTGATTTCAACATCGATTGAATCGTTGTTTATTCTGGTTTCTACAGGCAATACTCTTGAAAAAAGATATCCGTTATCCTGGTATAAAGTAGTGATGTCATCAGAATCCGGTTTGCCAGTTCCGGAAACTCTTTCCTTCAACACTTTTCCGTTATAAGTATCACCTTTTTCTATTCTTAAAATGCTTTGCAGTTGTTCATCGGTATATCGGGTGTTTCCTAAAAATCGGATGTCACCAAAAATGTATTTTTTTCCTTCTTCAACTTTAATGTCTAAACTGATGGTATTGTCCTCATTAAAAGTTAATGAATGATCAAGAACTCGGGCATCTCTATAGCCTTTTTCACTATAAGCGGTTACAATATTTTCAAGATCGGTATTAAAATCAGCTTCAATATATTTTGATTTTTTCCAAAACCTACCAAGCACCGCTTTTTTGGTTTTTTTCATCGACTTTCTAAGCTTTTTATCACTAAAAGCTTCATTGCCCTCAAAATCGATGTCTTTTATTTTTATTTTCTCTCCTTTGTCAATATAAACCAGCATATTAACGGTGTTAACACTTGAAGTATCAGGTTTTGTATCAAGGGTAACTTTGGCTTTTAAATAGCCTTTTTCCTGATATTTCTTTTTAAAATAATTTTTTGAAGTCACCATTAAGTTATCTGTTAACATGGCGCCTTTTTTAAGCTCGGCATCTTTTTGCAATTCTTTTGCCTTGCTTTTTTTAACACCTTGAATGGTAACATTGTTAAGTTGCGGCAACTCCAGAACTTCAAATTCCAAATAAGCTACATTCCCGTCAATTTTGGAAACATACACTTCCACATTGCTGAATTGTTTGGTTTCATACAATTTTTTAATGGCGCTGGTCAATTTGTCTCCAGGAAGTTTAATTTCTTGTCCCACAACCAAACCGGTAAATACTTTAACGGTTTCTTCTTCAAATTTTTGAAGTCCTTTAACGGTAATTCCGCCAAGTTCGTAATTGGTTTCCTTAACAAAAACATTGTTTGTTTTTATGGGAATTATAGTGTCGTTAACAATGACATCCTTAATTATGGTATCATTTTTTATTTGGATATTTTCTGAATTATTTTTTGGCAGTTCTTGCGCGGATGCGGCATTAGTTGATAAAATAATTGTAAAAAGTAATAGCGCTATTTTAAATTTAGTCATTGATTTTTTCAATTTGTTGGCTGGTTTTACCAAATCGTCTTTCTCTTTGTTGATAATCTACTATGGCATTAAACAAATTTTCTTTCCTGAAATCGGGCCAAAGCGTATTGGTAAAATACAATTCGGCATAAGCAATTTGCCACAATAAAAAATTGCTGATTCTTTTTTCGCCACTAGTTCGAATCAATAAATCAACGTCCGGCAAAGAAAACGTATATAAATGATTATTAATAATATTTTCGTTAATTTCTTCAACGGTAAGTTGATTATTAACAACTTTTTTTGATATATTTCTGATAACATTAACAATTTCTTCCCTTGATCCGTAACTTAAAGCAAGCGTTAATGTTAATGAGGTATTATTTTTCGTTTTTTCAACAACTTCCGCAAGCTCCACTTGTGCTTTTTCCGGAAGGTTTTCTATGTTGCCGATGGTGTTTAATTTGATGTTGTTTTTTACCAGCGTATTTAATTCTTTTCGTAAAGAAGACACCAATAAAGCCATCAAAGTTCTTACTTCCAGTTTTGGCCTGTTCCAATTTTCTGTTGAAAAGGCATAAAGCGTTAAATAGTTGACGCCAATTTCTCGGCAGCCCTCAATAACGTCCTTTACGGAAGTTACGCCATTTTTATGTCCGAAAACTCTTGGTTTTCCTTTCATTTCGGCCCAACGTCCGTTCCCGTCCATAATGATTGCAATATGGTTTGGGAGATTGTCTGCATTTATTTGGGATTTAAAATCTTCCATTAATTGGGGTTTGCGTAGCAAGGAGGTCTTCCAAAAGAGTAAACAAGTGATATACCGGTTAAAATATACCAATCATTACTGTCCGGATTTCCAAATCTTAGTGAATTTATTTCGTTGTTATTGTAATCTATATCATCTTCAAAAGTGTATCGGGCCCTAATTTCCAAGGCAATGGCGAAATCGTAAACCAGCTTTGTTTTATAGCCAATTCCAAAAGGGATGGCGTAGGCTGTTTTCGACTCGTATTCGTATTGATACGGCGCAGTTTCTCTTGAAACCACATTATAATTAAAAGCAGCAAATTCAACCAGTAAATAAGGCGTATGCGTTTTTCGGTAATCATCTAAATTGTATTCAAAATAATTGAATTCAACGCCAAGCGCTAATTCTTTAATACTATTTGTAAACCGCATTCCTCTGTTATAACGAGCAATATTTGTGGCATCGGCATCATCAGATGAAACATTTGTTAAGGTAAATGTTCCTCTTAAAGCGATTCTGGGATTCAAATTCCATTTATAAATCACGCCGCCCATAATATTATTGGGATTTATATAATATTCCGGACCTATGTCGCCAATATAATTGCTTCCTCCAACAAACAATCCAACTTCATTAATCTGAGCTTTGGAAGTCATTGTGATAAAGACGATTGCAGTGAATAAAACAAATTTTTTCATAAATAAAATAGCCAGCAAATATAAAAAATTATAGTTGCTTATTAGGGTTTAGCAACGTCTTTTTTGATTAACTGATTTTAAATGAAATTATTGCAGGTTTAATTCCCGATTTATTTTGTGATTTGGCCGGTTGGCTAATTCCTGACATCCTGGCCCCAAAGTAATTTATCACGAAGGGTTTTAAGGAAAGTTTGTTTATTAATTTCTACCATTTTTAATGTAAAACCCGATTTTTCTATAAAAATTTCTGTTTTGCTGTTTATGGTTGTGATTCTTGAATCCAGTGACAAGAAAAATTTATCTTCCCGGCCGCTTACCATTAATTTAATCTTGGTTTCATCGGGAATTACCAAAGGTCTTGCGTTTAAATTATGGGGTGCAATTGGCGTAATCACAAAACTTTTTGCCTGAGGTATCAATATTGGTCCTCCGCAGCTTAATGAATAACCGGTTGAGCCAGTTGGTGTTGCAATAATTAAACCATCGGCCCAATAAGAAGTTAAATATTCTTCATCTAAATAAGTTTCAATGGTAATCATGGAGGCCGTATTTTTTCTGCTTACGGAAACTTCGTTCAAAGCAAAATTAAGGGAAGCCAAGCCAACATTTGTGGGTGTTGTGGTAACGCTTAATAAAGTGCGTTTATGGATAAGGTAATTTTTTTGTAAAAGCTGTTCAATCGCAGTGTTTATTTCCTCTTTTTTAACGGTTGCCAAAAATCCCAGCCGTCCTGTATTTATGCCGACTATTGGAATATTGGAGTCTCTGATATAGGTTACGGCCCTTAAAATTGTTCCGTCTCCGCCAATAGTGAACATAAAATTAAAAGTGGCGTCCAATTCTGTATTTGAAGAAAAAGTTTCGGCATTTATTGCAGGAATGTGCTTTTTTAACCCAACATAATAATTTTGTTCAATCACAAATTCAATCCCATGAATTTTTAATGCCTGCAACAATTCTTCAACGTATATTTTATCTTCAGGTTTGTAATATTGTCCGTAAATAGCAATTTTCATTCTTAAATGTTTAGGTATTTTTGAAGGTAATTAGAGCGTTCTTTTAAATCTTTCAAATAAAAATCTTCCTTGTGTTTAGAAAGCACTTTGTAGTTGTATCTTCTAAACGATTGAATAATTTCATTCACGTCTTGTGCAAAAAACTTAAGCGTAATTTTCACGGATGTTGGATCGGTTTCTGAAATAAAAATACCCAATACACTGCCATTATTGGATTCTACAATTTGACAAATTTCGCTAAAAGAATATTCATTCACATTTTTTTCAATGCCTAAAACGGTGCCTTCATTTTTTAAAAATGGCGTATTGTTGTAAACATGCAAAATATCAACCAAATCACAATAACCTAAATATTCCTTTTTATCGTTAATTACCGGTGTTAAATTTGTTTCGTTTGCGGCAAAAATCTTCAAAATTTCTAGTAGATTGCTATCCTCTTCCGTGAAAAATAACTGATATAAATATTGAAAATTGCCGAGCTCCTTCTCATCTTCAAAAATAGTTTTGATGTCAATTTCAGCTATCAATCCTAATAAATGTCCTTCTTCAACAATAGGGAAATGAGAATAGGTGCTTTCACTGAAAAGCAATTTTACGTCAGCAATTTTTGTGTGCGTTGTAAACGCATCAAATTCTTTTAAAATATAAGGGGTTGTTTCCATGTTGTTTGCCGTTACGCCACAAAATTAATCAAAAATAAATCCAAAAACAGCTTCTTACTTCGTAAATTTGTGCACTCAAATAAATTTTAAAGGTTTTTCAAGAATGACAAAATTAAGTGTAAATGTAAATAAAATTGCCACGTTACGAAATTCACGCGGGGGAGATTATCCAAATGTTGTAAAAGTGGCATCCAATATTCAAGATTTTGGCGCTGAAGGAATTACCATTCACCCTAGACCGGATGAGCGACATATTCGTTATCAGGATGCATTCGATTTAAAAAAGATTGTCACCACCGAGTTTAATATTGAAGGAAATCCCATTCAGCAATTTATTGATATGGTATTGGAAATTCGCCCAACGCAAGTTACTTTGGTGCCCGATGCAATTAATGCCATTACCTCAAATGCTGGCTGGGACACAATAAAACACCATGCTTTTTTAAAGGAAATTGTGGATGAATTTCATTTGAAAGGCATTAGAACTTCCATATTTATTGATGCAGATTTAAAATTAATTGAAGCAGCGGCCAAAACCGGAACAGACAGAATTGAATTGTATACCGAAGAATTTGCGAAACAGTATGGATTGGGAAATAAAAATGGCATAAAACCCTATGTTGAAAGTGCTGTCTTGGCAAATGAAATAGGATTGGGAATTAATGCCGGCCACGATTTAAGTTTACAGAATATTCAATTTTTTGCACAAAATATTCCAAATTTATTGGAAGTTTCCATAGGTCACGCCTTAATCACGGAATCTTTGTATTTGGGCTTGGAAAATGTGGTGAATATGTATAAATATAAGTTAAAAGTTTAAAGGGTTGAATTGTTTATTTGTTAAATCGTTTAACTTTTTCAACTTGAAACCATCAACAACCAACAACTAAAATGAAATTATTGCATTCAACAATTTTAGGAAGCGGACAGCCTTTGCTAATTCTGCATGGTTATTTTGGCATGAGCGACAACTGGAAATCGTTGGGCGCCAAGTTCTCCGAAAATTTTGAAGTGCATTTAATTGACCAACGCAATCACGGACGAAGTTTTCATTCCGATGAATTTGACTATGAATTATTGGTGGAAGATTTGTACAACTATGTTCAACACCATCAGTTAAAAAAAATAATCTTGCTCGGACATTCCATGGGCGGAAAAGTGGCCATGCAATTTGCGGTTACTTATCCCGAATTGGTTGACAAATTAATTGTTGCTGATATCAGCCCAAGGTTTTACATTCCGCACCATGAAGATATTTTAGCTGCATTGAACACGGTAAATTTTTCGTTGCAAAACACCCGAAAAAAAGTGGAGGACGTTTTAAGAATCTATATTAAAGAAGAAGGTGTTTTGCAATTTTTACTCAAAAACGTCTATTGGAAATCAAAAGAGGAACTGGCTTTCCGCTTCAATTTGCAAAGTTTAATGGAACATAACAGCGAGGTGGGCGAGGCGCTGCCTTCTTTTACCCATTTTAATGGAGAAACACTTTTTTTGAAAGGCGAAAACTCAAATTATCTTACGAAAGATGACAAGCCATTAATTGAAGCACATTTTCCAAATTCAAAAATTATAACCGTCAAAAATGCCGGTCATTGGCTTCACGCCGAGAATCCGGAACAGTTTTACGAGGAGGTCATCAACTTTTTAACCTAATTAGTTTGTTGGCATAATTTTAGTTAATTTTATAATTCACTTAAAAACATAAATCCATGAACTTAATTTTAAAAATAGTATTAACCGCAGTTGCAGTTTTGGTAATTGCCCATTTTTTGCCGGGAGTTTCGGTAGTAAACTTCACCAGTGCCGTTATTGTAGCAGTTGTTTTGGCATTGTTGCGGGTTACCATAAAACCGCTGCTTATTATATTAACGCTGCCGGTTACCATCCTAACTTTGGGCTTGTTTTTATTGGTTATCAACGCGTTAATTATTTTGTTGGCCGACAATCTTATTGATGGTTTTCATGTAACAGGCTTTTGGATTGCCCTATTATTTAGTTTGATACTCTCCATATTTGAATCTATTTTATATTCATTTTTAGACGAATAGAAAGAAAATAGTTGAATTTGAAGAGGTTAAATATTTGTTAGATGCGCAAAAAATAGTACTTTTGCACCCAATTTTGAATGATTTAAGATAAAAACAGCATAAAATGAATATTACAAAAGAAAATATTGATGCGTTAAATGCAGTGGTAAAGGTTGAAATTACAGCCGCTGATTACCAAGAAAAAGTAGCGAAAATTTTACAGGATTACCGTAAAAAAGCTGACGTTCCAGGATTTAGAAAAGGACAGGTTCCAATGGGAATGGTTAAAAAGCAGTACGGAAAATCTATTATGATTGATGAGGTTAATAAACTGTTGCAGGAAGCTTTAAACAATTTTTTAATTGAAGAGAAATTAGACATTCTTGGAAATCCATTGCCAAAAATGGAAGAAGAATTTTCTTGGGAAACTGAAGATTATACCTTTGAATTTGAATTGGGTTTGTCTCCGGAATTTGAAATAAACCTTGATGCAAAAAACAAAATCACAAAATACAATATTGTTGCAGACAAAGAATTGTTAAAAAAAGAAGTTGAAAATATCAGAAAGCGGTTCGGGAAATTGGTTCCTAAGGAAACTGTTGAAGAAGGCGTGAATATTGCAGGAACTTTTGTTAATGAAGAAAAAGAAATCAACAAAAAATCTACAATTGCTTTAGAATCCGTAAAAGGAAAAGCAAATCAACAAAAATTTCTTGGAAAAAAAGTTGGGGATGTTGTTGAATTAAATACCAAAGGTTTGTTTGATGACGACCATAAATTAATGGGCGCTTTAGGTTTAAGCCACGATGAAATTCACGGGATTGAAATTCCGGTAACTTTTACCATTGAAGAAATTAACGCCAATGAACTAGCGGAAATTAACCAAGAATTGTTCGATAAAATTTTTGGCGCTGATGTGGTGAAATCTGAAGAAGAATTAAAAGCCAAAATAAAAGAAGACGCTGAAAAACAATTTCAAACTCAAGCTGATCAACAATTATTGAATGCGGTAACCGAATATTTAGTTGAAAACACAAAATTTGATTTGCCTGCTGAATTTTTGAAAAAATGGATGGTTGTTGCCGGTGAAAAACCAATGACTCCTGAAGATGCTGCAGAAGAATACGAAAAATCAGAAAAAGGCTTGCGTTATCAATTAATTGAAGGCAAAATTTTAAAAGAAAATAAACTTCAAATTAGTTTTGATGAATTGAAAGACTTTACCAAAGGTTTTGTGAAAATTCAAATGGCACAATACGGACAACTAAATCATGAAGAAAAAGAATTGGATGATATTGTTCAACGTGTTTTAAGCAACCAAGATGAAGCCAAACGTTTGCAAGAACAATTGGTAAGCCAAAAATTATTGAATTTCTATAAAGAAAAAATTGCTTTTAAAACAAAAGAGGTGAACTACGAAGAGTTTGTAAAAGAAGTTTACAAATAATAGTTTCCATTTCCATAAATTAAAAAACGCCTTAAAGAATTTCTTTAAGGCGTTTTTTTTAGGTGGTTTTTGTAAATGTAATTCCCCTAAAACTATTTTCACTTTTGTGGCTATTTCATATAATAAATTTCGCCAAATAGTTTTTAATTGGGTGCGATAAAAATGATATGCAAAAAAACAGTATTTTAACAGCGTGCTAATTGATTCATGTTTTTGAAGGAGCTGCAACATAAACTATATATGTTCGAGTAATCAGCTGTGCGCTTGTTAATAACGACTAATTTAACGATGGTCGCATTAAAAAACAGCAAAGAATACAATTAAATTTTTTTCAAAAGGTATAGTTTTATAATTCAAATTATTCAAAATTTATGTCCTCACAAATTGTAATTAATAAGCTGACCGCAATAATAGTTGATGATGAACTTTATGGCAGGGAAAATCTCAAACTGATTATTAAAAATTACTGTCCGGAAATTGAAGTTAAAGGAAGCGCGGATGATGTGGTTTCGGCAATAGCTTTGGTGAAAAATCATACGCCAGATGTTGTTTTTCTTGATATTAATATGCCCGTACTTGATGGATTTGATTTTCTTGAAGAGTTTGAAGATCGGAAATTTATGGTTGTATTTGTGAGTGCCCACGAGGAATATGGAATCAATGCGGTAAAAGTTCGTGCAGAAGATTATCTCTTAAAACCCATAAATATTAAAGAACTTAAGTTATGCGTTAAAAAATTGCTGACTATAAAAGATAAAAAAATCAGCACCAAACCTATTTTAGAAAACAATAAATTAATTATTTCTGCTTCACGTGGATTTAATATACTCAATATTGACGATATTTTGCGTTTAGAAGCTGATGGCTGTTATACCACGATTGTTACTAAAGACAAAAAAAACTCCGTAATATCGCGCACCTTAAAAGATTTTGAAGCATCATTGCCAAAAGAATATTTTTTTCGGATTCACAAATCCCATCTGATTAATTTAAAATATATTAAGGATTATTCAAACTTTAGCGGAAACTTTGTGACCATGTCAGATGGCAGTCAAGTTGAAATATCGCGACGAAAAACACCGGAATTTATTCAACGCGTAAAAACATTTCTAAATAAGGTTTAGAGATGGTTAAAAAAAATATAATTTTTGCCGTATTATTTCTCATTTTTTTTATAAATATTCATTCTCAAACCCCGTCTTATTATCATTATACTTCATCCGACGGATTGGCTTCTTCCACCGTTTACGACATTATTCAAGATAAAGACGGATTTATGTGGTTTGCCACCGCAAATGGAATAAGTAAGTTTGACGGCAATCACTTTGCCACATTCCGAACCAAAGACGGTTTAAATTCCAATTCAATTATTTCTCTTTTGGAAGGAAAAAATGGAGAATTATACATCGGTAATTTTGAAAAAGGAATTAATCTTTTTAAAAACGGTAAAATTGAAAATTATTGCAGTGAAATTGATGGCATAAGTTTGGTGATTTCATATCTAATACTCGACACTTCAAAAAAAAATGAACATAAAATCATTGCGTATAATGGTTGGGGTGATATTAATTTGATTAATGAAACTGCATCGGGCAAACTGAATACCAAAGTTATTAATGGATTGCCGGTGTATATCAATAAATTAGAAAAACTGGCAAATGGTGATTTAATGGCTTTAACTACAGTAGGTTTGTATGATTTTAAAGCTGAATCGCTTTCAAAATTGAACATCGAAGGCTTACCCGAAACTTCTGTTTTTTGTCTCGCCAATGGCAATGACGGCAGTTACTTTATCGGAACACAAGGAACAATTTACCAATTAAAAAACAAGGTTATAATTGGCACATATAAAATAGATTTAGCGGCCAACAATGATGTTATCGCTATTTTAAGCGATAAAAATAGAAATATCTGGTTTTCAACCAGAAACTCGGGTTTTCATATGATTCCAAATGGTTCAAACAAAATAATAGACATTGGAAGTAAATTAGGCTTACAGAATACGCTGGTAAACAAATATTTTGAAGATAATGAAGGAAATATTTGGGTCAGCACTTTTGGCAAAGGGGTTTTTTGCATTAATAATCTATACTTAAAAAGCTATAATGAAAATGACGGATTGCATAATAACAATATTTATTCCATAGCAAAAGATAGTTCAGGCAAATTAATATTAGGAACATTTAATGGCGTCAGTATTTTGGAGAACGGAAAATTCGACCAGATTAAAAATGAATATAATAAACCTTTTTCAGAATATATTTATTCAATTAATAACAGTAATAATGAATTTTTTGTATGCGGTTCATTTTTAAAAAATGAGATAAGCACTATTTCTTATAAAGACATAAAATTTCACTTATTTAATGGACTGTCTTTTTGTAAACTAAGCAATGGACTGTTCTTGTTTGGGGGCAGAACAAATTCCATCAGCCTTCAAAATGAATTGAATTATGATCAAAACCAAGCTGTACAAGTCCATATTTTTGGTGAAGATCGCAGCACAAACCGGATTAATCAAATTTTTGAAGATTCAGAAAAAACAATTTGGATTGGCACCGGACTTGGATTATGCAAAGCTTCTGTTTTGCTTGATAAAGTTGGGAAACTAACTTTGAAGAAAACCTTTTTTAAATCCAATCCAATTTTGAATTCAAAAATAAATGCCATCATTCAAGATAATGACAACCATATTTGGATTGCCGGAGAAAAAGGAATCGTAAGTTATAACCTTAAAAACAATGCCATTTCTAGTTATGTAACTATTGGAGATCAGGATTTATCATCTTCTACATCACTTGTTTCAGACAAAAAAAACAGAATTTGGGTTGGGAATATGAAAGGGCTTTATTTAGTTGATGGCAACACTATTAAATATTTTAATAGGCAAACCGGACTTCCATCAGATGAAGTTTATTCACTTTTTTATGATCAAGAAAAAAATCAGTTAGCGATTGGTTCAAGTGGCGGGATCACATTTTTGGATATTGATTTGTTTGACAATGCTGTTTTACCGCAACTTCAAGTTAAAATTATTAGTGTAAAAGCAGGTGATTCAATTTACACCAACTATAACCATTTGGTTTTTGAGCCCGAACAGCGAAATGTTTCCATTAACTTTAAAGCGCTAAATTTTTCTTCTTCGGGTTCTGTCATGTATCAGTATAAATTGGACGGAACAAAATGGAAAGATATCCACGATGATTTTCTTAATTTTCTTTCCTTAAAAAACGGAAATTATAACCTCCTCATTAGAGCAAAATCTCAAAATAGTTATTGGAGCAATCCAGCCCAGATTTCCTTTGAAGTGAAACCTCGTTTTACTGAAACCATTTGGTTTAAATTTTTGATGCTCTTAATCGTTGCCCTGGTTTCCAGTTTAATGGTGGCTTGGCACGCGAGAATTCAACAGCGGAAAACACGTAAAAAACTAAAATTGAATCAGAGAATTAATGATCTTAAACATCAAGCCTTGTCGGCCATGATGAATCCGCATTTTATTTTTAATTCCCTTAATTCGGTGCAATATCTTATCAACAGCAACAGAAATGAAGAAGCCAATGATTATATAGCGATTATGGCAAAATTGATACGTAAAAATTTGGAAACCGCAGGAAGCGGATTTATACTTTTATCTGAAGAAATCAACCGACTTAAACTATATTTGAATCTTGAAAAGCTCAGGTTTCAGGAAAGGTTTTCATATGAGATTATTACAGGGAACGATATAGATTTAAATACATTAATGATTCCTAATATGATTCTTCAGCCATTTGTTGAAAACGCATTGTGGCACGGCATTATTAATTCGGGGGTAAAAGGTTTACTGACCATCTCCTTTTCTTTTGAAAATGTAGAAATTGATGGCGAAATTTGTAAATCGTTAATGATAAAAGTTACCGATAATGGCATTGGAATTATTGAAGCAAGAAAACATAAAAAAGCAGATCATATTTCAAAAGGAATCCAGATTATTGAGGAACGCCTCCGCTTGTTAAGCGAAAAAATGGAATTGCCCCAGCCAATTATGATTGATGATTTAAGCAACCAAAATAATAATTCACACGGTACTGAAGTTATAATTTCACTTCCGCCTCCGCTTTATCAAATAATTGTTAAGGAATAAATTTTTCTTTCTTACCGTTAAATTAGGGAAACCTACCGTTAGTTTATTGATACCTACCGCACGCTTGTTAGCTATTGCAATAGCCGAATCTTGTGTTTAGATTTGATACAAAAGCTAAAGCTCCCATGTGGAATTTTCTAAAAAAGTTGAAGCATTTATTAACAAGGAATCAATCTGTTTCCACACCACTTTTAATTATCAAAAAAAAGGTTGATGATGATAATGTAAAAGAATACAACTCTATAGAAGAAGCCATTGCCGATCTTGAAAACGATATGAACGTTCCCGCAGAAAAAATTGAAAAGCTAAAATCGTCCGTCAGAATGTTAAAGGACAAAACTTCCATAAAAATCAGAAATGGTGAAATCATAAAATAAAACACAACAGTTATGAAGAAACATCTTGTGCTCCTATTATTGGCAATTTCTTTTCAAGGTTTTGCGCAAACCAATCTAATTATCGGTATTAATATTTCTCTTCCTGCCAATCCTGATGCAAATGTTGCTGAATGGTCCAAGTCAATGCCACCACTCATGATTTCCGCACAAACCAGAATGGAGCAAGGCAAAGTTTCACCAATGGTTATGGAAAGCCGCATTTTGGTTTCAATAAAAGGCAGTGGTGCAGTTTGTGGCCACTATACTGTTGACAATGCTCCGTCAAGTAATTTTAATTCACCAGCAAAAGTATGGTCGGGAGAAGCAGCACTTAGCTTATTAGGCGAGGCTTGTGTTTTAAAACCCGGTATTTATGAACTTTGTGTAAAGTTCTATGGCGATGGCGCAGTTGGCCAGGTTTTAATTGGTGATGCTTGTAAATCATTTACCATAAAAGAAACTGAGCGTAAAACATACCAGCCACCGCTGGCTTTAGCGCCTGCAGATGGACATACCTATACAACGGGTGATTTCACAGCTCCACAACTTTTTCGTTGGACTCCTTTGATACCAAAACCACAAGAGCCAGTAACTTATAGGTTAAAAGTTTGGCAATTGACGGAAGGACAAACAGGCACGCAAGCGATGCAGGTAAACCAGCCGATTATTACCAAAGATGTTGACAATATTACGCAGGCTGTAATCAGTAATATTGTAGATGGTCCTTGTAATCCACCATTTCTATGCGAATTTGTATGGAATGTTCAAGCATTAAACAAAGAAGGAAACCCAATTGGAGAAAATAAAGGAATGAGCAGTCCTTTTCAGTTTGCCATAAATAAAGCAGCGCCAAACGTTAATAAATCTATGCCTGTTGATGAGGATGATGAGGTAGTTGTCGCAACTGGAAATATTGCGGTTAATGACACCATTTATGCGGGTTCCAATGGTGAATTTGCCATTATTACAACTCAAGTTAGCGGCACCAATAAATTTTCGGGAAAAGGAACTGCCTTCATAAATTGGCTTAAGGCGCGGGTAAGCGTTAAATTTGACAGCATTACTGTTGATACCAATAAAAAATTGCTCACAGGAAAAATTTCAGCAGAAATTCATGACACAGCGCCTGTTTATCCGCAAGATTGGGCTCTGGAAATTGCAGCCAACAATCCTTGGGCAAATAATTTGGCTTCAAGTATGGTTACTTGGGTTGAAAATCAAAGCAATCAAACAATTCCTTACAATAATTTAACAGAAGTCACGACGCCGGTGAAAATGCCTCTCGGACTTATTTTTCCAAATGGAGATCAATTGGCGATTACCGAATTGGTTTTTAGAAACAATAAATCTGAATTCAATTTGATAACTTCCAAAACAACCCCGCAAGATTGGGGAAATCCTGTTCAATTGGTTGGTTTTATTGCTAAAAATATTGAATTTCATCCCAGCAATATTAAAATGCCTCCCAATAGAATAGAACTTGTTGAAGATGTCACCATTATTGCAAATCCTAAAATTAATTTCACCTTTAAAAAACCCACAAATTCAAATACGGGTTGTTTTGTTGAATGGGGCGAAAATGGATTTTCGCAATTCGGAATCGAAATACATTCTGAGTTTACAAGAGATTGGTTATTGCCTTCTCCTGATGACGGAATCTCAAAAACCAAAGCAAAACTATTTGCTTTAGGAACCGCTTGGAATGATTTGGTCTTAACAGGTACTTTGGATAAATCTGAAATAGTCTCAGCACAAGGAATGACGGTATTGGCAGATAGTTTGTCTTACGATATGTCAGATGTTTTAAATCCGCCCAGCATCACCTTTCCGCAAAATTATGATGGAGAAACAACCAACTTATTCAGGGGTTTTTATATGAAAGAGCTTGTTGTGGAAATGCCAACAACTTGGCAAACCCATTCTGGTGGCAAACCTCAAATTTCAGTTCAAAACATGATTATTGACAATACAGGTATTACGTTATTTGCAGAAGCTACCAATGTTGTTCAGTTTCCAAATGCAAACGTAGCCGATTTGGTTGCGAGCATAGACACGGTTCATGTAGAAATTGAATCAAGTTCGCTTGTGGAAGCCAGTGTTAAAGGTCGAATTGGACTGCCGGTAAGCAAGGCAGATTCTATCCAAAATCCTTTGAAATACATTGCATTATTCAATAACGCGCAATTGCCTTCCCAAACAAGTTATTTTCAATTAACCATTGAGCCTACAGGCCCAATTTATGCACATTTGCTAAAAGGGGTGATGACGCTTGCGCAAACCTCAAATATTGTTGCATATGTTGATAAAAACAAAAAAACATTTAATACCAATCTTGATGGGAATTTTGTTTGGAACGATGTGAAATTGGGTCCGGTGAAACATGTGAATATGAACTTAGGATTTCAAGGAATTGCAATGAATTATGACTCAAGTTTGGCAAGCAATAAATTTACTTTCAATGCAGGTTCATGGTCATTTGCGAGTCCTCAAAAATTCTTGGCAAATTTCCCGGTGACCATAGACAATATTGGATTTAAGCAATTGCCAACCACAGGCAGTCAGATGCTTCATGGAAAATTGAATTTTGACGTCATTTTTAACTTGTCGACAGATGTTGGAGGGCAATCTAAATTGGCCGTTGAATTGGCAATTGAAGACAATCAAAATGCTTCTGGATTGGGAAAATTTAAACCAAAATATATTGGAACCAGTATTTCTGACATCAGTGTTTATGCAAATTTACCAGCAGTTTCTATTGATGGGACAATTCAATTCAGAAATGACGATCCCGTTTTTGGAAATGGTTTCAAAGGAACACTTCAGGCTACTTTTAAAGCACCCAAAGTGAGCATTTCAGCTTTGGCTGAATTTGGAAACACCAGTTATCTTCATACATCAACTTACAGATACTGGCGTGTGGAAGCATCGGCAATTTTCCAACCTGGTTTGCCATTTTTACCTGGAGTTGCTTTTTATGGCTTTGGCGGTGGTGCCTCAAACAATATGTTGGCAACCATTAACAATACTAATAAAAAATATGACTTCACGCCTAAAAAAGGCAGTTTAGGATTTAAAGTTCTTGCCGTTATAGGAACTACGCCTAAAGTTGAAACCTTTAATGCCGATGTCGGATTAAGCGGACAATTTTCGGCTGGTCAAGGAATGTATAATATTGGTTTTACAGGCGATTTTTTTATTGGCGCACCATTACTTCCTCAAATAGATAGAGATAAAGCGCAAATTAAAGGAAGCGTTATTGCTGACTATAATTTTCCGGACAAACATTTTTATATGTATGCGGCAGTTAATGTAAACGCCCCGCCAATCACAACGCCAAGTCCAGCTGAATTAACCTTGGACACCAACGGTAAAACCAACAAATGGTTTTTTAAATTTGGAGAACCTACAGACACTAATGTAGTGACTATTTTCAGTGCAAATTTATATGAATATTTAATGTTTGGAAACGACATTAAGGCTCCCGTAAATGGTTTCACGGAAGGTTTTAGAAACAGCTATTACAATGTTGTAAACCAATATCCGGGAATTCCGTCATTTCCCGGCGTAGACGGTAATTCTGCCACAGGAAGAGGTTTTGCATTAGGCGTTGGAATAAAAATCGATAAAAATTTTAATACACATATTGTAAATGGATATTATTTGGATCTAGTGCTGGCTGCCGGAGCAGAAGTCAATTTAAGCATGATGGAATACATCGGACAAAATTGTGCCAATCCATCACAGAGAATTGGTTTAAATGGCTGGAGAGCAAGAGGAAATATTGGTTTTTATGTAGATGCCTCCGCGAAAGTGATAAAAGGAAATGACACTTGGAATTTGGCCAATTTAAAAGCCGGTGGTTGGTTAGACGCTAAATTCCCAAGGCCAACTTATGTGGCTGGAGCTGTTCAGGGAAATATACAAATTGGAGGTTTTACAACTAAGATACATACTCTGGGCGATTGCAATGCCGGTGATGGCGCTTATCACGTAGGCAAACAAAATGACCATTGGGGCGTGAACAAATGGACAAGTTGCACACACCTTCAATATCATTATCTTGTAAACCAATCATTTAACAAAACGTTTGATTGGGGTGACAATTGCGGAAGTGGCGATACAACCCAGCCGGCAAGCACAGGTCCGGCAATTGCGCAACAAGATGCCGCGGCAGACCAGGAACAGCTATTGATAAAATATGTGCATCCAGGCACAACTTATAATTTCCCCGTAACAATGCCAATTGCAGTAAAATATGGCTTACCGCTAAATGAGGAATTTGATATTTTCGAACAACAAAGCAGCGGCAGTATCATCAACAGAACATTTAAATTGGTGACAACGGTAACACTTCAGAAAAAAAATGAAACTTCTGGCGTGTATGCAACCATCAACAAAAAATTCAGTAAAAATAATTTAGGAGAATATTTGTATGTAAAAGTTGGTGCATTGATAGCGCAACAAGCGACCGTTGTATTGCCTGTTTCAAATAGCAAAAGCAAAACACTCACACCAAAAGCGGCTGTTGAGGAAATTTCAAATATGATCGTAAGTAATGCGCCTAATAATATCAGCAATGTTAGTTTGTCTGAAAATGTTGCAATACTAACGTCTTATCCCGCCCCTGAACCCGGTGAATATGATAATTTGCCGCCAGAACCAGCCGCTGTAGTAAATGCGCTTGAGCTGAATAAATGGTATAAAATTATTGTGGTTGCCAATTTAAAGGAATTTAAAAATAACGTTTGGGTAAACGCACTAAAATCAAATGGAAGTCCGGTTACGCAAACGGTAACCAAAACTTTCAGAACTGGGCCAATGGAACTGGTTAGTGCCAGTAATGTCATTAATAAAAATAATAAAAGCAACTAATGAAAAAATCTATAAATAAATATTCGATCCTATCAATGGTGCTATTTATGTTTTTTTCAAGCATAAATGCACAAGAAAGAAATGAAGAACAGCCAACAAGTATTATCAATATGGTTGCGCGCTATTTATCTGAAGAAAATGCTGTAGAAATGCGATTTTTCCCCGACAAGAAATCAATTTTATATTCTGGCATAAAAAACGGTTTTGTGGTGGAAAGAGCAGAAATATCTGAAGCAATTAAATTGGAAGAAGATTTAAAATATGTGCGTATTGCTGAAGTTTTTCCATACAATGAAGCACAATGGAGTGCTGCTATTTCAAAAGGAAACCAAGAGACAAACCACAATTTAAACCTTGCAAAAGACTTTTTTGACAATATAGAAAAACAAACTGGAGGGAAATTCAATTTTGATGAGGGCATCAAAGAAATGAAAGAACAAAAAAGCAAGGAAGATTTTGAATACTTAATTTTTGTGATGAATGCCATTAAAGATAAGGATGTAGCCGAAGCAATTGGATTGTCATATACAGATAAAAGTGTTCAAAAGGAAAAAAATTATTTGTATCGGATTAAATTAAGCAAAGAACCAACATCTACTTACAAAGTTGTTGGGTTGCCTTTTAATATTGAAACTGCCGCAAATAAAAAACAAGAAGAAAGAAAAATATATACGGTAACAGGCGATAAAGAATTGTCTTTTCTTTGGGAAGAAAATGATATGGTTTCCGGTGCTTTGGTTGAAAGAAAAAACAACAAAACCAGAAATTACGAACCACTGAATGAAACACCCGTTTACACTTTGGGTGAAACATCAAATCGCAATGGTTATAAAGACGAAAACTTAACAAATTACCAATGGTATGAATATCGTTTTTACGGGTACAATCCTTTTGGGGAAAAAATTCTTTTTGGTTCAGCAAAAGCAATGCCTAAAGATCTTACGCCTCCAAAAAAACCGTTGCTCATAAAAGCCAAACATGAGAAATTTGATGAAGTATTGGTTGAATGGAATGTTACAGATCCTGTTGATAATGATTTGAAAGGTTTTATAGTGGCTCGTGGCGAAACCAATTATGGAAATTTTCAAATTTTGCATCAAAATTTATTGTCAAAAAGCACAAGAAGTTTTACCGACAAGACTTTTAGCGGCATAAAAAGCAATTATTACGTGATTCAGGCCATTGACACTAGTGGAAATATCAGTTCTTCAACACCTGCATTTGTAACAATTACAGATTCAATTCCGCCCGTGAAACCTAAATTTATTTCAGGAAAAATAGATTCTTTGGGTATAGTTACCTTAAGCATTGAGTTGAATAAAGAAATAGATTTAATGGGCTACAGATTGTACAAGTCCAACAGCGATGAACATGAATTTTCTTTGATAAGTGAAGGTTTTAGTGAAAACGATTCTATAAAAAAACAGGTTCAAATAATTTTTAAGGATACGGTAACTTTAAACTCACTTACGCCTTATATTTATTATAAAATTATTGCTCTCGACTACAATTTTAACCAATCGGAATCTTCTGAAATATTAAAAGTAAAACGTCCGGATAAAATTCCCCCAACAACACCTGTATTCAAAAATATAGTTGTTAAACAAAATGAAGTGGAATTGCATTTTGCATTAAGCGAAAGTGAAGATGTTGTGGAACAATATATCTACAGAAAATTAAAAATAGAAGCGCCTTGGGAATTGCTCAACAAATTAGACAATAAGTCAACATCCTATATTGATAAAAAGTTAAAACAAGGAACTGTTTATTTCTATTCTTTACGCGCAAAAGACGACAGCAACTTACTCTCGGAATATGCAAAACCTGTTTATGGAAAACCGTTTGACAATGGCGTACGGCCACCAATAAAAAACCTTGTTATAAAAAAGGACGATAAAGATATTTCGCTTTCTTGGGAATATGAATTCCTGAATGACAATACCTATTTTGTGATTTATAAAGCCGATAAAAAAGGCAATTTAATTCAGTATAAAAACACCACAAAACTTCTTTTTAAAGAGCCGATAGGCAGAGAAATGAATGGTTATGCGGTTAAAGTATTCACAAAAGATGGTGGGCAGTCAAAAATTAGCGATACGGTAATTATTAGATAACAGAAGAAGATATGGTTGGAGAAAAAAATCAATGTTAGAAAATGCGTTTACCCTTTTACGAATTTAAAAAACAAAATAAAGAATTCCGATTTCAAGATTAAACAAAATAATATTTAATTAAAAAGACCTATGAACCATCTCAAACAAACGGCAGTAATTATTATTTTGTTGCTTGTATTTCAAGCAAATGCCCAAGAAAAGAAATATGCTTTTTCCATAAAAGGTGATATGGGAATATGGTACGAAGGTTATGGGCTTGATAAAAATCCAAGTCCGGCCGTACCCGATTTTTACACTGCACGCAAACCATGGAATTTAGTGCGCTATTCCTTCAATCCAACTTTTTCTGTTGGTAAATGGGAAATCCCGATGAACTTTAATTTCAGCCCAATGATAACCAATTTTATCACACCGGCCGGATCAAAACAAAGTGTATGGCAATTTTTAACAAATCCGGCGAATAACTTTGGTTTGCGTCCTAAAATAGGAACCACAGAATTTTTGTTGGGTACACAAACCCTAAAATATAGCGATTTAAGCACAGGCGATATAGGTGTTTTTGGATATGGCGTTAATTTATCACCAGGGAAATTCAGGATTAAATTATTTAAAGGCGTATCGCAAAGCGCTGTGAATTATGAAGCGCCAACACTTCCAAATCCGGCAGGCGTTATTGGTGCTTACCAACGCAATCAATGGATGGCACAGCTTGGTCTCGAAAAAGAAGGCAGTTATTTTACCAGCTTCAATTTTGTAAAATCTGTTGATAAACAAAATTCTGTAACGTTACCGCCTTTATCTCCTATTGATCCGCAGGAAAATATGGTCGTTACTTTTCTAACCACGGCAAATTCAGAAAACGGATGGAAATATCATATTGAGCTCGGGCAAAGTTTTCATACGCGTAATTTAAACACGCCATTATCTTCTGTTCCGGTTGAAGATTTCAAACCTTTTATCAACGCACATACTTCATCTTCAAAAGACAATGCCGTTTTATTGGCAATAGCCAAAAAAGGACAAGATTGGGAAATTGGCACAAAATTTAAATATTTTGGCGCTGGCTATTTTACCGCGGGATATCCTTTTATGACTAATGACCTGATTGATTACCTGATTGATGCGCGTTTTAACGCCTGGAAAAAGAAAATAAATGTGGTTGCCAGTATTGGCGAGCGTTTTGGTAACCTTAGCCTAACTTCTGGCCCCGACAAAACCAAACAAATTATTGCCAATGTGAATGTGTTTACACAATTTAGCGACCGGCTCAGCCTCAATATGAGTTTTAACAATTTTGGTTATGACGCGCCTGATTTATCGGGATATAAAAGCGTGAGCAATGAACTCAGTGTAAATCCATCCTATACTTGGAGCAACACTAAAATGAGCCACTTGATAAGTGCCACTTACACCAAGAGCACCTATGATGAAACCATCATATTTGTCACCACGCACAACAATACACAAACGGCATTGCTTCTTTACGTTCCAACATTTTTCGATAAAAAAATAAGTCCGGATTTTAGCTTAATGTGGTTCAAAAATTCAGCGCCTTCAATTGACCTTTCTTTGTTTACAGCTTCCAGTGGATTGAAATGGAAGGTAAACCAAAAATTTAATTTGAAAGGCCAGTTACAATACAACCAAACCACCATGAAACCTTTTACAGCCAATAAAAATTTATTGGCTACCGCTGGCTATGAATGGGAAATTTATAAAAAACTGTCTTGGCAATTTTCGATGACGGCCAATGTTTTTAAATTTGGAACAGAATTGCCAGGAAACTCTTTAATTCCGGTTTACTCAGGTAATCCACAGTATTTTGAGACGACTATGCGAACAGGATTGCGTTATAAATTTTAGAAATGCTAAATAATATTCAACTGAAATGAAAAAATATAATTTAATAGTAGCTCTTGGATTAACCCTGTTTTTTCAGGTTGTTCATGCACAAATTACTGTAAATCTGGCTTTAAACAGCAGGCCACAACATTGGTTGTCGCAATGGGAAAATCCGATAAACGGACAAATGATTATCACCTATATGCGAGGGCCTGTTCAAGGCGAGGCTCAAGTTAAACTAAGAACAACTTTATTCGCTGAAGGCGACAATATTATTGGTGCCTCAAACATAAATGCCTCTCGGATTTATACTTTAAAAGAAGGCGTTAACTTATTTACAATGGCTGAAGCTTTGCAATTGCAAAATTTGGTTTTATCGGGAAAAGCGCTAACCACGCTTCAACGCACCGGACGATTGGCTGCAGGTCAATATCAGTTAAAAGTTGAAGTGGTGAATGTTTCTGGCGATGTGGTTTTAGCACGTCAAACACATCCATTTTTTATCACATCTTACCAATTGCCTAAGTTAATGGTTCCTGCAGATGGTGCTCAATTGGATGCGCTTGTTGCCCAAAGTTTGATTATTTTTCGCTGGACGGGATTGGTTCCAAACACAGCTGAACTTCCTACTTATCGTGTACAGGTTTTTGAAATTTTGCCCGGACAAACTCCGATGCAGGCATTTCGCGGTAACTTTCCCATTTTAGATGAACCCGCTTTACGTGGTACAACACAATATATTTGGCGAACCAGTCTGCCGATGTTAGACGAAACTGCCAACCAAAAATTTATATGGACGGTACAAACACTCGATATGGAAGGGCACCCAATTCCAACCAATGATATGAATATTAAGGGAAGAAGTGAACCATCCGTTTTCAACATCATAAACCAAATGGGCGCTGGCAAGAAAGACAAAATGAACGAAGATTAAGTTTAAGTCCATGAAAAAAATTATCAGCATCATCGTTTTTGGAATTTTAACGCTACAACTGGCTGCCCAAGTTCCACAAGAAAGAAAGCCTTCAACCTTGGCATTTCATGTTTTTTATAACGATTTTAATACCGCACAGCAAATCAAAACAAGCTCTTTAAATAATGTGCTTAAAAACCACCTTTGGAGTAAAATTGGAGAGATGCAAACGGGATTTGGAATTAACTATTTAAAAGGAATTCGCAATAAAATTGATTTTGTTGCCACGCTCGATGGTAGTTGGACTGATTATCTTTATGAAGATGGAACATCAAATGGAAGCAATCAATTTTTATTGGATGCCAATGCTGCGCTGAATTTTAAAATGTTGACCGATAAACATACGCTTGTGCCTTATATTTCAAGTGGCGTTGGGGTTTCGTTATATCAGGGCAAAACGGGTTTTTATGTTCCTGTTGGCGCCGGATTGCAATTCAATGTATTTAATGAAGCTTTTATTTTCACCAATATTCAGTACCGTTATGCGCTTACTTCCACTGTTAATGACCATTTTTATTACACAATTGGTATCGCAGTGAACATCGGTAAAAATAAAATAAAACCTGCGGAAATAGTTGAACCGGCAATAAAAGTAATATCGAACAAAAATATTGCAATTTCTGTTTATGACGAAGCTACAGGTTTGCCATTATTAAATGTGGAAGTTACGTTGAGCGGATCAGACAATCAGCAACAAAAGGCATTCACCGATGCTGGGGGAAAAGCTATTTTTTCTTCAATAACGCCTTCAGATTATGGCGTTTCCGGTTTGTTAAATCGTATCAATTCTTCAACCCAAAATATTGAAAAATCGGCTTTTGAGACTGAAGAAAATCAAATTAATATCAGCTTAACCCACAACGATCCTCAGTTTACCTTGAAAGGTGTTGTGATCAATAAAACCCAAAATATTCCTGAAGAAAATGTGGTTATAACAATAACCAACGACACAAAACAAACGATGATTTCCGAGCAAAGCCATTCAGAAAATGGTAATTTTCAAACCCAACTAGAAGCTGAAAGCGATTTTACGCTTGTTGGAAAAAAAGCCAGTTATATCTCTAATATTGTTAAAGTAAGCACTAAAGGTTTAAACAGAAGTGCAACGCTTTTTGTCAATTTAGAATTAGACATTGAAGAAGCAAAAGTTGGACAAAGTATTGTGCTGAATAATATTTATTTTGAAGTTGGCAAAGCAACAATCAATACTGCTTTTTCAACGGATTTGAATAAATTGGTACAATTTCTTAAAGACAATAATGAAACAAATCTTGAGATACAAGGCCATACAGACAATACCGGCAGTTTGAAGCTTAACAATAAATTAAGTCAGTCCCGCGCAAATAGTATTGTTGATTATTTGGTAAAGCAAGGAATTGACAGGCACCGAATTTCAGCAAAAGGTTTTGGGCAATCGTTGCCCATAGCTGATAATTCAACGGTGGAAGGCAGGGCCAAAAACAGACGCGTAGTCATTAAAGTGATGCAATAAGTAGGATTATACAATTCCATAAATTAAAAAACTCCTTAAAGAATTTCTTTAAGGAGTTTTTTTAGGCGGTTTTTGCGCTTAAAAATGCAACGAAAATTATTTCCTTTTTTGTCCGCGTGTTTGCGGTTTTTTGTATTTTTTGGCCAATTTCATGCGGTAGGACCCGCCTAAATTTACGCGTGCATTTTTTTCTTTTTTCTCGTGATAAGCAGGTCCGCTTGGAACGATATCAGTTCGCTTTTCTATAGTGTCTTCGAGTTCGGATTTCGGCATTTCCTCATCAATCAATTGGGTAGAAATTTCAACTGATTCCGGAAGATCAAAAACATCGATTTCCCGGTTCATCAACAATTCAATTTCGCCCAAATAATCGGCTTCGGCTTCCGTAAATAAAGAAATGGAAGTTCCTAATTGTTCGGCACGGCCAGTTCTTCCAATTCGGTGAATATAATTTTCAGGTTCTTTCGGAATGTCAAAATTTATAACGTGACTCACATTTGTTAAATCCAATCCGCGTGCAATAATATCGGTGGCGATTAAAATGGAAATACTGCCTTTTTCAAATTTTTCAACAGAACGCAAACGATAATTTTGCGTTTTATTGGAATGGATGACGGCCACTTGTTTTGGAAGCGCCAAATCCATTTCATCAAATAAAATGGTGGCTTGTTTTTTGTTTTTCACAAATATCAATACTTTATTAAAGGTATTCTTGTCTTGCAGGATATTTTTTAAAAAGTTGACTTTCGTGTAAAAATTAGGAACCGGATAGGCTTGTTGCTGAATGGTATCTAACGGACTTCCGCTGGTTGCAACTTCAATTTTAACGGGAGATTTAAAAAAGGTATCCAACAAGTCATCAACCTCTTTGGTTAAAGTTGCAGAAAATAAAATACTCTGGCGTTTATTGGGCAACAAATCCATCAAGGTAATTATTTGCGGCCTAAAACCAAGGTTCATCATTTCATCAACTTCATCAATCACAAATTTTTGAATAAATTTCAGTTTTAAAATGCCGTCTAAAGCCAAATCCAACAATCTTCCCGGTGTGGCGACTAAAATGTCCAATCCTGCATGAACAAGCTGTTTATCTGTATTTATATTGGTGCCTCCGTAAATTCCGGCAAATCGAACGTTCATATACGGCGTCAAACTTTTAATGTCTTTAACCACCTGCACCACCAATTCCCGGGTTGGAACAATAATTAAGACCCTTGGATGTTTTTGATCAGAGTAGGTGTGTTGTCTCAATATTGGCAACAAATAAGCAAATGTTTTACCTGTTCCTGTTTGGGCAATTCCTACAACATCTTTACTGCTCATAATCACCGAAAATGCCCTTTCTTGAATTGGCGTAGGAACGGTAAAGCCTAAGTCGTCTAAAGCGTTCAATAAAAATCGGTTTAAATTTAAATCGGAAAAGGTCATTCTTCTATTTTTTGCAAAGGTAATACTTAATAAGTTAATAAGTTACAAAGTTGGAAAGCCAGAAAGTTGAAAAGTTAAATGTTAAAAAGTTAAAAGTTGATGAAAGATTGAATTTTTTCTAATTTCTTTTCCCTAATCAACCAACTCAAATAACAACCAAGTATTTGGATCAAATTTAATTTCCTTTACTTCTCCGTTTGTTGCGATTTCAAAGGGAATTGCAATATCGGAAACTTCAATGGTTTTTATTTCCGAAGTGCCGTCGGTGTAAACCAATTCAACATCAAGTGGGAACTGAAAAGAAGTTTTCTGGGTTTGGCTAATGATTAGCCGAAGCATATTATTGTTATAAAGCCATGATGTTTTTAAAATGGGGTGTCCTGCTTTTTGAAGCCATTGCGAAAAAAAAGCATCCAAATTTTCACCGGAAACTTCGGCCATAACCTTTTTAAAATCGTTGGTTGAAGCATTGTTCAACTTGAATTTTTCATAATAGGTTTTAATTCCTTTCCAAAAAGTTTCGTCACCTAATTTTTTCCTGAGCATATGCAACACCCAAGCGCCTTTTTCATAGGAGTTTGCATTTAATAAACTCATTAAATTGGTATTTTCTGTATCAATAACTGGAGTTTGTTTTATTTTGTAAAAATCCAAAACAGTTTCCCGCTCTGCTTTTAATCTTTTATTAAAAGCTGCTTCTCCTTCTGTTTCCTCGATATATAAATCGGTGAAATAGGTTGCAAAACCTTCACTTAACCATAGATGCGGCCAGTCTGATTCTGAGGCAGAGTTTCCAAACCACTGATGCACAATTTCATGGACGATAGTATCTTCATGATTTCTTTCTCCTGTCACTATTTTTTCAAAATAAAAAATAGCTCCGGCATTTTCCATGCCGCCAAATTGTGTTTTGGATTGTACGTTTGCCAATTTTTGATAAGGGTATTCGCCAAATTTTTCAATAAAAAAATTGAGGATGTTTTTTGCGTTGGCAAAATCGTAAAATCCCTGTTCTTTGGTTTGCGGATACACCCATGTGGAAACAGGAATATTGTGCGTTTCACCAAGGTGTTGCACCGCAAAACGTGCAACGCCAATCACCATCACTTTTGTTGGCAGCGGTTCGGCATTTTTATAGTGGTAAAGCTTTAAATCATTGGATAAATTGGTTTCTTCAAACAAGTAGCCATTCGCAATTACCTGATAATGATTGGGCGCTTTAACGGTGTATTCAACCGTTGCTTTGTCAGAAGGATGGTCTACACAAGGAAACCAATTGTGAGCCCTGTTTGGCCAGTTATCGGCAAAAAATGTTCGGTCTCCGTGAAGGTTCTCGCCAATGATAAGTCCGTCTTTAGGAACGCCATTATATTTTATTTCAAAGTTAAATAGGCTGTCAGTGTTCACAAAGTTTGGTTGAATGGTAATTTTATTGTCAGCATGTGTAAACGCCACGCTGTCATTATTCTGAAAAACAGATTCAATGTGCATTCCTTTTCCTGTAGAATCTTTTTGAACCAAATCCAGTTGAAAATCAGTCACCAATTGTTTAAATTTTAAAGAAATATTCATGGTTGCCTGAATATTGTTTGTGGAATCGTTAACTTCAATCGCTAAATTATAATGTTGCAGATCTAAGGCATCAAAGCGCAGTTTATAGTTTTGCGAGTGAACGACAACTTGAAATGCCAGCAATATAAAAACAAACGTAAAAATATTTTTCATTTTATGAATAGCGTTAATGAATTTCAAATATACCTAAATAGGTTAGAAATCAAATAAAAAAAGTCCGCTGATGAAGCATCAGCGGACTTTTTTTTACTTGACCATAATATTAAGCATTATTGTAAAGTTTTACAATTTCTTTTAGGTCTTGTAATTCTTTAGATTTAATTTTTTGGGAAATTTCAGGAGAGTCACTTAAAAAATCACCCAAGACTTTATTGAATTTTGAGCCTGATGCAGGAACTTTGAGGATTTCATCAAAAACTTTTTCTACATAGTAAGTTGTTAAGCCGTTATAATCTCTTTCATATAAGTTTAATTTTTTCCCGGCAGTGATTTGTTTTACCAAAATCATTTTGCCAGAATGGTAGATGCGCGTAAAATTTTCATCACCTCTGGTATAACTTTTTATGGATTCAATATCCGGTTTTTGTTCTTTACCTTCAGCATCAATATAAGTTAAATGCAATAAACTTTTAGCATTGCTGAGGGTTTCAATTTTCACATTGGTTATGGTGTCATAACGAGTGGTTATAATAGTTCCGTTTACAAATTCTTGCGCGTAACTGCTTATTGAAAAAATAAATAAGGAGAGTGTTAATAAAGTGTATTTCATTGTTTGTAATTTTTATTAATGGTTTGATATCAAAAATTTGCTATCAAAGATAGCTAATAATATTATGCACGCATAATAAAATAAGATAAAAAATTACATTAATTTTAGATAAATAAACTCAAATATTAATTTCAGTTAAAATAAATAAATACTTCATATCTTTGTAATCTTAATACTTTAAAACCCTGTAAAATGGATTACGGAAAAGAATTTAAAAAATACGCGACTAAGCACCAAGGAATCAATAGTATGTATTATGATAAATTGGTAAGCAGTCTAACGCCTTATATTATTGAAGAACGTCAGTTAAACGTTGCGCAAATGGACGTGTTCTCGCGTTTAATGATGGATAGAATTATTTTTCTGGGAACAGGAATTGACGATTATGTTGCCAACATCATTCAGGCTCAATTGTTGTTTTTGGAAAGTGTAGACAGTTCAAAAGATATTTCCATTTATATCAATTCACCGGGCGGAGGCGTTTATGCCGGTCTGGGAATTTACGACACCATGCAATTCATAAAACCTGATGTTGCTACAATTTGTACAGGAATAGCCGCATCAATGGGCGCAGTTTTAATGTGTGCAGGAACAAAAGGAAAACGTTCGGCATTGCCGCATTCACGCGTGATGATTCACCAACCTTTGGGCGGTGCTCAAGGTCAGGCTAGTGATATCGAAATTACAACACGTGAAATATTGAAATTAAAAGACGAATTGTATCAAATAATTTCGAAACATTCCGGTCAAACCATGAAAAAAGTGCATCATGATTCAGATCGTGATTATTGGATGAAAGCCGATGAAGCAAAAGCTTACGGAATGATTGATGAAGTTTTGATCAGAAAATAATATTATTAAAATACCTGCAGTTGTAAAACTGCGAAAAACTATTAACTAAGAAATAAAAGGATGGCGAAAGATGAAGTGTTGGAATGTTCGTTTTGCGGCCGTAAAAAGCCGGAAACAGATTTGCTTATCGCAGGTTTAGACGCACATATTTGCGACAAATGTATTGAACAGGCTCACGGAATTGTGATGGAAGAAATTGCCGGAAGTAATTCCTCTACCCTTACTCACGATTTGATTGTTAAAAAACCAAAAGAAATTAAAGCGTTTATCGATCAGTATATGATTGGGCAGGATCAGGCAAAACGCGTGATGGCTGTTGCGGTTTACAATCACTACAAGCGTTTGCTGCAACCCGACTCAAAAGATGAGGAAGAGGTTGAAATAGAAAAAAGCAATATTATCATTGTTGGTGAAACAGGAACCGGCAAAACCTTAATTGCACGTACCATCGCAAGAATGTTAAATGTGCCGTTTTGTATTGTGGATGCCACAGTTTTAACCGAAGCGGGTTATGTTGGTGAAGATGTGGAGACCATTTTAACGCGTTTATTGCAGGCGGCAGATTATGATGTAAGCAAGGCAGAGCGCGGTATTGTTTTTATTGATGAAATTGATAAAATTGCCCGTAAAGGCGACAATCCTTCAATTACCCGAGATGTTTCAGGAGAAGGCGTTCAACAGGCATTGTTAAAATTATTGGAAGGTTCGGTAGTTAATGTTCCGCCTAAAGGTGGAAGAAAACATCCCGACCAAAAATTTATTGAAGTGAATACCAAAAATATTTTATTTATGGCCGGAGGCGCATTTTCCGGTATTGATAAAGTAATTGGAAAAAGACTCAACCGTCAAGAAGTTGGTTATGGCGCTTCCATAAAAGGTGATGTTGTTGACAAAGCAAATATGTTAAAATACATTATTCCGAAAGATTTAAGGGATTTTGGTTTAATTCCAGAGATTATTGGCCGTTTGCCGGTATTGACGCATATGGATCCTTTAGATGAAAAAACTTTGAGGATGATTTTAACCGAACCTAAAAACTCCATCATAAAACAATACCAAAAATTGTTTAAAATGGATGGCATTGATTTTACCATTGACGAAAAGTCTTTAATGTATATCGTTGACAAGGCGGTTGAATATAAACTGGGCGCTCGCGGACTTCGTTCTTTGTGTGAAGCGATTTTAACCGATGCCATGTTTGAGTTGCCGGGAACCAGTGATAAAGAGCTTAAAATTACGAAAGATTACGCCGAAGATAAAATTAACAGATCGACCATTAAAAAGTTAAAAGCTGTTTCATAAAGCTAAAAATAAATAAATTCAAAAGAAACTGTTTCAAAGGTTAAAATTCCTTGGACAGTTTTTTTTTGTCAGTAATAATTGTAATTTAGAAAACTTAAAATACAAAAAACAAACACCATTGATTTCCAGAAGTACCATAGATAAAGTTTTTGAAACTGCCCGTGTTGAGGAGGTTATTGGTGAGTTTGTCCAATTGAAAAAATCTGGAAGCAATTACAAAGGATTAAGTCCGTTTTCCGAAGAAAGAAGTCCGTCGTTTATGGTTTCTCCCGTGAAACAGATTTGGAAAGATTTCAGTTCGGGAAAAGGCGGGAATGTGGTCACTTTTTTAATGGAGCAGGAACATTATTCCTATCCTGAAGCCATTCGTTTTTTGGCAAAAAAATACAATATTGAAATAGAGGAAACCGAACAAAGCAACGAACAAAAACATCAGGCTGATGAGCGCGAAAGCATGTTTATTGTTTCGGAATATGCGCGTGATTATTTTCATGAAACGTTGTTGAAAACCGATCAGGGAAAAGCAATTGGGTTAAGTTATTTTAAAGAACGCGGATTTACTGATGAAACGATTCAGAAATTCCAATTGGGTTATTCGTTGAACGAGTGGGATGCCTTTTCATCCGAAGCGTTAAATAAAGGATACAACCTTAAATATCTGGAATCTACCGGACTCACCATTGTTAAAGACGATTTGCTCTCATCAACAGGAACAAAACAATTCGACCGTTTTAAAGGCCGTGTAATGTTTCCGATTCACAGTATGAGCGGGCGTGTTCTTGGTTTTGGAGGCAGAATTTTGGTCAACGATAAAAAAGCGGCCAAATATTTAAATTCGCCAGAAAGCGAAATTTACCATAAAGGCAATGTTTTATATGGTATTTATTACGCAAAGCAAAGCATCGCCAAAGATGACAATTGCTTTTTGGTTGAAGGTTATACCGATGTGATTTCATTAAATCAGGCAGGCATTGAAAATGTGGTTTCCTCTTCAGGTACCGCGCTTTCTGAAAATCAAATCCGACTCATAAACCGTCTTACAAAAAATATCACGATTCTTTTTGATGGCGATGCTGCCGGAATGCGTGCTTCCATTCGAGGAATTGACCTCATTTTAGAGCAAGGATTGAATGTAAAAGTGGTGATGTTTCCTGACGGAGACGATCCTGACAGTTTTTCCAAAAAAATAACTAGCCAAGAGCTTAAAGAATATTTAAAACAAAATTCCAAAGATTTCATCAATTTTAAAGTGGCTTTATTGATGGAAGAAGCACAGCATGACCCTGTTAAAAAAGCCGGATTAATTCGTGATATTGTTGTCAGTATTTCTAAAATTCCAGACAGAATTCAGCGTGAAGTTTATATTCAGGAATGTTCCAGAATTATGGATATTTCTGAAAATGTGCTGTTCAATGAGTTGGCGCAAATCGATAAAAAGGAACAAAGAGAAGCCTCTTCCAGGCCAGTTCAGGAAAGACCTTCAGAACCCGTTCTGCAAATAACGCCGCAATATGAACAAATAAACATGCTTCAAATTTTCGAAAGGGAAATTTTAAGAATCTTATTACTGTATGGAAATAAAGAGGTTGAATTTGTTGATTTTGTGGCTGGAGAAGAGCCGGATGACCACGATTTTCAGCCCATAAAAAAGGTAAAATTCAATAATGTGGTCTCAAAGGAAATCTACTTGAATTTGCAGGATGATGAGGTAGAATTTACCAACAAAGTTTTTAAAAATATTTATTACGAAATAATTCATCAGTTAAATCAAGAAGAAATAATTTCTGTAGATAAACTGGTAAATCATGAAAATAGCGAGGTTGCCAATTTAGTTACCACCATTTTAATGGACGATGAAAAGCATGTACTTTATGACTGGAAACGTAAAAACATTTTTCCTAAAACTAAAGAAAGTGAAAGTGTTCTTTTGAAAGATGTACAAGACGTTATTTACAATTTAAGGAGGATTTTGATACAAGAAAAAATAAATTCTTTGTCATTTATTACTTATGAAAATGAAGATAAACGTCAACAGGAGTTTGAATCACTTATTAACTATAATAATCTAAGAAAACTTTTATTTGAACGATTAAATAGAGTGGTGGTCTAAAGCTCAAATCTTTTCTTCCAAAACAATGGCTCCGGAATATTTTAATTTTATGGTATTTAAAGCCTTGTCAGCTTCCAATCTAGTTCTGAAGTTTCCAGCATGTGTTTTCCACTCAGGAGTTTTGTAAATAATTTTTGTGCGATATTCTGGAAAATCTGATTCAAAATTTCTCTTAATGGCATAAGCCTGCGTTTCATTGCCGTTATAAATTTGAATTTTAAAGACAATTATATTCTTATTCGTTTTATTAAATGCCTTCTTTTGTTCAATTAAGGTATTGATTTTTTCATTTTCACTTTGTGAATATGAGTTCGTTATGCTTAAAAAAATAGCAAAAAAAAGCGGTATTATTATTTTTATAGATAATTTATTCATAAAATATTATTTTTTTGTCAAATTTATAATTTTCCTTGAAATGTATGCGTATAAACAAGTTATTTAGAATGAATATAAATTACATTTAACACAATTTTTACATTTTAAGTTTTAGTATTATATGCTACTTTTGTCCAATCATGCAAAAATGATTAAAGTCATATTTTTATATATGAAAAAATTGTACCAAACTAGAAAGAAAATATCTTTTTTAAATATGAAAAGTGTGAAACAACACAGTCCATTATCAAGATTAGTTATTAGTAGTCTTGCTTTCCTATTCTTTTTCTCGCTTAATTTATCGGCACAAGGCGATCCAGCAAATGGGGAGAAACTCTTTAAATCTATATGCGCAGCCTGTCATAAATTAGACGCAAAACTAGTGGGTCCTGCATTAAAGGGAGTTACAGAGAGAAGAGATCAAGCCTGGCTCATTGCTTGGATTAAAGACAGTCCAGGAATGATTAAGTCGGGAGATAAATTAGCAATTCAAGTTTTTGAAGAGAACAACAAATTGCCAATGATTGCCAATCCACAATTGTCTGATCAAGATATTATTGATATTTTAGAATATACCAAAGGTGCGCCGGTTGCAGCAGTTGCTGCAGGAACAACTGAGGTTGACCCTGGAGTGGAACGCGGCAAACAAGTTTTTAAGACAAATTGTGCGGCATGTCATAAATTGGATGGAAAATTAATTGGTCCGCCACTTTTACATATTGAAAAAAAGTATGATGCGGCATGGTTAAAATTATGGATTAAGGACAATGCAGCGTTAATTGCATCAGGCGATCCATTAGCGAAAACAGCTTCTGAATATTCTCCGATTGCAATGACGCCTTTTCCTCAGCTTACAGATCAGGATATAGATGATTTATTAAAATATATGGCAGTTGGTGATGTTGCTCCAGTGGTGGCTGCAACATCAGCAGATCAAGAAATTTTCAATAAACCCGGTATTGGCATTATACCAACACTTGCAATAACAATTGGTGTCTTATTATTATTGTCGTTAATCGTTGCGGCTACAACAAATAGAAAAGTTGGTGAAGAAGATGAAGAATCAGGTGTAAGTGTTTTAAAAACATTGATTTTTAATCCGTTCGTACGGTTCTTGGCTGTTATATTTTTCTTATTGTTAGGTGCTTGGTTTGCTTTTGGATATTTAATGCAAATTGACGTGAATGTAGGCTATCAGCCAATTCAGCCAATTGTATTTTCACATGCGGTTCATTCCGGAGACAATAAAATAGACTGTCAATATTGTCACTCTTCAGCAAAAAATAGCAAAACTTCAGGAATTCCATCAGCCAATGTTTGTATGAACTGTCACAAATCAATTTCAGAATATAAAGGGGAATTGTTTGGAAACAACACGAAAGAAGATCTTGATAAAGAAATTCAAAAACTATACGATGCGGTTGGTTGGGATAAGACAAATGTAAAATATATTGAAGGTTATGAGCAAAAACCTATTGAGTGGGTTCGAATTCATAATTTGGCCGATTTTGCTTACTACAACCACGCCCAACACGTAACAGTTGCCGGAGTACAATGTCAAACTTGTCACGGTCCTGTTCAGGAAATGCACGACATGAAACAATTTTCGCCGCTTACTATGGGATGGTGCATCGATTGTCACAGAACAACAGCAGTAGATTTAACTAAAAATGGCTATTATAAAAATATTCATGACCAGTTGTCTAAAAAATATGGTGTAGAAAAAGTGACTGTAGCTGAAATGGGAGGTTTAGAATGTGCTAAATGTCACTATTAATATTAATTACGAAGTAAATAACCAAATATAAAATGGCATCAAACAAAAAATACTGGAAAAGTGTTGAAGAGCTAAACGAAAACAGCTCTATTGTTGATACGTTAAAACAGAACGAGTTTATTGAAGAAATTCCAACGGATCTATTTTTAGGTGATAAAAAAACCTTGGAAGCTTCATCAACAACACGTAGAGACTTTTTAAAGTATGTAGGATTCACAACCGCTGCGGTTACTTTAGCATCTTGCGAAGGCCCGGTTGTAAAATCAATTCCTTATATCATTAAACCTAATGACATTATTCCTGGGGTTGCGGAATATTATGCAACAACAATAGCTGATGGTTTTGACTTTGCAAATATTTTAGTAAAAGTTAGAGAAGGACGTCCTATTAAAATTGAACCTAACAAAGAAGCAAACGGAACCACAAATGCACGTGTGCAGGCATCCGTACTTTCCTTGTATGACAGTCTTCGATTAAAAGGCCCTAAAGCCAAAGGCGCTGAAATTTCTTGGAATGAAGCAGACCAACAAATCATTGCAAAATTAAATGAGGTTAAAGCGGCAAATTTGCCAATAGCAGTTTTAACTGGAACTTGTGCAAGTCCTTCAACCAAAAAATTGATTGAAAAATTAAATGAAACTTTTGAAAATGTAGCTCATGTTGAATATGATGCAGTTTCAGAATCTGCAACATTGGATGCTTTTGCAGAAATGTACGGCACAAGGGCATTGCCAGATTATCATTTAGAAAAAGCAGAAGTAATTGTTTCTATTGGCGCAGATTTCTTAGGAAATTGGCAAGGTGGCGGATTTGAAGCCCGATACTCAAAAGGAAGAATTCCTACCAACGGAAAAATGTCTCGCCATATTCAGTTTGAATCAAATATGTCCTTATCAGGCGCAAATGCCGATAAACGTATCATGGTAAAACCATCTGAGCAAAGCCAAACCCTTTTAAAATTATACCAGGCAGTTGTAAAAGGAATTGTTTCTACGGAAGCAACCCCTTTAAATGTTGCCATTCAAAAGGCAACCGAACAACTTAAAAAGGCAGGAAGCAAAGCGGTAGTTTTAACAGGTATTCAAGATAAAAATGCGCAATTGCTTGCTTTGGAAATCAATAAAGCACTTAACAGCGAAATTTTAGAAGTTAGCGCAACCAAAAATATAAGAAAAGGAAATGATGCGGATGTTGCACAATTAATTACCGATATGAACGACGGTAAAATTGGAGCGGTCATAATCTACAATTCAAATCCGGTTTATACTTTGCCAAATGCTGCGGCATTTGTTGAAGGATTGAAAAAAGTGAAATTATCAGTTGCATTTTCGATGCAAGACAATGAAACTGCAAATGCAGTTCAATATACATTGGCCACGCCACATTATTTGGAATCATGGGGAGATGTTGAAATTAAAAAAGGACAATACAGTTTAGTTCAGCCTACCATTAAAACATTGTTTAATACGCGTCAGTTTCAAGACAGTTTATTGGCTTGGACGGGCAGTACCACAACCTATTATGATTTCTTAAAAGAAACCTGGAACACCGAAATATTAGGTGGCAAATCTTGGAATCAAGCATTGCATGATGGGGTTTTTACTGCAGATGCAGTTCAAAGTGAGGTCATTACATTGGAAGTTGATCTGGAAACTGCAGCTTCAGAATTGGCAAAAGTTAAAGGCAGCGATTTAGAATTGGAACTTTATGTGAAAATTGGTTTGGGTGACGGCCAAATGGCAAACAATCCTTGGTTACAGGAATTTCCCGATCCAATTACAAGAACTTCTTGGGATAACTACTTAACTATGTCAAAAGCCGATGCTGATGCTTTGGGCGCCATCAATAAAAATGAGGCAAACGGCGCATTAAACGGAAGCTTGGTTGAATTAACCGTGAATGGTGTTTCTGAAATTTTACCGGTTTTAATCCAGCCCGGACAAGCAAAAGGCTCTTTAGGTTTGGCGCTTGGATACGGAAGAAAGCAAGGATTAAAAGCAGAAATGCAAACGGGTAAAAATGCCTACAAGTTTTATAAAAACTTTAATAATTTTCAGCCTAACGTTACTTTAAAAGTGGTTGAAGGCGAACATGAGTTTGCTTGTGTTCAGCTGCAAAATACCTTAATGGGCAGAGGTGACATTATTAAAGAAACAACATTAGAAACTTACAATGACAATTCAATAGATCCAAAACACACATGGAATAAATCACCAATGGTGTCTTTAGATCATAAAGAAGTTGAAGCAACAACGGTAGATTTGTGGGATTCATTTGACAGATCAATAGGTCATCATTTCAATCTTTCCATAGATTTAAATACTTGCACAGGTTGTGGCGCTTGCGTTATTGCTTGTCATGCCGAAAACAATGTTCCAGTTGTTGGAAAAGCAGAAATAAGACGATCAAGAGATATGCATTGGTTGCGTATTGACCGTTATTATTCTCACGAAGAAAATTTTGCCGGTGACAATGAAGTAAAAGAAAACGGAAAAGGCGCGATGGGATTCAAAAAAGCGATGGATGCCTTGGAAGATCCTTCCGAAAATCCGTCAGTTGCTTTTCAGCCTGTAATGTGTCAGCATTGTAATCACGCACCATGTGAAACTGTTTGTCCGGTAGCGGCAACTTCCCATGGTCGTCAGGGTCAAAATCAAATGGCTTATAACCGTTGTGTAGGTACGCGTTACTGTGCAAATAACTGCCCTTATAAAGTGCGTCGATTTAACTGGTTCGAATATCCTAACAATAGTAAGTTCGATTACTATATGAATGATGATTTAGGCAAAATGGTGCTAAATCCAGATGTAGTGGTTCGTTCTCGAGGAGTTATGGAAAAATGCTCTATGTGTATTCAAATGACTCAAGCCACCATCCTAAAAGCGAAAAAAGAAGGAAGACCTATCAATACAAATGAGTTTGAAACTGCTTGTTCTAATGCTTGTACTGCAGGAGCCATGGTATTTGGGGATGTCAACAAACAGGAAGACACGGTTAAAGGTTTGGCCGAAGATAAAAGAGCATATCACTTACTTGAGCACGTTGGAACAAAACCAAATGTGGTTTATCATGTAAAAGTCAGAAATACTCAAGAAGCATAAAAAGAATATTAATAGATAATAATTAAATAAGAATTATGTCGTCTCATTACGAAGCACCTATTAGAAGACCTTTAATTATTGGAGATAAAAACTACCATGACATTTCTGTTGATGTAGCGGCTCCTGTTGAAGGTAAAGCAAATAAATTATGGTGGATAGCTTTTTCAATAGCACTTACGGCATTCCTTTGGGGTATAGGCTGTATAGTTTACACCATCGGAACAGGAATTGGCGTTTGGGGATTAAATAAAACTGTTGGTTGGGCTTGGGATATTACAAACTTTGTATGGTGGGTAGGTATTGGCCACGCCGGTACGCTTATTTCTGCAGTGTTGTTATTGTTTCGCCAAAAATGGAGAATGGGTATTAACCGTTCTGCGGAAGCAATGACTATTTTTTCTGTTATTCAGGCGGGTTTGTTTCCTGTTATTCATATGGGTCGTGTTTGGAATGCGCATTTTGTATTGCCATTGCCAAATCAATTTGGAACACTTTGGACCAACTTTAACTCTCCTTTGTTATGGGACGTATTTGCAATCTCTACTTATTTATCAGTTTCATTGGTATTTTGGTGGACAGGTTTATTACCCGATTTTGCGATGTTACGCGACAGGGCAATCAGACCTTTTCAGAAGAAAATATACGGTTTATTGAGTTTCGGCTGGACTGGCAGGGCTAAAGACTGGCAACGTTTTGAAGAAGTTTCTTTGGTATTGGCCGGTTTGGCAACACCTTTGGTACTTTCGGTACACACCATTGTATCATTTGACTTTGCAACTTCTGTGATTCCGGGATGGCATACCACTATTTTCCCGCCTTATTTTGTGGCTGGGGCGGTTTTTTCAGGATTTGCGATGGTAAACACTTTGTTGATCATTATGAGAAAAGTGTCAAATCTTGAAGCATATATCACCAAACAACATATCGAATTAATGAACATTGTAATTATGATTACAGGTTCAATCGTGGGTTGTGCTTACATCACCGAGTTATTTATAGCTTGGTATTCAGGTGTGGAATATGAACAATATGCATTTTTAAATAGAGCTACGGGTCCTTACTGGTGGGCATATTTATTTATGATGAGCTGTAACGTATTTTCACCGCAATTTATGTGGTTTAAAAGATTAAGAACAAGCATTACCTTCTCTTTCATCATTTCTATTGTAGTAAACATCGGAATGTGGTTTGAAAGATTTGTAATTATTGTGACTTCATTGCATAGAGATTATTTACCGTCATCATGGACCATGTTTTCTCCAACATTTGTTGACATAGGAATTTTCATTGGCACCATTGGTTTCTTTTTTGTGCTGTTCCTATTATATGCAAGAACATTCCCTGTGATAGCGCAAGCAGAGGTTAAATCTATTTTGAAGGCATCAGGTGAAAAATATAAAAAATTAAGAGACGGAAATCATGAGTAATAAAGTAGTTCAAGCAATGTATAATGATGATGATATCCTTATGGATGCCGTAAAAGAAGTACGTGCGGCAAATTATCATATCGAAGAAGTTTATACGCCATTTCCGGTTCATGGGTTAGACAAAGCCATGGGATTAAAAGGTACACGAATTGCAATTACGGCATTTATGTACGGATGTGTTGGTTTGGTATTTTCAGTTTGGATGATGAATTATATGATGATAGAGCAATGGCCGCAAGATATTGGCGGAAAACCAAGTTTTGCCTTTATTCAAAATATGCCTGCATTTGTTCCAATTATGTTTGAGATGACCGTATTTTTTGCGGCGCATTTAATGGTAATCACCTTTTATATGAGAAGCAGATTATGGCCATTTAAGGAAGCCGAAAATCCTGATCCAAGAACAACCGATGATATGTTTGTGATGGAAGTGATTGTTGACGGAAATGAAGATGAACTAATCGCATTTCTGGAAAAAACAGGAACTGTAGAAATTAAAGTAACTGAAAAGCATTAATTAAAATGAAGAACATTTTAAAAATTTCAATAGCATTGGCTTTTTTATTCACACTATCATCTTGTTGGTTGGATAAAACCAAGCCGAATTACCAATATATGCCCGATATGTATAAGCCTGTTGGCTATGAAACCTATTCGGTAAATCCAAATTTTAGCGATGGAAGGACTTCTCAGCAACCTGTTGAAGGAACTATTGCCCGCGGAAAAGTGCCTTATGATTATGCAGACACAACTGAAGGTTATGATTCTGCACTAGTAAATCTGAAGAATCCATTGGAAGTAAATGAGGAAAATTTGGCCAATGGTAAAGCAATGTTCACCATCTATTGTATTTCTTGTCACGGTGCTGCTGGTGTAGGTGATGGCGAATTGGTAAAAAGAGACAAATTTTTAGGAGTTCCTAATTATAAAGACAGGCCAATAACTGAAGGCAGCATTTACCATGTAATCATGTACGGCAGAAACTTAATGGGATCTCATGCTTCTCAATTAACGGATAAAGAGCGTTGGCAAGTGGTTATGTATGTGCAACAGCTTAGAAACGAACTATTAAAATAACACTTTTACTAAGATAGAATTTAAAAATATGTATACCTTTTCAAGTAAATTAAAAACATTATCATTAGCATTAATGATTATTGGACTTTTAGGAGTTGGTTATGGATTTTTATCTGCACCTGCATCAGTAGATGAAGTTAAAGTGCTATTACAAGAAAGTCATAATACGCATGGGGAAGTCGCCACACCTGCTGGTCATGCTGCTGCAGAAAGCGGTGTTGCCGTTCAAGCTGAAGACGCTCATGCAGAACACATATTTCATTTGTTAAAAAACAAACCTTGGTCAGCATTGTATGTTGCCTTGTTTTTCTTTTTTATGATTTCATTGGGAACATTGGCATTTTATGCCATTCAACATGTATCACAAGCAGGTTGGTCTATTGTTTTGTTTCGCGTAATGGAAGCAATCACGGCATATTTGCCGGTTGGTGGTGTATTGTTATTTGTGTTTTTTGTGCTTTCAGCTACACATATGAATCATCTGTTTGTTTGGATGGATCCTGAAGTGGTTGCGAATGATGCGTTAATTCAAAATAAAAGTGGCTATTTAAACGTGCCATTCTTTTTAATAAGAGCAGCCATTTATATTATAGTATGGGTTTTGTATCGCAATTATGCACGAAAAATGACTATTGCGCAAGATGCTTTAACCGACTTAAGCAATTACAGAAAATTGTTTAAAAGTTCAGCGGCTTTTTTGGTATTTTTCCTGGTAACGGAATCTATGATGTCTTGGGATTGGATTATGTCTTTAGATCCGCATTGGTATAGCACATTATTTGGTTGGTACGTATTCTCAAGCTTAATAGTTTCTGCAATTACAACCATCGCATTGGTTTCAATATATTTAAAAGGAAAAGGATACTTGGAATTTGTAAACAACAGTCATTTACACGATTTGGCCAAGTTTATGTTCGGATTCAGTATTTTTTGGGCTTATTTATGGTTTTCACAATTTATGCTTATTTGGTATGCAAATATCCCTGAAGAGGTAACTTATTTTGTAACCAGGTTCAACGATTATAAAGTTCCGTTTTTAGGAATGGTCGTTTTAAACTTTGTTTTCCCCTTATTAATTTTAATGAATAGCGACTTTAAACGCGTACCTTGGTTTATTGTAACTGCGGGTATTATTGTTTTAATAGGTCATTATATCGATATTTTTGTGATGATTATGCCGGCAACAGTTGGCGACCAATGGTTTATTGGTATTTCTGAAATAAGTTCAATATTGCTTGTTTTAGGCATTTTCATATATGTTGTTTTTAACGCAATGACAAAAGCGCCTTTATTGGCAAAAGGAAGTCCGTTCATAAAAGAAAGTGAACATTTTCACTATTAAAACATAAAAAGACACAGAGAAAAGAATCCTGAAGTTTAAATATTCAGGATTTTTTTTATATTTGGCACCACTATAACAACTATCTAAAAAAATATGACAGCATTACTTTATATTTTACTCGCAATTGTAATTGGTATTGCAATATGGCAAATTATAAGTATTTTTAATTTGAAAGGGGTAATTGCCACTGAAAAGGACAACAATACCCAAGGAATTTTATTTGCATTTTTTGGAATTTTCTTTTACGGATTGATGATATTTTCATTTTGGAAATATTCCGTAATTCTATTGCCGGAATCTGCTTCTCTTGAAGGTGCTCGCATTGAAAATTTGTACATCGTCACCATGGGCATTATTTTATTTGTACAAGCAGTAACCCAATTTTTACTATTCTATTTTGCTTTTAAATACCGTGGAATTAAAGGAAGAAAAGCTTTATTTTATGCTGATAGCCATAAACTGGAAATGATCTGGACAATTGTTCCAGCGGTAGTTCTTGCCGGATTGGTGCTTTACGGACTTTCAGTTTGGAATGATGTTATGGACGCTTCTGATGCTGAAAATCCTTTAATTGTTGAAGTATATGCCAAACAATTTCAATGGGAAGCACGCTATGCAGGAAGTGATAATGAATTGGGAAGAGCCAATGTGCGAAATATAAAAGGAATCAATACTATGGGCGTGGATATGACCGATAAAAATTCAATCGATGATATTCCAACAAGAGAATTGCATTTGCCAAAAGGACGACAAGTGATTTTTAAATTCCGTTCTCAAGATGTTTTACATTCAGCATATATGCCTCATTTTAGAGCGCAAATGAACTGTGTTCCAGGAATGGTGACTCAATTTTCCTTCACGCCAAGTATGACAACTACGGAAATGAGAGCCAACGAAAAAACGATGGCAAAAGTTGCGGGAATCAATAAAATTAGGGTTGAAAAAGGAGAGGATCCTTACGAATTCGATTATTTATTGCTTTGCAACAAAATTTGCGGCGCATCACATTACAATATGCAAATGAAGATTATTGTGGAGGAAGAAGCGGCATTTAACAGTTGGTTAAGCACCCAAAAATCAATTGCACAGGTTGTACAGGAAGAAAATTAATTACTAGACTACTAAAAAATATAATATGTCAGATCATCATCACAAAGAAACATTTATTACAAAATACGTTTTTAGTACTGACCATAAAATGATTTCAAAACAGTATTTAATTACTGGTATTTTTATGGGCGTTATTGGGGTATTTATGTCAATGTTGTTCAGGTTACAAATTGCTTGGCCCGATACTTCTTTTAGTCTTGTTGAAGCATTTTTGGGACGCCATCAGGATGGAGGCGTGATGTCTCCCGATATTTACTTGGCAATTGTAACCATTCACGGTACCATTATGGTATTCTTCGTGTTAACAGCTGGTTTAAGCGGAACATTTAGCAACTTATTGATTCCTTTGCAAATTGGAGCACGTGATATGGCCTCCGGATTTTTAAATATGGTTTCGTATTGGCTGTTCTTCTTATCGAGTGTGATTATGGTTTCTTCGCTTTTTGTTGAAGCAGGACCTGCATCTGCAGGCTGGACAATCTATCCGCCGTTAAGTGCTTTGCCGCAAGCCATTCCGGGTTCTGGACTTGGAATGACACTTTGGTTAATTTCTATGGCGATATTTATTGCTTCTTCTTTATTGGGCGCATTAAACTACATTGTTACGGTGCTTAATTTAAGAACTATAGGGATGAAAATGACCAGATTGCCATTGACAATTTGGGCGTTTTTTGTGACAGCAATTATTGGGGTGGTTTCATTTCCGGTATTGCTTTCAGCAGCCTTGTTGTTAATTTTCGACAGAAGTTTTGGTACGTCATTTTATTTATCAGATATATTTATCCAAGGGGAAGTTTTACATTATCAGGGAGGCTCTCCGGTATTGTTTGAACATTTATTTTGGTTCTTGGGACATCCCGAAGTTTACATTGTAATATTACCTGCAATGGGTATTGTTTCTGAAGTCATTGCTTGTAATTCTCGCAAACCTATTTTTGGTTATCGCGCAATGATAGGTTCTATACTTGCCATTGCATTTTTATCGACTGTTGTTTGGGGCCATCATATGTTTGTTTCTGGGATGAATCCGTTTTTAGGTTCCGTATTTACGTTTACCACTTTATTAATTGCAATTCCTTCCGCAGTAAAAGCTTTTAACTGGATAACAACTATGTGGAAAGGAAATCTCCAAATGAATCCGGCAATGCTTTTTTCTATTGGTTTTGTTTCTACATTTATTTCGGGAGGCTTAACAGGATTGGTGCTTGGAGACAGCGCATTGGATATTAATGTTCACGACACGTACTTTGTGGTAGCTCACTTTCACTTGGTGATGGGCGTATCTGCTATTTACGGAATGTTTGCAGGCGTTTATCATTGGTTCCCTAAAATGTATGGCAGAATGATGAATAAAGTTTTGGGTTATTGGCATTTCTGGATTACAGTAGTGGCAGCCTATGGCGTATTTTTCCCGATGCATTTTGTTGGATTGGCAGGATTGCCGCGCCGATATTATGCCAACACCGCTTTTCCATTATTTGATGATGTGGCCGATGTAAATATTGTAATCACATTATTCGCCATATTAGGAGGTGCTGCGCAAATAATTTTCTTGACAAACTTCTTTATCAGCATTTACAAAGGTAAAAAAGCAACCCAAAATCCTTGGAAAGCAAATACTTTGGAATGGACAACGCCAATTGAACATGTTCATGGAAACTGGCCAGGAGAAATACCTGCGGTTCATCGTTGGCCTTATGATTATAGCAAACCCGGACATGAAGAGGATTATGTTTCTCAAATTACGCCTTTATATGAAGGTGAAGAGGAATCTTAATTTTCAATTATAAGTTCTTAAGGAGCATAAAATATTTTATTTGAGAATTTTTTTTAAAACCTGAAATTTTCAATAGTTGGCTTTCACCTTTTCAATTATTAATTATTAATTTTTAATAATTAATAATGCTACTTCGTTATCTTTGTTTTTATGAACGAAAACTTGAATCCTGATAAAAATCTTTCTTCGCCTGAAGACTCGGACGTAGAAAAAAAATTACGTCCCTTATCATTTGATGATTTTACGGGGCAGGAACAAGTGATAGACAATCTTAAAGTTTTTGTGCGCGCTGCCAATTTACGAAATGAGGCTTTGGACCATACATTATTTCATGGGCCTCCCGGACTTGGAAAAACTACCTTGGCGCATATTTTAGCAAATGAATTGAATGTCGGACTTAAAATTACTTCAGGTCCGGTATTGGACAAACCCGGAGATTTAGCCGGATTGCTTACCAATTTAAGCGAACGCGATGTGTTGTTTATTGATGAAATACATCGATTAAGTCCGGTTGTGGAAGAATATTTATATTCGGCCATGGAAGATTATCGGATTGACATTATGATTGAATCTGGCCCTAATGCCCGCACGGTTCAAATAGATTTAGAACCTTTTACCTTAATTGGTGCAACCACACGTTCAGGTTTGTTAACGGCGCCAATGAGAGCGCGTTTTGGAATTAGCAGCCGATTGCAATATTACAATACCGAATTGTTGACAACCATTGTGCAACGAAGCGCAACTATTTTAAAAGTTCCTATTTCTATGGAATCGGCTATAGAAATTGCCGGAAGAAGCAGGGGCACACCGCGAATTGCAAATGCACTGCTACGAAGAGTCCGTGATTTTGCCCAAATTAAAGGAAATGGTAAAATAAGTATTGAAATTGCCAGATATGCGCTAAACGCATTAAATGTTGATGCCCATGGCTTAGATGAAATGGACAATAAAATTCTTATGACAATAATTGATAAGTTTAAAGGAGGACCTGTTGGCATTAGCACCATTGCAACCGCAGTTGGGGAAAATACAGAAACCATAGAAGAAGTTTACGAACCATTTTTGATACAGGAAGGTTTTATTATGCGTACGCCGCGTGGAAGGGAAGTAACGGAACTCGCCTACAAACATTTAGGAAGAATTAAAGGAAACATACAGGGAGGTTTATTTTAATAATTTTTGTGACATGAATCACAAAACTAAAAATTGTTCATTGTACTTTTGATGAAGTAAAAAATTAGAAACTTATTGGGCTATGAGTTTGCAAAAAATATTTCCTTTTTTAATTTGGTTGCCTTTAGCAAAAAGCACTTGGAAAGATGATTTAATTGCCGGAATTACGGGAACAGTTATTGTGATCCCACAAGCCGTCGCTTTTGCCATGATTGCCGGTTTACCGCCAATTTATGGGTTTTATACCGCAATGATAACACCAATAATTGCCGCCTTATTTGGTTCTTCTTATCATTTAATTTCGGGTCCCACTACAACTAGTTCAATTGTTGTTTTTGCAGCTATAAGTAAATTTGTAAATCCGGAAACAGAAATGGAGGCGTTTATTTCATTGGCAATCCTATTATCATTTATGGCGGGAGTTATAAAATTGGTAATGGGTTTAGCTAAAATGGGAAAGCTGGTTAATTTTGTCTCAAATTCCGTGGTTATAGGTTTTGCAGCAGGAGCCGGAATTTTAATTGGTTTTAAACAATTGAAATATGTTTTTGGTATTGAAGTGCCTATGGGAAGTACATTTTATGAAATAGTAAACTATCTTATTTATCACATCACTCAGACTAATTTTTATGCATTTGGTGTTGCTTTGGGCACGCTGCTTATCGCTTTTTCAATTAAAAAATTTATAAAAAAGATAGCCAGGCTCTATATGTTAATTGCGATGGTTGTTGGGAGTGTTTTGGCGATGTTACTTGGAGGCAATATGCACGGAATAGAAACGGTGGGTAATGTGCCGTCTCATTTGCCGCCTTTTAGCATTCCAGATTTTAATTATGAGAATATGCGTTTGTTGACTTCCGGTGCATTTACTTTGGCATTATTGGGTCTCGTTGAAGCAGTTTCAATTGCGAGAGCAGTGGCCTTACATTCTCATCAAAAATTAGACAATAATCAAGAGTTTATAGGTCAAGGTTTGTCAAACATTGTTTCCAGTTTTTTCTCATCTTATGCCAGCTCGGGTTCATTTACGCGTTCTGGTTTAAATTATCAGTCAGGTGCAAAAACACCTTTGTCTGCAATAATTTCTGCAGTCGGATTAATGTTGGTTGTATTATTTTTTGCAAGGTTTGCCTCATTCTTGCCAAAACCTGCAATGGGTGGCATTATTTTATTGGTAGGATATAATTTAATAGACTTTGATCATATCAAAAAAATTGTAAAAAGCAGCAAACGAGAATTAATTGTATTTAGCGTAACCTTATTTGGGACTTTATTTTTAGAGTTGGAAACTGCTTTATTTTCAGGAATATTAATTTCGTTATTTTTCTATTTGGAAAAAACATCAAAGCCAAATATTGCTGAAGTTGGCATCAATAAAGAAGGTAAGTTTATAAATATAATTAGAGACGAAACTGCCAGAGAATGTCCTCAAATTAAAATAATAAGGATAGATGATTCAATTTATTTTGGTGCCATTGAAGCGCTATCTAATTATTTCGCTGAATTGTATGCGAAGCAAGAAAAAAAACATGTGCTAATTATTGCCAATGGAATTAATTCTATTGATTTGGCTGGTGCCGAATGGTTGACTAATGAAGTAGTAAAATGGCAGGAAAGAGGAGGAGGCATTTATTTTGTAGGTTTAAAATTAGTGAGCCAAGAAATTTTAATAAAAGGTGGATTTGTTGATATTATAGGGGCAGATAATTTTTTTAAAGATAAACACACAGCCATTTCAACAATTTATACGAAGTTAGATAAAGATGATTGCGAAAATTGTGACATAAAATTATTTCAAGAGTGTAAACAAAGCAGTCAAAATGAATTATAAGAAGATTTTTCCAATTTTAGATTGGTTGCCAAACTATAAAAAGGAATTTTTTAAAAATGACCTAGGTGCCGGATTAGCTGTTGGAATTATGCTGATACCTCAAGGAATTGCTTACGCAATGATTGCGGGATTGCCACCAATTTATGGATTGTATACCGCAATGATTCCACAAATTATTTATGCTATTTTCGGAACTTCACGCCAATTGTCGGTTGGACCTGTAGCCATGGATTCACTTATTGTGGCTTCAGGCGTTGCAACTTTGGCGGAAATTGGCACAGAACATTTTATTGAATTTGCAATTCTTCTGGCCTTTATGATGGGTGTTTTGCAGGTATTGTTCGGGATTTTTAAGTTGGGGTTTTTGGTTAATTTTTTATCTAGGCCCGTGATTAGCGGATTTACTTCAGCAGCGGCTTTAATTATTGCTTTAAGCCAATTAAAACATTTGTTGGGGGTTGATTTGCAGCGAAATAATAAAATACATAGCTTGGTTTTTGACGCACTTCAGCATTTAAAAGACACCAATTTAATCACCTTGGCAATTGGCATAATTTCAATATTGATTTTAATTTTTTTTAAGCGATTTTCAGTAAAAATTCCGGCTGCTTTGGTAGTTGTTGTTTTAGGGATCTTTGCCGTTCAAATTTTTAATTTGGATCAAATTGGCGTTAAAATAGTGGGCGATATTCCTAAAGGGTTGCCAAATTTTATAGTTCCTCAATTCGATAAAAAAACGCTCATAGATTTATTTCCTATTGCGCTAACATTGTCTTTTATTGCTTTTTTAGAGGCAATATCCGTTGCAAAAGCCATTGAATTAAAACATAATAATTATAAAGTGGTTCCAAATCAGGAGTTAATTGCTTTGGGAATGGGAAATATAGTGGGTTCATTTTTTCAAACTTATCCGGCAACAGGAGGTTTTTCCAGAACGGCGGTGAACAATCAAACGGGCGCTAAAACGCCTATGGCTACAATAATTTCCGGGTCTGTGGTTGGGCTGACTTTATTGTTTTTTACTCATGTTTTTTACTATTTGCCCGAGGCTGTGTTGGCCGCGATAATCATTGTTGCCGTTTTTGGGCTATTGGACTTTACAGTTCCAAAACAGTTGCTGAAATTTTCCAAAAGGGAACTTGTCATTTTAAATATTACACTTTTAATAACGGCCACGGTTGGCATAAAAGAAGGCATTTTTACAGGAATTATATTGTCATTGGGAATGTTAATTTATACAAGTGCCAAACCACATATCGCAATTTTGGGCCGAATTCCAGACACCCATTTTTACAGGAACATAAAAAGATTTGAAGGACTTTTAATTACTTCAGAAGAAATATTAATTGTACGTTTTGATGCACAGCTATTCTTTGCAAATGTTCAATATTTTAAAGATAAATTGGAATCATCCGTAGCGGGAAAAGGAAAAAAATTGAAATTAATCATTATTGATGGGGAAAGCATCAATAGCATTGACAGCTCTGGGGTATATATGTTGAATGATGTGATTACCAAGTATCGAAGCAAGAATATTGATATTGCCTTTACCGGAATGAAAGGCCCTGTGAGAGATGTGTTGGAAAAAAGCGGCATCATAAAGAAAATAGGTTATCAAAATTGCTTTTTGAGTATTCAGGAAGCGGTGGATGCTTTTGAAGAAGGGAAAAAAAATAAGGAAACAGGAATCAAATTTTCTGATTACATAAAACAGACAAATAGTTAATATTTTCAAAATATTTTCTATTATGTGATTGAGATTACAAATGAAAGAATATTCATCTTGTAATTTTGAGAAACAAGAATTAATTTTAATTAAATATAAATCAGTTAATTATGAAAGTAGAGCAATTATTTACGAGCTGTTTGGCGGAAATGGCTTATTATATTGAGTCAAATGGAGAAGCTGCCATAATTGATCCTTTAAGAGAAACTGAGCCGTATATTGAAATGGCGAAAGCCGACGGCGCTAAAATTAAATATGTTTTTTTAACGCATTTTCATGCCGATTTTGTCTCTGGACAAGTTGATTTGGCAAAAAAAACGGGAGCAACCATTGTTTTTGGCCCAAATGCAAATCCTAATTATGACATTCATAAAGGAATTGACGGGGAAGAATTTAAAATAGGAAAAATTGCCCTTAAATTATTGCATACGCCTGGCCATACTATGGAATCTTCATCCTATGTTTTAATAGATGAAAAAGGCAACAAACCTTATGCTTTTACTGGAGACTGTTTATTTATTGGTGATGTTGGACGGCCAGATTTGGCTGTAAAATCGGATATGACTGAAGCAGATTTGGCAGGTCATTTGTTTGATTCTCTTCGAAACAAAATCATGACTTTGCCCGATGATATTATTGTATATCCAAATCATGGAGCTGGTTCTGCCTGCGGAAAAAATATGAGCTCCGAAACCTTTGATACTTTGGGAAATCAGAAGAAAACAAACTACGCTTTGAGAGCTGATATGACCAAGGAAGAGTTTATTAAGGAAGTGACTACAGGTTTAAAACCACCACCACAATATTTCCCTAATAACGTGAGAATGAATAAGGGAATTAACAAGAGTATTGATGAAATTTTACACAGAGGCACAACACCTATCGATGCCGCTACATTTAAAGAAATGAGCGAACGTGAGGATATTTTGGTGATTGATACGCGTTCAAAAGAAGAATTTGCTGAAGAAGGAACAGTACCCGGTGCCTGGTATATTGGTGTCGACGGTAACTTTGCACCTTGGGTGGGCTCATTAATTACTAACATCAACCAAAAAATTATTTTTATTGCTGAAGGCGGCAGGGAACATGAAGTGGTTACACGTTTTTCTCGTGTGGGTTACGACAATACCCTGGGCTTTTTAAGAGGCGGAATTCACGCTTGGTTGGCAGCAGGTTTTGAAGTTGATAAAATTGGCTCCATATCTGCAACCCAATTTGCCAATAAATTGAAGGAAGGAAATATTGTGGCACTCGATGTTCGAAAAGAATCTGAATATCTTTCAGAACATGTAGTTGGTGTTGAAAATTTTCCGTTAGATTTTATTCATTCAAATTTTGCTGAAATAAAACCTAACAAAGAATATGTTTTGCATTGCGCCAGCGGCTATCGCTCCCTAATCGCAGCCTCAATTTTTATGGCAAATGGCGTAAAAAAAGTTACAGATGTCAGAGGCGGTTTTAAAGATATTAAAGATACTGGGGTTAAACTAACCGATTATGTTTGTCCAACAACATTGCTATAAATGTTCTTTTTAATTTAAAAAGAAGGGGAAGTTTTTACTTCCCCTTCTTTATTATCTGGCGGTAACATTGGTTACTGCTAAAATTTATTTGTAACTTTACTTTTATAAAAAAATCGAAAAACAAATGAAAACTACATTAAAACTATCAATTTTGGTGCTTGTGACTATTTTAAGCATGAGCTGTAATACCAAATCACAATCACAATCTGATGCAATTAAGGTTCTTACGCCAACTGAATTTAAAGAAAAATCGGTAAATCAAACGATAATTGATATCAGAACACCTCAGGAATTTAGTGAGGGACATATTGAAGGCGCCATAAATATCAATTATTTCGACGATAATTTTTTAGATCAAATTGCAAAATACGATAAAAATCAGCCGATTTTTATCTATTGCAGATCGGGAAACAGAACGGAATCTGCTTCAAAAAAAGCAGTAGATTTTGGATTTAAAGAGATTTATGATTTGGAGGGCGGAATTTTATATTGGATAAAAAACAACAATGATATTGTAAAATAGCACTCATGAAAAATTTGTTGATTTTGTTGGTATTTCTGGCGATGGCAGCTTGTGACAATTCACTTTCGGAAAAAGAAAAGCAAGAATATGCCAACAAAGGAAATGAAATTTCCCAAGCATCTTTTAAAGCCTTAAGTGAAAAATTAACGGAGCAAATGAAATTGGGAGGCCCGGCCAAGGCAATACCGTTTTGCAATGTTGAAGCCATTCCGCTTACCCAGCAATTATCTGAAGAATACAAGGTAACCATAAAAAGAACTTCTGATAAATTAAGAAATCAGGAAAATAAACCTTCTGAAAGGGAACTTGAAATTATCAACAATTTTCATAAATTAATTTCGGGAAAAAAGGAAATCACACCAATTGTAGAAGTGGACAGCAATAATAACAAACATTATTATGCGCCAATTACAGTAAAAGCAAATTGTTTGGCTTGCCACGGAGAAGTTGATGAATTTGTATCAATAAAAACCGATTCAATTATCAAATCGCTTTATCCCAATGACAAGGCAATTGGATATAATGAAGGTGATTTAAGAGGCATTTGGAGTATAGAATTTAAAAAATAATCAATATGGCAAAAGTTGTTGTTTTAGGAGCGGGAATTTCTGGACATACAGCAGTTTCTTATTTAAGCAGATCTCTTCGAGGCAAACATGAAGTTGTTATGGTTTCGCCTAACAGTAATTTTCAATGGATTCCTTCAAATATTTGGGTTGGCGTTGGATTGATGACACCAGAACAAGTCAAGTTTGAATTGGCGCCGGTTTATAAAAAATTGGGTATAATCTATAAACAAGCATTGGCAGTTTCTATAAATCCAGAAGGAGATGCCGAACACGAAAAAGGATTTGTCACCATAAAATATGTGTCTGAAAACGAGAAAGGAAATGAAGAAAAAGTCACTTATGATTATCTCATAAACGCAACCGGCCCAAAACTTAATTTTGAAGCCACCGAAGGTTTAGGTCCGCATAAATTTACCGAATCAGTTTGCACCTACGACCATGCTTCGCATTCTTGGGCAAAACTTCAAGAGTCTTTTAAGAAGATGGAAAATGGCGAGAAACAAACTTTTTTGATTGGAACGGGTCATCCAATGGCTACTTGTCAAGGAGCGGCATTTGAATATATTTTAAACGTTGCCTTCGAAATTAGAAGAAGAAAATTGATGCATTTGGCTGAATTATGGTGGATTACCAATGAATATGAATTGGGCGATTTTGGTATGGGCGGCGCTTATATCAAAAGAAATGGCTACATAACGCCGACTAAAATATTTACGGAATCTATTTTAAAAGAATACGGCGTAAATTGGATAAAAAGAGCCGGAATCACTAAAGTTGAAAAAGGCAAAGTTTTTTATGAAGATTTAGGCGGCGAATATCATACCAAAGAATTTGATTTTGCCATGTTAATTCCGGGTTTTGCAGGCGCCGGAATGAAAGCTTACAATAAAAACAATGAAGATATTAGTGCAGAAGTATTTGTAGCAAACGGCATGATGAAAGTTGACGCGGATTATGCCCCAAAAAAATATGAGGACTGGAGAGCGGAAGATTGGCCATCAACTTATCAAAGCGTAAAATATGAAAATGTGTACGCAGCAGGAATTGCTTTTGCGCCGCCACACGCGATGTCTAAACCCATGGAAAGTCCAAACGGAACAAAAATATTTCCAACACCGCCAAGAACTGGAATGCCTTCAGGAGTTATTGGCAAAATAGTGGCAGAAAATATCATCCATTCCATAAAAGTTGGTAAAATTGAACACCCGCACAAAGCATCTATGGCAAAAATGGGCGCTGCCTGCATAGTTTCGGCAGGATATGGCGTATTTAAAGGCCAAGCCGCTGTTATGACTGTAAACCCAATCGTTCCCGATTGGGAGAAATATCCAAAATGGGGAAGAAATATTAAAGATACCGTTGGTGTTGTTGGCTTGGCCGGACATTGGATGAAATTATTTATGCATTATATGTTTTTATACAAAGCAAAGGCAAAACCATTTTGGTGGCTGATACCTGAATAGTTAATTAAAAAATAAAACCATGGAAAATAGCGAAGAAAAAACCGTGCCGTATAGCAATATGTCTTTTGCCACAGAACCAACAAAATTAGTGAGGTTTATGAGGGTTTGTTTTATTATTCAACTTTTTAATTTTTTTAAATTAAATTTAAAAGTGATGAAAATTGTAGTAGGAGGGCATTCTTAATATTTTATCGATGTAATTTTACAAAAACTAAAAAGAGAAAAATGACAGTAATTAAAGTATTAAATATAAAATGCGGTGGATGTGCCAATACCATAAAAAAAGGAATTGTCACTATTGAAGGAGTAAATGAAATTTTGATTAATTTAAATACTTCGGAAGTGAGCATAGATGCTACGGATGAGTTGGTAATTCAACAAGTTAAAGAAAAATTATCCAGCTTGGGATATCCTGAGGTTGGAGATTCAAACACCGTATTGCACAAAGCAAAGTCTTTTGTGAGTTGCGCTACTGGCAGAATGACTTCAGAAGAAAAGTAAAAATAATATTAAAAAAGTAAGATTAAATATTGAATGTGACTAATGTCACGTTCAATACTTTTTTTATTAATAGATTTCTCAGATTAAACCTATTAATCAAAAATTAATGAATTCAAAACATTTTCAAGTACTTGTAATTGGAGGAGGAACTGCAGGAATTATGGTTTCTTCTATGTTAAAAAGAAAAAATTCTTCTTTACAAATCGGATTAATTGAACCGGCTGAAACACATTATTATCAGCCCGCATGGACATTGGTTGGCGCTAACGCTTATAGTTTTGAAAAAACTGCCAGACCAATGGCTTCATTAATTCCGAAAGGAGTAGTCTGGATTAAAGAATTTGCAGATAAATTTGAACCAGAACACAATAAAGTTTTTGATAAAAATGATAACGAATATACCTATGATTACTTGGTGGTTGCACCGGGACTGAGAATGGCTCCTGAATTAGTGGAGGGTTTGCAAGAAGCAATGGATAAAGGCTTGGTTTGCAGCAACTACACTAACCCAAAGCATACTTTGGAAACACTTAAAAATTTTAAAGGAGGGACGGCACTTTTTACGCAACCTGCTACTCCAATTAAATGTGGTGGCGCTCCCCAAAAAATCATGTATCTGGCCGACGAATATTTCAGAAAAATAGGGGTAAGGGATAAGACCAATATTTTGTTTGCTTTGCCGAGCGGCTCTATTTTTGGCGTTAAAATAATAGCTGATACTTTAATGAAAGTGGTTGACGAAAAAGACATTAATGTTCGATTTTTTCATAAACTGGTAAAAGTTGATGCTGATAAAAAAATTGCCTGGTATGAAATTGTAAAGGATTTATCCGGAGGTGGTTGTGTTACTATTGCCGATGGCGACATAAAAACATTGGATAAAGAAATTCAATACAATTATAAAGATGTGAAAGTAACAAGAGATGGAGATTTATATGGGATTCATTTTGACATGATGCATTTGGCTCCACCTCAAAGTGCACCCGATTTTATTAGAAATTCTGTGTTGGTATCAGAAACAGGTTGGGTTGATGTAAACAGTAAAACTATGCAGCATGCAAAATATGCCAATATATTCGGTTTGGGCGACGCATCTAATTTACCTACTTCTAAAACAGGTGCTGCCATTAGAAAACAAGCCCCAATTGTTGTTGAAAATATTTTAAAATTGATTGCTACAAATACAATTAGTTCTAAAGAATACAATGGATACACATCTTGTCCCTTAGTTACCGGTTATGGCAAAATGGTGTTGGCTGAATTTGATTATAATCAAAATTTTGAGCCAGATCCTAAATTGAAGCAATTTCCATTATTGATTGGTGATTCTTCAAAACAACATTGGAGATTATGGATTCTTAAGAAATACATGTTGCCATATTTGTATTGGAATAAAATGATGAAAGGCATAGAAGTTTAATAAAAAACCGAGGATAAAACCTCGGTTTTTTTTGTTAAAATTTTAAGGTAACTCCAATCAAAAAGTTTCTTGTGGCTTGCGGATAATATCCGGCGCCATCCAAAGTAGTTGTTTGATTTGGAACAGACCAGGTATCATCATAGGTGTAATAATAACCGTTTGAAATATATTCAACATTAAAAATATTGTTCACCAAGGCACTTAGCACTATTGACTTGACTACTTTTTTCGGATTAATTTCATAAGAAATATTTAAATCGTTCACAAAATAGCTATCCAGTTTTGAGTTTGCATTGTCAATATTCCCCATATATTGTTCATCGACATATTTAGACAATAAAGATAATTGCATCTTTGTATTTGGCTGAAATACCAACGCATTTCCAATGATTAAATTCGGAGAAAATGCGATATCTGTATTTCCTAAATCAACCAATTCGCCATTCCAAGTGGTTAAAAAATCAACATTTTTATTGCTGCTGATGGCTATATTTGGTTGCACATAAAATTTATCGGTCAATTTAATCTGCGCATCTATTTCCAATCCAAGTCGGTAACTTTTTCCGCTGGTTGCTCTTATTGGCGATCCTGTATCGTCAATGGCTCCCGTTAAAACCAACTGATCCTTATAAAACATATAATAAACATTGCTGTTTATTTTAACGGTTTCATTTTTAAAACGCCATCCCAATTCAAAATCATTTAATTTTTCTGAAGTAAAAATGCCGTTTTCAAAATCGTTGCGATTTGGTTCTCTATTTGCTTTTGCATAAGATAAATAGAAACTGTTCCTGGAATTTGCTTCAAAAGTCAATCCGGCTTTCGGATTAAAAAATGAATAGTTTTCATCAACATTAATTGGTGTTCTGTCTGAAGTCAATCCTCTTGTGTCAAATTTTACAAATCTGCCCTGCAAATCTGTAAATAACGTCCAGGAATCATTCAAATTATAGGTTAATTTTCCAAAAATATTGGCATCATTTTTTTCGGTATTGGCATCGTAATAATGATCTCTTATTTCAGAATTGCTTGCAAATTCAGTCCAAATAATTTCACCAAAATGTTTTCCTTTATAATTGCTGAAAGAAGTTCCGAAGATAAATTCTACCGTCTCACTTTTGTATGTGGCATTCGCATTCAACACATAAAAATCGTTGTCCAGCCAGCGTCTTCTGATTAAATCTGTTTCATCAATTATTTCGCCGCCAATAACAATCGGTGTCAATAAATAATCCGAAAAATTTTCACCGGCTTTAAATTGCTCAAAATAACCGCTGCCTTTGGTGTAGTTTAAACCAACATTGGTAGACCAGTTTTCTGTTAATTTTTCGTTCCAGTGCAGTTGAAAATGGTTTTGTTGGTAATTGTCAATTTCATTTTCGTAGGAATACGGATTGTAAGTTCTTCCCAAAGTTTCCATTTCCTCTTTGGTGACGCCAAACCAAGCCTGATATGTTTTTTCGTGGCCGCCAAAAGTCAGCGCTTTGATTAAGGTATTGTCATCAACATAAGAAGCCTGTAAAAAGTACGATTTTAAATCCGACCAAGCGCGGTCAATATAGCCATCAGAATCAATTTTAGAAAATCTTCCCGCAAATTCAATATGGTCATTTATTTTGCCGGTACTGAATTTCACTGTATTTTTTTTGGTGTTGTAAGAACCAAATGAACTGCTGATTTCTCCATAACCTTGTTCAGATACGGCATCGGTCAACACGTTTAAACTGGCACCAAAAGCGCCAGATCCATTGGTTGAAGTCCCAACGCCGCGTTGCAATTGCATGCTTTCGGTTGAGGAAGTGAAATCAGGCATGTTTACCCAAAATGTGCCTTGGCTTTCAGCATCGTTATAAGGAATTCCGTTAATGGTTACGTTTACGCGCGTGGCATCGCTCCCGCGAACTCTAATTCCTGTATATCCTACACCTGCGCCGGCATCGGATGTTGTTACTACGGAAGGCAAGTAATTTAGCATGATTGGAATATCTTGTCCCAAATTGCGCTTTTCCAAATCTTTTTTGGTGATGTTGCTGTGCGTTACGGGCGACGTTGCTTTAACGCGAACCGCCGAAACTAGGACTTCTTCCAAATTCATAAACCGGTCGGACAAGTCAATTGAAATAAAAGCATCTTTTGTTAAAATAACCTTTACTTCCTTCGGATTGCTGAGTGCGCTTACCAATAACGTGTAAGTTCCCTTTTTCAAGGACAGGGAAAACGTACCGTCAACATTGGTGGTTGTTCCTTTGTTGGTTTCTTTCACAACAATGTTTACGTCGGGAAATGGGTTGCGCCCATCGGTGACTTTGCCAGAAAGCGTAAAAAGTTCTTGTGAATTCACATTAAAAGAAAATGCAGTGATTAAAAAAGCTGCCAATATGGTTACTTTTTTCAGTTTCATTTTTAAATTTTGTTTCATTTTTTTTAAAATAAAACGATTTAAAAAGAGGTAATTAATCGATGTTATGAATAATTAATTTGTTGTCCATGCGATTGTTATCGCTTAATTTCCCTTAACAGCATTACCTGTTCAGGTTCAATGGGTTTGATCTCAGCCGTTTTAGGCACCCCTTTTGAGATGGGACAAAATTAGGAATAAGAATTTAAATATCGGATTTAAATTCAATAAATTTCAAAAATCTGATGCAAAAAATATTTTGGGCCTGCCCGACTTTTTGGTGGGCGTTCCCTTTCAGGTCAGGCTTTCCGTTCCAATCTTTTTATCGGAAAAAAACCTCAAAAAAGTATTTCCACTTCAATCCTTAACGCGGTTTAAAATATTTTATTCAAAATTCGTTTTATTGCGTAATACTTTTTTGAAGGCAGTTTTTTTCTTTTTTTCCAAGCGTTTCAGAATGCTCGATTTGCTTGGTTTGGTTTCTTTTCTTGGTTTTTGAACGGTTAATCCGCCCGATATAATGTTTAAAAATCGGTCAATGGCAATTTCTTTGTTTTTGTGCTGACTTCGACTTTCATCGCACTGAAGCAGCAATACATTGTCTTTGGTGAGTTTGCTTTTCAGTTTTTGAACCAACAATGCTTTTTCTTCCTCAGTTAAACTTTCTGAATTTTCCAAATCGAATGTCAGTTCTATTTTTGAAGAAACTTTATTCACATGCTGGCCGCCGGCACCACTGCTGCGCACTGCTTTAAATTTCAATTCCTTTATCATCAATTCGGTATTCATTCGCTTTGGTTATTTTATTTTCCTAAAAATCGGTGCAAATTCGGCTTTAATTTTAAAAGTTTATCAATTTCATGAATGGCTGTTTCAAGCCGTTCTTTTTTGTCGCCTTTCAATAAAACATACCGCCGATTGTGCTTTTTTAAAGCATTTTCAAAAGCGTTGAACATTTCCTGCCGTTGTTCAGGCCGATCTCTTAAATCATCTTTTTTCCAAGGTGTATCAATATAAGTCAGGAAGTATAAATCATAGGTATTTTGTAATGCCGCTTTTTCCAAATCAGGATGCACAAAACCGCCATAAAATTCTTCAGAATAAACCTTTGTTTCCAGCAAATCGGTGTCGCAAATTAAAATCTTATCTGCTTTTATGGCTAATTCGTTTTCAAGTTTCATTTGCCCTTCAGCAATTGGCAACATATCCGAATTTTCACATGTTTTTCGCTCGTTATTCCATTTGTTTTGTAAATAATCCCGCGCATATTCAGGAACCCAAACCGTGTTATAATGGCGGGCCAGCAATTTTGAAAGCGTTGTTTTTCCTGAGCTTTCAGGTCCGAAAAGCACCACTTTTACAATATTTATGTTGATTTGTTTAAGTTTTTCCTCCATGCATTGTATCCTTGAAAAGCTAAAAATAAAAATATGGCGTATTGAATACCCGTAAAACCGTATCCTTTTACAAAATATAGCGGAATGGAAACCACGTTGCCTGCAATCCAAAACAGCCAGTTTTCAATTTTTTTATTGGCCATTAACCACATTCCGGCAAAAAAGATGCCAGTGGTAAATGTATCTAAAAATGGCGTAATTTTTCTGAAATCATCCAAATTTCCTGCAGTTAAGTTAGTGAAAGCATAATCAACGCTTTCGATAAAATTCAGGTGATTTGGCATCACATTGTAATGCCTGTAAACGGCAATCACAAAAATGGAAGTGAATAAGAAAATACCAAAAGCCTTTAATTTTTCGCTGGTATTTGTTGTTGAAATGGGCAAATGATGCTGTTTGTCATCTACAATCCTGCTCCACATATACCAGCCATAAACGCTCATAAGCGTATAATAAATATTGATAATTAAATCGCCATATAAATCCCATTGAACCAACAAATACACGTACAATGCGGTGCTTATGATGCCCGTAGGAAATACTAAAATATTCTCTTTTTTGGCATAAAACACACTTAACACGCCAAAGAAGGCAGCAATTAATTCGAGCGAAATATGCAGCGTGCTTGCCGTTTGGTATGGTTCAACAAAAAAATTAAAGAGGTCATTCATAAGCTAAAAATTGAATGAAGCGTTATTCTCAAAAGCGGTGCCAACAACCACCAAATCGGCGCCATTTGCATAAGCACTGTTTAATTGTTCTTTGGTTTTTATGCCTCCGCCAACAATAAGCGGAATGGAAATATGTTTTTTAACTGCTGAAATTAGTTCGGAATTTACAGGGTTTTTTGCACCGCTTCCTGCTTCCAAGTAAATCAATTGTTTGCCTTTGTACATTCCTGCAACGGCAGTATCTACCGCCAATGAGCTGTTTTCTTGTAAAATTGGTTTGGTGTTGCTCATTTTTAATACCGAGGAATTGGTTCCTCCATCGATTAAAATATAGCCAGTAGGAATAATTTCCAAACTTGAATTTTTTAAAAAAGGAACGGATTTTATTTGCTGTTCAATTAAATATTCCGGATTTCTTCCTGATAGCAATGATAAAAACAACAAAGCATCGGCATGATTGGTGAGTTGCGAAAAATCTCCGGGAAAAAGTACCACAGGCAATTTCGTATGCTTTTTAAGTGTTTTTACAAACAAATCGGTGATGCCATTTTCAACAAAACTTCCGCCCACAAAAATAAAATTCGCCTTAAGGTTTTCAATTCTTGAAGTTATTTCAGGCAATTTATCCAAAGAAGTTTTATCGGGATCCAATAAAATAGCCAACAATTTTTCCTTTTTTACGGCGGCTTTTTGGATGAATTCTAGAATGGATTTACGCATATTCTGAAGTTTCTAAAGCATACACCAAGGTAAAACCATCTAATTGTTCAAAACGGATGTCGTAATTTTTGTCCCAGCCTTCAACTTTTATATAACCGGTGGTTTTTTTGTCCGCAATTTGAAAAGAATTGATGTCAATATCATTTTTGAAGGTCAATCCGCCGAAAGGATAAATTTTATACAAGGCTTCTTTGGCGCCCCAAATTACCGTTAGTTGCTCAATATAATCATCATCTTTATGAATGAATCCTTTTTCAAAATTGACAAATCGATGTTGGATGATTTTTATTTTTTCCCTGTTTTTTTCAATGTCTATTCCAATTGCAGCATCGCTAATTGCGATGGCAGAATAAGTATAGGAATGTGTGATGGAGATCTGTTTGCCATCAGTTAAATGTGGTTTGCCGTTATCATTGTAAAACAATTCGAAGTCTGTATATCCTGCGGCTTTCAATAAATGGCGCACACTCAAAAATCCGCATTGGTGAAGATCGGATTTCATCGCAATAAGCCTTTCTTCACTTCTTACCGTCAATGGCATATTTTCAGACAAATCGCTCAGCGATTCTTCAATTTTCCACACGTAAATGGTGGTATGATTATTTGGTTTTATAGTTTTGAATAAAGGCATTTATAATTTCAAAGGTATTTTGTACTTTTGCACATTCCTAAACAACTTGTTTTAGTTGTTTAAAATAAAAACAAATTTAATAAATATGAGTACAACAACATCAACTTACGTTAAATATAAAGTTAAAGACATCAATCTTGCTGAATGGGGTCGTAAGGAAATTCAGTTGGCTGAAGCAGAAATGCCTGGTTTAATGAGCCTGAGAGAAGAATTTAAAGGCAAAAATCCTTTAAAAGGAGCGAGAATTGCAGGCTGTTTGCACATGACTATCCAAACTGCGGTTTTAATTGAAACATTGGTTGAATTGGGCGCTGAGGTGACTTGGAGTTCTTGCAACATATTTTCAACACAAGATCAAGCTGCTGCCGCAATTGCTGCTGCTGGAGTTTCTGTTTATGCGTGGAAGGGTATGAATGAAGAAGAATTTGATTGGTGTATTGAGCAAACATTATTTTTTGGGGAAGACAAAAAACCTTTGAACTTAATTTTAGATGATGGTGGTGATTTAACCAATATGGTGTTGGACAGATATCCCGAATTGGCTGCTGGAATCAATGGTTTAAGCGAAGAAACTACGACTGGCGTTCATCGTTTATATGAAAGAGTGAAAGAAGGAACATTGCCAATGCCGGCAATAAATGTAAACGATTCCGTAACAAAATCTAAGTTTGACAACAAATACGGATGCAGGGAAAGTGCTGTGGACGCCATCAGAAGAGCAACCGATGTGATGTTGGCTGGAAGGCGTGTGGTTGTTTGCGGTTATGGAGATGTTGGTAAAGGAACAGCCGCTTCATTTAAAGGAGCTGGCTCAATTGTAACCGTTACCGAAATTGATCCAATTTGTGCGTTGCAAGCTGCAATGGACGGATTTGAAGTAAAAAAATTAGATACTGTTATAGCTAATGCCGATATCATTATCACCACAACAGGCAATAAAGACATTGTAATTGCCCGCCATTTTGAAAAAATGAAAGATAAAACCATCGTTTGTAATATTGGTCATTTCGATAACGAACTGGATATGGCTTGGTTGAATAAAAATTATGGACATACCAAAGTTGAAATCAAACCTCAAGTTGATAAATATACGATTGGTAAAAACGAGATTTTGATATTGGCAGAAGGCCGTTTGGTGAATTTAGGTTGTGCAACCGGACATCCAAGTTTTGTAATGAGCAATTCATTCACAAACCAAACTTTGGCACAATTGGAATTGTGGAACAATAAAGAAGCTTATGAAAACCAAGTATATATGTTGCCTAAACATTTAGATGAAAAAGTGGCGCGTTTGCACTTGGCTAAAATTGGTGTGGAATTGGAAACTTTACGTGAAGACCAGGCGAAATATATTGGCGTAGCAGTAGAAGGGCCTTATAAACCTGATTATTACAGATATTAATAAAAAAGCCTCTCAATTTAAGAGGCTTTTGCAATTTCCCATAACTAACAAAAAACATTCTGTTTTTCTTTTTCTCGCATCAAAATTAAGATAAGCGTTGTTAAAAAATAAGGGGAATAACCCTGAAAAAAAAAGGGGATATTTCCCCTTTTTTATTTTATAGCTGTTTTAGTAGTTCATCAACGGCAGCTTTTAATTGGGAATCCTTTCCTTTGGTTTTTAATTGGCTTATTTTTATAAATGAAGTAAGAAGAAATATCAGTATTAAATTAGTTTCTGGGCTGATGAAGAAAAAATATCCAATTTACATACATAACAGTTTTATTTTTCAGGAATTCTGGATATTTTATTAAGTGAAATTAGTGCTTATAATTAGAAGCACTAATCCTTAAAAAGTTATCTGAAATAAGACAAATAGGGTTTTAAGATTTATGTTAATATAATATGCTTAAAGAAATATATTTTATTTTAACAATTTGTTGAATTACATAATAAAACAAAATGAAAAACTAAAAAATTAATTTATAAAATTATTTTACACTTATCATTTTTCTCAATGAAATTGGCATGCCATCTTTAGTGAATCCTTCTAAACTTATTTCATAATCTCCATTATTATCGGAAGTATAAAAGAAAAGGGAATCTTCATTTTTATTTAAGTTAAAATTAGGCACCCATAATAGTTGACTTCTATAGTCAGGAATACGATCTGATTTTTTACTATTGTCATAAATTTGATTATAGTAATTTTTTATAACTAAAGGGGTGAACAATGGCAATTTTTCAATATAGATACCCAAAGGATCGGCCTGATAATCTCCAATAAAGGTTTGAATAGAAATAATACCATCAAAGACCATTGAATCAAACATATATTCATCACTTAGAACACTTATTTTTTCAACATTCCTTGCATTCAAATTAAGTAACTCATTATGGTTTTGTATTAGAATACCATCAACCAGTACTAAGGTTGATAAATCAGATTTAGAAAGTTGATCGTAGAGCCTTACATGGAAAGTGCTTTTTTCTTTCTTTTGTTTGATAAACACCTCCTTGATAATTTCAACAACAGTTTCTTTAATTGTTGGGAATCTAGTATAATCGTCAAGATAATATACTTTTGCCGTTGAATTGTAAAAAGGACTTACAGAATCTATACTTTTAATTATATTCGGCTTTATAATTGAATAGACATTATCAATTTGATTGTAAACACTGCGTTTTAATATATAATCTTTGGTTTCGGGTGTTATTTTAAAACTATAAAAATCAAGATTTTCATAGTTAATTGATGAATGCCCATCAACTCTAATATTGAAATTATTTTTTTCGTTATTGACTACTTGAATAATTGCATAAGGGTTATCGTATTCTTCTTGGACATTAAAATAGAAAACACCTAAATCATTTGTAGTTGCAATTTTAAAAATGGATTGTTTGCCCTGAATAGAAAGTGCAACTTTTTTATTTGAAGCCGCTAATTTAGCGTCTTTGTAAAATAATTTTCCTGTGATTAATTCACCTCTAAGCTCGGGTAAATAAATTGATGTATTCGATTTAGAATTTGAAGATATTTGAGGATACAAAGACATAAAATTGTTTGCTGTAGGTCTCTTGGAAATTTGTAAGGTATCAATTTTCCTAACAGAAATAGAATAATTGCCATATGATATATTGTTTTTTAAACTTTTAATTGTCAGAACAACTTTTTCTCTATTTTTAAATGAATTTTCATTTAGATTTATATCAAGATAATCATTTCCTTCAGAATCTGATAAGATGTTGTTGTTTGTAGTATTTTCTATATTATGATTAAGATTTTGGATTGTAACCGGTTGATTTTTTTCCAGAATTGAAGATTGATTTTCTTGGAATGGGTTAATAATACTTATATCACTTTGAAAAAACTGATTGTGTTCTGAGTTTTTCATCCATTGCGTATAGGCAACAAGCTTGTAGTTTCCGGAAGGAATTTTGATCGGAATCAAAAAATCTCCTTGTCCTAAGCCATTATTCAATTTTAGTTTATGCTTAAAAACAGAAATTTTATCAGTTCCAACCAATTCAACATAAGCTATTTTGCTTAAATCACTTAAGTTATTAGTATTGGCATTCATACAATAAACTTTATAATATAAATACTCTCCAGTAAGTAAAAACGTAGTGTTATGATGAACAAATATTTTTTCTTGCGGGATATTTTTATAAGCAGTTATATCATCATTTTTTAAAATAATCTGACTATATGATGAATAACTTTTTATTAAAAGAAATATAATTGTAAAGAATACTATTTTTTTCATCTTATTATTAATTGTTTATTCTACCCAAAAATCAGGCTTTATATTAGTTCCAAGTTTTGTGCAGTCTCCGCATTCTGGTGAAACCACTAAGAAAGGTCCGGGGTTTGTAAAGTCAACTTTATCGTTTTCACCATAATATTTTACTGATCCGCTATTAATTAGATTAAATAAATCTGAAGGATCATTTGCATAGAACGTATTAGAAGGTGCAAAAGGCTCACATTCTGTAAAATAAGGAGGAAGTGGTTCTCCAGGAAAAAGATCTAGAAAATTAAAAAACATTCTTTTCGATGAAACCGATGAAACTTCAAAAAAACCTATAACTTTTTCATTAGGATCATTTACTGAAAACACATTGCCATTGAAAAAACCAGGTTGATTTTGAGAAAACAAACTTTCTGATCCCGATAGTTTATTAAGTGTTTTGTAAAAAGTAAACGCATCTAGTGACTGTACATATTGTTTAACTAAAATACTATACCTATGTGAAATAATGGCATTGTCTTTTAATAAAACTCTAACAGGAAACCTAAAAACCCTATCTTCTGAAAATCCAATAGTTTCATTTTGTATAATTGAATTAGAGTATTCTGTTTTATAACAAACGCGCTCTTCTCTTGTTTTAAAAACTTTTTCAATACTAAATGGCGGTACATTTGAAGTTACCACTAGATCATACGCACTCCATTTTGGAGCAATAATTTTATAAGTTTCTTCATATTCATAACGATAATATTTAGAATTACCTGTTGGGTCAAAACTATCTACCAATATTGATATTTTCTCAAAGCCTAAATCATCGATCTCTTTTGATGCGTATATATTATCAATTTGAGTACTATTTGTTAACGGAGTTGGTGTAGTGCTATAGTATTTCCCATCACTAGTGATTATTTGGAGTTGATAATTTTTATTTGGCAGCGCCTTAAATTCACTATAAGAAACATATTTTCCAGGGCTAATTTCTCTGAAATCATAGGTATTTTGCCCGTCATCAACAATTTTAACGTTGGCGCCACTTTCGGCCAAAGGGCCATTATCTTCAAGTTGAAATGTTTTACTTAAATTAATTTCCTGATATTTAAATTCATCGGTGATTGTAGCCTCAATTACCAAAGCACTTTCAAATGTTGTTGTTGTTGTTGTTTTAATGTCAAATGGTTCAATACAACTATTGGCAATTAATACAATAATTATAAGGTAGATTATATGATTTATTTTGACTTTTTTCATAAACTTTATTTATTTATTCTATCCCAAATCATATTAAAATTTGAAATTATAAGTTATTGTAGGTATTGGAATAGAAAATATGGAACTTTGATATGCTTTTATCTTGCCATTTTCTGTAACAAAAAATACAGAATAAGGATTGTTTCTGCCAAGGGCATTATAAATTGAAATGTTCCAAAAACTATGAACAAACTTTTTAATCTTATGATTTCCTTCTATATTAAAACCAAGATCAAGACGATAATAATCGGGAATCCTAAACTTATTACGATCGCTATAAAGCACATAGCTAGCACCATTAAAAATGTAATTTCCAACGGGATAGGTTACAGGCCTGCCAGTTTGATAGGCTAAATTTCCCGAAAAACTGAATCGTTTTGTTATCTTATAATTTGCAACTAAACTAAAATCATGTGGCTTGTCAAAATTGGAAGGAAAAAATTCACCGTTATTTACGCGTTCTTCACTAAACTCACTATCGAATTTAATAAAAGAGCGTGAATAGCTATACCCTATCCAACCGTTAAATTTCCCAACGGTTTTCTTTATCAGAAACTCAATACCATAAGCTTTTCCATCTCCCTGTAAAACTTCAGCTTCAATAGATTTGTTCAGCAACAAATCCGCCCCAACTTTATAGTCAAGTATATTTTTTGATTTTTTATAATAGCCCTCAAGACTTAGCTCATAAGTATTGCCGTCTATATTTTTATAAAATCCTAAAGTATATTGATTTGCTTGTTGCGGTTTAATATTTAAGTCTGAAAGTTTCCAGGTATCGGTTGAAGATGCTGTTGTATTATTTGATAAGGTATGAATGTATTGATAGGTACTGTTATAACTTGCCTTTACCGAAAAATCAGAAAGTAAAAAATATCTTGCTGAAGCACGTATTTCGGGGCCGCCATAGGTTTTAATTATTTCATTTTTGCCAAAGTTTAAAGTATCAGTGACGGTTCCCTCATTTCTTGGTAATCCGTCAGCATATTTTTTTTGTGATGCTTCCCCAAGGGAGGCGTAAAACGAATAGCGAAAACCTAAATTTAACAAGAGGTTTTTATTTACTTTAAAGTCGTCAGAAATGAAAACTGCAGATTCTAATGCTTTTTCTTTTGGGATTTTTAAGGTTTCAATAATCGATTCTGAACCTTTTGGTTCTTTATTACCAGGGTAAACAACATATGATTTACTTGAAATACCATAATTAAAACTATGATTTTCATTGAGCAGGTATCTCATTTTTAGTTTTAACTCCGTTTCATTAACATTATAGCCTAAATCGAAATCATTATTAGAATTGCCATCAAATTCAATATTAAATTTATATTTACTATTTACAAGGATTAAATCTCCATAATTTTTATTGTTAAATTTATGATTCCATTTTAAAGACATTAATCTGTTATTATAAATGTATAAAGAATCTGAACTAATACTAAAAGCATCATTGCTATAATAACCCGTGGCCTCTAGGTTGTTATTGTCATTTATTTTATGGCTATATTTGACAACACCATCATAAAATGATGCTGTAGAATTTTTTAATGATTTTTCATCTAAAGATTTTAAAATCCAATCAGAATAGGTTCCTCTACCACCAACTAATAATCCTGATTTATCTTTAATTATTGGAATTTCCAAGGCAATGTTACTGGTAACAGGGCCAAATGATGCTTCTCCACTTAATTTTTCGTAGTTACTATTTTTTGTGTTGATATCAAAAACAGAAGATAGTCGGCCACCGTATTCTGCAGGAATAGTTCCTTTATAGATATTAACATCTTTAATGGTGAAGGGATTTAAAGCTGAAAAAATGCCGAAAAAATGCGATGGATTATAAAGCACGCCATTGTCTAAAAGTATCAAGTTTTGGTCTTCTTTACCTCCTCTAACGTTAAAGCCTGCGGATCCTTCTCCAGCAGTAGTTATGCCGGGTAATGTAGTGGCAACTTTTAAGATATCTCGTTCACCTAATACCAGAGGAATGTTTTTAATAGTTTCAATTTTTATTTGTGTAATTCCCGTTACTGCTTCTTTTACATTTCTATCTTTATTGGCTTCAATAACTACTTCTTGTAATTGTTCTGCACTTTCTTGTAAATAAAAATTTAAAGTTCCATTGGCATAAATGATTACTTTTTTCTTTGTGTCTTGAATTCCTATTGATTTTGTTTCAATAATATTATTACCAACAGGGAGTTCAATAGAATAATATCCATTATTATCCGTAACCGCATTAATATTTTTATTTTGAACGATTATTGCTAAATTAGGAATCGGGTTATTGTTGCTGCTATTTTTAGCAATACCTGTAAGTGTATATTTTTTTAACTTTGATTTGCTGCTTTCTTTGCCAATCCTAACAGTCTCAATATTAAATTTTACTGATGATGTTTCTTCAGTAAATTTCTCTGGTACAGCATCTTCATTTTGAGAAATTTTTTTTTCTGATTCGTTAAAAAATCCATCAGGCAGTGAGCTGTAAATCAATACACTGCGTGTTAAAATGATTTTATTATCAGGAGAAATGTAATAGTTAATAATAGTTTTTTTAAAAATACCATCAAGTAAAGTTTGTATTGTAACATCTTTATATTGGCCTGTGATGAGTTCATTACCTAACCAATCATCGACAAAATAAAATCGATAGTCGGTAAGTTCTTCAACTTTTTTGATAACATTAACGGTACTGGAATTTTCAAAATTGATGGAAATATTTTGTTTATTTTCATCTTGGGCATAAATAAATTGAACACAAAAAAACAATAGAATCAGTAGTGAATTTTTCATTAATGCGAAGTTGCTTTATTATTTATTAAACTACTTAGGTGTTCCATTATTTGAATCATGAATCTATCTTTATCCTTTTTAAGTAACTGTTTATTAGAATTATAAAAATTGTCAATGTTTTTTTTCAGTTCTGGAAACAACTTTATCAAATATTTTTTAGAATTTATTTTATAATATTTATCATTAAAACTAATGATATGTTCACTTTCGTCTTTAAATTTACTATATACAAAATTTCCAACGATTCGCTCTTTTCTGCTTTTTTTATGTTTTTTAAGGAGATTTAAATGTTTGCTTTGATAAGAGATTTCGTAAAAACCAGAAATGGCTTCATTAAAAAATGCTTCATATTTTCCTGAAATTTTAAGGAATTTATTACTGTTAATGGAAAATTCATCTATTTTATCGTTTATTAATTGAATGATAAAATATTCGGAATTATTAGGAAGTTTAACTATTAACAAGTCTTCATAAATGTCATATTTCATATCAATATTATAGTATGGCTGCCCATAGTAAATAATATTTCCTTTACTAAATTCTGAAGTCAAGAAAAATTTATGATTATTATCTATAGTCCTAAATTTTTCTTTATAAATAATACCATTGTAAATCCCAGTATTTTCATATCCAATTATGTTGTCGAACCAATTATAAGAATTTTGGTTATTTGTGTTAGTTTGACTATGAATAGAAACCGTATTAATGATGAAGAAGATTGCAAAAAAAAAGTTAATTGTAATTTTCTTCTGATTTGAATTTTTTAAATAAATCATGCATTTCTTTTATTAATTCAAATATACTTTATAAATATGAATTAGTTTATTTTGTTCCATTTTTTTATATATTTTTTGGTGGCGTTATTTGCTTATGCATTTTTTAGGAAATTTTAAATATAGTTGATATTTATTATAAATTCGAATATTTCAAGTAGTTATACGCAAACAATAATAGATGGAATGATTCCATTTTTAGAATAGATTGGATTCGCGATTGAAGGTAAAACGATAATTATTTAATTTATAAGTTGTTTTATTACCCCAACCAACCTTCCCGGTCTAAACTTCGATATTGTATGGCTTCAGAAATGTGCGCTGTGGAAATCTCCGGAACACCTTCTAAATCGGCAATGGTTCTGGCAACTTTTAAAATCCGGTCGTAAGCTCTGGCCGATAAACTTAAGCGTTCCATTGCGTTTTTTAACAATATGCTGCATTCAGGCAATAACTTGCAATATTTTCTGATTTGCTTTACATTCATTTGTGCGTTGTGATGCACATTCACATATTCCGTAAAACGCTGGGTTTGAATTTCCCTTGCTTTGGTGACGCGTTTTCTGATTTCAGTGCTTGGTTCACTCAATTGCTCTTCGGAAAGTTTTTCAAATGGAACGGGATTCACTTCAATATGAATATCAATTCTATCCAATAAAGGGCCAGAAATTTTGCTGAGATAACGTTGCATTTCAAAAGGAGAGGAGGTTTTAGGTGAGTCGGGATCGTTAAAATAGCCGCTCGGAGACGGATTCATACTTGCCACCAACATAAAACTGCTCGGATAAGTTACTGAAAATTTCGCCCTTGAAATGGTTATTTCCCTGTCTTCCAAAGGTTGGCGCATCACTTCTAAAACTGTCCGTTTAAACTCGGGCAATTCATCTAAAAACAAGACGCCATTGTGCGCCATCGAGATTTCTCCCGGTTGCGGATATTGTCCGCCGCCAACCAAAGCGATATCTGAAATGGTATGGTGCGGCGAGCGAAACGGTCGCTGGCACATCAAGCCACTTTCTTTTATTTTCCCAACAACGGAATGTATTTTTGTGGTTTCCAGCGCTTCTTGCATGGTCATAGGCGGTAAAATGGAAGCCAGTCTTTTGCTCAGCATGGTTTTTCCGCTTCCCGGAGGCCCGATAAGGATAATATTATGTCCGCCTGCCGCTGCAATTTCCATAGAACGTTTTACGGATTCCTGGCCTTTTACATCGGCAAAATCAAACTCGGGGTGGTCCAAATTTTTGTTGAATTCAAATTCGACATCAATAATGGTTTGTTCCAGTTCAGTTTTTCCATCAAAAAAATCAATGACTTCTGTAATATTTTCAACGCCATAAACTTTTAAATCGCTGACTATCGCTGCTTCTTTAGCATTTTGTTTCGGTAAAATAAATCCTTTAAAATTTTCTTCAAGCGCTTTAATGGCAATGGGCAAAGCGCCTTTAATCGGTTGCAGGCTTCCGTCTAATGAAAGTTCACCCATAATAATGTAATCCCCAATTTTATCGGTATTAATTTGGTTTGAAGCTGCGAGTATGCCAATGGCCAACGTAAGGTCGTAGGCCGAGCCTTCTTTGCGCATATCGGCCGGCGCCATATTGATAGTGATTTTTTTGCCGGGAAAATGATATTTGTTGTTTTTTAAGGCAGCAGAAATCCTGAAACTGCTTTCTTTAATGGCATTGTCGGGTAAGCCAACCAAATGATAGCCAATTCCTTTGTCAATATTTACCTCAACGGTAATATTGGTGGCTTCAACGCCAAACACGGCGCTGCCATAAACTTTTTCTAGCATATTTTTTAATTTTCATAAAAATAGCTAAAAATTTAATGCAATAAATTAATGAAGCAATGTTTGTTACGTTTTTTTATCCATTCTGAAAATATCTTGAAGAAAATAAGTGAATAATTCAAAAAATATTGTAAAATATGAAATAAACAACCTAGGTCACGCTATGGCGGCTAATCCAGGCCTGGAAAAACAGCAAGGAGGAAATGTTGCTAAATTTGCTGTTGATAAAAACTTTCACACTACTTATTGGGTGGCCAATTTTTTCGGATTGGTAAATGAACAGGCTGCTTTTTGAAATTTTATGAATTGTTATACATTGAAAACGTGGCGCAATGAGTTAATTTAAAACTTTATAAAAAGTTTTTTTGTAGACTCACGTTCAACCAGTTTGGTTTTAACTATTTCAGTTTTAATGTCATCAAATTCAATTTTTTCTTCAATTTTATCGATTAATCGTGTTGCCGCAATTTCACCGGTTGTGTGGGCAAAACGATTTACGGCGGTTAAAGGCGGAATGGTATATCGTGATAAAATTCCGTTGGTAAAACTTACTATGGAAATGTCATCAGGAACTTTTATGCCTCTGGCATTCAGTACTTGTGTGGCAACAGCGCCCGAAACTTCATCAATAATAAACATGCCGTCCACTTTGTTATTGTCTAACATATGATTGATACGCTCTTTTAAATGTGTCTCATCTTCAAGTCTTATAATAAGATTTTCATTTGGCGCAATATCATATTTAGTAAGCGCTTTTAAATAGCCGTTAACGCTGAACTGACCAATATTTATTTCTTCAGCAGTTGAAATAAGCGCAATATTTTCGCAGCCTGATTTCATCAAAAAACGAGTGGCTTTGTAGCCGCTTTTAACATTGTCGGTCACCACTTTGTCGCAGTGAATATCAATATGCACGCGGTCATACAACACAATTGGCGTTCCTTCTTCCAAAATGCGGTTAAAGTGTTCAAAATCACCAATTTTTAAAGTTTCTTCTGAAATACAGGCAATAAATCCGTCGATGGTTCCATTTGAAAGCATTTCCATGGTATCCACTTCTTTTTTGTAGGATTCATTGGTGATGCAGGTGATGATATTGTATCCTTTTTCCGCAGCAACTTTTTCTATGCCGCGAAGCACTCGGGCAAAATAATAATTTAAAATATTTGGGATAATGATCCCAATGGTTCTCGTTTTTTTATTTTGCAGGCTCAATGCCAGTGTATTGGGCTTGTATTTGTGTAATTTTGCGTATTCCTGAATTCTTTTTTTTGTGTCGTCACTAATTTCATAGCTGTCGTTTAACGCTTTTGAAACCGTTGAAATGGAAACCTGCAATGCCAGTGCAATTTGCTTTATGGTTATTCTTTTACTCATTTTTTTGGTGAAATAGTTAATTTTGTTGAAACTTTTTTAATTTCTTCTTCATTCAATTTCATTTTTCTGAATTCGCCTTTGTTGTACATTTCAGCTTGATCTTTATAATATTTGCTGAAAGGGTTGCCCGATTGCCCTGTCGGTAAAATGCTGATGCTGTTTTCAATATCAGAAAAATCAATGATTCTTCTGGTAGAAGGCCCTGCGTTTACGTTGTATAATCCCGAATCGGTATAGTCGTAACCTCTATTGTCAATAACTTCTCTTGCACCTTTTATGGGAAACGGACCAACATTAAAATAGTTTTTTAATGCAGCTACTTTACCAAGCGGATGCGGGTGCTCTAAGGTATGAACTTTTCCCCAATTCCAAGCTTTTATGTCGCTTCCAAGTTGTTTTTCTAAAGAGGCGACGGCTTCAGCCAAAGATTTTGACAATATTTCTTTTTTTGTCTCTGTTTTATTTTTGGTGGTTATATTGTCCCACCAAATGGAACTTTCCTTTTCAATTTGCTCGGCAATCACTCTTTTTGACAAATGTGTAGCCAAGAACTGGGTAAACAATTTCGTTCCCATTTCATCTTCAAAAGTATTTTTTAAATATAGGTAAATCCATTTATTGTAAATGGTTGGCGCCACTTGGTCTGTTGTATTTGAGCCGTCCCAAAGTTGAAGCACATCAATGGCTTTTTGTTCGCTTTTGGTGAAGGAATTGTAATCCATATTTTCAGCAAATTCTTTGACAATGCCTGTTGCCACAGATGAGGTTACATCATTAATCATAGCGGACATAGATTGTTTGTTCCAATTATTTTTTGGTTCTAACAATTGTACAATGCGCTTGGCCCTGTCTTCAGGAACATAATATCCTGGATACAATATGTTTGCAATTGTGTCTGGTTGATTGTTGGCGGAATACACATAATTCCAAGATGGATTTTCGGCCATCGGATTGTTGCTGAAATCCAAATATTCAATCGGGTCATCTTCGCCTGAAGAACCGTTCAAAATAAAATTTCTGTTTACACCAGGCTTCAATTTGTATAATTGACCGGCGGCCCACCAGGCTACATTTCCTTTTGCGTCGCCATACATGATATTCAATCCGGGCGCATGAATCATGGAAGCTCCTTTTTTAACGTCTTTTATGTCGGTTGCTCTTGAAATGGTATAAAGCGCTTCTAAAATTTCTACGTCAAATTTGGTGTAAATCCAAGACATTGCAACCGGCTCGGTTTGTATAATTGCATCAAGAACATCGTTCATAATTGTTCCGTGACGCGAACTTCTTACCGTAATGGTTACATCATCAGCATCCTTAACTTTTATGGTTTTGGATACCGTTTTGTAAGTTTCAAATCCGGTAGGTGTTTTGTATTTGGTGCTGTCTGCTATATCATTTTCTTCTTTATAAAAATCGACATCGTCATTTTCAAACATAGTCAATCCGTAAGCATAATTTCTGTTATGTCCCAATAAAGGAAAAGGAACACCGGCCAAATGGTAACCGTACATTTCGTAATCTGGCGTCACAATATGGGCTTCATACCAAACTGCGGGCTGCGAATAGCCAATATGTGGATCGTTTGCAAAAAGCACTTTTCCTGTGGCGGTTTTTTTTGGGGAAACCACCCAACTGTTGCTGCCTATAAACGGTGAAATTGGCGACTTTTCCATTACCTCATTTACGCTTGCAACCATCGCAGAGTAACTTTCAAGATTTTCCTTTGAATTTTTTATAAACGTGGTATTTGGGCCGATTTCTATATTCAGTTCCTTCAAATAATCATCACCCAATTTTTCTTTGAGGATACTTAACAACGGATCAGTTTTTTGGGCCATCGCAAAACTGAAAGACATATAGCCCAAAATATTGTAGATGTCGTTAAGTTGGTAAGGTTCTTTTTCGATTCCTATTAAAGTGAATTCAATGGGTGTTGGGCCATTTTCAATAAATTGATTTACACCGTTTAAATAGGCAATGGCCAATTTATAGACTTCCCCATTTTTGTCCAATTTTTCCATGGATTTTCTGGAAGCTTCTTCAATACCCAAACTCACAAAAAATTGGTCGTTTTTGAGCATGTCTTTTCCGAAAATTTCCGACAATCTTCCCGGAGCTATCCTTCGCATTAATTCCATTTGCCAAAGTCGGTCCTGGGCATGAACGTAGCCTAAAGCAGTTGTGGCGTCATATTGGTTTTGGGCGTAAATATGCGGAATCCCATAATCATCAAAATAGACAGAAGTTTCATTTTCTATGCTTGACAAAGAGATTTCACCTGAATAATCGGGTTTTAGGCTGTTGAAATACATCCAGCCGCCAATCAAAATTAGGGCGATTAGAACGCCAATAATGAGTAAGATTTTTTTTAAAATGCGCATTATCGAAAAATAGTTTAGGATTTTTCAAATATAATATTTTATATCGTATAAAATTTGAATCCGCTATTTTCAATTAATTTGAAGTTGAGTTGTCAAAAGGTTTACACTATGGTTTTCAAAAACCCGTTAACGAAATCTTCTTTTTGGATAAAAACGATTAAAGATACCGCTCTTTAATGATTTTTAAATGATGCATTTGATGGCCGGCAATGATAAATCCCAATGCTCTTACGGTCATATCACTTCCATTTGCTGTGCCCGACAATAACATCATTTCATCAGTAAAACTTTTAAATAAGGAGATGCTTGCGCGGCGTGTGCACGTAAATTCTTCCACCAAATCATTAGCATTTCTGTCGTTGCCGTTTGAATTTTCAACATACCAATTTTCGTCAAATCCTTGCAATTCCGTGGCGTCGTTTCTTGAAAAACGCAAGGCTCTGTAACTCATAATACGTTCTGTATCAATTAAATGCTGTAAAAGTTCTTTTATTGACCATTTTCCTTCCTCATAGCGAAATACCAATTTTTCTTCGGATAAATCTTTAATTAATTCCAATAATTTTTCAGAAGAAATATTTAAAATTTCAAATAAATCTACATTTCCCAATGCTGAAATATAGCTTTTGTAATGCGGGTTGTATTCGTTTTCGTTTAATAGGGATAAGTTCATAATTATGCTGAATTTCTGCTTGCGTTAATGTTTCCGAACAATGATCGTGTTACCATTTTTTCATAAATCTTAATTAATTCAAGATCTGGATTTTCTTCATTTTGAAGTTCCTGAATTTTAAGCAATGCATATTGCTGAATGGTGAGCAAAGGTAAAACAATATTTTCACGAATAACAATAGATGCTTTTCCAACTTGATTGCTTTGCATCAATTCCGTATAATCTGAAAGTTTTAAGATGAGTCGTTTTGAAGTTTGATACTCATTGAAAATAATTTTCCAAAATTCGCCAAATTCTTCATCTTTTGCCATATACTCCGTCAGTTCAAAAAATGATTTTGTAAGTGACATCATACTGTTTCCGATTAACGTTTTAAAGAAATCCGAATTTTTATAGAACTGTTTCAGTTTTTCAAATTCACCATTGTCCTCATATTTTTTTAAAGCGGTGCCAACGCCATAAAATCCGGGAACATTTTGTTTTAACTGGCTCCAGGAACCCACAAAAGGAATGGCGCGCAAATCGGCAAAGTTTAATTCTTTTGAAGCTGAACGTTTGGAAGGCCGACTTCCAATATTGGTTTTTGCATAATATTTTAACGTGCTCATGCGTTCCAAATACGGCATAAACTTCGGATGATTTTTAAAATCGACATAAGCCTGATAGCTTGTCAATGCCAAATCATTCATAATTTCCGCATCGCTTTTTGTCATAATATTGTTGGCATTGCTAAACAATTCGTTTGAAATGCCCGCACTCAACAACTGTTCAATATTAAATTGGGAAGAATCCAACGTGCCAAAATTTGAGCTGATGGTTTGTCCTTGTACCGTTAATTGTATTTCTTCATCTTCAATAGTTGGTCCCAATGAGGCATAAAACTGGTGCGTTTTTCCGCCGCCACGTGCCGGCGGTCCGCCACGACCGTCAAAAAATATGACTTTTATGCCGTTTTTTCTGGAGATTTCCGTCAGCTTTTCTTTGGCTTGATAAATGGCCCAATTTGCCATTAAATAGCCGCCATCTTTGGTTCCGTCTGAAAAACCAAGCATAATGGTTTGTTTGTTTTCCCTATTTTTAAGGTGGTTTTTATAGGTGCTGTTCGCATATAATTTTTCCAAAACGCTTGTTGAATTTGTTAAATCATCAATCGTTTCAAAAAGTGGGATAATGTCAACGTTTAATTTATGGTTAAAACCGCATAAATTGAACATGGCAAAAGTTTCCATCACATTTATAGCAGATTGGTTGTTGCTGATGATGTAGCGGTTTGCGCCACGTTCGCCATTATTTTGTTGAATGGTTTTTATGGCTTGTATGGATCCCAAAGTTTTTACGACCATCTCATCTTCAAAAATCGATAAATCTAAATTGCCGGATACTTTTGAAAGAATTTCCAGCTGTTTGTTCTCAGGAAGTTCCAAATAATTTTCGGGGAAACCTGCGATTCCTTTTTCCGACAAAGTTTTTACAATTTGAACAAAAACATCGTGATGCACACGACTGTCCTGACGGATGTCCAATGTCGCAAAATGGTAACCAAACAAACGAATTTTGCTGATTAAATCATCTATTTCATTTAAATACAATGATTGATGTCTGGTGATGAGTATGTCTCTAATTCCAGTCAATTTATCAAGAAATTCCTTTAGCGGAAGCATCGTATTAATCTCCGTATTGACGCTATTTAGAAATAAAACATTCTCCAATTCGGCAATAGATTCTTCAACGCCGGCAAAAGTCAGGCGTCTTTTCAACAAGCGAATGTCTTTATAATAATTTTTTAAAATGGTTTGTTTTAAACGTTTGGCAACATCCAAAGTGATTTCCGTGGTCACAAAAGGATTTCCATCCCTGTCGCCTCCCGGCCAAAACCCAAGGTTAATAATCTCATTTTCAATTGGCTGATTGTCGAAAATATTGCTTTGAATGTAATTGTATACGCTTGAAATGGAATGGTAAAATACGTTTTCCAAATACCAAATTAAGCTAACAGCCTCATCAAACGGCGTAGGTTTTACGTGTTTGAAAAAAGGCGTTTTACCCAATTGGGCCAAAAGCTGATTTATTTTTAACAAGTCATTTTCTTGAATGGCTTCAGTTAAATCGGTAATAATTCCCAAAACGGCTCCAGGATAAAACTGCGTTGGATGTGCCGTTAATACCACCCGCACCTTAAAATTTTCCAAATGCTTTTTCAGCGCTTCTTTTTTATTCTCCAAAGCAGCGGTTTCTTTGCTGTTTCTCAAAGTTCCAACGCCGTCCATATTATTTACAATAGGGAAAGCGGCATCTTCAATGGCATCAAACAACACCACTTGGCGCTCAATATATTGAATAAAGCGAAAAAGTAAATTTATTTTTTCTTTTTCTGAAGGATTTGTGTGATAAGCTTTAAAAAAAGCATCAACAATTTCGGTCGGATTTTTTTTGTTTGAAAATCCATTTTCGCAAACTTCATGAAAAAGTGGTAGCATGACACCAGTTTTTGTAATGGCATCAAACGGAAGCGTCATAAAAATACTGTTGTAAATACGGTATTTTGCCAATACGTTTTCGTTGAATCTGGTGAGTTTCGGTTGTTTGTGCATAGTTTAATAATTCAAACGTGAAAATTACAAAAGCTTGGTTAATTGGCTGTCTTTAAAATGTTAATTTAACGAAATCGTTATTTTTGTGCAGTAATTTATCACTATAAATCTGTAAATTATTTTCTTTGTGAAACTATTGTGCAATAGTTATGGTTCAACGAAAAAACTTAAAATTTGAAACTTAAAACTTGAAACTTTTGCACTTCAAACTTGCGTCTTCAGATTTCAGACTTCGGACTTATTTTAAGAATTTTTGAAGTGGTTTTTGTAACTTTAAACCGGTCGTCCAATCGTTTTCCAATGACCCAAACAATCTCATTTTTGGAGCACAACAGCCAACTATTTTCTTTGTCGATTAGTGATAATTTTTCGTCTTTAAAAAACTTGCTCACTTTCTTTTTTCCATTGAGGCCAATAGGAAAAAAGTAATCTCCTTTCTGCCATTTTCTTATGATTAAAGGGAAATCAATTTTGTCGAAATCTATGGAAATGGTGTTTTTATCGTCAAAAACAAGTTCCTCCAAAACTTTATTCTGATGGTTTTTAGTGTCAAAAGGAATGGTGACCGTTTCCAGTTTTAACGCAATCGGCGTTTTAATTTCAGTCATATTTTCGAAAATCTCAAAGCTGTCGATTTCTTTCTGCTGAAGAATTTCTGACAAAATCAAAATTTCCCGATCTTTCAGCAAACGATGCGTTTTGCTAAAAACTTGTTTTCCGCTTTGGCAGTCGATCAAATCGGCAACATCGTTCCATTCGGTAAAACCGTATTCTTTTAAAATTTCAAATAAATAGATTTTAGGATTGCTCAGTTTTTTTAATTCCGAAATGCTGAAATGCAATTCTTTTTTGTGAATCTTGGTCGTTTTTTCTTTCACATTCTGAATGCGATCTTTCACAATTTGCTGACTTCCTTTTAAATTTTCCAAAGTGCTGTAAAATGTGTCCAATAAATTCGGATTCAACTCTTTTAAAACTGGAACAACTTTATGCCGAATTTTATTTCTTACATACCTGATGGAAGAATTGGTTCGGTCTTCTCGCCATTCTATCTTTCTTTTGGCGGCATAAACCAAAATTTCATTTCTTGTGAAAATCATAAAGGGGCGCACAATATTTCCCTGAATTTCGGGGATTCCGGTTAATCCGTCCAATCCCGTTCCTCGCGTTAAATTGATCAGAAAAGTTTCTAGAACATCGTCTTTTTGATGCGCCGTTATTATGTAATCGATATTTTTTTCTTTGGCAATTTTTTGAAACCAGTCGTAACGCAAATCACGCGCCGCCATTTGGGTTGAAATTCCTTTTTCTTTGGCGTATTCTTCAGTTTCAAATTTAATGGAATAGGTTGGGATCTGTAATTTTTCGCCTAAAGCGATCACAAATTCTTCATCCTCATTGCTTTCCTTTCCCCTCAACGAAAAATTACAATGCGCCAATGAAATTTTAAAATTTAACTTGTGAAATAAATGTGTTAGAACCACGCTGTCAATGCCGCCAGAAATGGCAATGAGCAGGTTTTTATCATGTAAAAATGAAAATTTAGCGTTGATATGTGCTGTTAATTCGGCTTTCATATTTTGTAAATATAATTATTTAGCGTTTAATAAAACGTGTTTCATAGCTTTTGCTTTCAACAAACATTCTTCATATTCATTTTCCGGGATTGATTGTGCCGTAATGGCGCCGCCAACCGAATAGGAAACATATTTTTTTGTTGCATTGTATAAAATGCTTCTAATAATCACATTGAAATCGAAATCTCCATTTGGCATAAAATAACCCACCGCGCCTGAATATAGACCGCGTTTGGTTTCTTCCAATTCCTCAATTATTTTCATGGCCGAAATTTTTGGCGCACCTGTCATGCTTCCCATCGGAAATGTGTTTTTTAGAATATCAACAGGGTGAATATCATTTTTTACCGAACAAGAAACGGTGGAAATAAGATGATGCACTTGTTTAAAAGTGTACACTTTGCAAAGTTCATCCACTTTTACCGATCCTTTTACGGCAAATCGGGAAAAATCGTTCCGTACCAAATCCACAATCATGATATTTTCTGCGCGTTCTTTTGCATTTTGCTCTAAAGCCGAAATCAATTTTTCGTCCGCCGATTTGTTCGATGCTCTTTTCTCAGTTCCTTTTATGGGCTGGGAAATTAAGTGTTCGCCATCTTTTTTTAGATAACGCTCGGGCGAAGCCGAAAGCAAATAGTTGTTATTTAACTTCAAAAATGTCGCAAAAGGAGGTTTGGAAATTTCATTTAGATTTTGGTAAACTTCCACCGGATCAATCGCTGAATTTTCACTGTAAAACTCTTGGCAAAAATTGGCTTCATAAATATCGCCTCTATGAATATGGTTTAAAAGCGTGTTTAATTTTTTGTAATAATCGTCTTTATGGATTCGCAGTTTTATTTTTAATTGATTTTTAACTTTTAACTTTTGGCTTTTGGCTTTTGACTTCCTTATTTTTTCTAAATCGGTTTCAATTTCATGTTCAAATGCTGAAATATATTTTATTTCAACGGTATTTCCTTTGATAAAAAATAATTTTTTAGGCTGAAAAAAGAACAAATCGGGAAAATGCAATCCGTCGAAATTAGAAGAAGTTAAGTTTTCCGTATCATTTTTTAAATCGTAACTGAGATAGCCAAAAATAAAGTCGTTAACTTCTGATTGGTATTTTTTTAATTGCGAGAACGCATTTTTACAGGAAGTTTCAATTTTTGAAATCGCATCAACAGCCAAAACCGCATCAAAGTTTGAATATTTTTGGTCGTAATTATTGCTGTCCAGCCAAACCGCAATTTCAAACTGTTGCGCCCAAAGCAAAAGTTGCTTTTTGAATTCGGAAATATCCTTTACCTGAAAATTATAACTTGTTCGTTGCATCGGAGCAAAAATAGAAAAGTCCCTTCAAATTGAAAGGACTTTTGAATTTATTTCAGGATCTCATTATTATTAGGAGGGTTCAGTAAGTCAAGTTTTGATGTTTATGAATGTATCGAGCGATCATTCACCGCCAAACAAGCTTCTTTAAATGCCTCAGTATAGGTTGGATGCGCGTGTGATGAACGTGCAATATCTTCTGATGAGGCTCTAAATTCCATGGCAATAACCGCTTCGGCAATCATATCGGCTGCTCTGGCGCCAATCATATGAACGCCAAAAATCTCATCAGTTACAGCATCAGCCAACACTTTTATCATTCCGTCGGTATCCATACTTGCCCGCGCTCTTCCCAAAGCGCGCATGGCAAAAGTTCCCGATTTGTAGTTCACGCCGGCTTCTTTTAATTGTTCTTCCGTTTTACCTACGGCGGCAACTTCAGGCCAGGTATAAACAACATTCGGTATTAAATTATAATCGATATGCGGTTTTTGTCCGGCAATCAATTCTGCAACCAAAGTGCCTTCTTCTTCGGCTTTGTGGGCCAACATGGCGCCTTTTACCACATCGCCAATGGCATAAATGTTAGCGACATTGGTTTGCAATTGTTCGTTGGTTTCAATTTGTCCTTTTTCATTCACTTTGATGCCTACGGTTTCCAAGCTCAATCCATCAGTATAAGGTTTTCTTCCCACAGAAATCAACGTGTAATCTCCTTTAAATTCAACCGAATTTCCTTTTTTGTCTTCAGCAATCACCACAACTTCTTTTCCTTTGTTTACTGCAGAAGTCACTTTGTGGCCCGTATAAAATTTCAGCCCTTGCTTTTTCAGCGATTTTTGCAATTCTTTGGAAAGCATGGCATCCATGCCAGGTGTAATGGTTGGCATAAATTCAATCACAGAAACTTCAGAACCCAATCTGCTATAAACAGAACCCAACTCCAAACCGATAACGCCACCGCCAATAACGATTAAATGTTTTGGAATTTCAGTCAGGCTCAACGCTTCTGTTGAGGTGATAATTCTTTTTTTGTCCATTTTAATGAACGGCAACATTGCAGGTTTTGAACCTGTGGCAATAATTATTTTTGAGGCTTCAATTTTTTCTGAAGTTCCATCAGTTTTTGTAATAGTTATATGGGTTGCATCAGCAAAACTTCCAACACCTTGAAAAACGGTGACCTTATTTTTATTCATTAAAAAATTAATCCCTCCAGAAGTTTGGTCCACAACTTCCTTTTTGCGGGAAATCATTTGTTCAAAATTTATTTTTAATCCAGATACTTCAATTCCGTGCGTGGCAAAATGTTTGGTGGCATCATAATAATGGTGTGAAGAATCCAACAATGCTTTTGAGGGAATACAGCCCACATTTAAACAAGTGCCGCCCAACGTATTGTATTTTTCAATAATGGCAGTTTTTAATCCCAATTGTGCACAGCGTATAGCGGCAACATATCCTCCAGGTCCGGAACCAATAATGGCAACATCATATTTATTCATAATCTTTAAATCTTGTTGAGTTGCAAAAATAGAATTTTTATTTGTCTATTTATATACAACTTGTTAAACTTATTATTTTGTGAAGAGTATTTAATGGTTCAATTTTATTTTATTAAATAACTGAAAATTAGACATTTAAATATTAAAAATGACAAAACAAGTAAGTATGTGACAAATGTCACTTTTAGGCAATTGTAATTTATGGGCTTTTTTTTACCATTTGTAGATAAATATCAACCGTTTGTTAAGTTGCTAAAAAATAACGATTTACGTATATTGCATTTCAAAATTTATGCATTATATTTGTTATGTCAAATGAAAGTTGTGCCCCACAAAATTCATAAAATTTTTGCCCCACATATAGTAATGCTAAGGAGCATTGTCTATAAAACATTACCCAAAATAATGATTTAATTGCTTAACGGTATACGTTTTTGCGACCCCATATTTTAAGGAATTCATTGCTTGATTTATTTAAATAAAAAGATTATGAAAAAAATTACTTTTTTTAGTTTAGCGACCTTTTTAGTTTTGTTGTTTTCAACAACGGTTGGTTATACGCAGATATCGGCGGAAAAATCATATTCGCAGAGAGGTGGAGGTGATTATGATGTTGCTGCTGCTGCTGATGATTGTTCTATTATAAAAACGAACTGCCCCCCCGATTTGGCTCCAGTTTGTGTCGATGGAACAGGTTTAGGTAATATTGTATCTTGGACTCCGCCTGAATTTGAATTAGATTGTGAAGTACCTGGAGAAGGAAGTTCTTTTATTATGGAGTTTGATTTACCAGAAAGTTTATGGACGTGTTGGCAGTTTAACCATGTTCAACGTGTTGGATCAGATAATCTTAGACTTTTTCAATCAACAGGAACAGGCTCTGAAGTGTATTTTATTGCTCCTTATCAGTATTTTAATAACACTCTAGCAATTCCTATTAATATGGCTTTAAAAGATGTTACAGCTACTGTTGATTGGACTTTACAAGTTTTGGATTCATTAAATAATGTAGTTTATTCTCAAATAAAGAGTGGAATTACAACTGACGGAATAAAAACTATTACTATTCCTGCTAGTTCGTTTACTAACGGAGTATATAAATTGAAATTTATTTTTTCAAGTCTTGACATTGCAAATAGTGACAAAATTGAGGTTGATAGGATTTATTATGATGCTATAAATGTTGGAAATGCTTGTTCAGGTGGAATAAACTTTGTTATATCTTCAACTCATAATCCTGGCGATTATTTTCCTGTAGGTCCGACAACTGTTACCTATACTGCAACTTATACTCCCTTATCTGGTTCTCCAATTGTAGAAACTTGTTCTTTCATTGTTTTTGTACAAGCGCAACCAAATGCAGGGATTGATGGAACTTTAACAGTATGTTCAGGAACAACACCAACAGAATCTGAATTATTTGCACAGTTGACAGGTTCACCTGATGCAGGCGGAACTTGGTCTAATGTAGGTTTGGTTTATACTTATACAGTAACAGCGACTTCACCTTGTACAGAATCAGACACATCAACAGTAACAGTAACCGAACAA
>MGWK01000034.1 GCA_001800975.1 Flavobacteria bacterium RIFCSPLOWO2_12_FULL_35_11 | reverse complement strand
TTCACTTATTCGTGCCAGTGAAAAAGGATACACAACTTTGTATGGAGCTGTTTGGCTGGATGAACCATTTAAAGCTATATTATGTTCACTGAATTTGCCATGTCTAATTAAATCTGAACGGTATTGTCCATTTTCACACCAGTATTCATGAGATCTTTCTAAAAGAATCATTTTGTTAAAATTATCTAAGCCGGCATAATTAGCCAATAGAATTGGATTCAAATTTGCTCTTTCTCTAATTTCATTTACTAAGTCTATCGCTTCCTGGTTTGGAGCACCATTTTTATTAGCTATGGCTTCTGCTTTTGATAAAATTACATCCGCATATCTGTATAAAATAATATCAACTGTTGTTAGTGCCGTATTTCTGGCAGCATCGGCAGCAATTTTTAACGGAAGAGGCCCCATTTGCATTATATTACTTGGATTAGATCTGTTATAAGTAACACCATCTGTTCCAGTATATTCGGCTATCAAATTTGTTTTTCTGACATCATTACTTTCAAATGAATCATAAAATAGCCAAGAACTTTGAACTGTAGCCCAACCTCCTCTTTCCGGATAATTAGATGGTAAAACCATCATTTGCCATTGATTTTCGCTTGTTCCAGCATAATCTGCAGGAACAGCAAATATGACTTCTTTATTATCTGCTTGTGATCCTGTGCCAAACATACCTACATAATCAGGATATAATTCATAATAATTCATGGCCATAATAGCATTTGCCTGTGCTTCTACATCTGCCCATCTTTTTTCATGAAGATATAATCTAATTAATAACATTCTTGCAAAACCTTGACTGAATCTTCCATAAGCAGCTTCAGCAGGAGCCGGTAAATCAGCAGCAGCATCTAACAAATCCTTTTCAATAAAGTTTACCATTTCATCATAATCAAGTCTAGCTAATGGTGTTTCAGTCAGCGGATTTTGTAATACCTCTAATGGTGCAACAACTATTGGTCCGTACATATCAAAAAGTTCATAGCTTAAAAAAGCCCTTGCGCACTTAAGTTCAGCAATACCTTTCTTTTTTATAGCGTCATTAACACTAGACTTTTCAAGTCTATCAATACTCAATGTATTAGAACTTATTCTGTTATAAAAGCGGTCATAGTATCTAGTGACTGATTCATTTGTTGGATTATAACTATGTAATGTTGCCAGTTGTTGTACGCCAAAAGCTCCTTGAAGAATTTCGGTGGAGGCATCATTAATAAACATTATTCCATTTTCTGATGTAGTATGAATACCGTCCCACCAAGAACCTCTTAAAGGATAATAGGCTGCTACTACTAAAGCTTCAACATCAGCTTCTGATGCTGGAAAAATATCTGGATTAATTTCATCGAAATTAATAGACTCCAATTCTGGATTACATCCAAATGTTAAGGTTATTATTAACCCAAGCATTATCAGTTTTATTTTTTTCATAATCTTTAGTGTTTTTAAAATTTAATATCTATACCTATTGTATAGGTTTTAACGTTAGGATATGCAGCCACATAAGCGTCAGTTTCTGGGTCAACACCCTTATAAGGGGTAATCACAAAAAGGTTTTGGGCATCTAGTCTAACCTTTGCGCTATCTATTAATTTTCCAATCCACTTGGAAGGTATATTATAAGCTAACGACAAGTTTTGCAGTCTTATAAACCAGGCATCTTGTAAGAAAAAATCTCCTGAACTATATTGCGTATAGCCATAGTGAGAAGCGGGTCTGGTATTTGTTGGGTTTTCCGGTGTCCATCTATCATAGATACTTCTTAATGCATTACGTCCATTTGCCCAAACGCCATCTGCAGAAACACCCAAGGCATTATCTGTCGGGTCTGCTATCTTTCTTCCAAACATTCCATTAAAATGAAAGTTAAGTTCAAAATTTTTGTAGCTAATACTATTGCTAAAACCTGCAATAAAATCTGGATCTGATGATCCTAATAATACAATATCTGCTTCATCTATTCTTCCATCTGGTTCGCCAGTTGCAATAAAAATTCCATTTTCATCAACTATCGGATTTCCAGAACCATCTCTTGAAAACCCATTTACGTCTTTAATCTTAATTTGACCAGGAAATAAATCCGGTTGTGCCGTTACAACTTCACCTATTTGCATTACACCATCAGATAGATATGAATATTGAGCACGAATAGGATCATCTACATTCTGATAAATAGCAGGTTTCCAATCTCCAGCTCTTTCTTTCCATCTATCCTTAAATTTAGAAAAGGTAAGTGTGCTTTTCCATTTAAAATTTTCTGTATCAACATTTACAGAATTTAAAGTAAGTTCAATACCTCTGCTTTGGGTACTTCCAATATTTGCCCATACAGTATTTACCTCATGGTAAGAATTGATAGGTTTTAATTGCAGTAAATCTGAAATTTCTTTATTATAAACCTCCACAGATCCGGATATTCTTTCTTTGAATAATTGAAAATCTAGACCAATATTAGTTTCTTTGGTTGTCTCCCATTTTAAATCTGGATTTTCCAATCGGGATGGAAATACCCCAATTAATATAGATTCATCCGGATTTAAATATGCAGGCTGCGCATAATAAGCAGCAAAAGCATTAGAACCAATATCAGCATTCCCAGTTTCACCATAACCCACTCTAAGTTTTAATTGCGATATATCATCGTTTATTTTTTTCATAAAAGGCTCACCAGCAATATCCCAACCAAGAGCTACTGAAGGAAAAATGGCAAACCTATTGTTTTTAGAGAAAACACTAGATCCATCTCTACGAATGGTTGTTGATAAAATATATCTTTCTTTAAAAACATAGTTTATTCTACCAAAATAAGATACCAAATTGTCTTCATTTTTTGAAGAGGATATTACTTTGGTACCTGCACCAGAATTAATATTATTCCATAAAAAGGCATCTGTTATAAAATCACTGTTCCCGGAAGAGGCACCTTCAGATCTATATTTTTGTCTGGAATACCCAACCATTAAATTTAAATTATGGATGTCATTCATAATTTTAGTATAATTTAAAGTAAAATCAAATAGCTCATCATTCTTTTTTTGGTTGGCTATAGTTGCTTTACCATTTTCTAAAGCGCCCCACAAAGTCGTTCTTGGCAAATAGGTGTTTCTGCTCGTGTTACCTTGGTCTATACCTGCTTGTAATCTAGCTACTAAACCTTCCATCGGTTTAATTTCCATAAAGAAATTCGTTAAAGTTCTATCAATAACACCTTGATCTGTTATCGTAAGTAAAGAATATGGATTAGGCTCCTGAGCATTGTCTGGGTTAATAGGATAATTACCAAACTCATCAATAGCTTGAATATGTGGACCATATTGTAATGCCGACCTGATAATTCCAGAATTTTCATATTGGTCTCCACCTAATTGGCTATTTTCGTTATTGATTCTACTCATCGTAAGATTCATCCCGACATTCATATAGTCGTTTAACTTTTGGTCTAAATTGAATCTTAGAGATGCTCTTTCAAAAGCTGAATTTTTTAATACACCATCTTGTTTATACAGGTTACCTGATAAATAGTATTTTGTTGATTCAGTTCCGCCTTTTAAAGAAAGGTTATGTTGTTGTGTACTACCATCTCTAGTTACAAGATCAATCCAATTGGTACCTAATCCTGCATTATTTATTTGAGCATCTGAATAAAATCTTGAAAACGCAACCCCATTTACAGGATTTGCGATGGCTTCTTCTAATGTTCTACTAGTAACATTTCCACTGCTATAAGGTGTAACTCTATTTTGAAATTTCCAATTTTCTAATGCAGCATCGTTTCTTAATTGCATCCATTCCGGTAAACTTAAGATATCAAAGCTATTGTTATATGCCTGGTATGAATAAGATGAAGAATAGTCAACCTGAACTTTTCCTTCTTTACCTTTTTTGGTTGTTATTAAAATAACGCCATTTGCAGCTCTTGAACCGTAAATCGATGTTGCACTAGCATCTTTTAATACAGAAACTGATTCAATATCATTTGGATTAAAAGAATTTAAAACACTTTGTGTTCCACCATCATATCTATTTCCTGTTCCAGGTTGTTGAAAGTCGGTGATAGGAAAACCATCCACAACTATTAAAGGGTCGTTAGAAGCATTAATAGATCCTGCCCCTCTAATTTGAATATCTAATCCTCCACCTGGTTGGGCACTATTCTGAGTTATTTGTAAACCTGAAACTTTACCTCTAAGCACATCGCCAATTGAGGGTGAAGATGATAATACTAATTCTTCTGTTTTAACTGTTGAAATAGCTCCCACAATATCTTTCTTTCTTTGGCTACCATAACCTACAACAACCACTTCATCTAAACTGGTAAGATCAGGTAACATTTTAATAACTATATTACTTTTACCTGCAATCAATACTTCTTGTTTGATATAACCCGTATATGAAACCACAATGGTTGTTGCTCCATTAGGAACAAGAATTTTAAATTCGCCATCAAAAGATGTCACAGTACCAACTGATGTCCCCTTTACCATAACTGAAGCGCCTGGGAGCGGCTGATTCATTTCATCATATACCGTTCCTGTAATTTCAGTTTGAACTTGTTCTGGCGCTAAAACTTTTTCTACGTTAACATTTAAGAGGTCTAATGAAATTTTTGTGTTCTCAGCATAAGTATTCGCACTCATTTTGACTATTGATACTATCAAAAATATTGTGGTAAGGTTCTTTTTTAAATCAAATTTTAACCTATAAAGGTTCTGATTCAGTAACTTATTAAGTTTTTTCATATTTTGGATGTGATTAATGGTTTTTTGTTTAAAAGAAATCACTTTTATTGACCGAAAAGTAAAACACCATTTTTAGGTCTTTTTGAAAGTGGAACGTATGTTAATTATTTAATATCATTTCATAATTTTAGAATTTGTTATTTACTCATTTATACTTACTTATATTTAAAGTTATTTCTTCCATTAACTTAGCGTTTCTTGATGATTGTCAAACAAACCAGTTGTTATTTCGCAATAATTACGGCATTTAAAGTTATTTTAAATTATCAAATATTAACCCTAAAAATCTGATAATTAACTTCTCATTCAGCTAATGTAAAAGATAAATTTTAATTAACAAAGGAAATATACAAAAAATGTGCTCGTACACATAAAAATAGTGTTATCGAGCACATTTACCTATTGTTTTATTCATTAATTTTATTTTGAATCTTGACGGATTAAATTTTTTAGCTGTAAGATATCCACAAATTGGCTGAATTTTATAAAAAACCAATAGTACGTTATTCCACAAAAACAGAAATGTTCATAAAATATGTTTTGAAAAAAAATAAATTCTGAAAGGGAAGAGAAGACAATATTACCTTATCGCTCCAAGACCTACTTTACTCTTTTTAAATTATTGGATTAAAATAAAATAGCCCTAATATTTAAATTTATTACAAACATTACCCGTTCTAACTCCTATTTTTTGAGGATTTGGTTCAAATGGCTGTATATCTTTTTAATTTGGGCTTCTATTTTTAACCCACTATCCAATGTTTTGCTTTTTATTTGAATAATGATATTTAATTCCTTTTCGCTTTCAGACAAGACCGTAATACTGAACCATCCATTTGGATAATAAACTTTTAATCCATCCAATTCTTCCATTAGATACAAATCAAACTCCCCTCTAACCCAATTTATAAATGTGTTATAAATATCAATAGTTTTAATATTTTCATATTTAATGATATTATAATGAGAATTTTTAGAGGAAATATCCATCTTTAGATACCGTTTTTAATTTTCAAATAAATACTGTTTGCCAATAGCGTAACACAATTCTGTGAGTTGCCTTTAAATTTCTTAATTAATTCGGACAATTGAACAATAAAACTTTTACGTTAAAACTCCCACCTTACGAAAGCTTCCATTGCAGCATAGCTTGCAAGGCCAAGTTCATCATACAAAACTGACGTTTCACTATTTCTGTCTTCGGCTCTTTGCCAAAATTC
>MGWK01000033.1 GCA_001800975.1 Flavobacteria bacterium RIFCSPLOWO2_12_FULL_35_11 | reverse complement strand
AAATAAAGAAAATAGCGGTGCTCTGCAATTACGAATTACTGCCGGAAAGGGTAGGCGGCATGGATGCTTTTTTTTGGGAGTTTGACAAGAAATGCAAGGAAGCCAACATCCAAGTGGATTGGTTTTTCCCAAACGGCGCAACCCACGGCGACTATCAATTACTGACGATTAAATACGACAGCTCCAAAAGTATAGAAAGTTTTTTTTTGGAAAGTTTGGCGCAACCGGAAACTGTCTATACCCACATCATCACCCACTTTTTGGAATTGTGCACGCCCTTTTTTCAGCAATTAAAACAATTGTCAAAAGCAAAAGTGATTGCGGTTGATCACAATCCGCGTCCGTTGGAGGGTTACCCAGTTGCTAAAAGAGTAAAAAAAAGAATCAAAGGGTTGCTATATAGCCGCTATATCGATTTGTTTGTAGGCGTTTCAGCATATACGGTCAAAGAATTGCTAAAAGATTTCGGAAAGCACATCCAGGCCAAAACCCAAGTGATTTATAACGGTATTGATATCCAGGAAATAGCAACAAGAACCGCCAGGTCAAAAGAAAAGCCAACATTTTTGACAGCATCCCATTTAAGGTTTTCAAAAGGAATCCAGGATTTGATTCACGCAGTGGCCTTATTGCCGGAACCCACCAAAAAAGAACTGAAAATTGATGTTTTTGGGGATGGACCATATAAAATGGAATTGCAGGCCTTAGTACAAGCGTTAAAACTCGAACATTGTTTTAATTTTAAAGGCAGCACTGCGCAACTTAAATCCTTATATTGTCACTATGATTATATGCTGCAGCCAACCCATATGGAATGTTTCAGTTTGTCTATTCTGGAAAGTTTGTCGGCCAATGTTCCCGTAATCACCACCAACGTTGGGGGCAATGAAGAAGCGATTAAAAACAATGTAAATGGTTATATTTTTGAAGCAGAAAATATTGAACAATTGTCAGACTTATTGCAGAATGTTTATTCAGGAAACTTAATAATAAAGACCAATACACGGCTATTGATTAAAGAACATTTTACGATAGATAAAATGGTTGTCAATTACTTAAATTTAGTATTTTATAATTAGCTTTTACTCAAAAAGAATCTATACTGGGTAAGCTATAAGAAGAAAAATAACTAAAATTGGATGTTGCTACAATTGTAAAAAAAAATGGAACTATGTTTGATAAAATGATTAAGATTTTAAAGCACGATAGATATAAGTTTTTATATTCAGAACATACTAGCATTTTTCTTTTTATTGGGTTTGTATGCTTTAATTTGTATTATTTTTCAAATAATTTTTTTAGGACCTTTCTGAATAAAGGCAGTAATGGAGATGAGGATTATCAAAATACTTTATATTCAATTTCTGATATTACGCATAAGAAAATATTTTATACATCTTCACAACCATACATTTTTATTAGTTCTTTTATAGATTATTTTATAAATATTCCTAAAATTTCTACTAGGTTGGTATCTTTAGTTGCCTGTTTATTTTTATTACAATATTTTATAAAAAGGATAATTTCGAATAAGAGTACTTTTCTGGAAAAAATATATAAATCAACTTTATTTATATGTGCTATTATGATTACCAGTCAGATGTTTATAGGTACTTCTGATTTTTTGGCCATAGTATTAATTATTCCTCCTTTTCTAATAATTATTGAAAATTTCGAATTTGGAAAAATTAATTTAAATTTAAAACAAAGTATTCTAGTTGGAGTTTTATTTGCGATTTCTGTAGCAACACGACCAACAGTTCTTGTGTTAATTTTGGCTTTTTATATTACTTTTTTTATAATGGCAGGCATCAAACCATTGTTTTCTAAAGAAAATTTAACAGCTTTTGTAACTGGCATCATTGTTTTATTTATGATAAATCTTTTGCCAATAATTGAACAACATAAAATTATTTTAGATTTAAAAGAAGTGCCAGAAGCAACTGGCGTTAATTGGTTTCAAAGAAATTATTTGATGGCGAAATATTGGGATGTTGATAAAATACCCAATACACAATGGTTATCAACACAGGACGTAATAGATTTTAAGAAGGAAAATCCTGATTTTGTTTTTCCTAAGAATCAAATTGATTTGCTTGTAAAAGAACCGGGATTATATTTTAGGCAAATGACACGGATGTTTATAAAAGCGATGTATTCAAGTTATCGGTTTATGTATTTGCTGTTTCCTCTATTATTTTTATCATTTTTGAATCATAAAAAGTTTAATATTGTTGACCAAGCCAATAGTGCTAATGAAAAGAGCCTATTTCAAAACAAATTTATAATTATTTTTCACTTATTAAGTATTGTTATTTTTTCATTTTTGGCCGTAAAATTATTTGAATTTAGATGGGTTATTCCAACAATGATATTATATAGTTTTTTTTCGTTTAATTATTTATCTCGCTTTCCCTTAAAAGTACGTTTTTTAGTATACAATCTTAGTTTTTTAACTGGAATTGCAATGTATATTTTATTTTTTATCAAGACATAATGAAAATAGCCTTTTTGACCCCCGAATATCCACACCAAAAAACCGGCAACTCAGGCGGCATTGGCACCAGCATCAAAAATCTGGCCCAAGGATTGTTGGCACAAGGTTGCTCGGTCAGGATTTTGGTGTACGGACAAACAGCCGCTGCGGTATTTGAGGACAACGGGGTAGTGGTGCAGCAGATAAAAAATGTAAAGTTAAAAGGCTTGTCCTGGTGGCTGACCCGCAAAAAACTGGAGCGCATCATCGATGAATTGTATGACCAACAAGAAATTGATTTGGTGGAAGCCCCCGACTGGACAGGCATCACTTCTTTTATCAAACCTAAAAAATGTCCGTTAGTCATTAGACTGAACGGCTCCGACACCTATTTTTGCCATTTGGACCGACGTCCCGTAAAAGTCATCAATAAATTTCATGAAAAAAGGGCCCTGCAAAATGCAGACGGACTCATATCCGTCAGCCAGTTTACCGCAGACCTGACCAACCAGCTTTTCAATTTAAACAAAAATTTCACCATCATCCCCAATGCGGTTGATATGCTTTTATTTGAAAATACGGTTTCAGAGGTAACAGTTCCCTCCGAGCCTATGCTGAGCCTGCCTCGCCGGCAGGCAGGCGGAGTCGAAGGGGCTAGGGGGCTTTTATATTTCGGCACCCTCATCCGCAAAAAAGGTCTTTTGGAACTTCCACTCATATTCAATTACGTAATCGAACAATCCCCTTCAGCTAAATTGATTTTGGTAGGAAGAGATGCCTGTGATATCATTTCCGGAAATGTTTCTACATGGGCCATGATGCAGGGATTGTTTAGCCGAGAAGCTTTGGAAAATGTTACTTATTTAGGTGGCATCCCATATTCCGAAATAAAAAAACACATTGAGCAGGCAACCCTTTGTGTATTTCCTACATTTGCAGAGGCCTTGCCGGTGTCCTGGCTGGAAGCGATGGTCATGCAAAAACCCATCGTGGCATCCAATATTGGTTGGGCCAAGGAAATGATAGCCGATGGTGTGGACGGATTTCTGGTAAATCCAAAGGACCATAGTACATATGCTAACAAAATTGTAGCTTTATTGGAAGATTCCGAATTGCAAAAACAATTTGGCATTGAAGCAAGAAAAAAAGTAGAAAATAAATTTAGCGTAGAAATAGTGGCGAAGCAAAGTATGGAGTTTTACGAAAAGATGATTGACAAAATATAAGATGAAGCATTTAAAAGAATATAAAACAAATAGTGGTGAATCCATCCTCTATGCTGGTAATCCCAATCTTGATAAGTTAGAGGTTTTGTCACAAGGGGCAGGCGATATTTGGCACAGTTCTTTTAAGCAGGGATATAAAAATGCTTTCCCCGAATTGGTGTATCAGACGGCTACTTTTTTTTGGTACCTGAATGATTTTGACAATTTGGACGAATGCGTAAGTTGGCGCATCAATCCCAATGCTTTTGCCGTCAGAAAATCGGTTTGGGAAACACTAAACGGATTTGATGCTGAGTATCTGAATCCACAAATGCAGGCATTGGATTTTGGTTACAATGCCTTGAGAAATTCTGGTGCTGTCCCGTTGTATGTAAAAGGACTTTTTGAAGAAGCTAAAAAAGAAGAAATCTATATTACAGCGAAAGACCGCTATACCTTTTTTATAAAGAATTTCAAATTGGAACATGCCATCTTTATGCTATATCGTAAAGGTTTCTGGAAATGGAAAGAATGGGCCGCATTTTTTTATGCAAAGAAGCATTATAGGAAAACACATTCAAAACCAACAATAAAACCAAGAGCTTTGCACCCAATTGAGGGAAATCCAACGGTGAGTTACATCATTCCAACGATGATGCGACAGGATTATACTTTGCAGTTGTTGAACGATTTAACCAATCAGTCTTTTCCACCAACCCAGGTGGTTTTGGTTGATGCCACACCTGAAAACCAGCGGAATGAAAGTTTGTATGCCGCCAAAGAATATCCCTTTCAATTAGTGCTTAAGTGGCAACAAACCAAAGGCAGTTGCAGGGCAAGGAATGAGGCCATTGATTTGTGTACTGGTGATTATATTGTTTTTGGGGATGATGATATACGTATTTCAGCCGATTTCATAGAAAATCATATCCGTTTTCTGCAAACTTACCAAATTGGTGCTTGTAATGGTCTGGACATTCGTGCCGACCATCAACAGCAGGATTTAACTGATTTAGATTCCAAATTAATGCAGCTAGACATTAAAAGATGGGTGTGTGGCAGTGCCCAAATGTTTAGCAATGCCAACTCATGCGTTAACAGGGAATTGGTAAATCAGTTAGAGGGGAATGATGTCAATTTTGATGGTGGTTATGGGGAGGACAGCGATTTCGGGATGTCTTTGTCTAAAATAGGGGCAATCGTGATGCATAATCCGTTTTCGGTAAACCTGCATTTAAAACCACCTGCTGGAGGCTATCGTTTTTGGGGTACTGAAGCTAAAATTACTGGGAAAAAAAGAAAGGCGCAGCCCTGGGAATTGGATACGCCCGTAACATTTGTAAAGCCTGTTCCCAGCCCTACGGTCATGTATGGGATTGTAAAACATTTTACTAAGGAACAAGTGAAGGAATTTCGTTATAAATATTTCTTTTTGTTTTTATTCAAGGGACCAAAAAGCTCTTTTTTAGTTCGGTTGTTAAAAATTCCTTACAAGCAACTTCAGTTTAACAAGTCATTGTTTTATGCCAAAAAACTAATGGCTTTAGGAAAAAAAACTTCGTAATATGAAATTTACGCGTATTACCTGCACCTATATGCGTCGTTCTTAGAAGGAAATATTAACTAAGCCGATTAATGGTTTTGCAATTATTTATACAGAAGTCCCATACATATTCGTAATGCCTGCTTAAAAATACCGTCATATGATGTTTTTTGTTAGGACTGAGCGTTAAGAAAATGTTCTGTGAACATTTTTAGCGATAGGGCCAGCTGGCGCAAGGCAAAAAATAGGCTAATTTTACAGAAAAAGATCAGTAGACTAGATTTTTTGTTACTTTTTATCAATGAAAAAAGTAAAAAGAGTAAATGGAAGGAGTTCTAAATCTGCTTTTATTAATTTTAATACAACTAACTAATACATCAAACTTTCACTAATTATAACCCCAATTGCAAAGCCACCCTATTAAAAATTTATTTAAAAATTAAAAATGCATATTATTTTGTAATTTAGCATTTAGTAAAAAGAATTACAGCTCCCAAATCAAGGATTTATAAATAGATAACTATGCACACCTATAAATTACGTTTACATAAAGAAGCGCAAGGCGGGTTTACCGTTTCAGTACCATCATTGCCAGGATGTATAACCTATGGCGAAAATGTGGACGAAGCAATTTCTATGGCGAAAGAAGCCATTGAACTCTATTTGGAGGAATTAAAAGAAAGGGGTGAAGTTATTCCCGATGACAACAATGTATTAGAATATTCATTAATTGTTTAATAATGAACTTGTCACCAAAGTACCTTATAAAAATTTTGGAACAAAATGGGTTTTTATTTAAACGGTCAAAAGGATCACACCAACTTTATCACAATTCCATAACAAACAAGACTGTCATAGTTCCTGTTCATGGTGGAAAAGACATGAAAAAAGGGACTTTTTTAGCGATACTTAAACAATCTGGTATTGATCCTGTAAATATTT
>MGWK01000032.1 GCA_001800975.1 Flavobacteria bacterium RIFCSPLOWO2_12_FULL_35_11 | reverse complement strand
AGATACTGAATTTCAGTATCTTGACCAATATTTATAACACTTTCTTTAATCTAAATAATTGCACCCAACGGGTTAAATTTCAATTATATAGTTATCTTTAGTGCATAAAAAAATCCACTTTAAAGTGGATTTTTTCTATTTAATTATAAGATATTGGCATTAAACTTCAGCCTTAACAATAGCTTTAATTGAAGTCGATTGTTCCATTTTATTTGCATCACTTGTTAATCCACAACCTTTTTTGGAAGCATTGCACGAACTAAACAACATTACTGAGAACGCCATTCCTAAGGTATATAAAGCTATTTTTTTCATCTGTTTAAATTTTATTTTTTAGCGGTAACAGCTGCTGTTCGCTATTAATCATTCCTTTGTGTATCAAAATTTGTTAAGCTCGTTTCATTTTCTGTTTGATATTAATATTTTAAAAACGTTGTAATTTAATAATTATTTCATGAAGTTAATTTGTTTAAGGTATAAAGAATTAACTCATCAACGGGTTTGTAAGGATCTTCACTAAAAGTTCCGTTGGCTCTGTTGGCAATAATGGCATTCATGGAACAAGCTTCATGTCCCAATAATTTAGCCAGGCCATAAATGGCCGAAGTTTCCATTTCAAGGTTTGTCACCTTAAATCCATCGAATTCAAAATTGTCAATTTTACCGTTTAACAAAGGATCTTGTATCGCCAAACGAAGCACGCGCCCTTGCGGACCGTAAAAACCGCCGGCAGTCGCAGTAACGCCAATAAAAACCTTGTCGCTTTTCAATTTTTGTATTAACAATTCACTTCCTTTTACCAGATAAGGTCTCGATTTTCGCGGACTCCAGTTGGTGTGTTTTATAAAAGCATCTTCCATTTCAGCTTCTAAAATATGCTCACAATCGTATGACTGAAGCAGTCCGTCAAAACCCAATCCGTATTTCGCCAAAACAAAACTATCGACAGGAATATCACCTTGCAAAGAACCGGAAGTACCGATTCTGACAATATTTAATTTCGTATGCGTTGTTTTTACAGTTCTTGTATTTAGGTCGATATTTACCAAAGCATCAAGCTCATTCATGACTATATCAATATTGTCAGGACCAATACCTGTTGAAATTACTGAAATTTTTGTTCCTTTATAAGTGCCGGTAATTGTTCTGAATTCCCTTTTTTGCGTTTCAAATTCGATGGATTCAAAGTGCATGGCTATTTTTGGCACCCTGTTTTGATCACCAACAAAAATAATGTTGGTTGCAATATTTTCGGGTTTTAAATTTAAGTGATACACACTTCCATCTGGGTTCAGAATTAATTCTGAAGCTGCAATTTTATTCATAATTTATCCGCCTACGCGTTTTATATTATATCCTTCATTTTTAAGGATTTCCATTATTTTATCTCTATAATTCCCTTGAATTATAATTTCATTGTCTTTTACGCTTCCGCCAACCCCGCATTTAGTTTTAAGCAGTTTTCCCAGATTTTTTAAATCCTCTTCAGAACCCACAAATCCTGTAATAACAGTGACTGTCTTTCCTCCTCTTCCTTTATTCGAAAATTTGGCTTCCAAAAACTGTTGCTTAGGCGGCAACAAAGCTTGTTCTTCAGCTTTTTCAAATTCGAAGTTGTCATTTGTCGAAAACACAAATCCACCTAAATCTTCTAAACTGTTTAATTTTTTTTTACTCATAGTTAACTCAAAAAAATATAAGCTAAATTAGGGAAACATTATTTATTATTGACCTTTTTCCAAGCAAATAGCAAGGCTGCCAAAAGTTCAAAAACGAGTCCGATTCCCATCAATAAATTCGATTGGGACCAATGAAACACTTTTGAAATGGCACCTGCCAAAAGCAGAAACAGCCCAAATGTGAAAAATGAAACTACTTTGTTTTCCATCATTTTATTAGACCTAATTCTCTTAAACGCTCGTTTAAAAATTCTCCTGCCGTAATATCTTCATATACTTTCGGACGGGTCTCATTAATACATTCCGGCAAACAATTTAATTTCATTTCACTAATAGGATGGGTAAAAAATGGGATGGAATATCGTGGTTTTTCCCAGTCTTCGCGGGGTGGATTTACAACGCGATGAATGGTTGATCGCAATTTATTGTTAGTCAGCCGTTCCAGCATATCGCCTACATTCACGACCAATTGTTCCGGTAAAGAAGTAACGGGAATCCAAATTCCTTTTTTATTTTGAACTTCCAATCCAGCTGCTGAAGCACCCATTAAAAGCGTGATTAAATTGATATCGCCGTGTGCGGCTGCCCTAACAGCGCCTTTTGGCTCTCCAATTATTGGCGGATAGTAAATAGGACGTAAAATACTGTTTCCGTTAACCACATATTTATCAAAATACATTTCATCCAAACCAATATACAAAGCCAAAGCCCGCAACACATAAATGGCTGTTTTTTCAAGCATTTTATAAGCTTCCATTCCAACGATATTGAAATTAGGAATTTCATTTACAATGACGTTTTTCGGATATTCCGCTTTCAACGTATCATTGCCAACCACTTCTTGCCCGAAATGCCAAAATTCTTTTAAATCACCTTGCTTTTTGCCTTTTGCGCTTTCTTTTCCGAAGGAAGTGTAACCTCTTTGTCCGCCAATTCCTTCAATTTCGTAAGATTGCTTAATTTCATCAGGCAAATCAAAAAAGTTTTTTACTTCTTTATATAAATTTTCGGTCAGCTCATCCGACAAAAAATGTCCGCGAAGCGCAACGAAGCCAATTTCTTCATAAGCTTCGCCAATTTCTTTTATAAATTTCTGTTTTCTTGCAGTGTCTCCCGATAAAAAATCGGATAAATCTACACTTGGAATATTTTTCATAAGCCAAAAAGGATTTAAATTTTAAAAGTACTGAAAATTACTTTTCTTTTTTAATAATTGGGATCAGATAACTTAAGGTATAATTTAGGCCGAATCCGGTATCGTTTAAATAGACACGATTAAAACCTGGAACGTAAAGATTTTTAAAATTGGTTGGTTCTTTGGTGCTTATCATTGTTTTGAAACTAAAACTAAAACCCAAATATAAATTTTTAAACGTTTCAGCTTTTATCCCAAAAACCAATTCGGCCCAATGTGCCGATAAATCTTTAAACTCTGTATTTGGCAAAACTTCAACCGGAATAAAATAAGTTCCCTTAACATTTGGCGTATAACTGTTCAATGTTTGGTTAAATAAACCAAACCCATATCTTGCGCCAACATAAATTTCATTGGTCATTCCTATCCAGTTTTTATAGGCATTGTAGTTTACGCCAACTTTTATATAGGAACCTTTTGTGGTATAATTCATATAATCTTCCTCGGAAATTTTATCTTCAAAACCCAGTTCAACCGCCGCATAATAGTTGTTTAAAATACGCATATCTCCAACCAGTTCCAACCCTTTTGATTTGTCATCCAAGAAAGAAATTACAGGCTTGCTCAAGTCAACGCCAACTCGCAAACCGTAACTTTCTTTCGTTTTAACGGTATCCGTTTTTTGCTGGGCATTTAAAGCTGCCGGAACTAAAAAACTAATGAAAAATAGAAAGGTGAATAGTTGTTTCATTGTCGATGGTTGTGTTTTTAATGGTATCATTTTTTATCCAATTCGCACTTCTGCTTTCTATTTGTAAATTTTCAAAAATGGTTTTATAACCGCAAGAACGAGAAACAAAAACATCTTTTCTTTCGTAGGTAAACTCAATTGTGTCTTTAATAGTTTTATTGTCGAAAATATAAGTCGTCCTGTTCTGATTTAAATCTAAAGGAATAGAAATAGAATCAGTTGATTTCTTGTCATAAAGATTCGCTTGCCCTTCTGCCCAAACTGTTAAAACGGTTACGTCCTTTTTTTCAACAGGAATTGCATTGTCATAAAAAACAACAATCAATTTTGGCGTGGTGGTTTCAATACAAATATCATCTTTTTCACAGTTTATAAGCGTAAAACTCAAGATGAATAACAATATTAAATATTTTCTCATTATTACTTTGATTTTAATTCCAAAAGTACAACATTTTCCACGTGATGGGTTTGTGGAAACATATCTACTGCCTGGGTTTTAATAATATCGTACTGTTCTTTCATTAACGACAAGTCGCGGGCTTGCGTTGCCGAATTGCAACTTACGTAAACAATGCGTTTTGGCGAAATTTCCAAGAGTTTTTCCACCACATTTTTATGCATCCCGTCACGCGGCGGATCGGTAATTATCACATCTGGCTGTCCGTGCGTTTTAATGAAATTGTCATTAAAAACATCTTTCATATCCCCAGCAAAAAATTCGACATTATTAATGTTGTTCAATTTTGCGTTTTGTTTTGCATCTTCAATCGCTTCCGGAACCGATTCCACACCAATCACTTTTTTGGCGTTTTTGGCTACAAATTGAGCGATGGTTCCAGTGCCGGTATAAAAATCGAATACAATTTCATTTCCGGTTAAATTGGCAAAGTCACGCGTAATTTTGTACAATTCATAAGCCTGAGCCGAATTCGTCTGATAAAATGATTTTGCCCCAATTTTAAATTTAAGGCCTTCCATTTCTTCAAAAATATGATCTCTTCCGCTAAATAAAATAATATTTTGATCGTATAAAGTGTCGTTTCCTTTTGGATTTATGACATATTGAAGCGAGGTTATTTTTGGAAATTCCTGAATTAAGGCATTCAATAAAGCTTCCCTTTTTTCTTTATGATCTTTTAAAAATTGAATAACCACCATCATTTCACCTGTTGATGAAATTCGAATCATTATGGTTCGCAAAAGACCCGATTGTTCTCGCGGATTGTAAAATTCGAGTCCGTTTTGTATGCCGAATTCTTTGACGAAATTCCTGATTTGGTTGGAAGGATCTTCCTGCAGATGGCATTTTTCAATATCCAAAATTTTATCCCACATTCCAGAAATATGGAAACCACAAGCATTTCTGTTGTCTATTTCTTCAGTGGAATTTATTTCTTCCAAAGTGAGCCAACGGCTATTGGAAAATGAAAACTCCATTTTATTTCTGTAAAAATAAATTTTTTCACAGCCTAAAATAGGTGTCGGTTCTGGCAATTCTAAATGCCCAATGCGTTTCAAGTTATTGATAACTTCCTTTTCTTTATAGGCCAATTGGTGTTCGTAAGCCATATCCTGCCATTTACAGCCGCCGCAAAATTCAAAATGCTGACAAACAGGTTGGGTGCGCTTTTCTGAATATTTATGAAACTTTATGGCTGTGCCTTCAAAATAGGCTTTTCTTTTTTTCCCGGTTTTAATGTCAACAATATCTCCCGGAACTGCGTTGGATAAAAATATCACGCATCCGTCCGGCGCCTTGGCAATTGTTTTGCCTTGCGCTCCCGCATCAATCACTTCAATATTCTCAAAAATAAATTGCTTGTTTTTTCTTGCCATGTTGCAAATGTACCATTTTTGCATAAAAAAAGCATCCCGAATTTTGGGATGCTTTCAATTAATAATTTTAACCTGATTATTTTATACTGTTCATGTAAACTGCCAATGCAGCAAGCTCTTCACTGGTTAAGTTTTTTACAAAACCATCTAAATTGGCTTTCATAATGGCAACTTGGCCTGGATCTGTATCAACAATTGCAGGAGTTTCTCCTTTTAGGAATGCTACAATGTTTCCGTTTGTTTCAGTATACTTTTTATTGATGTCTTTAATAGACGGTCCAATTACTTTTACATCTGGTTGATGACAAGTAACACACGTTTTTGATGTAAATAATTCTTTTCCTAACGCAAGATAATCATCCGTTGTTTTAATTTCTTCTTTAGCGGCCTCAACTGGTGTTTCCACTTCTTTTTTTATTTCTTCTTTCTTTGTTTCACCGCAGCTAGCAAAGAAGAATGCTACCAATCCTAGTATCAATACTGATTTTTTCATTTCTTAAATTTTTATTTTTAGTTGATGCAAATTTATTTAATTAATTTCGAAAGAAATGTAATTTTTATGACAAAATTTAGAATAATACAATATTCTTTTTTTGAAAGAAATTTTCACAATTAAAATAAACAATTAACCCAGATTATAAGTTTGAAATATTTTGTAATTTGCAAAAAATATGAGGATGATTTCTCTCCTAAAGGAGGAATTGAGAGTTTTAAATTATAATTTTTTTACCATGATGGTTTCAGAAAAAATTTCATCACAACAAGCAATTGATTTAGAAAATAATTACGGGGCGCATAATTACCACCCTTTACCTGTAGTTTTAACGAGAGGAGAAGGCGTGTATGTTTGGGATGTGGACGGTAAACGTTATTACGATTTCTTATCGGCGTATTCCGCTGTTAATCAGGGACATTGCCACCCTAAAATAATAAAAGCATTAAATGATCAGGCAAGTACTTTAACTTTAACTTCTAGGGCCTTTTACAATGATGTATTGGGGAAATATGAAAAATATGTAACCGATTTTTTTGGTTTCGACAAAGTTTTGCCAATGAACACTGGTGCAGAAGCAGTGGAAACTACCATTAAACTTTGCAGAAAATATGCTTATGAGAAAAAAGGAATCCCTGAAAATCAGGCTCAAATAATTGTTTGTAAAAATAATTTTCACGGACGTACAACCACCATCATTTCTTTTTCAAATGATGAGGAAGCCCGCAAAAACTTCGGGCCTTTTACGGAAGGATTTATAAAAATTGACTATGATAATATATCTGCCTTGGAAGAAGCGCTAAAATCGAGCAAAAATATTGCCGGATTTTTAGTGGAACCTATTCAGGGAGAAGCTGGCGTTTATGTGCCTGCGGAAGGTTATTTGGCGAAAGCAAAAGCGTTGTGCGAAAAATATGACGTCTTATTTATTGCCGATGAAGTGCAAACAGGTATCGCTAGAACAGGAAAATTATTGGCTGTTAATCATGAAAATGTAATTCCCGATATTTTAATTTTAGGAAAAGCATTGAGTGGCGGCGTTTATCCGGTATCGGCAGTTTTGGCAAATAACCACATTATGGAGGTGATAAAACCCGGACAACACGGATCAACTTTTGGAGGAAATCCATTAGCTGCTGCTGTGGCCATTGCCGCACTAAAAGTGATTAAAGATGAAGCTTTGGCTGAAAATGCAGACAAATTGGGAAAACTTTTCAGAAGTGAATTGCAAAAATTTATTGATACCCAAACTTTAATAAAATTAGTGCGCGGTAAAGGCTTGTTAAACGCTATAGTGATTAATGACAGTGAAAACAGTTCAACTGCCTGGGATATATGTTTAAAACTGCGCGACAACGGTTTATTGGCAAAACCAACTCACGGAAACATTATTCGTTTTGCGCCACCTTTGGTGATGAATGAAGAACAATTATTGGATTGCGTTTCGATCATTAAAAAAACAATTACTGAATTCCATTCCTAAAAATAACTTTTAAACAAAAAAATCGGAGTTTTCACTCCGATTTTTTTTATTTATTATTCAGTTACTATCTACAAATATTTCAGGAAGAAATCCATCATCTTTTCCTTAAGCTGGTAATGCATATTTACAAATGTTTTCATTTCATCTTTTAACAACACTTGTTTTTCATGAAATTGCGCCTCATTATTTTTTTCAATATGGCCTTGATGTGCCAATTCTCTCCTTTTCATTCGAATTCTATGCCTTAAATGACCCATAACTTCGCGTTCACGGATTATCTTATTCTGAAAACCTTCTAATTGAACCAGAACCTCAGTTCCGGGGCTACGCATAACAATATGCTCTAACTTTTCTTCAAAATAATCCATTTCACTTTCTTGAAACTTCAACTCTCTTTTCCAAACATCTAAGTTAAAGTTCAGATCACTTAAGAATACTAACTGACTTTCCATTTTCGAATTGGTTTTAAAATATTATTCAATAAAATTCGTAATTTTCTTTTGATTTACCGCTGATAAAAATCATAAAGTTTTAACAAAAGAACAATATACGGTTGCTCCTAAAAAGCATTCTGATAAAGATATAAAAAAAGCGTTTTAATTTAAATTAAAACGCTTTTAAAATTTCCGCTAAATTTTATGTTTAATCGCTTTCTTCTTCATCTTTATCTTCACCTTCCTTTTTGGAGGTTTTATTCCAAATTTTAATTTCATCTTTTAGGGTAACGCCTTTAATGATTTCAACATTTACGCCATCTGAAATACCCAACTCAACATTTCTTCTTTCAAAAACCTGATCACCAGTTTTTACTTCCACAAAAGGAGCATCGGTTTTTTTATCAAATTGCAACAATGCTTCTTTAATTGAGAGCACGCTGTCCTTTTTTTCCAATACAATGTCAGCATTGGCGCTATAGCCCGCTCTAACAAAAAATTCATCATCCAAAGTTACGTCGCCTTTAATTTTAAACTGTACAGCACCATTTTCTTCAGTTCCTTTTGGCGCAATAAAGTTTAATTTTGCAGGGTATTTTTTCTTTTCAATAGCGCCCAAAGAAACTTCCAAAACTGTTCCGTTTTTAATTTTCCCTACTTCAGCTTCATCAACTTTCCCTTCAAAAATCATTTTGGTCATATCTGCAATAGTTGCAATGGTAGTTCCCGCATTAAATGTGTTGCTTTCAATAACCTGGGTACCAATACGAACCGGTATTTCTAAAATTGTTCCTGAGATTTCGGCTTTAACATAAGTATTGGCGGTTTTACCCATACCCGCTGCCGAACCTTTTTTAATAATGTCCAAATTGTTTTGGGCATTGTTTAAATCTTGTCTGGCGCTGTTGTAGTTTAATTCAGCCGTTTCAAATTCTTGCTTGGAAATAACCCCTTTTTCAAAAAGACCTTTATTTCTGTCATACAATGTTTTTGTATTGCTATAACGCAATTGGGCTGTTTTCACGGTTCCTTGGGCACTGTTTAAAGACTGCACATTTGGCACCACCCTAATAGTTGCGATTAAGTCGCCAACTTTAACCTTTGCGCCTTCTTCAACAAATATTTCTTCAATAATTCCTGAAACTTTTGGTTTAATTTCTGCTTCTTCCAAAGGAATTACTTTTCCTGTAGCCACTGTTTTTCTGACAATATTGGTTTTAAATGGTTTTTCTGTTTCATATTGAATTGGAGATTTGCTGTTCTTTGCTCCAAACCAAGCCAAAACAGCTATTAGCGCTACTGCTATTGATCCAAAAATTATTGTTTTTTTCATTAGTGATTGATTTTCAGTTTATGTTATTTTTTATTAAAAATTGAAAGATTGATTATTCCTCTCTTAATGCTTCTATTGGTCGAATGCTTACTGCTTTATGTGCAGGAATTAACCCGATTAATGTTCCTAAAACTACCAGCGTTATTGCTGCTATTATAATTACAGGAATATCAACAGTTGGGTTTGTTAAGGCTGGTTCTTCTCCTTGTCCCAAAGTGGCATCAATAATCATTAAAACAACCCCTCCGGATATGATTCCCAATGCGCCTGCAATACTTGTTAAAAAAACAGATTCCAAAATTATTTGTCGTTTTATCTCCCAAGGTTTTGCGCCCAAAGCGCGTCTGATTCCTATTTCTTTAGTTCTTTCTTTAACCGTAATTAATAGGATATTTCCAATGGCAAATACGCCTGCAATTAAAGTTGCAATTCCAACAAACCATGTTAAAAACTGCATTCCAGTTAAAAAGCCTGTCACTTTTGCTATTTCTTTGCCCAAATTAAAGCTTCCAAATGCCCTTTCGTCTTCAGGGTGTACTTTATGTAAATTTTTTAAAAGTAACTTAACATCTGCTTCTATTTGCGTAATGTCAAAACCAGGTTGCCCCGTAATCATCATCCAGCCCACACTGTCTCCTCTATTGTAAACTTGTTGAAATGTTGTAAATGGAATATGAATACTTCCTTGCGGTCCGCCTGATCCTATTTGTCCTTCTTTATACATTCCAACTACATTGTAATTGATATTGTCTATTTTAATATATTGCCCTATTGGAAATTCACCTTTATCAAAAAGTTGCTTATAAATTTCTTCTTCAATGACACAAACTTTCTTTTTTTCAATGATGTCATTGTCATTAATAAATCTGCCATAAACTAAATTTCGCTTCTGAACTTTATCAAACTCAGGATAATCTCCAAAAATCCCAAACGTCCCTGTTTTAAACTTATTAACGGCTAAAGCCTGGTTTTGATGACGCGGTATGACAAATTCAAGCCCTTTAATTTCTTTTTTGATATTGTCTAAATCAGACATTTTTAAGGTAATTCCTTTTCCTTCCTGAAAACCTTTGAACGGTTTGCTTGTTTGTTGTGCCCAAACAAATACGCTGTTAGTTGCAAAATCTCCGAATAATCTATTGAAATTATTCTCAACGCCTTTTGCGGCGCCCAATAAAACAACCAATAAAAATATACCCCACATTACACCAATGATGGTAATCCCGGTACGTATTTTGTTTTTACGAATGCTGCTGTATATTTCTTGCCAAGTATCTGTGTCAAATAAAAACTTTATCATATTACTCGTCGTTTAAGGCTACTATTGGTTTGATGCTTGCTGCTCTTTTAGCTGGAATATATCCTGCAATGGTACCGGCAATTATTAAAATTATTGTTGCTCCAACAACTACATAAGTTTCAACACTTGGATTCAGAATAAAATATTTTTCTAAACTTTTTCCGATGGCTTTTAGGGTAAAAACACCTATTAACAATCCCGCATAACCAGCTACAGCAGTCACAAATATTGATTCCATCATTATCATCCCAATGATTGAATTTGGGGTTGCTCCCAGCGCTTTTCTAATCCCTAATTCTTTGGTGCGTTCTTTTACGATATACACCATAATATTGCTAATGCCTATAATACCGGCAACCAAGGTTCCTATTCCAATAAAAAGTATGATTACATTTAATACGGTCATAAATTGTTTGACACTTTTAGTGCCTTCAGCATAATTTTGAACTCGAATAGCCGCTTGGTCTCTTGGATCTACATTGTGTTTCTCTTGCAGCACTTTGGTAAGCAGATTTGAGAACTCAAGTGCTTGATCTACAGTTAATTTCGGATTATAAGTAAGTCCGAATCTGTCTAATTCATCATTTATTCTGTACATTCCTTGTGCTGTACTAAACGGCGTATAAATAAACCGCTCGTCTTGGTCGCCTCCAGGATCACTAAAAACACCCACTACTTTATATGAAATGCCATCTAAACTAATATTTTTTCCCAAGGCATTTTTATTGCCGAACAAATCTTTTTCAACCAACCTTCCAATGGCAACAACTTTTGCTTTACTTTTTAAATCTAAATAACTTAAAAATCTGCCGTCTTTTATTTCTGCGGATTCCAATGGTTGATAATCTGGGTAAACGCCTCTTACCGTATAGTTGTTATGTTCTCCTTCATAGATTGCCTGAACATTGTATCGTTCAACATTCGGGCTAAAAAACTGAATTTCATCTTCAAACTTTTCATTGATAAACTTGCCATCATCATTTCTAAACTGAATAGTTCTTCCGCTTTGCAATCCTTTATAAGGTTTGGTTGTTACGCCTGCTCTAATATATACGGAATTTGCTGCATCGCTGGAAAATTGCTTTTCAAAAGTGTGTTTTAATCCATTGCCAACGCCAAATAAAAGAGTAAATAACAAAATGGCAAATGCAATAGTAAAACCAGAAAGAAGCGTTCTTAGTTTGTTTTTACTGATTGTTTGAAAAATTTCCTGCCAACGGTCTAAATCAAACATAACTTATACTTTTGCTTTTTTTTGAACTCTCTCATCGCTAATAATTACACCATCTTTTAAACGCACAATTCTGTCAGTTTCTCCGGCAACATCTTCTTCGTGAGTAATTACAAAAACAGTCATCCCTTCACGATTAATTTCTTTCAACAATTCCATTACTGAATGCGTAGTCGTTGAATCAAGTGCGCCCGTTGGCTCATCGGCCAATATAACTTTTGGATTGGTTACCAAAGCGCGCGCAATAGCCACTCGCTGTTTTTCTCCTCCTGAAAGCTCACTCGGTAAATGTTCAGCCCTGTCTTTTAAACCCACTTTATCTAAATATTGCAACGCAACCTTGTTGCGATCTTTTCTGGCCATCCCTTGATAATACAATGGCAAAGCCACATTCTCTAGTGCACTTTTATAATTAATTAAATTAAACGACTGAAATACAAAACCTAAAAACTTATTTCTTAGAATTGCGGCTTTTTTCTCATCTAAATTTTCAATTAATTGTCCGTTCAAATAATATTTACCGGTATCATGTCCGTCCAACAAACCAACAATATTTAATAAGGTAGATTTCCCGGAACCGGAAGACCCCATAATAGATACAAATTCACCTTCTTTAATATGTAAATCCAAGCCCTTTAATACGTGCAGAAAATCTTTTCCTATTGGATAAGATTTATGAAGTTTTTCAATCCTAATCATTTGGTTATTGTTTTATCTAATTTAAAAATTGCCGTTGAGAGTAATTATTAATTTTATGTTAAAAAGAATTTTTCATTTTAAAACTATAATTTTGCTTCATGAACAACTTTGAAAACAAATCAATTATTCTTTTTGATGGTGTGTGTAACCTTTGCAATGCATCGGTAAATTTTGTGATCAAACACGACAAAAAAGAACAATTTTTATTCGCTTCATTTCAATCAGACGCTGCAAAAGAAATAATGTTACATTTCAATTTAAAAAATTTGAATTTAGATTCAATTGTTCTGATTGATGATCAAAAAATTTATGAAAAATCGACTGCAATACTGAGAATTGCAAAACTTTTAAACGGTGGATTTAAATTCCTTTATTTTTTTATTGTAATTCCTAAATCCTTTCGGGATTGGCTGTACAGCTATATTGCGAAGAACAGATACAAGTTTTTCGGCAAAAGGGAAAGATGTATGATTCCTTCCCTTGAATTAAAAAATAGATTTTTAGATTAACTGCGCGTAATTATTCTTTCTTATAAGTATCATCCCAGTTTTTTACCTCAGGGTCTTGAAGTTTTCCCAATGATTTTGCCACAATCATTGAAACCACAGCATCTCCTGTCACATTTATGGTTGTTCTGCACATATCCAATGGTCTGTCAATAGCGAAAATTAATGCCAAACCAGCTTCAGGAATCCCTGCTTGCGCCAAAACAATCACCAACATTACCATTCCTGCACCCGGCACTGCTGCTGATCCTATGCTCGCCAATGTTGCGGTAACAATAATTCCCAATTGCACCGATAATGACAATTCCATGCCAAAAGCCTGCGCAATAAAAACTGCTGCCACTGCCTGATACAAACTGGTGCCATCCATATTAATGGTAGCGCCAATAGGCAACACAAAGCTGCTTACTTCTTCATCAACACCTAAATGTTCTGTGACTCTTTCCATAGTTACCGGCAAAGTAGCGGCACTGCTGCTTGTTGAAAATGCCAATAATTGGGCCGGTGAAATTCCCTTAAAGAAAAATGAAGGACTCTTTTTTGTTATTATCCATACTAGAGAATAGTAAAAAACCAACATGATTGACAAGCCTAAAATTACGGTAAATGCGTACCAAATGAGTGCCTTAAACAAATCTATACTTGGAGATTCAACTACCAAAGCCGTTAATAATGCAAAAACACCATATGGCGCCGCCAGCATAATTAAGTCAATAATTTTCAAAATCACTTCATTAAAACCATCAAAAAAGTTTTTAACCGGTGCCGATTTTTCTTCAGGAATTAAAATTAACCCAATGCCAAAAAGCAACGCAAAAAATATGACCTGAAGCATGTTTTTATTGTCTGATGCCGCACCAAATATATTATCCGGAACAATGTCAACCAATGATTGCAATGGGCCGGTTTCTTGTTGAATGGCCGCTTCTTCTTTATATTTCTCTGTATCTCTGCTATAATTCTGCACCAATTCCTGTCTGGTATTTTCAGAAATTGAATCGCCTGGTTTAATGATATTGACCAATAATAACCCAATAGAAACTGCAATTACGGTTGTAAGTATATACAAACCTATTGTTCGCCCGCCCATTTTGGACAGCTTTGAAATATCTTTTAAATCGGATACCCCTTTTATAAGCGATGCCAAAATTAACGGTACTGCAATTAACTTTAATGAATTGATAAAAATAGTGCCTAAAGGTTTTATCCAATCCTGCACAATTTCTTTGCCGCCCTCAAATTGTGTCATTAATAAACCAACTGAAATACCCAAAACCATTCCCAGTAATATTTGCCAATGCAATGCTATTTTTTTCATTCAAAAGTTTTTAAATTTTTTTGAAAGGTAAAAAAAAATTAATGACAAATAATAAAAAATGCGCCAATGGCGCATTTCATTTTTTATGACTTATAATGATTAAAATTGATAGCGCAAAGAAAGTGCGATATCCAAATCGGTATCTTTACCATAATCCCCAACCAAACCAACTTCAGGCCTAAAATCTAAGGACATCAGCAATGGAATGTCAAAATTATACTCAATGCCAATATTTCCGTCAGCGTTTAAAAAAAGGCCATCATCATCAGTTCCCATATAATCATTGCCGGCACTCCAAGAACCTATTCCTGCACCAAAACCGGCATACCAATTAAATCCGCCATCAATATTCCAAACCCATTGGTGAATTCCGGTTAATTTAAAAGCGTCAGAATACTTATTGCTTCTAAAACCCAAATCCAATTCTAAACGGGTAGCTTCGCCCAATTCACGCTGATAAGATATTTCACCGCCAAAACCATCATTGTCCCCCAAGCGCACTCCTAATGCATTTCTCGCAATGTCTTGACCATTTGACGTAAAAATAATTCCCAATAAGAATACGGACATAAAAATTAATTTCTTCATAAATTTTGTGTTTTTAGATTTTTTAATGAACATTTTTCTGTTTAAAATTATTATCAAAACGAGGATTATGTCATTATATTTTGTGATAAATTCAAAAAAAATTGTAAAAAACTTTCTTGTGCCCTTAATAATTGCACAATTTATTATAAAAATTGGAGCAGAAATTAATAAGCTCCAGATTTAAAAATATAAATGTATTTTTGCCCGGAAAATAAATAAAATGGAAAAATTAAAACAGCGCTGGGGATTAACTTCTAACTATCAAGTTCTCTTAATCATTATTGTTTTTTCTGTGAATGGTTCTTTTGCCGCCTGGGTTGCAAAACCGCTGACAAATTTAATTGGTCTAGATAGAGAAACCACAAATCCTTGGTTATTTTGGCCTGTAAGAATTGTGTTGATATTTTTAATTTATCAATTCACGTTGCCTTTGGTTGGTTTTCTTTTCGGGCAATATAAATTCTTTTCCGCATTTTCAAAAAAAACATTGTCGAGAATGGGTTTTAAAAGATTTTTTAAAGAAGCCTAATTATTCTTCCTTTTTTATGAAATATTTATAAATCCATGTTAAAGTAAATGTTGGCAAAAAATCAGTTCCTAAAATACCGATTTCTTCAACAAAAGAAATGATTCCCACTCCTTTTCCTAAAGTTCCTCCATACATTTTGTAAATTAAAAACGCCGATAAAGGCGCCCAAACAACATCTGAAAACTCTCCAATAAATGGAATTGCGAAAGAAAGCATCCCCAACCCATCAAAAAAAATGCTTAACAAGAGCAATTGATACTTTTTTTGCATACCTAATTAGTTAAATTATAGTCATTTGACCATAACTACTTCTTTAATTTGTCCTTGTATTTTTTGATGAATTTATCTAATTTCGGATTGATTACCGCCACACAATAACCTTGATTTTTGTTGTTATTATAATAATTTTGATGGTATGCTTCGGCATCATAAAAAGCTTCAAACAGAGTAACTTCTGTCACTATTTTTTTATCGAAAACTTTGGATTCGGTCAATGCTTTAATAAATGCTTCAGCAACTTCTTTTTGTGCTGTTGAATGGTAAAATATGGAGGAACGATATTGGGTGCCAACATCATAACCCTGCCTGTTTAAAGTTGTAGGATCATGGGTTGCGAAAAATACGTCCAAAATTTCCTGAAAAGTGATTACTGAAGGATTAAATTGGATTTGAATCACCTCTGCATGTCCTGTTTCCCCTGAAGTAACTTCATTATAGGTTGGATTTTTAACTTTCCCTCCAGCATATCCCGATGTTACTTTTTCTACCCCATTTAATCTTTGGAAAATGGCTTCAGTACACCAAAAACAACCGTTAGCCAAGGTGGCAATTTCTAATTTATCTGACATTTTTGATTTTTTTGTAAGTATGGATTGTGCATCAATATTTGCTGTTGCAAAAACCAGTATTATTAACAATATATTTTTCATTCCTTTATCTATTTTTAAATAAGTCGGAATTGTTAAAACTTAATTACATCCCTCTAGGAATTAATTTTCTTGGAAACTGAACCAAACTTTCCGCGCCATTTTCTCCTACACTAACCACGCCAAACAAGAAATTATCAATAACAATATTATTCAAGGTATAATCGGTAGTTTTGCCAACAAATCGGCTGTATTGCCATTGAGGTGAAGTGGTATCGCGCCAATAAATTTTATAGCCGATGCTGTTTTTATCGGCAACATCATCCCATTTTAAACGGGTTGATGGCTCAACGGCTCCTGCAATCATCACATTTTGAGGTTCTAACGGCGCTGCCGCCAAAGAAGCCAATGTCAAGCAATTTACTGCGGTTAATTTTGCGGCATACCCAAAATTTACGCCTTCCAGCACATCACCATATTTTATCCCGTTTTCAACCCTAAGATCTTGGTGTTGGCGGTTGTAATTTTCATGCGTTTCCATAATCCTTACACCCGTAAAACCTTCATCATTAAAAGGCCGGTGATGGCCGCCTCTTCCAAACCTGTCGAGCCTGTAAATCATAATCGCGTCTAAATTGGTCATATATTTTTCTGTCAACTTATCAATATAACGCGCCAATTGTCGAGAAGTTCCGTCCACTTCACCGCCATAAAAACGCATGCTGTTGCGTTCTTTTTCAGTGGTTTGTACAGAAATGGCTTCAGAAAAAACCCGAAAAGTGCTGTTGTCAATGACACCATCAATTCCTTCAATATTGCCAATCATATCATTGTTTAAAACAGCGATAATGTCCCAATTTTTCTCTTTGGCATATTTTGCCAAAATTTTACCGCCGTACAAGCCTTGTTCTTCACCCGACAAACCCACATAAATGATGGAAACAGGAAATTTATACTTGCTCAAAACACGCGCAGCTTCTATTGTTCCTGCCAATCCAGTAGCGTTGTCATTTGCTCCGGGCGAATCTGACGTAAAATTATTGGCATCTGAAACTCGGGAATCAATATCGCCCGACATAATTACATATCTGTTTGGATAGGTTGTTCCCCGCTGAATTGCCATCACGTTCACGACTTTGGTATCAGTTACAATTCTGCTTCCGTCAGCTTTCACCAAATCGCCCAAATAACTCACTTCCAAACAGTTATTGCAATTTTTTGAAACGTCATCAAAAGCAACTTTTACCCAACGTCGCGCTGCGCCAATTCCCCTAGTTTTAGAAAGCGTGTCGGACAACGTATGGCGCGTTCCAAAACCCACCAATTTTACAATGTCTTTTTCTATGCGTTCCGCAGAAGGAGCCGTAGAAATTTCAGTCAATATTTTTTCTATTTCAGATTGTGAAAATCCGGTGGAGCTTATGGCTAAAAAAAGCACAATTATTGTTAACTTATTTGATTTCATCTTGTTACTTATTATATATTTTCTAATGTGTTTACTACCATTTCAAGCATTTCTTCAGTAAAATCCAAATGAGTAACCATTCTCAATTTACCTTGCCCCATTGATATTAATGAAATTCCGGCTTTTTTCAAACGATTCATAAAATCTTCTTCATTGATTGAATCGATTACGTTAAAAATGACAATATTGGTTTCAATAGGTTCAACATATTTAACCAATTTACAATTTTGAAGTGCCACGCCAATGACTTTAGCACGGGTATGGTCTATTGCCAAACGGTCTATATGATAGTCCAGGGCGTAAATCCCTGCAGCAGCCAAATAGCCTACCTGGCGCATTGCGCCGCCAAATAATTTCCGAATTCTTAATGCCTTTTCAATATGAAGTTTAGATCCCAATAAAACGGAACCAACCGGTGCGCCCAAACCTTTTGACAAGCAAACCGATATGGTATCAAACACTTCGCCATATTGTTTAGGCGTTTCTTTTTTAGCGACCAAGGCATTAAAAATACGTGCGCCATCCATATGCAAGGACAAATTATGATCTTTACAAATTTTCTTGATTTTCAATAATTCTTCATAATCCCAACAAGCGCCTCCGCCTTTATTGGTGGTATTTTCAACCACAACCAAACTGGCCCAAGGCACATGAATGTCCGTTCTCCCAGAAACTGCATCAAACAATTGTTTTGCGGTAAACATACCGCGATCACCATCAATTAAATGTGAGGTAACGCCCGAGTTAAACGCAGCGCCACCACCTTCAAAGTTATACACGTGCGCCCATTTATCGCAAAACATTCTATCGCCCGGCTGGGTAAGAATTTTAATCGCAGTTTGGTTTGCCATAGTTCCCGAAGGAAAAAATAACGCGTCTTCCATGCCAAACATTTTTGCAATTTTTGCCTGTAATTTATTGACCGTCGGGTCGGTTTTAAAAACATCATCACCAACTTCAGCCTCCATCATTGCTTTTAGCATTCCTTTGGTTGGCTTGGTTACGGTGTCGCTAATTAAATTTATTTGCATCATTTTAATTTGAGATTTATCAATTTATATTTTATGTGTACTCTTTTAGAAACTATAATCACAGTTTATACTTCCAATGGGTGAACCATCTGGTATTTTTGGCATCGGTTCCTTTTTAAACTGATTTGGCAATTTTAAAAAGTTATCAATGATATTGGCGTATCCATTACTATACATTAAGTTTATTCCTTTCAAATAGGAATTTTTTAACCAATTTCTTAATTCATTTACTTTAGACAATGCGATTGAATTTGCCTGAAAACTTGCTTTGTTATTACTGGCCAAATTTAATAATTGTTGTAAAACCACATTATTTATACTTTGCTGAATTTCATTATCATAATTGTTTGAATGATTCTTTTTAAAAGTCGAATCAATTACTTGATCTATCAATTCATTTAAACCTAACTGATTGTTAAATAATGCTTTTTGCTGAACCATTCTAGAGGTCCTTTCCGGATGAAATAACAATTCCACAACTAGTTCGGCAGCTGTTGACGCGGCATTTAAAGCATCAAAAGCAACACCGTTTTCTGAACTAAATGTTTCCCTCCCTCTCTCATAACCATAAGCTCTTGGAGGAAATAACGCAACAATTTCTGAAGGAATCTTTAAAGTTTCCACACTAAATGAATTCAGCAAACTTTGTAATGCTTCTCGCTCAATTTTTGGATCTATTGGTTTAACAATAGTTTGTCCATCGCCTTTAACTGCATAAGAATATTCCATCCCTCCAATCATTTTAGCGGCAGCTTCTGCCTGATATCTATGAAAAAAATAGAGCGGAACAAAAACATCTTCCAAAACTGTATAAGGTTCATTATCTTTAATATTATTGGCAGAAAAATTACTGATTGCTATTGCCCTTATTTTTAAAATCCTCTCTAATTCCTTTGCCGGATCAGTTCCGTTATCCCATAAATGAGCATATATATGAGCACCACCCGGCGCACGTGTATCGCTATCTGTTATAAATTTTAATCCTTTGTCAATGGAATTTTGAATAATTTCATTTAATGCCGATTGTTCGTTAATTTGCTTAGGAAAATCCTGATAAGAATATGCAACAATAGCTTTATCCCACTCCCCGACTCCCGTTGTATAAGCCTGCGACAAATCTATATTTCCATCGGTTAATTTCACAAACGGATGCGGATAATCCATTACAGAAGCCCTGTTATTGTAACTTGATGCAAAATTGTGGGTAAAACCAAGCGTATGACCAATTTCATGGGTTGATAATTGTCTAATTCTTGCTAAGGCCATTTGTAACAATGGATTTTCATCTCCCATTTTCTCAGTTGCACCAAGCAGAGCCTGGGCAATTAAATAATCTTGACGAATTCTTAAAGAGCCCAAACTAACATGCCCCTTTAATATTTCACCGGTTCTGGGATCAACAATACTTGCGCCATAAGACCAACCCCTGGTAGATCTATGAACCCATTGAATTACATTGTAGCGAATATCTAATGGATCAACTCCCTCCGGCAAAATTTTAATTTGAAAAGCATCTTTATAGCCAATGGATTCGAATGCTTCATTCCACCAGCTTCCCCCCTCTAACAACGCAGATTTAACAGGTTCCGGAGCTCCTCGGTCCAAATAATAAATTATTGGTTCTTTAGGTTCACTTATAGCCAATTCAGGATTTTTTTTCTCTAATCTGTGTCTAATTATAAATTGCTTTTTAATTGATGATTCAATAGGAGTTGCGTAATCCAAATATGAAATGCCAATAGAACCGGAACGTGTGTCAAAACGTCTTTTTTTATAATTATTATCCGGTAATTCAATGAATGAATGATGTTGACGAACTGTTACCAATGATGAATTTGGCGATACGCTTTTAATATAATCCCCTTCTGCATCCCCTTGAAAGGTTAACAAGGTTTCAAATTCAACATTTTTTGGAAAAGCTTTGGTTCTTTCCAAATAAAAAGCACTTTTACTTAAATCTAATTTATATGTTCCTTGTTTAGTATCTTTTAATCTTTTTAAAACTCCGTGCGCATCACCCAAAAAAAACGAAGAAACATCAATTAAAAAGTGCTCATTCTGCTGCTCTTCTATAGGAAATCCAAATAAAACCGATTGTGCAAAAGCTTCTTCTACAGATTTTATTTCTTCAATATTAGCAGTTATTGCCCTATAATTTAAATTGGGCTGAATTAACAATAATTTATTCCCGGCTTTTACAAACTTAACAACGGCTGTTTCTCCCAATTGTCCTCTATCTAACCCTATATCATTAGAGCCCACACCTGCTGCAAGAGCATTAACATATAAAAATTCTTCATTTAACTTATTAACTTCTAAATATATTTTATCTGATGAAACGTCATAATAAAAATTGAAATAGCCTTTATAATGTTCCATTCCCTTAGTTTTCTGAAAAGTTTGAGCTCCTGCATTTTGGAAAAACACGACGACAATAAAATATAATAAATACCTCATAAATTTAATTTTTATAAAATCTGTAATTCTACATTAAATCCATAATTTCTGTCTTTTCAGAAGAAAAAAGATTTTACCAAAAATACCTAATTAGTTTGATTGAAATATAGCGAATCAAATTTATTTGCACAGATTAAAAATGAAAAGGTATTTTTGTAGTTCTAAATAAAATAATGATTACAAACGAACATATAAATAAATTACAGGAACGCATTGGCAGGTTAAAAACGTATCTTGAAATTGACAAGAAAACAATTGAAATTTCAAACGAGGAAGAACTCACTGCAAATCCGGCTTTTTGGAACAATCCGAAAGAGGCTGAAATTGTCATGAGAAACCTTCGATTTAAGAAAAAGTGGGTGGAAGATTTTAATTCCATATTGACCCATTTTGATGAATTGACTGTGTTGCTCGATTTTTATGCGGATGGTGAAGTGACCGATAAAGAAGTTGAACAGCAATATGAGGTTACAATTTCTTTGCTGGAAGATTTGGAATTTAAAAATATGTTGTCCGATGAAGGCGATAATTTAAGCGCCGTACTTCAAATTACCGCAGGAGCGGGCGGAACGGAAAGTTGTGATTGGGCGCAAATGCTGATGCGGATGTACTTAATGTGGAGCGAAAATAAAAAGTATAAAGTTAAGGAACTAAATTTCCAGGAAGGCGATGTTACTGGAGTTAAAACCGTCACCATAGAAATTGAAGGTGAATATGCTTTTGGCTATTTAAAAGGCGAAAATGGCGTTCACAGAATGGTGCGAATTTCGCCATTCGACAGCAATGCAAAACGCCATACCACATTTGCTTCCGTTTATGTTTATCCGCTAGTTGATGACAGTATTGAAATTGATATCAATCCAGCCGATATTACTTGGGAAACCATGCGTTCAAGCGGTGCGGGCGGGCAAAATGTAAATAAAGTGGAAACGGCAGTTCGTTTGCGCCATAAACCTTCGGGAATTATGATTGAAAATTCTGAAACGCGTTCACAGCTCGACAATAAAAACAAAGCCATGCAATTGTTGAAATCTCAATTGTATGAAATTGAACTGCAAAAACAACGCGAAAAACGAAGTGAAATTGAAGCAAACAAACTAAAAATTGAATTTGGCTCCCAAATCAGAAATTATGTATTTCACCCCTATAAATTGGTTAAAGATGTGAGAACAGGCCACGAAACCGCAAATGTGGAAGCGGTGATGAATGGTGATTTAGACGATTTTATAAAAGCCTATTTAATGCAACAAGGACAAAAAGAAACCAAAAATGAAATGTAATGACAAACAAAATTGATACTGTAATTTTTGATTTAGGCGGCGTTTTGGTAGACTGGAAACCAGAGTATTTGTACCGAAAAGTATTTAATGGCAATGAAAAAAAAGTACAGTGGTTTTTGAATAACGTTTGCACCAGTGCTTGGAATGCTGAACAAGATGGTGGAAGAACCATTGAAGAAGGCGAAGCTGCAAAAATTGCCGAATTTCCTGAACATGAAGATTTAATTCGCTTGTACTACAACCAATGGCACCAAATGTTTTCTGGGCCAATTGAAGAAAATGTTGATTTGTTTAAAAAATTAAAAGCTTCAGGGAACTATAAAATTTATGCGCTTACCAACTGGAGCGCCGAAAAATGGGACAAAGGATTGGAATTGTTTCCTTTTTTTAAATTTTTTGATGGTGTGGTGGTTTCCGGACAGGAAAAAATGCGCAAACCCTTTCCGGAAATATACAAACTCACCGTTGATAAATATGCCATCAACCCAGAAAATACCATTTTTATTGATGACAATGAAGAAAATGTGATTGCTGCCAAGGCGCTTAAAATTCAAGGAATTCATTATAAATCTCCCCAGCAACTGTTGAATGAATTAAAATCACATAAAATCATCTTCTAATTTTTTATGACTTAAACTACAATTTTCGTAATAATTAGTAATTTTTATTAGTCAAAGCGTTGTTTATTAACAATAATGTGTATTTTTACGTTTATGAAAAACGATGTTATTCGTTAAATTAACGATTAAAAAAGCTATGAATTTTTAAATAAATAATTTTCTATGAGGAAACTATTGTTATTGCTAATTATATTAACCCCAATATTAAGTTTTAGCCAAAAAAATACCACCCCAACTTACACCATTACCGGAAAAATAATTGATGCCACTTCAAAAAAACCCTTAGAAGATGCCACCATTATTTTTAAAAGTATCGATTCCAATCACATAAAATTTGGAGGTATCACGAACCAAAAAGGAAATTTTTCGATTGATGTTGAAAAAGAAACCTACAACGTTTCTGTAGAATTTATTTCGTACGAAACAAAAAATCTGAACATTTCCGCCATTTCAAGAGATTTAAATGTTGGAATTATTGAAATGGAACTGGATACAGAAATTTTAAGTGAAATTGAAATTATTGGTGAAAAAAAGACACTGGAACTGAAGCCTAACAAAATTGTTTATAATGTGGATAAAGACATTTCCACAGCGGGAAGCACCGCAACAAATGCTTTAAATAATATTCCTTCGGTAAGCGTTGATCCTAATGGAAATATATCCGTTCAAGGTCAAGGTAATGTTCAGGTATTAATTAATGGTAAAACATCGTCATTATCCAAATCAGAAGCCTTAAAATCTTTGCCGGCAGGTTCAATTGAAAACATTGAAGTGATTACAAATCCAGGAGCAAAATATGATGCTTCTGCCCTAAGTATTATTAATATCATCTTAAAAAAGGGTAAAGATGAAGGTTTAAATGCATCTTTAACAACTACAGGTGGGCATAAGGATTATTATGGCGGCTTAATTACCTTAAACAACAAAACAGAAAAACTAAACTTTTTTGTCAATGCATCATATAATAAAAGCAATCCAATAACGTCAGCTTCCTCTGAAAATGAATATTTTGAAAATAACAACACCACTTCATTTTTGAATGAAAACAGCGAATTTAACAGCAAAAAAGACGCTTTTTATGGCACCATTGGCACAGATTTCTATTTATCAAAAAGTACGACGATTTCTGCCAGTGTTAATTTTCAAAATGTAGTCAACAAAAGCAACACAATAACCTCTTCAAGTATTTTTAATGCAGCAAAAGTACCAACAGCTACAAATGACAGGACGCATATTGGAAAATTGGAAAATGAACTGTATGAATTTGTTGTTGACTTTGAACACAATTTTATCAAAGAAGGTCAAAAACTTACCACAAACATCTCATTTACAAAAGATTTTGATGATGTTAACAATAATATTTCAAACACCAATCAAAATTTCAGCAACCTAGTTTATACCGAAAAAAATAAATTAGAAAAAGCAAATTTTGAACTTAATTTTATAAACCCAATTGGTGAAACAGCAAATTACAGCATTGGATATAAAGGAGAATACATGGAACTTCCTTTTAAATATTCCAGCGCTTCAGTTCAAAATAATATCGATTATTCAGAAAAGTTAAATGCGGCATTTATTGAATTTGAAAATCAAAGTGAAAAATTTTATTATAATATAGGGCTAAGAGCGGAATTTTTGGAAATGAAAGCCAACTATTTAAATTTAAATAATTTTCAAAAAAATAATTTCAACAAAATTTTCCCCTCTGTTTATTTACAATATTCCATTAATGACTTAAAAAGTTTAAGTCTCAGTTATTCAAAAAAAATGTTTACGCCTTCCTATGAACATTTACAGCCTTTTGAGCAAAAATATAGCGAAACATCATCGTACATTGGGAATCCAAATTTAGATCCAATTTTTGTTGACGCTTCAAGTTTGGGTTATAGCTATTATGGCAATAAAATCACATTTTCATCTTCCCTTTATTTTAATAGCTACAAAGATTATTGGCAAGATGTTTCCTATGAAACCGGGCAACAAATTAATGGTGTAAATAAAATTATAACTACGCCTTTTAACATTGGAAAAGTTGATATGTATGGGGTAAATATTACTTCAAATTATAAACCTGTCAAAAATTTAAATTTTACAGGAAATATAAATCTGTATAATTTTGACCAATCAGGCACTTTTGAAATAGAAAATTTAGCCAATGAAACCATTGTTAAGAATTATAATCACGCTAGTTTTAACGGTACTTTTAGTTTACTCTCCCAATTAAAAATACCTAAAGCATTTGATATTCAAATAAATGCAAAACATTATTTGATTTCAAAAGGTCCATATTCAACAAGAAAAGCCTATACTTACGCAAGTGCCGCCATCAATAAAGATTTATTGAATAAAGACGCTTCAATAAGTTTAACTGTTGATGATGTTTTTAAATCAAGTAAAACCGACAGAGATCGATTTAATTCGAGTTATTTTTCAAAAAGCATCATCCAAAATAAATACCGAACAATTTTATTGTCTTTTACTTACCGGTTTAATCAAAGTTTAAAGGACAGAAAAATTGATTTTGAGAAAAAAGAAATGAAACCAAATTACTAATCGTTATTTTTGGACAAATAAAATTCATGAAAATTTATTACAATCCGCGTTGCGGAAAAAGCAGGGAAGGTTTGGCAATTTTGCAGGAATCTAAATTGCCTTTTGAAATCATCAACTATATAGAAACGCCGCTTTCAAAAGACGAATTAACTGAAATCATAAAATTATTGGGCATCCCTCCTATTGATTTGGTTCGAAAAAACGAAGCAATTTGGAAAGAAAATTACAAAGGCAAAAACCTCTCAGATTCAGAAATTATTATGGCAATGGTTAAAAACCCAAAACTTATTGAAAGACCAATTGTTATTAACAACGATAAAGCTGTGATTGGGCGCCCGCCGGAACTTATAAAATCAATTTTATAAATTTTATGAGTTTATTAACAGTTTCATCCTAATGAAAATTAAATTCATTCTTCCCATTTTATTATTTAAAATTTATCAATCTATTGATTTTCAATAGGTTAAATAATTTTTAATTTAAGACAATATTACTTAAACGTTTTCACTTTTAATCACAGTCGTTAACACTAGTTAACATAAAAGTAATTGCGCAACATGTATCTTTGCTCTATAAAATAACCAATAAATCATTCATGAAAAAAAGTATATTTCTATTTATATTAAGCATAATCACTCTTAGTTTAGGAGCAACAAATACCAATTCTATTGAAAAAATTACTATAACTGGTAAAGTTATCGACAATGACACCAAACAACCTTTAGAATACGCCACAATCGTCATCAAATCTTTAGACGGTAAAATTATAACCGGTGGCATTACAGACACCAAAGGAGAATTTAACATTCAAGTTGCAAAAGGTGTTTATGATATTTCAATCGAATTTATTTCCTTTAAAACAAAAACATTTAAAAGCAAAGAAATTAACGGCAATACCGATTTGGGCACAATTACCTTGCAAGTTGATGCACAAACTTTAAATGAAGTAGAAATTATTGCCGAAAAAAGCACTGTTGAAATAAGATTGGACAAAAAAATATACAATGTTGGCAAAGACATGACCGTAAAAGGCGGAACTGCTAGCGATGTTTTGGACAATGTTCCATCGGTTTCTGTTGATGTGGAAGGAAATGTGAGTTTGCGCGGCAGTGAAAATGTTCGGATCTTAATTAACGGAAAACCATCGGGATTGGTTGGTTTAAGCAGTACGGATGCCTTGCGTCAATTGCCGGCAGATGCTATTGAAAAAGTTGAAGTTATTACGAGTCCGTCAGCGCGTTATGATGCAGAAGGAACTGCAGGAATCTTAAATATTATCCTTCGAAAAGGCAAGGCTAATGGATTTAATGGCTCTGTTTCGGCTTCCGCAGGAATTCCAGATAATTATGGTCTTTCAGCCAATCTAAATTACAGAACAAACAAGGCCAACTTTTTTGGAAGCGGTGGTTATAACTACAGAAATGCTCCGGGAAATTCAAAAAGTGATGTGACTTATTTAAACCCTACGGGAACGACACCAGACTTTAGAAATGAAATTAGAGATTATGACCGTCAACATGACAGTTACAATACGCGATTTGGATTGGAATATTTTTTGTCGAATAAAACTTCATTAACCGGTACCGTTTTATATCGCGAGTCTAATGGTGAGGATGTTTCAACAAATATCAGTGATGAATTCGATGAAAATAAAATTTTAACCCGTACCAATAAACGAGTTGAGCTTGCTGATGAAAATGACAAAACCACAGAGTATTCTTTAAATTTTTTGCACGATTTTAACAAAGACGGACATAAATTGACCTTAGATTTTCAATATGAAGAAAGCATTGAAAATAGCAGTGCTTTAATCTCCGATTTTAATATTTTTCCTGTTTTATTCGAGAATGAGTCTGAAAGAAACTCAACAGACAATAACTCAAAAAATGTTTTGATTAAAGGTGATTACGTATTGCCGATAGGGAAAAATTCGCAATTTGAATTTGGTTTCAACACCGATTTAAACAAATTAACATCAGATTATGTAGTTGAAGGATATGATTCATCAACAAACCAATTCGTAAACAACGCCAATTTTTCAAATACCTTAGATTTTGAGCAAAATATTTATTCCCTTTATTCTCAATACGGAAATAAAGTAAATAAATTTTCATACTTATTGGGTTTAAGAATGGAAAACACCGACAGGAAAATTAATCTGCTTCAAACGAATGAAAATTTCGACAAAAATTTCACTGAATTTTTTCCAACTGTTAATTTAGGATTGGAATTTAGTGAAGGTGAAAGCCTTACATTGGGTTACAGCAGAAGATTGCGACGTCCAGGGCACTGGTTTTTAAATCCTTTTGAATCACGTACCAGCCAAACATTTATTAGAAAAGGCAATGTTAATTTAGACCCTACTTACACCAATTCCTTCGATTTAGGTTATATAAAAAAATGGGAAAAGTTAACTTTGAATTCTTCTCTTTACTATCAACATGCCATTAACAATATTGAAATGGCGCAAAATGATGAAATTAGAGAGGTTAATGGAGTTGATACCCCAGTAATTATAATGACACCCATAAATTTAAGTTCACAAGATCGATATGGTTTTGAATTTACAGCAAATTACAATCCGTTAAAGTGGTGGAAAATGACCAACAGTTTTAACTTTTTTAAATCAGTGACCGATGGAGATTTCGATGGAATAAATTATGATAAAGAAAATGTAAGTTGGTTTACCCGATTGGAATCAAGAATTTCGTTACCTGGCGGAATAGATTGGCAAACCAGCGGTATGTATATGGGGCCTTCAGAATCTGCAACATCCAAAATAAAAGGAATGTACAATGTAAATCTTGCCTTCAGCAAAGACATCTTGAAAGAAAAAGGAACGCTCTCGTTAAATGTCAGCGATTTATTTAATTCAAGAAAGCGAAATTCAACCAATTATTCTCCAACTATTTCTTCTCCTACTATAATTTCGGTAAATGAATTTCAATGGCGAAAAAGACAAATTATGCTGAATTTCACCTATAGATTTAATCAAAATAAGAAAAACGAAAGACCGCAAAGAGAAGAAAATGGCGGCGAGGAAGGAATGTTTTAAGCATTACAAAACACAAAAAAAGGGCGATTTTTCAATTGCCCTTTTTTTATTACTTTAATGTAATATTATTCTTTTTTAGCTGCCGCTTTATCTTCTTTTCTATATTTCCAAGATTCTTTAAAATATCCGAATAACCAATAAGGAACGACAAAGGTTATTAAAAAAATCATTAACCAAAATCCCATTGTAAAAATGGTTAAGAAAACTAAAAATCCTGAAAACTGCGATAAATCCATAACTTTTTAAGGTTGTTTTTTAATAATTACAAAATTAGTATTTATTTTTAATTTATCACACAAATTATTATTTTTTTAAAAGTGATATTTCTCACCAAATGAATCAAAAAAAATGAGCAACTTTATAGACTAAAACACCATAATTGGTAACTTTGTGATTCATCAAAATCGAAAAACATAATAATATGAAATATAGAATAGAAAAAGACACCATGGGAAATGTTGAAGTTCCTGCCGATAAATATTGGGGTGCCCAAACTGAACGTTCCCGAAACAATTTTAAAATTGGGCCTTCAGCCTCCATGCCTTTAGAAATTATTTACGGATTTGCTTACCTTAAAAAAGCGGCTGCCCATGCAAATTGTGATTTGGGCGTGCTTCCGGAAAAAAAACGTGATATTATTTCTGCCGTTTGCGATGAAATTTTAGAAGGCAAACACGATGACCAATTTCCGTTGGTAATTTGGCAAACTGGCTCAGGAACCCAAAGCAATATGAATTGTAATGAGGTGATTGCAAATCGCGCTCACGAAATGTTAGGTGGCGTTATTGGCGAAGGCGAAAAATCAATTCAGCCTAATGATGACGTAAATAAATCACAATCGAGCAATGATACTTTCCCTACGGGAATGCATATTGCCTGTTATAAAATGATTATTGACACCACTATTCCCGGAGTTGAAAAATTGCGCGATACTTTAAAAGCAAAATCTGAAGCGTTTAAAGATGTGGTAAAAATTGGCCGTACACACTTAATGGATGCAACGCCTTTAACAGTTGGTCAAGAATTTTCAGGCTATGTTTCTCAATTAGATCACGGATTAAAAGCGTTGAAAAACACGTTGTCACATTTATCTGAATTGGCTCTAGGCGGAACCGCTGTTGGTACCGGAATGAATACTCCAAAAGGTTATGATGTTTTGGTGGCGAAAAAAATAGCGGAATTTACCAAATTGCCATTTATTACTGCTGAAAATAAATTTGAAGCGTTGGCTTCACATGACGCCATTGTGGAAAGTCACGGTGCCTTAAAATTATTGGCGGTGTCCTTAAACAAAATTGCGAATGACATTCGTATGATGGCTTCTGGACCACGTTCAGGTATTGGAGAATTGATTATTCCTGCAAATGAACCTGGAAGTTCCATTATGCCGGGAAAAGTAAATCCTACCCAGGCGGAAGCTTTAACTATGGTTTGCGCACAAGTGATGGGTAATGATGTTGCCATTACCATTGGCGGAACTCAAGGCCATTATGAGTTAAACGTTTTTAAACCTATTATGGCGGTTAACTTTTTGCAATCGGCTCGTTTGCTTGGTGATGCCTGCGCTAGTTTTGATGAACACTGCGCTGTTGGCATTGAACCAAATTATTCACGCATCACAGAATTGGTTAACAATTCGTTAATGCTGGTGACTGCTTTAAATACCAAAATTGGTTACTATAAAGCCGCAGAAATTGCCAATACCGCACACAAAAACGGAACAACCTTAAAAGAAGAAGCCGTTCGATTGGGCTATGTTACTGCGGAAGATTATGATGCTTGGGTAAAACCTGAAGAAATGATTGGTACGCTAAAATAATTTTGAATTTTGAAAATAAAAAAAGCATTGAAAATTTTCAATGCTTTTTTTATTTCTCTTATTGAGCTAATTGAGCAATTCAAAAGACTGCTTGGCAATTTCAACTTCTTCGTTGGTTGGCACAATTAAAATCTTTGTTTTTGAATGTTGCGTATGAATTTCAGTAAGTTCCTTTGCCCTGATATTGTTTTTTTTGGCATCCAATTCTATTCCAAAATAGTCCATATTTGTACAAACCAGCTTTCTTATAAAACTTGAGTTCTCTCCTATTCCTGCAGTAAATATGATGGCATCCAGCCCATTCATGGCAGCTGCATAAGCACCAATATATTTTTTAATTCGGTAAGCATTCATATCCAATGCCAACTGACATTCCTTATTTCCTTTTTCAGCTTCCGATTCAATGTCACGCAAATCACTGTAACCCGTTAAACCAAACATACCGCTTTCTTTTTGAAGCAAATTATTCACTTCATCTAGCGAATATCCCAAATTATTAACCAAATGAAAAATAATGGCGTGGTCTATATCGCCGCTTCTTGTTCCCATAATAAGTCCGGTAACCGGTCCGAAACCAAGTGTGTGGTCAATGCTTTTTCCGTCTTTAACGGCCGTCATACTGCAGCCATTTCCCAAATGAATGGTAATTATTTTTGAATTTTTCAGACCCAAATGTTCAATTGCTTGTTCCGAAACATATTTATGGCTTGTTCCGTGGAAACCATACAAACGAATATTGTCTTCCACTAAAAATTTAGTCGGAATGGCATATTTATAGGCTTCAACCGGAATAGTTTGGTGAAAAGCGGTATCAAAAACAGCAATTTGTTTTGCATTTGGGAAAAATGATTCCGCAACCACAATTCCTTCGTAATTTGCCGGATTGTGTTGTGGCGCCAAGGAAAACAACGTTTTTATTTTGTCTTTAACTTCCTGATTAATGATGGTTGTGTTTGAAAAAGTGCTTCCGCCGTGAACCACTCTATGGCCAACGGCCACTATTTCTGAAGTAGATTTTATAACGCCAATTTTTTCATCCAATAAAAGATTGACAACTTTTTCCAAGCCAACCGTGTGATTTGGAATATCTAATACCTCATCAATTTTGGTATGATTCGATTTATAGTGGATTTCGGCATCTTTTGAGCCAATCCGCTCCACCAATCCTGAACAAATAACTTCTTCTTCAGGCATCCTGAATAATTGATATTTAATGGATGAACTGCCTGAATTTATAACTAATATCTTCATTTAAAATCCTTGTGCTTGTATTGCTGTTAATATTACGGTATTAAAAATATCGTCTACCGTGCATCCTCTGCTTAAATCGTTTACCGGCTTGTTTAAACCCTGTAACATCGGGCCGATTGCCAATGCGCCAGTTTCTCTTTGAACTGCTTTATAAGTATTGTTTCCTGTATTTAAATCGGGAAAGATTAATACGTTTGCGCGTCCTGCAACTTCAGAATCGGGCATTTTGCTTTTTCCGATGGTGGCATCAACCGCTGCATCATATTGAATTGGACCTTCCACTTTTAAATCCGGTCTTTTTTCCCTGATAATTTCGGTAGCCCTTCTCACTTTTTCAACATCTTCCCCTTTTCCTGAGGCGCCCGATGAGTAAGAAAGCATCGCTATTTTTGGCTCCATTCCAAAATTTATGCTTGATTCTGCTGAAGAAATTGCAATTTCTGCCAACTGCTCAGAAGTTGGGTTCGGGTTGATAGCACAATCGCCAAAAACAGAAACTCTGTCTTCCAAACACATAAAAAAGATGGAGGAAACCACTGAAACGCCCAGTTTGGTTTTAATAAACTGCAACGCAGGTTTAATGGTGTGTTGTGTGGTATGCGCTGCTCCAGAAACCATTCCGTCAGCCAATCCTTTATAAACCATCATCGTTCCAAAATAGGAAACATCGCTCATCAAATCTTCTGCCATATCAATGGTTAAGCCTTTGTCTTTCCTAAGTTCAAATAAGGTATTGCTGAAATCCTGATAATATTCAGATTCTATTGGGTTGATAATTTTCACTTTGTCTAAATCTAATTTCAGACCCAATTGAAGTATTTTATTTTCAATATTGCTTTTAGTTCCCAAAATAGTCAAATCAACAATATCACTCTGAACCAAACGTGCAGCTGCCGTTATAATTCTGTCGTCATTACCTTCCGGCAATACAATATGTTTTCTTATCTTTTTTGCGCGTTTCAATAAATTATATTGAAACATTCTTGGCGTAATTCCAGTGCTTTTAAAGGTAATTAATTTATCATTCAATTTATCAACTTCAACATACTTGTCGAAGGTATTTAAAGAAATATTGATTTTTTCTTTATTTTCAGCATACATATGAGAACGAACTGCCCCAATTTTATTGGCCACATCAAAGGTTCCTTCATTAACTGTTAATATTGGAACAATTTGAGGCAAACCTTCAATTAACTTAATAATAGGTTCTTCAGGAAGAATGCCGCCTGTTAAAACGATTCCTGAAATTGAAGGATAATTGGTAGAAATATTAGCCTGTAAAGCTCCTAAAATAATGTCGGCTCTGTCGCCCGGCGTAATGATTAAACAATTTTCTTCTAACTGTTTTAAATAGTTCCGCAATTGCATGGCCCCAACCTTAAAACTTGTCGTTTGGTTATTTATAAGTTCTTTACCAAACAAAATCTTAGCATCAATAGCTTTTGCAATTTCTTTTATAGTTGGATTGTTTAACGAGGCTATCAACGGAATCACATTTACAAAAACATCTTTTGGCAAGTTTTTTTCAACGCCGTTTTTAACAATCTCAATGTTTTTTTCCTGAACTTTATTGGCAATAACCGCCAAAACTTCCACTTCTTTTTCTTTGAAGGAATCATAAGCCAAATGCAATCCTTCTATAAATTCATCCAATGTTTTACCAACACCGCTAGAAACGATTATTGCAGGGATTCCTAAATTTTTGGCGATTAAAATATTTGCATCCAATTCAATGGCCATTCCTTCACCTGAAAAGTCGGTGCCTTCAACCAGCATAAAATCGTTTTTTTCTTCTAACGCTTTGTATTTTGAAATAATGGTGTCGAATATTTCCCCTTCTTTTCCATTATTCCGCATATTTATAAATTCACTTCGTGTAAACGCATAAGCATCATTAGGCTTAATATCTAATTGAAAATGTGAAATAATGGTATTGATATGGTTGTCCTTTTTACCTTTTTTGACATTGTCAATGATAGGTCTGAAATAACCGACTTTTGCAGTTTTCCCCAACAACATCCTCATCAACCCCAAAGTGACAATTGACTTACCACTGTTAGCTTCACTGGTTGCTATATATATGGCTTTTTTCATTATTTTTAATTTTGTGCAAATATAATGCTAATTACGCTTTATTATATGATAAATGTCCTAAAAAAACAGCATTTTCCTTAATCTAGAATCAATATAAAAATCCTCTTTTATGCTCTCTAAAATTGCTGTATATTTGAGCGAAGATTTTATAAATATGACAACATTAATTATCAATATAAAAGAATTGCTGCAAGTTGAAAACATGCCGAAAACAATGGTTTGCGGATTGGCAATGAAGGTGCTTCCCACCATAAAAAATGCCTTTTTATTGATTGAAGACGAAATTATCCTAGATTTTGGAAAGATGGAAGATTTGCCTAAAATTAAAGTTGATAAAACCATCGATGTGACCGGAAAAATGGTGCTTCCAACTTGGTGCGACAGCCATACGCATATTGTTTATGCCGGAAATAGGGAGCAGGAATTTATTGACAGGATAAATGGACTCTCTTATGAAGAAATTGCGAACAATGGCGGCGGAATTTTAAATTCAGCCATAAAATTACAACAAACTTCCGAAGAAGATTTGTACCAACAATCTGCAAAACGCATTGAAGAAATTATGAAATTGGGCACAGGTGCCGTTGAAATAAAATCGGGTTATGGCTTGACAATTGAAGCGGAAATAAAAATGTTGCGCGTTATAAAAAAACTGAATGAAAACTACCCAATTACCATCAAGTCCACTTTTTTGGGAGCTCACGCCCTGCCTTCAGAATTTAAAAACAATAAAAGCGGCTATTTAGATAAAGTGATTGATGAAATTTTACCTTTGGTCGCAAAAGAACATTTGGCAGAATACATTGATGTTTTTTGCGAAACTGGCTATTTTTCTGTTGATGATACCGACCGACTTTTAAAGGCTGGAGTTACATATGGTTTAATTCCCAAAATTCATGTGAATCAGTTTACGGCCATTGGCGGTGTTCAGGTTGGCGTAAAACACAAAGCCCTTTCTGTAGATCATTTGGAACTTATGAGAGATGAAGATATTGAAGTTTTAAAAAATACTTGTACCATGCCTGTTGCCTTGCCTTCCTGTTCTTATTTTTTAAGCATTCCTTATGCGCCGGCAAGAAAAATGATTGATGCAGGCTTACCTTTGGCGCTGGCTACCGACTACAATCCCGGTTCAACTCCTTCCGGCAATATGAACTTTGTTATTTCAACTGCTTGCATTAAAATGAAAATGACCCCGGAAGAGGCCATAAATGCCGCTACAATTAACGGTGCTTATGCCATGGGCTTGGAAAAAACACATGGAAGCATTTGTAAAGGAAAAAAAACAAATTTCATGATTACCAAAGAAATTCCAAGTTATGGATTCCTTCCCTATTCATTTGGAAACAGCCATATTGATAAAGTGTTTATTGAAGGCAAAGAAATTTAACAGTTAAACTTCCCTCTTTTTATCATAAGGAATACTGCTTAAAATATGGTTAATTGCCACTACCCTGGCATACGTTTTTTTATTCGCTTTAATTATTTTCCAGGCAACTACGCCTTCTTTTGTTTTTGCAAACATTTTATTTTTATAGTACGTATATACATCCCATAACTCTTGGGCTCTTTCATCAACCGGCGTTATTTTCCATTGTTTTAATGGGTCGCTTTTTAAGTCCTCAAAACGTTTCGCTTGTTCTTTCTTTGAGATAGACATGTAAATTTTAACCAAATGAATGCCCGATTCGGTAATCATACGTTCAAATTCATTTACCTGATTCATGAAAGTTTCATATTCTTGTTGCGTGCAAAAACCGTTTACAGGAGCAACTACGGCCCTGTTATACCAGCTTCTGTCGAAAAAAATGATCTCACCGGCTTTAGGAAATTGAATTACATAACGTTGAAAATACCATTGTGATCGCTCATCTTCCGTAGGTTTTGACAAGGCAACTATACGATAATGCCGAGGATTCATCCGTTCGGTTGCGCGCCTTATTGCACCGCCTTTTCCGGCCACATCCCTTCCTTCAAAGATGATGATAATTCGTTCATTTTCTTCAATTGCCCAAGTTTGAAGTCTTATGAGTTCAACCTGAAGTTTTTTTAATTTATTTTCATATCTAACATACCTGACAGCCTTCTCTAAATTATAGGGCTCTTTTGAAAATAAAGCTCTTAATCCCTTATTTGTGTTAAGAATTTCTACGTCTTTTTCGGTTAATTTATAGGACTCCATGATTAATCAATTTGTTTGGCTGAACGGTAATAACGCATCACAATATTTGGATCTGGAAATAATATGGTGGAAGCATTTTCTTTTCCTTCATAGTTAAATTGGGACAGCACATATCTGATGCTTTCCAAACGCGCCAATTTTTTGTCGTTTGCCTTCACGGTAATCCACGGGCTATAGCTGGTGTGTGTTCGGCTATACATTTGTTCTTTGTAATGTGTGTATTGATCCCAAAGCTCCTGACTTTTCCTGTCGACCGGACTAAATTTCCAACGTTTTAAAGGTGTTGCAATACGCGCATTAAAGCGAGACAATTGTTCTTCTTTTGAAATTGAAAACCAAAATTTTATTAAAACCATGCCATCTTCATACATCATATGTTCAAATTCAGAAACCTGAACCATAAAATTTTGATATTGAGTTTCTGTACAAAAACCCATAACCGGCTCAACAACAGCCCTGTTGTACCAACTTCTATCGAAAAATACAATTTCCCCGGTGTTTGGCATTTCTTTAATATATCGTCTAAAATACCATTGGCCACGCTCAATTTCTGTAGGTTTTGTTAATGCCACCACATTCATGGCACGCGGATTCAAATGTTCCGTAAACCTGCGAATATTCCCTCCTTTTCCAGCGGCATCGCGTCCTTCAAAAATGATGGCCACCCGCATTTTATTTTTTGTAATCCACTGTTGCAGCTTCACCAATTCAATTTGTAAATTGCGCAGCTCTACTTCATAAAACAATCGTTTTGCGACTTTATCAAAAGGAATATTTTTTTCCTTAATGAGTTTTAAAAGTTCTTGATTTGAAGAAACTTTTTCAAAATCTTCCATCGTCAATTTAGGAGATTCTTGCATTATAGTCTATTTTTTCAAAAGTTAAACAAATTTCCGGGTCACTTGCTGGCTGTAATTTTGCATCAGAAGGTGAAAAATATGGAATTCCCAATCCCAGTCCTCGCAAAATAAATAATAATCCGATTATAATAACAAAAACAGGGATAATTTTTTGAAATTTAGCACGCAAGGATACACTTACAAAATTTCCCAATAACACCGCTGCGGTCATCATCGGAATCGTTCCCACACCAAATAAAGCCATATATAAAGCGCCCTGAACAGCGTTGCCGGTTGAAATTGAACCAATTACAGCGATATACACCAAGCCGCAAGGTAAAAGACCGTTAAAAAAACCGATTGAAAATAAGGCTTTGTTCGATTTTTTGTTAAGATAAATTCCGAGATTGTATTTAACCCGAGCAATAATTTTATATAGCGGTTTTGAAAAATTGTATTTGTTAAAGACTGAAACAGGCATTAAAATGGTAACAATCATTATAACACCCATTAAAATTGACAAACGTTGTTGAAAACCTGCCAAATACAACCCTTTTCCTATAAAACCAAAAAGCAATCCTATTAATGAATAACTCAACAACCTGCCAAAATGATATAAAAAGGTTTGAAAAATTAACGAGGTATTTGAGGACCTGTTAACCGGAATTATGAACGCAATTGGTCCGCACATTCCAATACAGTGAAATCCGCCCGCCAAACCTAAAATAAGTGCAGTCCAAAGCATATTAATACATTAATTTCTCCTTAAATAAATAAGTGGTGCCGTTAATAACCCATTCAATTTTCACATTCCAAATTCCTTGCACCAAATTATCATCTGATATTAAATAGTCGGCAGTTATTAATTTTATGGGAAGTTCAAAATCAATTTTATCGTTAGAAGGTCGTTGAAATGAAATTGTTCCCGTTATTTTTTCGGGATCAAATTCAGTCGGAAACTTAATTAACAAACCTTCAGCCACTTTAGTTAACGTAACGTCTTTCTTCAATGTTGCCGCTTTATTCAATTTATCAATTTCCTGTTGGTAATTCAATTCGTCTTTATAATAATCATCAGAAACTAAATGATGGTCATATTGAGGCATAAAAGTGGCCTTGTAAACAAAAGACAGTATAAATATGATGAATGCCGACATTGCAATAATAATGCCTGTTGGCCAGCTAATTTTAAACTTCATTTAATCAATTTTTATTGGTCCAGCAAAAGTGGTGGTGGTTTTTTCAATTAATTTTCCTTGTGAATACACCCCAACTTTCAATTTTTCATTTGACGAATTTAAATCTTTTTTATCAATTTCAATAAATAATGTGCCTTCCTTTAATCCTTGTTTTTCGACTTTGGAAAGTCCGCCTATCAATTCTATTGCTCCTTTATGGGAAATTAATTTAAATTCAATGTCCTCAATATTTTCAGTGGTTTTATTTATCAATTTAAACGTATAAACATTTTTTACGGTAGTTTCCGTAGTTTGAAAAATTTGGCCAGGCAATCTTAAAATGGTGGCTTCTACATCATTTCTTAAAAATATCATTGTAATAAGTACGCCAACCAATATGGTCAATAAGGTAGAATAAGCAATTAAACGCGCATTAAATTTTAATTTTTCCTTCTTTTCTATATTGTCTTCGGAAGCGTAACGAATCAAGCCTCTTTCAAAACCTACAGTGTCCATTATTTCATCGCAAGCATCAATACAGGCTGTGCAATTAATACATTCCAATTGCGTGCCATTTCTAATGTCAATTCCCGTTGGACAAACCTGAACGCATTGCATACATTCTACACAATCACCATAACCGGATTCATCTCTATTTTCACCTTTACGCACCGGTTTTCTGCCTTTTTCGCCTTCTCCCCTAACAAAATCATAGGCTACATTAATGGACTTATTGTCTAAAAGAACACCTTGTAATCGGCCATAGGGACAAACAATAATGCAAACTTGTTCCCTAAACCAAGCGAATACAAAATAGAATACCAAGGTAAAAACCAACAATTTAATTAAGGTTCCTATATGGTTAAAAGGGCCATCGGTGATATGTTCAATTAAAACATCGCTGCCAATAATGTAAGCAAAGAAAACATTTGCAATTATAAATGATATTAGAAAAAAAGCAATCCATTTTGTGACGCGTTTCCTAATTTTTTCTCCATTCCAAGCTTGTTTTTCCAGTTTAATTTGTTTGGTTCTGTCTCCATCAATTAAATATTCTATTTTTCTGAAAATCATTTCCATAAAAATAGTTTGCGGACAAATCCATCCACAAAATATTCGGCCAAAAACCACCGTAAATAATATAATAAACACAACGCTTACAAGCATTGAAATTACCAGCAAGTGAAAATCTTGCGGCCAAAAAGGGAATCCGAAAATATGAAATTTGCGTTCAATAACATTAAAAAGCAAAAACTGATTTCCGTTTATTTTAATAAAAGGCGCCGCAAACATAAATGCCAAAAGCACCCAGCTTACGATTGTTCTATAATTGTATAATTTTCCTTTTGGTTTCTTTGGAAAAATAAAATTTCGCTTTCCGCTTTCATCTATTGTTCCAATGGAATCTCTAAATCTCTCTTTATTTTCTGTTTTCATGCTAAGTTTAAAAGGCAATTCTCTATTTTCTATCAATTTGTAAATTTAAGATTAATTAATCAACCACTTGGTTACAAAGACGACAAAAAAAATAAAAAATTGGCTATTATTAACCAATCATATTAAAAAACAAAAACCCTCAAAAGAGGGTTTTTGTTTTTTAATATGAATTCTCTTTATTATTCTGCAGGCCAAATAATATCTCCTTGCGCCTCTTTTGGAGCCGCAGGCTTTGTTCCCTGCATGGAGATAATATAACTTGCCAATAGTATTCTTTCTTCTCTTGTGATGGTACTTTCCCAAGCGATCATTCCTTTCCCTGGCCTTCCTCCGTTTGTTAAGGTATTAAAAATACTTTTAACATCTCCTCCTAAAATCCAACGATTGTCTGTTAAATTCGGGCCAATACTTCCGCCTAAATCCGCTATATGGCATACAACACAAGTTTTGGTGGTAAACAGTTCTTTTCCTTTTGCCAAATTTTCGGCATCTGTATAAGCAACAATGTTTGCATCATCAAATAATTGTGGATTTGCAGCTTTATAGGCTTCAATTTCTTCTTTTGCAGCAGTCATTTCATCGTTTAGCTCATCATCCTGATTGTATTTATTGAAACCTACCGCCATAATAATATAAAAAATACTGATGGCGATGGTTATATAAAAACCTGCCAGCCACCAAGGCGGCAAAACATTGTCAAGTTCCTTAATGCCATCATAATCGTGATCGAGCATGATATCTTCTTCGGTTCCTAAATCGTGAGCTTTGGTCATAGATTTCATAAATCTTTTCCAGCCCGATATCTTTTCTGAATTCTTATTCATGATTATTTTCTTTACTGTTAGTGTCGTTATCTAATGGTAATTGGCTTAATTCGTCGATTCTGTTTTTAGGCATTTTTATGACAATAATTAACATTGTGACAAAAACTATAAAAAACAGCAATAATGAAATGATCGGGTAAATTTCAATTCCGTTCATTCCATCAAAATTATGTGATATAAATTTTAACATATTAATTATTTTTTAGTGCCGTTTTTGTATTCGCTTTAATATCAGTGCCTAAACGCTGTAAATAAGCTATAAGCGCAACAATTTCCTTATTCTGAATATTGCTTGATCCATAATTTTTTACAAATTCGGGATCTTGTCTTAAATTGCCTTCAATTAATTTTGCCTGCTCCATCAATTTTTGTTTGGCGCCAGTAATTTCTTCAGCAGTATAAGGAACACCCAATGTTACCAATCCTTTCATTTTACTTTCCAAATTTGAGGCATTCATATCGTTTTTAATTAACCAAGAATAACGTGGCATAATTGAGCCCGGTGATGTGGAACGTGGATCGGACATATGGTTAAAGTGCCAATTGTCATTGTATTTTCCTCCAACTCTATGCACATCCGGCCCTGTTCTTCTTGAACCCCACAAGAATGGGAAATCGTAAACAAACTCACCTGCTTTTGAATATTCTCCATAACGTTCAACTTCTGAACGGAAAGGACGGATCATTTGAGAATGGCAATTGTTGCATCCCTCACGAATATAAATATCTCTTCCTTCCAATTCCAAAGGAGTATATGGTTTTACGCTTGCAATTGTAGGAACGTTTGATTTCACCAACATTAAAGGCACAAGTTCAACCAAACCGCCAATTAAAATGGCAATTGTGGTTAAGATGGTGAACAATACAGTTCTTCTTTCTAACCAAGTATGCCATCCTTCCCCGGCAATTCTTTGTCCGCTAATTTTTTTCAATGGCGCCGCTTCAGCCAATTCATCCTCAACAGGAGAACCTGCTCTGGCTGTTTTAATGACGTTAATTGCCAATAAAATAAAACCGGTTAAGTATAAAGTGCCTCCAATGGCACGCATCATATACATCGGTAAAATTTGGGTCACTGTTTCTAAAAAGTTCCCGTAAACTAAAGTACCATCCGGATTAAACTGTTTCCACATAAATGCTTGGGTAAACCCAGCCACATATAACGGAATTGCATAAAATAGTATGCCCAAAGTACCTAGCCAGAAATGCGTATTGGCTAATTTTTTTGAGTACAATTCTGTTTTCCAAAGTTTTTCAGCCAGCCAATAAACAATACCTGCCACCATAAAACCATTCCAGGCCAAAGCGCCGATATGTACGTGACCAACTATCCAATCGGTATAGTGGCCAATTGCGTTTACATTTTTAAACGACAACATTGGTCCTTCAAAAGTTGCCATACCGTAACCAGTAATTGCAACCACAAAGAATTTCAATACCGGATTTTCACGAACTTTATCCCAAGCACCTCGCAAGGTTAACAGTCCGTTAATCATACCTCCCCAAGATGGGAAAATCAACATTATTGAGAAAACAGTTCCCAAGTTTTGGGCCCATTCCGGTAAAGCCGTATATAATAAATGGTGAGGACCTGCCCAGATGTACAAAAATATCAAAGTCCAGAAGTGAATAATGGACAATCGATAAGAATAAACCGGCCTGTTTGCCACTTTTGGAACAAAATAATACATTAATCCCAATACTGGTGTGGTTAAGAAAAATGCCACTGCATTATGTCCATACCACCACTGAACAAGCGCATCTTGCACACCCGAATAAACCGAGTAGCTTTTGAATGCGGATACAGGCATTTCTAAATTGTTAAATATATAAAGTACCGCAATGGTAACTAAGGTTGCTATATAAAACCAAATTGCCACGTAAATATGGCGTTGCCTTCTTTTTAATATCGTTCCGATTAAATTAATTCCAAACACCACCCAAATTACAACAACGGCAATATCTATTGGCCATTCTAATTCTGCGTACTCTTTAGAGGATGTTAACCCTAAAGGCAATGTAATTGCAGCTGCAACAATAATTGCCTGCCAGCCCCAAAAATGAATTCTGCTTAAAACTTCGTTAAACATTCTCGCTTTAAGCAATCTTTGGGTAGAATAATAAACTCCTAAAAAAATTCCGTTGCCCACAAAAGCAAAAATTACTGCATTTGTATGCAGCGGTCTTAAACGGCCAAAGCTTAACCATGAAATGGCATCACCCGATCCCGCAAATTCCAATAAACCCGGGTATATAAAAAGCAGCGCAACCGTCAGCCCTACCAACATCCCTACAATTCCCCAAAGAATTGTGGCCCAAAGAAACATTTTTACGATTTTATTGTCATAATAAAATTGTTCTTTTTCCATACTTGTTTGATTATTTAATTGTTAGTTATTTTTGATTGATTTTGATTGCTTGTTGATTCTTTATCTTCCTTTTTCTTAACAATAACCAGTTCATCATCAAACAGCATACGGACTGAAGGCGTATAGGTGTCATCATACTGCCCAGACTTAACTGATTTAATAAATGCAAAGAAAAAAATTAAGGCAACAATAATGCTTACGCCTATTGTTATATAAAGTACTTCCATTTTTTTGGTTAATAATAATTTAAAAACAAATATATATTTTCCACCATAAAAAAAAATGATAATTGTCACTTAAGCTTACAGATTTTACTATTTAATAAAATTATTTCAAATATTTTTTTGAAACTAAATTTGTCATAATTGTCACGAAAATTACAATGCTTATTGAACTTACAGGCATTAAAATGGCAGCAATTATTGGGGTTAAAGCACCTGTTAAGGCAAAATACATTCCTATAACATTATAACAAAAAGCTAAGATAAAACTTGTCTTAATAATCCTTATGGTTTTAGCTGATATAGTTAACAACTTTGGTAAATTGTTAAAAAATTTCGCATCCAGAATTCCATCACAGGCAGGTGAAAATACATTTACATTTTCAGAGATTACAATTCCAACATTACTTTGTGCCAAAGCGCCTGCATCATTAAGACCATCGCCTACCATCATTACTTTCTCTCCGTTTTGCTGCAATTTTTTAATATATTCCAATTTGTTTTCAGGTTTCTGGTTAAATTGAAAAATGGTGTTTTTTGGCAATAATTTTTCCAAATATGATTTTTCGCCATCGTTATCCCCGGAAAGAATTACCAATTTATATTTTTTTGAAAGCGTTTCAAAAATGTGCTTTGTTCCTTCTCTGTAGCTGTTTTTGAAGATATAACTTCCTTTGTACTCATTATTTATTTTTACATGAATTGCCGTTTCATTCGTTTCAGAAGAAGTTGCGCCAACAAAACTGGCCGAGCCAAGTTTTAGTTCCATATTGTTTATGATTGCATGGATGCCTTTACCAAGCAGTTCTTCAAAATGAGTTGGTTTATCAACCAATGCTTCTTCCTGAATATGCTCGTAAAGCGATCGGCTTAAAGGATGATTTGAAGCCCTTAATACACTTTTAACAGCTTTAAGTTCATCAATGTTTAATGTATCTCCCCTATAAATCAAATGTGACTTGTCGGTTGAAGTTATTGTGCCGGTTTTATCAAAAATAATGGTGTTAATTTTTGCAATGTTTTCAACAGTTTCGGCATTTTTCAAATAAAACTTGTTATAACCAAAAATTCGCAAAATATTACCGATTGCAAATGGTGCCGATAATGCCAAAGCACAGGGACATGCAATAATGAGCACTGCAGTAACCACATTAAATACCATTGACAAATTATAAAAGTACCAAAAAATACCGGCTAAAAAAGAAATGGTTAAAATATTGATAGTGAATAATTTACTGATAGTGTCAGTGATGTTTTTTATGGTGTGATCCGTTGTTTTATTAAAAACATCGTTGCTCCACAATTGCGTTAAATAACTTTGCGAAATGGTGTTGACAACCTCCATTTCTATTGCGCCTGCAGTTTGTTTTCCGCCTGCAAAAAGTTTGTCGCCAGATTGTTTGGTTACTGGCAAAGATTCCCCCGTCACAAAACTATAATCAATGGACGCATTGCCGTTGATCAAAATTCCGTCGACAGGAATTAACTCCTGATTCCTAATCAATAAGCGATCTCCCCTTTCAATATCTTTTACAGGAATATTTTTTTCGATTCCGTCCGCAATTTTTGTGACTGCTATTGGAAAATATGATTTATAGTCGCGTTCAAATGACAAGAAGTTGTAGGTTTTTTGCTGAAAAAATTTCCCCAAAAGCAAAAAGAAAACCAATCCCGCCAAACTGTCAAAAAAACCTGAGCCAATATTTAAAACAATTTCAACAGTACTTCTTATAAATAATACAGAAACTCCCAAAGCTATAGGAACATCAATGTTTAAAATTTTATGAGAAAGCCCTTTGTAGGCAGAAATAAAATAATTTTTGGCAGAATAAAAAACCACAGGAATGGCCATGGCGAACATGAGCCATCTAAATACATGCTTGTATTTTTCTAACCAAAACTCATCGGCATCAAAATATTCCGGAAACGACAGCAACATAATATTTCCAAAACAGAAAGCAGCGATTGAAACCTGATAAATTAACGTTTTATCTACTTTATTTTTTATTGCATCCGCATCATCCAAACTTATATAAGGCTCATAACCAATTGTAGTCATTAATTCGGCCAATTGTTTTAAGTTAGTTGCTTTATTTTTGAAAGTGATTCGTACGGTTTTTTTTGGAAAATTAACCATGGAAGTCGTTACTCCACCATTTAATTTGGTTAAATTTTCAAGAATCCAAATACAGGAGCTGCAATGAATGCTTGGTATAAAAAATTTAACTACGGAAGTTTCTGTATCATTAAATTCCAACAATTTTTCAATGATATCTTCATTTTCAAGATAATTATACTTGCCTTTTATGTCGGAAGGAATAGTTCCCGGTGCTAATTGTAAGTCATAATAACAACCTAACTCGTTGTTGCTTAATATCTCATAAACTGTTTTGCATCCATTGCAACAAAATTGCTTCTCATCAAAGATTTTCGGGCTTTTTCCACACGATGCGCCGCAATGATAACAATTATCTAAATCCATTCTAAATTCAATTTCATCGCAAAAATATTGATTTATTATTTCCTAATTATGACATTTATCATTTATTTTTGTACCTTTACAAATGTTACTACTTAACTAAATTCTTTTTTAATATGTCAAATTGTTCACATTGTATTATGAAGCGTTTTAACGCTCTTAAAACTTTAACGCATGACGAATTAGAAAGATTTTCAGATCACAAGACATCACTTATTATTAAGAAAGGTGAAAATATAATGACTGAAGGTAATTCTATCAACGGATTATATTGTATTCAAGATGGCAAATGTAAATTGACTAAACTGAATACAAACGGAAAAGAACAAATCATAAAATTTGTAAAAGGCGGTGATATTTTAGGACACCGTTCTATTTTAAGTGAAGAACCCGTTGGATTGAATGCAACGGCATTGGAAGATATGCGCGTTTGTTTTATTCCTAAAGGTGACATTCTAGAATCCATCAGAGACAATCCTCAATTTTCTTTAAATTTAATAAAAAACATATCGCTTCAATTAAGTCATGCGAATACTTCTATTTCACAAATGGCTCAAAAACCGGTTAAGGACAGGTTAGCGGAAACTTTATTAAGTTTGGAAGAAATATTCGGTATTGACAATGAAGATTGTATAGACGTTATTTTAACAAGAGAAGAAATTGCAAATACCATTGGTACGGCCACTGAATCTGCCATACGGCTATTATCCAACTTGAAAAAAGATGGCGTGATTGATTTGCTTGGCAAAAAAATTAAAATATTAAATAAAAATGCACTTAAAAATATCTCTGAAGGTTATTAATTAATTGCCCTTCATAAAAAAAGCCTTTTAGATTAATCTAAAAGGCTTTTTTTATGAATAATGCTTTTTGTTTACTGCGCCATCATGGAGGCGGCAATGCGCTTATAAATACCGCTTTCAAGTTTAGAACGGATCGCCGAAAAAGCTTCGATAGTTACTTTAACATCTTCTAAATTATGTGTTGCAGTTGGTATCAATCTTAGAATAATCAATCCTTTTGGAATTACGGGATAAACTACAATGGAACAAAATATTCCATAATTTTCACGTAAGTCATTTACCATAGCCATTGCTTCAGGAATATCACCTTCTAAAAATACAGGAGTAACACAAGTATTTGTTTTTCCAATATTAAAACCTTGGTCTTTTAAACCATTTTGAAGCGCATGAACATTTTCCCATAACTTTTCTTTAAGTTCTGGCATGGTTCTAAGCATATCTAAACGTTTTAAAGCACCTATAACCATAGGCATTGGCAAAGATTTTGCGAACATTTGTGAACGCATATTGTATTTTAAATACTGAATAATATCTTTATTTGCAGCGAAGAATGCTCCAAAACCAGCCATAGATTTTGCAAATGTTGCAAAATATACATCTATGCCATCTTGCACTCCTTGTTCAAAACCTGTACCTTTTCCGTTTTCACCTTGAGTTCCGAATCCGTGAGCGTCATCAACTAAAAATCTAAAGTTATATTTTTCTTTAAGCGCTACAATTTCTTTCAATTTCCCTTGTTCACCGCGCATTCCGAAAACACCTTCAGAGATAACTAAAATACCGCCATTGGTTTCATCAGCAATTTTTGTGGCTCTTTGCAGGTTTTTTTCTAAACTTTCTATATTGTTATGTTGAAAAGTAAATCTTTTTCCGGGATGAAGTCTAACACCATCTATAATGCATGCATGCGCATCCATATCATATACAATAACATCGTTTTTGGTAACCAAAGCGTCAATTGCAGATACCATACCCTGATAACCGAAATTCACTAAATAGGCAGCTTCTTTATTTTCAAACTCTGCCAATTCTCTTTCTAATTGTTCGTGGTATTTTGTGTGACCCGACATCATTCTTGCGCCCATAGGGTAAGCCATACCATATTGTGCAGCTGCTTCAGCATCAACTTTTCTAACTTCCGGGTGATTTGCCAATCCGAGATAATCATTAATACTCCAGGTAATTACATTTTTGCCGTTGAAAGTCATTCTATTGGAGATTTCACCTTCTAACTTAGGAAAAACGTAGTATCCCTCGGCTTGTTCAGCCCATTTTCCTAATGGACCTTTATCGTTTACAATTCTTTCAAATAAATCTTTCATTATGTGTTTTTTTGTGTAAAATGTATTTATCCTAATTACATTTTTAAGGGTACAAAGTAAGTGATTTTTTTTTTGCTATTCAAATGTTATGAAACAAAAAAAGGGTTTAAAAATTAATTTTTAAACCCTTTTTTTGTTTCATTTATAACTTACTTAATATACTCAACTACAGCGAGCGCTTGTTTTTCTGAATCAAAAAAGCCTTGTTCTTTCATCCATTCATCGCTATAAATTTTTTCCATATAACGAGAACCGTGATCTGGTAAAATTAAGACTACTTTAGAATTTTCATCAAACATTCCTTGCTCTGCATATTGCATAGTTGCCTGCATAACAGCACCACTTGTATATCCTGTAAACAAACCTTCTGTTAAAGTAAGTTCTCTGGCGCGATGGGCTGCTGCTTCATCTGTCACTTTTTCAAAAACGTCTATGGAATCAAAATCAGTTGCGGTCGGAATTAAATTTTTTCCCAACCCTTCAATTCTGTAAGGATAAATTTCATTTTTATCGAACTCACCAGTTTCCTTAAATTTCTTTAAAATCGATCCGAAGGCATCAACGCCCAATGTTTTGATTTTAGGATTTTGTTCCTTTAAATATCTGGAAACACCTGAAATTGTTCCACCTGTACCACTTGCAGCAACCAAATGTGTAATCTCGCCATTGGTTTGTTTCCAAATTTCCGGTCCGGTTGAACTGTAATGTGCATCAACATTTAATTTGTTGAAATACTGATTGATGTAAACGGAATTTGCAGTTTCTGCATGCAACCTTTTGGCAACTTGATAATATGAACGGGGATCGTCCGCATCAACATGCGCTGGACAAACATACACTTTAGCGCCCATCGCTTTCAACATATTTATTTTTCCTGCTGAAGCTTTAGAACTAACTGCCAAAATACAATTATAGCCTTTTATAACACTAACCATCGCAAGGCTAAACCCTGTATTGCCAGAGGTTGTTTCAATAATTGTACTGCCTGGTTTTAATATCCCCTGTTTCTCAGCTTCTTCAATAATATGAACGGCAATCCTATCTTTCATAGAATGTCCAGGATTAAATCCTTCATACTTTACATAATAAGTGCCAGGAAGGTCTTTGGTGATTTTGTTTAACTTAATTAAGGGAGTGTTACCAATTAGGTCTAAAATATTGTTACTTATACCTATATTTTCTGCCATTTTTTAAAATTTAATTCAGATATAATATTTTCAAATACGAATTTATGAATAATAATCTAATGTGCAAATTTAATAATTTTTTTTAAATTTTTGTTCTTCCTTCCAAATCAATCACAAAACTATAGTCTCGTGCCGTTTCTTTGAGGGAATCAAATCGCCCTGAAGCCCCGCCGTGACCCGCTTCCATATCAATATGCATCAATAAAATATTTTTATCAATTTTTAATTCTCTCAGTTTCGCAACCCATTTTGCAGGTTCAAAATATTGAACTTGTGAATCATGCAGACCCGTTGTAACCAACATATTAGGATATTTTTGCTTAGAAACATTGTCATAAGGCGAATATGATTTCATATAATCATAATAAGCCTTTTTATTCGGATTTCCCCATTCATCATATTCTCCGGTGGTCAGCGGTAAGCTATCATCCAACATTGTGGTCAAAATATCGACAAAAGGCACCGCCGCGATGATTCCATTAAACAATTCAGGATCCATATTAATAACAGTTCCCACCAATAATCCGCCTGCAGAACCGCCACTTGCATATAAATGTGCGCTTGAGGTATATTCTTTTTCAATTAAAAATTTCGCACAATCAATAAAATCTGTGAAAGTATTTTTTTTATGCAATAATTTCCCTTTTTCGTACCATTTACGGCCTAAATATTCGCCTCCTCTTACGTGGGCAATTGCAAAAACAAAGCCTCTATCCAATAAACTTAATCGGGTTGTGCTGAATCCGGCATCAATAGAATGCCCGTATGAACCATATCCGTACAATAGTAACGGCGTGTCTTTGGTTAATGGCGTGTTTATATGATGCACCAATGATATTGGAATTTTAGTTCCATCTTGGGCTGTTGCCCATAAACGTTCACTTTTGTAATTGTTTTTATCAAACTTTCCTCCCAAAACTTCCTGTTCCTTTTTTATTTCTTTGCTTTTTGAAACTACATCAAAATCTATAATTGAACTTGGGGTCGTCATTGAATTATATCCGTAACGGATAATATTGGTGTCAAATTCGGGGTTGTTATAAACACCTGCGGAATAAGTTTCCTCCTCAAAAGGAAGGTAAAAATCTTCGGTTTGGTCCCAACGAATAATTCTGATTTTATTTAATCCGTTTGAACGTTCTTCAACCACCAAGAAATCTTTAAAAATTGAAATATCCTCCAACATAACATCTTCTCTGTGCGGAATTACTTCTACCCAATTTTCTTTTGAAGTTGCCATTTCTGGCGTTTTCATTAATTTAAAATTGGTGGCTTTGTCCTTATTGGTGAGTATGTAAAAATTTCCGTCGTAATGCGCAATATCATACTCATGATAGCGCTCTCTTGGTTGAAATATTCTGAATTCTCCTGTCGGATTATCCGCTTCCAAAATGCGATATTCAGATGAAACCGTGCTGTAAGAACCAATAATAATATATTTTTCGGATTTAGTGCCGTAAACAAAAGTATTAAATGCCCTGTTTTTTTCAACATAGACTTCAATATCTTCTGAAGGATCTGTACCTAAAATATGACGAAATATTTTTTCGCTCCTTAAAGTTTTTGGGTTTTGATGGGTATAAAAAACTGTTTTATTGTCATTTGCCCAAGTTCCGCTTCCGGTGGTGTTTTCAATTTTTTCAGGAAACAATTCGCCGGTTTCCAGATTTTTAAATTGCAATGTATATTGTCTTCTGCCTACTTTATCTACGCCAAATAAGGCCAATTCGTTATTTCGGCTTATGGAAAGACCAGATAATTTAAAATAGGTAAATCCTTTTCCAAGTTCATTCACATCGAACAAAATTTGCTCTTGTGCTTCTAAACTTTCTTTTTTACGCGAATAGATTGGGTATTGGCTCCCTTTTTCAAATCGGGTGATATAATAGTAGTTGTTTTTTTTATAGGGTACCGACTCATCATCTTCCTTCATGCGAGATTTCATCTCCTGAAATAAATCTTCCTGAAATTGCTTTGTATGAACAGTTTTTGCTTCATAATAGGAATTTTCGGTATGTAAATAATCTATTACCTCTGGGTTTTCCCGATCATTTAACCAATAATAATTGTCAATTCTTACATCCCCATGAATTTCAAGCTTCATCTCGATCTTTTTCGCTTTTGGGGGCAATATAATTTTCTTCGTCATCTAAATAATTTCAATAATTTGCAAAAATAATCAATTTGGACGGGTAACAAATACAATTGCAAAAAATGTTTTTGGAATTAGACGCTAAGAAACATAAGTTACTTGGAATAATTTTTTGATTTTACGGCTTTTTAATCATTAAAAAATGCATCGGTGAATCCGATTAAATACACTTTTTCCTGGGCTCTTGTAACTGCGGTGTACAGCCATCTTAGATACTCAATATTTTGTCCTTCGGGCAAATAGGGCTGTTCAATAAAAACCGTTTTCCATTGCCCGCCCTGCGATTTATGGCAAGTAACGGCATAGGCGAATTTAATTTGCAGCGCATTGAAGTAGCTGCTGTTTTTAATGGCCAACAACTGTTTGTATTTGGATTTTTCCTGTGCAAAATCTTTGGCGACTTCATGGTACAACCGGTTAGATTCTTCATAGGAAAGTGAAGGCGATTCAGAAGTTAGGGTATCCAATAACAATACAGTTTCAAATGGTTTCTGATCCGGATAATCGATCATTCTGATTTTTACTTCCGCAAACCTGAAACCATACAATTCTTTAATGCTGAAAATTTCCAATATTTCACAAATATCTCCATTGGCAATAAATCCGGCTTCGCTTGTCTCTTCCAGCCAAAAATAATTGTTTTTAACCACCATAATATAATCGCCTGATGAAATTTCATTTTCCTGTCCGCGAATTTTACTTCTAATTTGCTGGTTGTACTGGTTGGCACGTTTGTTTGACCGCACAATAAAAGTGGTATCTTCCACGCCAATATTTGTATAGGCGGTATTTATTGCGTCTTCAATATCATAGCCGTCAATTAGCCGAATTAAATCAGGATATCCCAATTGAAACTGAAAATCAGCAAAACCTTCATTTGCGATAATTAGCCTTAATTCCGTAGCGTTTATCAAAATCCCTGAATCGGCATGTTGACGCATCACCTCACTTAATTCAATTTCAACCACCTCCTTTTTGTAATTTAGCGTGAGCTTATCAGCGTCCAAGGCCGGACTAATCGCCAGTTTTACCGGAGGCAATTGGGCCGTATCGCCAATTAAAACCAGTTTACAATGTACGCCTGAGTAAACATAAGAGATTAAATCATCTAATAAAGAACCTGTTTCAAACAATTTTGCGCCAACTGGCGAATCGGAAATCATAGAAGCTTCATCAACAAAAAATATCGTGTTTGAATGTTTGTTTGTTTGCAGGGTAAAATCTACGCTACCCGATTTATTTTTTTTCGGATAATATATTTTTTTATGTATCGTAAAAGCCTGTTTGTTGGAATATCCTGATATAACTTTGGCGGCTCTTCCTGTTGGAGCTAGCAAAACCGCCTTTTTACCAATCCGCCACAAATTATTCACCACGGTACTAATAGTCGTAGTTTTGCCTGTTCCGGCATAGCCTTTTATAATAAATAAAGCATCATTATTGGTGTCAAGAATAAAATCCGTAAGTTTTGTAAGTAATAAATTTTGGGAATTTGTGGGTTCAAATGGAAATTTTTCAACCAGATTAACATAAAATTCATGTGCTGTTTTTGTCATATTTAAAATAAAAACCAAATATACAAATTGATTTATGCTTAAAAATTTTTCGCATTAAAAAAAATTTGTAGATTTGCCTAAACACATAAAAAAAACAAATACGCAAATGACAACAGTTTTGATTATAATAGTTGGTATTGTAGTTACCGCTTTTTTAGCCTATGCAATTGTAAATTATATCCCTAGAAAATGGCACTGGATACTTTCAACAGCATTAATTCTTATTTCAATTTTTTTAATTTATAAAATTAATTTTGAAATTACAAAACCTATAAAATTCAATACAGAGAAAAAGGCTAAGTACGCTAAAGTAATCAACAATCTGAAAATCATTCGTGATGCCGAAGTTGCCTACAAAACTGTAAATGGTAAATATACCACTAGCGGCGAAGAACTTATTAATTTTATTGAAACTGCAAAATTTGCATTAACCCAAACCAGATACGTTCCAAAAACGGTTACGCTTGGTGGAGGAATCACAAAAGAAATTGAAGAAAGGGTTGTAGACACCATTGGTTTTGAAGATGTGAAAAATTCTTTTGCCGGAAAAGATTATAAAAACATGATGAAAATCCCAGGAACTGATCAAACATTTAAAATTGAGATTGGTGAAGTTGAAAAAATAGTGGGATTAAAAGCGCCTGTATTTGAAGTGAAGGTAGATAAAACCCTAATTTTGGCCGGTATGGATGAGAATCTTGTAAAACAAGAAAAAGAAGCCATTGGCGGTGAAGAAATTAGAGGTGAATTTGTCAGAGTAGGTTCATTAACCGATGTTAGCGAGGACGGTAACTGGCCTCCATTTTATGATAAAGGAGATAAAAAAGATAAAGAATAACGAGTTAGATTCTTTAAATCTAGAAGATAACTATCTATCCATCCAACTTAGTTTGGATGGATTTTCTTTTTGTGTTTATAATAAAGCACAAGATAAAATTGGCGTTTTCGGCGTTTATGAATTTGAGAACAACACGGGTTCTCCGTTTAAACAATTGGAGTGTGTTAAAGAAATGTTTGCCCGAGAAAAGCTGCTTCAACTAAATTATAAGTCGGTTTTTGTGACACATTTCAACAATCTGGTTACCCAAGTTCCAAAGCCATTATTCAACAAAAATAACTTAGCGCAATATTTACATTATACAATTAAAGTTCTTGAAAATGATTTTATCGCCTACGATGAACTCGACAATTCGGAAATAATAAATGTGTATATTCCTTTTGTTAATGTTAACAATTTTTTGTTGGATACTTATGAATCATTTGATTACAAACACTCATCAACGGTATTGATTGAAAATTTGCTGAATCAATACAAAAATTTAGAAGGCAGTTTTTGCTTTGTAAATGTCACTGGCAAACATTTTGAAATTGTTGTCATCAAAAATAAAAAACTGGAATTGTTTAATTTTTTTAGCTTCAGCACCAAAGAAGATTTTATTTATTACATCCTTTTTACCGCTGAGCAGTTAAATTTAAATCCGGAAGAATTTGAATTGTTCCTTATGGGCGACATTGAAAAGGAATCAGAACTTTATGCCATTGTTTACCAATATATCAGAAACATAAAGTTTTATGAGCCAAACAATGCTTCTTTACAATTAAATGAAATCCCTTCCCATTCCCATTTTACCTTATTAAACCAATTTAAATAAATGCGCATTATTTCAGGAATACACAAAAGCAAACGCATACAGGCGCCTAAAAACTTGCCTGTAAGGCCAACTACTGACATGGCCAAAGAGGCGTTGTTTAACATTCTAAATAATTTGTATTATTTTAATGATATTTCGGTGTTGGATTTATTTTCGGGAACCGGAAATATAAGCTATGAATTTGGATCGAGAGGCACCGAAAATATTACGGCCGTTGATGTACATCCAGGGTGTATTCAATTTATAAATGCCACGGCCAAAGCATTGGATCTATCAATTACGACCATTAAAAGTGATGTTTTTAAGTTTTTGGAAAAGGCCAATACAAAATATGACATTATTTTTGCTGATGCGCCCTACGAGTTTGAACTAGAATTGTTTGAGAAAATTGTAGCGCTGGTTTTTGAAAATAAATTGCTTAGCGAAGAAGGTATTTTAGTTGTTGAGCACTCCAAACAAACCGATTTTAAAAATCACAAATACTTAAGTTACCAAAAAAAATACGGAGGAAATATGTTCAGTTTCTTTGAGAATAAAGAAATTGCCTAAAATAAGGATTCAATAATTTGTTTTTCGCTAATTCCTTCTGCTTCTGCTTTGTAATTTCTCACAATTCGATGGCGTAATATTGAGTAAGCCACAGCCTGGACATCTTCAATATCTGGGGAATATTTCTCATTTACGGCGGCATTTGCTTTTGCCCCTAAAATTAAGAATTGAGAGGCTCTTGGCCCCGCGCCCCATTCTATGTAGTCATTTACCATTTTGGTTGAATAGTCCGTATTAGGGCGCGTTTTAGACACCAATCTCACCGCATATTCAATCACATTGTCCGCCACAGGAATTCTTCTGATTAACCGCTGAAAATTTGTTATTTCATCGGCAGAAAGAATTGTATTGACTACTTTTTTCACATCGTTGGTGGTGCTTTTAACCACTTCAACTTCTTCATTAAAACTTGGATAATCTAAATTTATGGAAAACATAAATCGGTCTAACTGTGCTTCCGGCAACGGATAGGTTCCCTCCTGCTCAATTGGGTTTTGGGTGGCCAACACAAAAAAAGGATTTTCCAATTTATGTTGATGTCCGGAAATCGTTACTGCCCGCTCCTGCATTGCCTCCAATAAAGCCGCTTGCGTTTTTGGCGGTGTTCTGTTGATCTCATCAGCCAAAATAATATTGCTGAAAATTGGGCCTTTTAAAAACTTAAAATGGGTTGTTTCATCCAAAATCTCACTTCCTAAAATATCGGAAGGCATTAAATCGGGCGTAAATTGAATTCTTTTAAAATCGAGTCCCAACGTTTCTGAAATTGTTTGCACCATTAACGTTTTGGCCAATCCGGGAACGCCGATCAACAAAGAATGGCCACTGCATAAGATGGAAATTAAAATATGGTCTACGGCTTCATTTTGCCCAATAATCACCTTCCCAATTTCTTGTTTAAGCGCTTTATGTTTTTCAACCAATTCCTTTAATGCAGCAACGTCTGACATATTATTCCTTTTTCCAGTTATTTTTGAAATTACATCCTTTATAATCGTTGTTTATTTTAATGTAAGTATCCTTAATTTTGTCTTTCGCCCATTTTTCAACAGTTTCTTCTTGCTTTTTTTGAAGCGTTAATTGTTGAATTTTTTCGTAATCTTTAGTGAAATTTGCGGTATGCGCATCCTCTTTGCTTTTCACCAAAATAATTTTATGCATTTTTGATTCTCCCCTGACTTCATCATAAAAAGGAACCGTAATTTCACCTGCTTTTAGGCTGCTAATTTTATTGTAAAGATTTGGATCCATACGTGTTAAATCAAAACGGGTATCGTTTGTTTGCGGATTTAACAACAAGCCGCTATTGTTTTTGGTATCTTTATCTTCAGAATGTTTTACAACAGCTTCTTCAAAAGTCATTTCTCCCTTAAGCACTTGTTCCCTAATTTTCACCAATTCATTGTATGAAGCATCCAATTCTGCCTTGCTTATCTTTGGCTGAATTAAAATATGGCGCACATCGCGTTCTTGTCCCTTAATTTTTTCAACCAGAAGGATATGATACCCAAATCCCGATTCAAAAGGTTCGGAAATTTCTCCTTCATCCAAGCTAAAAGCCATTTCTTTAAATTCTTTTATGAAACCGCTTTCTCTGGTAATGGTGTACAATCCGGCAGCCCCTTGCCCGGTTCCCGAAACAGCTGGATCATCAGAATTGATAATAGCTTTCAATCTAAAGATGGAACCTGCTTCGAGTTCTTTTTTAATTTCATTCAATTTTGCAATAACACGAGTGATTTCTTCTTCAGAAGGCTTAATCATTTTAACAATTTGTGCCAGTTCTATTTCAGCACTAAATTCGGGCAAGTTGCTGTCTTTTTCAAGATTTTTAAAATAAGTTCTCACTTCTTCTGGAGTGACATCAATTTTTTCTGTAATGCTCGCTCTTTCTTTTTGAATAAGAAGCTGTTCTTTTTGAATTTCGAACAATTCTTTTCTTAAATCTTCTTCATCGTTAAAACCGTACATTTTTACCACCTTTTCCATGGTTCCCAATTGTTGGGTGAAATAAGAAATATTACGTTCAACTTCTGTGTTTATTTCGGCATCTGTAGTCACAATGCTGTCAATTACCGCATGGTGCGCAATCAATTTTTGCGTCATAATTTCCTCCAAAATCTCACAATCTGTGATGTCTAATTTGCCTTCAATGCGTTGTTGCAATTCTTTTTTGAATTTATCAATGTCAGAATCAAGTACGATGTTTTTCCCAACCACAACAGCAACTCCGTCTATTTTTATTCTCTCTTGCGCATTTATTCCCGTAATAAATAACAGTAATGCTATTACAATTGTATTTTGTTTCATTCTAATAAATTTCAAATTGTTGTTTTTTAGTTGCATCGTTAATTAATGTTTCTTCAATATTTCTTAATAATAATAATTTGCGCTGATGTAAAATCATTTGCTTAACAGTAGGCGTAATATAACTTTTTGGCGCTGTTTCATTGCTTTGTAACACCTTTTTAATAGCGACCAAATATAAGCTTAATGAGTCTTCTTTTTGAATAAAATTTTCTTTTTTTAACAACTGCTGTTTGTCTTCAGTTTTTAAAATCGGAATTTCATTCGTTAAATCACTGTACTTAATCCAAATTGAATCGTTCAAATGATGGGACTGCAATAAAATTACCTTTTTCTTTAAATTCTCAAAATCTGATTTTTTAGTTGATTTAAACAATCTGATCAGCTCATTTTTATTTGAAGCTTCTTTTCCTATTTTAATATATTTTAGCTTAATTAATTCTTCATTAAGCTTGAAAAGTTCATTGTTATTCAAATAGAATTCATCAATATCATCTTCGGTAATTATAGTGTCTAAATATTGCTTTACAACAGCCTCTTTGTATGAGTTGATAAACAAATCTTCACGATATTTTTTTACCAAATCTTCAAACGCTGCATTTTTATTTTCTAAATTCAACTGGGCTTTGGACAATAATAATTGCTGCTTAATCCAATTGTTGATGTAATTATTTACCAGCGTTATACTGTCTTGCTCAGTGATGTCTTTTTTGAAAACATCCGTTAAATCATCTTTGTACAAATAAACATCATTCACACGCGCAACAGGCACCTGAATATTGTCTTTTTTAAACGTAAAATAATTACATGATTGCAAAAAAATAAGTGACAATGCTAAATAAAAATATGTTGGTTTCATAAAAGATTTTTCCGTCCTAAAAAGACCTGTTTAAATTTAACAAATCGGTGCAATTTATTTTTTATTTTCGGTATGTGCTGTTAAAGGAATCACAAAGAAATAATCCCTTCAATTTTTTCGGCCTCAACATATATTGATATAATATCATCGGCATTTTTCATAATTACGTGAATGGAAACACTGGTGAATTTTCCTGTTTTTGAAGAAGTTTTGGTAATCACCGCTCCTTTAAAATCAAATAAATCCTCTACCTGTTTTATTTTTTCTTCGTGGGTAGAAACAATAAATTTAAAAAGATATTCAGACGGGAAAATGTTGCTCTCGTCTAATTTTTTCTTTAACTTTTCATAAAATTCTGTTCTATTATCCATTTTTTTTTAAATAATGGTTTGCAAATATAATACCGTTTTATAGATGTTAATATTTAGCTGACAAAATTACAAGAATATTTTTAGTATAATTTAACGAATACCTTATTTTTGCGGAATGCAAACAAAAATTGTAATCACCGGCGGCCCCGGAACCGGCAAATCTACTGTAATAAAAGAATTGGCAAAACGCAATTTTATGTGTATGCCCGAAATTTCTCGGGAGATTACGCTAAATGCCAGACAAAATGGCACAGAACAACTGTTTTTAACAAAACCGCTTTTGTTTAGCGAATTGTTATTGGAAGGGCGCGTAAACCAGTATTTAGAAGCCGAAACAAAAAATAGTTCCATTGTTTTTTTCGACAGGGGAATTCCGGATGTTCATGCCTATATGAATTATATTAGCATTGATTACCCAAAAACCTATATCAATACCAGTAATTTTTACCGTTACAATTATATTTTTTTGATGGCTCCTTGGGAAAAAATTTATATTACTGACAATGAGCGTTATGAGAATTTTGAACAGGCATTGGCTATTCACAATCACCTTGAAAGAACTTATATTGCATTAGATTACATGATTATTGAGGTTCCAACTGGCACTATAGAAGAAAGAACCGATTTTATACTGGCCTCCATAAAATAATGAGTACGCCCCTTGAAATACTTAAAAAATATTGGGATTACGACCAATTTATAAGTCCGCAAGAGGAAATAATAACATCCGTATTAAAAGGTGAAAATACCATCGTATTGTTGCCAACAAGCGGCGGAAAATCGATTTGCTATCAAGTGCCCGCCTTGCTTTTAGAAGGCGTTTGCATCGTAATTTCACCACTTATAGCCTTAATACATGACCAGGTAAACTATTTAAAGGAAAAAAATATTAAAGCCATCGCTTTGACTTCCCAACTTAGTCAGGACGAAATCATTATTGCATTTGATAATTTACAGTTTGGCGATTTTAATTTTTTATACCTCTCTCCAGAAAAACTGCAATCGGATTTCATTCAGGAAAAAATAAAACAATTAAAAGTTTCGCTTATTGCCATTGATGAAGCACACTGCATTTCGGAATGGGGACACGATTTTAGGCCGTCCTATTTAAAATTAAGCCTGCTGAAAGAATTGCAGCCAAACGCCACTTTTATTGCGCTTACTGCTACGGCCACGCAACGAGTTTTGGAAGACATTCAGAATAACTTAGGGTTAAAAGAAGCCAAAATCATAAAAAAATCATTTAAAAGAGAAAATTTATTTTATCATGTGCGCCTTACAGAGGATATTTACGGCAAACTGCTTCAAATTTTATCCAAAATAAACGCTTCCGTAATTATTTACACCAACAACCGTAAACAAACTAAGGAAGTCTGCAATTTTTTACTCAAAAATAATTTTAAAAGCAGTTTTTACCACGGCGGATTGTCCAATGTCGAAAAAAACGAAGCCTATACCAATTGGATGAGCGATAAAACGCCCATTATGGTGGCAACAAATGCCTTTGGAATGGGCATCAATAAATTGAATGTGAGGGCCGTTATTCATATCAACATACCAAACAGTCTTGAAAATTATATTCAGGAAGCAGGAAGAGCCGGAAGAGACGGAAAAACATCTTATGCCATCATTTTAGCCAATAAAACAACACTTTATGAAGCTTCGGCCAAATTTGAAGCCAATACCGCCACAACCAAAACCGTAAAACTCGTTTACCATCATTTAAATCAGTATTATTCCATTTCATTTGGTGAAATGCCAACGCAATCCTTCAACTTTTCTTTGCAGGAATTTTGCGCAACCTATAACCTTAACTTGTTGTTAACTTACAGTGCCATCAAAGTTTTGGAAAGGGAAAATATTGTTTTGCTGGATGAAAATTACAATAAAAAATCAACGTTCAAATTTTTGGTAAACAATCCTCAAATTTTTGATTATTTAAACAGCCATCCTTCCTCAAATGAGCTCATTAAACTCATCTTAAGAAGTTACGGAGGCATTTTTGAACATTACACCATCATTAATGAATACAAGCTGTCCAAAAAATTAAATTGTTCAAAAAATGAAGTGGTAAAGCAACTAAAGGAATTACACAGCAATAGTATTGTGCATTACAGTTATGAAAACACGACCTCTCGACTGTCATTTTTAATCGCAAGAGACGATAATTATACCATCAACAGCATTTCAAGAAATATTGAACAACAAAATAATTTAAAATCGGAAAAACTAAAAGCCGTTATTTCCTATATTGAAAACACAAAAACATGCAGAACCAATCAGTTTCTCTCCTATTTTAATGAAATTGCAACCGAACCTTGCGGCACCTGTGACAATTGTTTGGCTAAAAAAGCAAAAAACAATGCAACACAAACCATACTAGAGCAAATTATTGAATTGTTGAAAGATCGTGTGCTTTCATCACAAGAATTGGTGGTGTTATTAGATTATTCGGAAATTGAGATTTTAAATTCATTGAAAATACTCCTTGAAAAAAATAAATTAGCGATAACTTCGCAAAATAAATTTAAACGCACTTTTTAATGAGAGATTTACGCATCGTATTTATGGGAACTCCAGATTTTGCCGTTGCGACTCTAGACGCCCTTATAAAAGCAAAATTTAATGTGGTTGGTGTGGTTACCGCCCCAGATAAACCTGCCGGAAGAGGACAAAAAATACAGCAATCTCCAGTAAAGAAATATGCGTTGGACCATAACCTAACTATTTTACAGCCCAGTAATTTAAAAAGTGAAGAATTTATTGCCAGTTTAAAAAGCTTAAATGCCAATTTACAAATCGTTGTTGCTTTCAGAATGCTGCCAAAAGAGGTTTGGAAACTTCCAGCATACGGCACATTTAATCTGCATGCGTCGCTATTGCCTAATTACAGAGGAGCAGCGCCCATTAATTGGGCCATCATTAACGGCGAAACTAAAACGGGTGTCACCACTTTTTTTATTGATGAAAAAATTGATACCGGAAACATTATTTTACAGGAAGAAGTTGCCATTGGCGAAGATGAAATTTTAGGGGAATTGCACGACAAGCTGATGGAAGTTGGCAGTAATTTGGTGGTAAAAACAGTGCAGCAAATTGAAAAAGGAACTGTTAAAACCTTTAAGCAACCTGAGATTGAAGAAAAATCAGCACCAAAAATATATAATGAAACCTGCAAAATAAATTGGGGTGACACTTTAACCAATACCTATAATTTAATAAGAGGTTTAAATCCATATCCTGCAGCTTGGACAACTTTAATAAATAACGATGATGAAATTAAAGTTAAAATTTATGATGTAAAAAAGGAATCTGCATCACACAACCATAAAACAGGAACCATTATCTCTTCCAAAAATGAAATTAAAGTTGCAGCTGCTCAAGGCTACCTCATTATTGAAAGTTTACAGCTCTCCGGAAAAAAACAAATGGACAGTAAAAGTTTGTTAAACGGCTTTCGATTTCATGAAAATGCATTCATGCAATAAACTCTATATTTTAAAGGGCTTCAGACATATTTCACTAATAATCATTGAGGTTATTAACATTTACCGTTATTTATCAACAAAAAGATCACTTTTTTTAGCAAAAACTTGCACAAACCCTTATTCCGTATAACTTTGTTAAGCTATTTAGTGGCAAAATATGTTTAACCAATTAATTTAACATTTAAATTTATGAACAAATCAGATTTAATTGATGCAATGGCAGCTGATGCCGGTATCACAAAAGCAGCCGCAAAAGCAGCTTTAGAATCATTAACAGAAAATGTAACTGGCGCTCTTAAAAAAGGAGATAAAGTAGCTTTAGTTGGATGGGGAACTTGGTCTGTATCTAAAAGAGCAGCAAGAGAAGGAAGAAACCCTCAAACTGGAAAAACTATTAAAATTGCAGCAAAAAATGTTGTAAAATTTAAAGCTGGAGCTGGTCTTAGCGATGCCGTAAACTAATATGTAAGAATTATTTCTTATAACACAAAACTCTCTAAAAAAACTTAGAGAGTTTTTTTTTATTAATAAATTTTATTATATTTATTAATTCATAAAACCATATGTTAACAAAAAATCCATCAAAAGGAAGATTATTGGTTGCAGAACCTTCCATTTTAAATGACAAAGCATTTAACAGGTCGGTCATTTATTTAACCGAACATGGGGAGGACGGGTGTATTGGATTTATTTTAAACAGACCCACAAAATTTGTGTTGAATGATTTAATTCCCGAAATAAAATGTGATTTCAAAATATACAATGGTGGACCGGTTGAACAAGAAAACCTTTATTTTATTCATAATTCGCCCGATTTGATTCCAAACAGCATTCAAATAGACAAAAACATGTATTGGGGCGGTGATTTTGAAACTTTAAATGAATTATTGAATAACAAACTTTTAAAAGATACCGACATTCGTTTTTTCTTGGGCTATTCAGGATGGTCTGTTGATCAATTAAAAGAAGAGTTGAAGGAATCGTCTTGGGTTGTCACAGAAAATAATTATCCGAATTTATTGCAGGTAAAAAGCGCTACTTTGTGGAAAAATCAATTGATGGAATTTGGCGGTGAATACCAAATTTGGGCAAATGCACCTAAAAATCCGGCCTTAAATTAACTTGCTTAACGCCAATGTCAATTCTTTGGAAACCTTGGTATTGAAACTGTATTTTTTATATTGCGTAATCGGCTGAATACCCACAATGGCATTTGTGATAAAAACCTCATCGGCTTTTTGCAATTCAAAAGGTGAAATTTCAACTTCTTCAATCGTATAATCATCGCTTTTTGAAACGAGTTCCAGTATTTTTTTTCTGATGATTCCTTTAATGCAACCTTCAGTAATTGGAGGCGTTTTAATGGCATTTCCTTTTACCATAAATATATTTCCGTTGATTGCTTCAACAATATATTTTCTTTCATTCACCAAAATGCAGTTATCAAAACCGTTTTCTGAGGCGTAAATACTGGCCAGAACATTGGTTATTTTATTGGTTGTTTTAATGGTGGACAATATATCGGAATTGAGATAATAATCCTTAAAAATATCCACAGAATAGGTTTCTTTCACTGAATTTATCAATGGGGAAGCTTCAATTAAATACGCAATTTGATTGCTGATTGGATTGTAAAGTCCGCCGTCTTTTCTAAAAACCGTAAATCGTACTCTTGCATTTTCCAAGTTATTTTGTTCCACAGTTTTTAGCAACTCACTTTCAAAAAATTCCATGGTAAAATTTAAGGGAATTTCCATCCGCAACATCCGCATGGAAGCCATCAACCTAAAATAGTGGTCTTCCAAAAAATAAATTTTTGAATCCGCTATTTTAATCGTTTCAAATAGCGCATCTCCATAATTAAAAGCCCTGTTGCCTGAATGTAATATTGCCTTTGATTTATCGAGCATAATGCCATTAAAATTGATCATATCTTAAATATTTAGGGACAAAACTACATAAAAAAACCTTGAAGCGATTCAAGGTTTTTATTAAAAACTTATTTTTTTAAGCGCCAATAGTGCGTTTAAGTTCGTCAATTTGGTTTTCCCAAAACATTTTAGATTCTTCCATGTCATCTTCTTCAGCAAAATCGGTAACAATTAAGGAAACATCTTTGGTGATTTCATCCACTTCAATTTTAAATTCGAAGAAGGTTTTATCTTCACCGTCATTGAGCCATTTGAATTTAATTTTTTCGTCGGGACGCTCCTGAAGCACTTTGGCCTTTTCTTCTGACCCATTCCATATAAAAGTATAAATTTCTCCTCTGGAATTTACGTTGTCTGCAAACCATTCTGAAAGACCCGAAGGTGAACCAAAATACTGATATAGCATATGCGGCGATGCCTGTATTGGAAATTCCATTTCAAATTTTAATTTTGTAATCATAGTCTCTTTTTAAAAAGCACAATATATATAAATATTCTATGTAAAAAAAATTATATTTTAAAAATTAAACGGAAATTTTTGTTCTGCAAAAGTTTTATTTTTTATATTTGCACCCTTAATAAATGGCGTGGTAGCTCAGTTGGTTAGAGCGTCGGATTCATAACCCGGAGGTCTCCAGTTCAATTCTGGATCACGCTACTTACAAATCAAGGACTTAGGTTTTTAACTTAAGTCCTTTTTCATTTTTCGCGAGGAATTGCGTGCCAAATTTTATCCGAACACCCTTATTTTCATTGCTCCAATTTCTATTGTAAAAAGTATTTTTGGATCTAAATAATTCTAAAGAATGAATTGTATAATTCAAAATTAGAATTTACTTTCGTGTTTTTACGATTACCAAATGGAATAGCTGTTTAGTTAAATCCACTCACTGGACATGGTAACTTTGCTCGCATAATAAGTTAAGAATAAAAATCTTAAATTTAACTTATGAAACAAACGCGTAAAGCTTATGACCGAGCTTTTAAGGAGAAAGCAGTTCTCTTGAGAAATTGAGACTCTTAATTCATTGTTTCAACCTGAATTAGTTCTAAGCCCTGATTGATTCCTTTTTCTATAGCAGGCACACCACGATCCATCCAAACAGGTTTTAAATCACCTTTTAAATAGTAATCAAAAAATTGCGCCATTCTTATATTGAAATCTTTTCGATTTTGATATTTTACAGGCCAGTGCGGCTCCTCATTATAATTTAAAAACCAAGAAGGTTTTCCCAACCTACGTAAGGCAGTAAAAAATTCAATTCCCTGATACCAAGGCACATGGCCATCAGCATCATTGTGCATAATTAACAACGGCGTGTTTATTTTATCCATATTAAAAATTGGTGAGTTTTCTGTATACCGGGCAGGATATTCCCAAGGAGTTCCTCCTATTCTACTTTGCGAATGTTCGTATTGAAACTGCCTGCTTAAACCTGTCCACCAGCGAATTCCTCCATAAGCACTTATCATATTTGAAACAGGAGCACCGGATTCGGCAGCCTTAAAAATATTAGTTTTAGTAACTAAATAAGCAATTTGATAGCCTCCCCAACTATGTCCTTGCACGCCTATATTGTTTTTGTCTATAAATCCTTTTTCTATCAATGAAGTGACCCCGGGAATAACACAATTGAAAGCACTCTCTCCAGGGTAACCAATACGATACTGTATGTCAGGATTAAAAATTACATAACCACGACTTGCGTAAAAGCTATAATTAATTGAAGATCGCCCATAGGAAGGTGTTCTATAGTTATTCAAATCATCTGAACTTTTTTCATAAAAATTTACCAATAATGGGTATTTTTTATTTGAATCAAAATTTTCGGGTTTAATTAACATTCCAGTAAGTTCAATACCATCTAAAGACGTCCATTTTATCATCTCAGCAGTTCCCCAATTATAGTCACTTTGCTGTGGATTTGCATTACTTATTACAATATGTTTTTTAAAATTTAAATCTGAATAAAGAATATTTGGAAATTCCACAAAAGATTCTCGTGTAAAAATTACTTTTTCACGCGCTCTAGCTTTTACAGGAGTTGAATAACTGTAAGGTTCCATGATAAGTTGCTCTCCATTTAAAGTTTTAGAATTCAATTTATAATAACCTGAATACTTATTAATTTCATTAAAATTGGTTAACAACCAATCTTTATCTGTTGGAATAAACCGTTCTTCAGCATCAATTTTTGCATATCTGAAAATTATTTTACTTTCACGTCCATTTGTTAATTTTCTGCTTTGGCCATTTTCCGGATTAAATTCCCAAATATCATATCTGTCATAAATTATAATAGATGCATCATTAGTGGTCCAACCTGCTAAACCATAAGAATTGGGATAATCGGGTGAATCATTTAATTCATCATAAAAAACTAAACCGGAAGTCAATTTTTTTATCTTTTTTGAAGCCAAATGCACCGTAAACCATGCACGTTCCACAGGATTGAATCCATACGCATATTTTCCATTAGGACTTAACCGAACGCCACCAGCCATATTTTTTAATATTTCAATGGTTTCACCTGTATTTATATTAACAATGGCGTAATCCCTTGCGTTTTGGCCAGTCCACTGACTTTCCAATTCATAAGGCATCGTTGCATTTACCAATGCAAACATGGCATTTCCCTCATTTCCAATTTCAGCTTCCGGAAATTCAACAGTTGCTAACTGTATTAATTTATCATTATTTAAATGAATTACTGTTTCAAAAGATTTCTTTAAATCAGTTTTAAGCTGTATTTCTTGAACTGTATATAATTGCGGTTCATTGTAGGTCCACACTTCAACATTTACAATTTCTTCGTCTAACAACATCGTGTCTTTAACTATGGGTGGTTTTGCCAAGCCAAAATAAAGCTTGGTTTCATCTTTTGAAAAAGTAATTTTACCATCCGCAGAAACCAGGTAATTTTTTGGAGAAGTAGTATTGTCAACCAGTTTCTTGGCCAGTTTATTCCCATCACGCCAAAGGTACAATTCATGAGGCCGCACTTGTATTTTTGTGGTGTCTGCATCAACAACAAAACTTAAATTTTTACCTGAATCACTAAAACTTAACTGCGCGTATTTTGCCTTTTCACTTTTAAAAATATTACTGGTTTTGTTACTCCCTAAATCG
>MGWK01000031.1 GCA_001800975.1 Flavobacteria bacterium RIFCSPLOWO2_12_FULL_35_11 | reverse complement strand
ATTGCATAGGGGATTAGGTGTTGGGCTGGTGGTTAGCCTTTGCCCAGACCAGACTTGCACTGGTAAGAACCAATACGCTTACTCGGCACACTCATTCTTTGACTCCTATTGATACGCAACCATTGTTTATGAGTGCAGTATATTTGCACCTTTTCCCGCGATGAACCATATTTTGTTATCTTACTAACTTTCTAAATTTACTGGAAAGTTTTCAGTCTTAATCTTATTAATTTTTGCTTTTCTTATTATATTTTGCATGTTATATGGCAGTATCATTTTAGCTATTCTTCTACCCACTGCTTTTGCTTTAAATTTTAAATAAGATAAAATACCTTCTTTCTGTCTAACCAAATCTTCAAAATTATCATAATAATAGTGCAATTTCCCACTACTAATATGTGGTAGATTTAATACGCTTTCTCTTCGTTCTCTTATATTATGTTTTCTCTCATGTTCGATTAATCCGTACTCTTCACAAACCTCTCTCAACCTTGTTCCTATATAAGGATAAAAGATATTAACACCCGGACTGTCGACCTTAAGCGATCCCAACAAACTTATAGTTTCTTTTATCATCTCTTCAGTCTCGAATGGAAGACCTATAATAGAAGAGGCGTTTGTCTGAATTTTATATTTGTTGGCCAGATTAAATGATTGTACTACTTTCTCTCTGGAAATGTTCCTTCTCATAACCTTATTTCTGATAAAATCATTCCCCGATTCCAGACTCATATGTACTCTATAACACCCTCCTTCTTTAAGCCTCTTAAATAACTCTTCATCGCAGAGGTTTGACCGGGTTGTACACATAAAAGGTTTTTTGATATCTGATTTGTATTTGTCAAGAAACTCATATAACCATTTTCTGTCTGATGTAAAAAGATCGTCCCATATCTGTATAATATCAAATCTATATCTTGAACCAAGATCTTTGATCTCTGCAACACACGAATCAACGCTCCGTTTCCTTGTGCTATTGCTTCGCTTTCCGTAAACAGAGGCTAATACGTGATTTGAACAAAAAGAACAGTTATATGGGCATCCTCTGTTAAACATAAATGGTGCTGCATTTCCTTGTAAATCTATCACACTCTGAAAATTAAAAATTTCACGATCAGGAAAACCCAAATGATCAAGGTTACTTTCCTGAGATAAAAGATTGTTCTTAACGATCTGACCTGACTGGCTGTCACAAAAACAGAAATTTTCTACAGAGTGATAATCTTCACCCTTTTCTATAGCTCTAACAAATTTAAAAAAAGCCATCTCGCTTTCACCGCAAAAGACACCATCAAGACATTCAGCATCCTTGAGACATTCAGGGAATATTGTAGGGAATACCCCGCCACACACTATTGCACATTTCCATACTTCTTTTATCCTTTTTGATATATTAATAACATTGGTAAATTGCGTTTCCACAGAAGTAAAACCAACAATATCAGGTTTAAACAAAAGTACCTCTTTGATAACATAATCATATTCATTGATATTTGATACTGATAAAAACCTTATATCCTTATAACCATTAGACTTCAAAACTCCCGCAATATAGGCTATGCCAAAATGAATAGAAAGTTTATACGAAGAATCTACATTGGGAAGTATAAATAGAATTCTCATTATATATTTTCCTCCAGAACTAATCTCTTCCATGACCAGTTAAAATCGCTCTACCATAAACTCCTGCCACTATCAACACTTAACGCTTCACCAGTATTAGATTTTGAAGCGTCGGTTGACAGAAAAAGACAGGAGTTTGCCACGCCAAGAGACGTACCCCATTTCCCCTGCGTCATTATCTCAATTGTAAAATTATACAATGCTGTTTTCACCTGAAAATCTCCATACCGACTGTTTAAGAATTTGATCTGTTCCCATGTTTCTTTAAAACGGATAGCCAGTTTGATATTAAAAATTTCACCTGCGTGCTCTTGGCAACATTCCTTTGTGCTTATAACTGGCTTGGTCAGTTTCATTTCCGGGGTCTTTAACCACCAGTAAATATCGACCTGTTTCCATTTACCGCATTGCTTTTATGCCACCGCTGACAACGTTACTTGATAACCAAGAGATGCGAGGCGTTTGACGTAACTCTTCGTTATCTTCTCTTTTCTTCTCTTGTCAAGGTAGTCTCCCCCAAACTCCTTGTAGGAAACCCCATTTTTTAACATGTGATAGCTCGCGATCAGTATTTTATGTCCTACGGCAATTAGCGCCCTCTTTTTCCCTCTTCGTCCCACAAGGCTGTGATATTTCGCCCTTAAATAGCAGTCCTTCTTTCTTGAGGCTGCCCATGCGCATTCTGTCAGGGTCGTTTTCAAGCTCTTATTGCCGTGGGTTGTGCCGCAGACTTTTTTTTTACCAGCGCTCTCGTTGTTGCCGGGACTCATCCCGGCCCATGAGGATAGATGATCTTCTTTGGGGAATCTTTCCATATCCGTACCTATCTCTGCAAGGATGGATGCGGCCCCTTGCTCTTTCACCCCAGGGATTGTCTGCAACAACTCATATTCTTTCCGGTGTCTTTCTGGCTTTATTTCTATCTCTCCGTCTATCCCCACAATAAGCTTCTCGATTGACTTTATGTGCTCTAACGAGGCCTTTATCATAAATACATGGTGCTTCGTTACTTTACCAACCAATGCCTCTCTTAGAGCATTCTTCTTCTTTCTCAGTTTGCCACGGGCAAGGCAACTCATTTCTTCTGGTTTTAATTCCCCTCTCAGAAGCGCCTCTATTATCTCGCTCCCGCTTACTCCAAAGGTATCTGATACTACTGATGACAACTTTACATTGGCGTCTTCCAGTACCTTCTGTATCCGGTTCTTCTCAGACGATATCGCTTGCACTAGCTTCTTACGATATCTCGTTAAATCCCTTAGCTCCCTCATATCACGCTCAGGAACAAAGCTGCCTTTGACCAGACCGTTCCTTAAAAGCTTGCACAACCCATTCACTGTCACACACATCTGTCTTCCTCCCAGGAACATGCTTTATATGACGGGCGTTAACTAATACCACTTCAAAGTCTTCTTCCAGAATGTTATATACGGGCTTCCAGTATATCCCCGTACTTTCCATCGCCACATGGGTTATTCCATTGCCTTTTAACCACGCCTTTAACTGAAGTAATTCATTGGTGAAGGTGCTGTATGTCCGTATCTCTTTCTTGATGCCACCTCCATCAATACACGCCACCACCGTCTCCTTGTGTACGTCCAAGCCGCAACCCCTCTCTACTATCACATCCATTGCTCAGTCCTCCTTCTTGTTTCTTGAGGATTATACCTGTCTACTACCTTCAAACACAAGCAATGATATGGATTACCAATGCCAAATACCTGCTCCGTCTCCGTTCGCGCCTCACTATCTGCATCGTAAGCAATTCGCCTCATTTTCATGCCCCATTGTGACCGGCAGGTCATGGATGTTTCATTTTATAATTATCAGCATAAGACGTTTCGCATATGACGGGAGTAAGCATATTAATGTTGATGTTATATTTCTGTAAAGGAAAGTGTTTTTACCTGATTATCCTGACTTCGGGGCTCTTAAGAAAATCCTCAACATCACTAATTCCAAATTGAGAAGCATCTCCCCGTACTGTGTGGTTTAAAGCCGACAACCCAACCGCAAAATTTATCGTCCGCTGATAATCTTCTTTATAATTGATTATGCCGTGTATTATTCCGGCAGCAAAACTATCTCCCGTACCTATTCTGTCTATAATATTTGTTATCCGTATTTTTAGTCCCTTATACGCAACGATACTATTACTTTCTTTTGCGAATAATAAACCGCTCCATACGTTTTCACCTGCCGAAACTGATTCCCGAAGGCTTATTGCAACGTATTCAAGATGTGGCAGATTTTTGAAACATTGAGAAGCTACTTCCTCATAATTATCTTGTGTTCTTATATCTCCGTACTGAATTCCAAGTGCATCGTTGAAGTCTGTTTCATTTCCAATGATTAAGCAAGCATTAGAGCACATTTCCCACATAATTTTATGTACGGATAGTTGCTTTTTTTTGGCCCATTCCCATAATTTGCTTCTGTAGTTTAAATCGATTGATATCCTTAAATTCTGACTTATGTCAGTAAATATTTTTTTGAGTGTTATATAAACATTTTCTGATACCGCCGGCGATATACCGCTTGTATGAAACCAGTCTGTGTCTGTAAAAATTTTGTTCCAGTCAAAATCGCTGTAGCTTATTTCAGAGAACGATGAACCTGCACGGTCATAAAATACCTGAGAGGCCCTTGGGCCAGTTCCTATTTCAGCCCAATATAAACCGACGCGCCTTCCGCCAATAGTTATATGTGAAATATCCAGAGAATAACTTTTTAAATACCTTATTATTTTTTCAGACAGAACATCACCCGGAAGTCGTGTAATGAATCCACACCGATTCCCCATGAGTGATAAAGCAATTGCAACGTTCGATTCGCTCCCTCCTGGTTCTATAGTGAAAGTGGATGCTTGAACAACCTTTTCGCCGTAAATAGAAGGAGTAATTCTCAACATAATTTCACCAAGCGTAAGTATTTTTTTTCTGTTATTATTAATAATCTCTTCCTTTGTTTCAAAGGATGGAAACCAAACTTTTAGATATAATTGTTTATACCTTTATAAAATTCACTATAACTTGTAGGTGTTAAAATGTGGATTCCTTCTTTTCCGTGCTTTAATAAGTATTCATTTATCTGTCCAATGAACTTATAATTCCATGCATGTAAGTCCAGGATAAGATCTATATCTTCTTTTTCTTCCTTCTCCTTATAGAATAAAAGATTACCATTAGCGTCTATATTACGATATCCATCCATACCGGCAGCAAATATCTTATCTGCTCCCATAACTATTGCAACGCCCATAAGAAGGACTGAAACTGTCCGGCAGTTACTTTGTATTATACCATCGATTACTTCAAAATCTTTGTTGAGTGTATCAATATAGTAAATAGTTTCATAATCTCTTTGAGTATATTCACGTATCATTTCTTCTAAGATATATTGCCCAATCAGTAGTTTTGATTCTGATGATACGCCATCTACATAGCTAATGAACCTTCTTTTATTACAAAATGCATGATAGTGAGGTTGAAATATGTCAGCCAGATAATTTGCACCAAACACAATGGGATTGTACTTATTCATAAATTTTTGTATTTGGTCACGGTATTTCATTAAACTAGGGCCATTACCTAGAATTAAGCACATCTTTCCTTTATGCCTGTTAATGTATGTAACTTGTTGTTTATCTAAATCTTTTTTGTTTTGAGAAATCAATTCTTTACCTTTTATTTCTTTCTGCTGAGAAAAACTTCCGATGATGCCTTCATTAATAATTTCAGTAAGTAATTCCTCAGAAAATCCAATTGGGTTTTTTTTGTTTATACAGTCGAGCGCTCTCCAAATATCCTCCATAGTATATTCTTTTAGATTTACCAGTTTCTGTGCATATGATGGATGGCACTTAAATAATCCTGAAAGCATATATATGAGTTGGTAACCCCATCCAATTTCTTTCTGCATGGTTATGAAATACTTGTCGATGCAATTAAGAACAGGGATTGCATTAAATTTATCAGGCACCTTATCATGCAAATACAAAAGGGTTATCTCTGTTGGAAGATTACCTGCCCCTCTCCCCATTCCGAAAATAGAACTGTCAATGATATCAACTCCACACTTGATTGCTTCTATCGAATTTGCGAATGCCATTTGTAAATTGTTATGGGGATGAAATCCAATTTTTACACAAGGCTGCAATTTTAGAAGTGGCTCAAGCATTTTTGCTATTTGGTCAGGAAATATAGAACCATAGCTGTCAGCCACGTAAGCGTAGTCAGCGCCGGAATCTTTAATTATCTCGGCCAGTTCATTCCTTTCGTAATCGGTATAACTGGAATACCCCATGGCCTGAATCGATGTTTCGTAACCCTTTTCTTTTATCTTCACAAGAAGACTTATGGCTTTTTTCATCTCATTCTTATGGACAGCTAGGCGTATGAGGTTTACGATGCTTTCATCTTTTGGTTCAATGTCAGAAATTTCAAACTTTCCATAATCGACCATCATGGCAATTTTAGAACCATGTATCCCATCACATACTTCGATAATATCCTTTTGCTCGGAAAATCTCCAAAGACCGTACGTACCTTTACTAAAATATTTTTCTGTACCCCTGTATCCAATCTCAAAATAATCTACTCCTGCTTTTGAGAGGGCTCGATATACTTCGCGAACAAATTTTTTCTCGAAACGCCAATTATTAAGATATCCACCGTCTCGAATTGTACAGTCCAATATTTTTACTATACCGTTAGAAACAGTTGTCATAGGTTCTCCGGATCAATATTAAAGATTCTTCAGGTTTTTCTGTGGGTATATCAATTAGCTTCCCTTCCCTTGATGGGAGGGGTTAGGGGAGGGTGATCAATCTTCTCTCACTCCCCCCTTACCTCCCCCGTCAAGGGGGAGGTGTTTATAGAGTCTCTTTCCACGCCATTTCCTGTGGAACCAAAATGTTACCGCACTAACTGTTTTTCGAGTATCAATTCCGCAATCTGGAAATCTTCCAGCGTATCGATATCGTGTCCTTCAAAGGCATTCACTAATTTAATAAAAGGATTCGAGCCTATTCTCTGGGCTTTGGTTTCAAAAACTTCGCGCCTGAAAATATAGAGCCCTGATTGTTCGAACAATATTGGTTCCATATCTTGTGTTCGGGGAATAGGTTTTTCTAAAGAGTAGTTCAGTGGACTACCCTGATACCACGCAAACTTTCTTACTTCCTGGGCTGCAAATGCCGAATCATTCTTACCAGATATAACATTTTTTAAACACTCTAATACCGTTTCGGGTTTGATAAAAGGAGACGTTACATGAAGCAGCACTATTATTTCTGCCTTTTCTCTTTTAAGGAATTCTCTTACAAAGTCCTGGACTTTAGCTTCATTCGTATCCAGATAGGCAGGCCGTTCTATAAATGTATATTTTAGTCCTTTTCCGATGTATTCTACTATTGACGGTTCGGAAGCGAAAATAATAATGTCATCAATCAATTCGACCTTGTTGAGCGTCCTAATGACGTAGTTAATAAGGGGGACATTTCCTAGCATACGCACGTTTTTTCGTGGAAGTCTTTCACTGTTAAGTTTAGAAGGAACAAACCCCACGATCCTCATTGTCTTCATTTCCTATTTAATGGCTCCCTCAATAAATCTGTAAAATTGTTCATTGTAATTTTCTGTATAACGATACCTATCTAAATCCACATTTACCTTCATATTCATCGATTTCTTTATCATGTATTCTATGGCATTCTCCAGGTTATTTGTATCATTTACATAGCAGACAGGGCAAAAGGCAAGAGACTCTTCACTTTCAAATGCATCAGTCTTATAGTGATTATATCTGTTCCATTTGTCATAAAGCAAAACCGGAATCCTGTTAATCAGGGCTTCATCTATTGTCGTCGAAGAATAGCTTATTAAAAAGTCTGTAGCAGCAAGAACCTCAGAAAATTGCCCTTCTCGCTGGATTATAAATCTATCGGAAGTGGGTAAAAGTGCATTTATTTCAACATTACTAAGGTGAAAACCCGGATGTATTCTTATTATTAATTTTAGGTTTTTGCTCTTATCAACTACATTAATAATATCGGAAAGTGAAGAAAAATATTCGTCCAGGGTTTCAACAAAATGGTACCTTTCCCCCTGTCTTCCTTTTGTAACGGTTGCATGGGTTGCTACAATATCATCCGGAGAAAGGCCGAGTTTTGTTTTATATGAAGATTTTTTCATTCCCGTTAAATCAGCAAAAATAAGAGGGCCGGTCCTTAATTCTTCGTTTTCGACCCAGCTATATTTTTTTTTGAAAAAATGTAAATTATCTTCTTGTACGGGAGTACTTAAAGCAACGTGCGTATAATCGCTAAGCATAAATCCCTTACATAAATTTAACAATTCAATCTCATGATATAAATCAACTGGTGGAGGAGTTACACCGTGAGAAATGAACAACGATATCATTTTCATTTTTTTTGCAAGCTCGCCTGCAACTGACATTATGCCCAATGCATAAGAAGACATCACCATTTTTTTGTTAAATTTTTCGAATAGATATTTTAGATTGTGTGCCTGTGCTAGCATAACAGACATATATCCTTTTAAACCTGTTTCTATCTTTTTCTTTAATAAATCATGATAACTGACTCCGTTATATTCATATAAAGATTTATCAGAAGAATTACCAATAGAGGTTATACACTCCATTAACTTTGTGTGTTCTACCTTGTCAACGGTTTTATGAATGAAAGCAGGATTTAGAACATAGTATCGACGTGAATTACGCCACAAAATTGCTTTTAAAAAAGACAGGATGTTGAAGCAGATTAACTTTGACAATTTTTCGGTGTAATCTATCCCTAAAAATGTAATTTCTCTATCTCTCAGAGATAGCAGGGTAGTTAATTTACCGAACCCATATCCTAAGCCAGGAATAAAAATTACTTTCTTTTTCCTTTGTAGATAAATGGAAAGAATAGTCACAAGGTTTTCTATTTTTACCAATCTTCTTCTTGTCGCCTTTGGTAGCTCATAAGGAATATCGTTTTCATTAAAGTTTATGAAGTTTAAATTCCTGTTTTTAGCATAAGTTTCTGCCAGAATCCCGGTATATCTCTCGTTGTTAGCAATCATGTGAGAAGAAGTAAAATTTCTTTTTACATAAGCATATATCTCACAGGTTTTATTTTCTTTGTAAATGTTTTCGAGAATTTCTAATATTTTGAATAGGTGATTTAAAAAGAGTCTTATGTAATGAGAGAATTCTGTTTTGTAGCAATTCCTAAGACCGTTGCCATCGATGAACGTAAAATGCTCATGAATGTAGTTCATGATTTTTTCAGTTTCGATAATTATCTTTCTGTGGGATTCGTTATTAAAATATGGCAATGCATTTCTGTATCTAATACCTTGCTTTTTTAGGTAAGCCTGAAGTCTCGGTTCTAGTGCAACAATGATAAAATCATCTATATTAAAATTATTCTTATGGAGAAACGTCTTAAAAGCCTCAAATTCATCTATGAACTCAATAATAAATACCTTCATTTATAGCCTCGCAATTGCAATAATTGTATCGCTTCTTCCATTCGACCTTAAATAGTTTCTGTAAAGAGCTTCCACGGGTTTATAGTCATCGCATATATCAAACACTGGCATTTCTATCTGTGGATTGCCAGTGGTTAGCCAATTACAAAGATTTATCAATCCATATCTTTGTTCAAACACTATCTCAACATTACGGTATTCTGCTTTTTTAAAGCACTGCAATAATGTTTCCTTGCCGAAATAATTCAGATGCGCCCTTATCCAGTAAAAGTCGTTGTATTCTTTGCAATTATCTAAAAGCATTTCTCTAATATTCGGAACTTCACAGATCAAAATACCGGTAGATTTAATGAGATTTCGTATTTTTTTCAAAAACATAATTGGATCAGATACATGCTCAAGAACATGAAATAGGGTAACAACATTAAATTCTCCAATATCTCTGTCTGGTTTATTCACATCAAAGTTTATAACCTGCGCTGTACCATATTGAAGCGCCAATGACCGTCTTTCATAACTAGTCTCAATCCCGGTAACATCTTTATATCCGGCTTGATTTAATTCATTAATAAAAAATCCATAACCAGCACCAATATCCAATATGCTGCAATTAGTATTATTACAAAGCTCCTGTATGAGATTTACATGTCTTTTTGTATCAAACTCATTATTTATCTTTAATTTTTCATAATCAATTTCCTTTTCCCTGTTTTTATCTTGCAGATTTCTGTTGTAATATTCCTTATCCTCCTCTTTAGTAGGTCTTGGTAAAAGTTGAATATGATCACAATTCCTACATCTGAAAATTTTGAATTTTGTTTTCTCGTCTCTAAGTTCTGACTTAAGCAGTTCAAATTCTTGTGAACCACAAAGGTTACAATTATCGCTCATGCCTGAACTTCTTTTCTCTTCGAAGAATAAAATAAAGCGCCAAAGACCTTCTCAAAAGAATGTCGTGTGATTATCTTTGCCCTAATACCTTCGAAAGTGAACAGAACAATAAAAACGACCTTGATCAAATATATGCTTATATTATTAAATTCTATAGTTCTGAGATACAAAACGGTGATTGTCGCTCCACCTAGAATTGTAAACAGTTTTACTATTGTCTTCCATTCATACTGAATTCTATAAAATTTCTGTCCTACAAAAGTAAGAATGCCATTGATTACAAGTGTACCGAGTAATGTTGAAATACTGGCTCCAACAAGACCAAATCTTGGAATAAAAATAATATTCGCTACCACATTTGCGATGGTACCTACTACAGTTATAGGAAATATCCAATATGCCTTTTTACTATAAGCATACTGCACACCAACGAACATGCCAAATGTCTGTGTGGCAACACTGGCAGATATAATAATTATTATGTCAATTGCCCCATAATAAGACGCAGGTGCCATAACATATATTATTTCCTGTGCGAAAAGGATTAACAAAAGCACGGGCATCAGTGTGATATAAGAAAATATGGTAAATATCCTTCCTACAGAAACCGAGCCATCTTCACCTTTATCAAATACCTCTCTATAATACACAGGCTGAAACGATGACCAAGCAGTGCTCATTATAAAAAACATCGTATTACCAATTGTCTGCCCTATGTTAAATATTCCAACCACAGAAAGAGAAAGCATATTATTTAACATATATTTGTCAAAAAACCTGTTAATAAAACCTGTAAAAGATTTAGGCATCACTTGAAGACCGTATTTTATATTTTCAAGTAAGATTCCCCCATTGAATACAATCTTTGAGTTTTTATTAAAATGAAATAACATTGCCAGGCATACTACAAAAGCGCCCGTAAGTGAACCAAATATCATTCCCATATATGACATCTTAAAATGCCAGACTAATAGCAAACTTATTGCAGTAGAAACTGTTGCCTGAGTAACAGTAAATATTGAGTGAACTACCGCCTTTTCCATATTCTGATATAAACGCAGATAAAAAGTAATAATTTGATTAAAGTAAACTGAGATAAATACTGCAAATACTGCAATGCCGTAACTTGAATCCCCAATAATTATTTTTGAAATAAACTCTTTCAAAATAAAGACTGGAACTGAGGAAACAATTAATGATAGGTATAAAAATAATTGAGAAGAAAATATGAGGGCGCTTAGTTTCTCACTATCTTTTCTGTATTCAAAATAGTATCTTTCTGCACCAAACGTTACACCAAAAGTAAAAACGCTTACAGCTACTGACGGAAAAGCCCCTGCAAGAATTATAACACCAAAGTCTTCCGGAGTTAATAATCGGGTTAATATAGGTAATGTAATTAAATTCAAACCATAGCTTGCAAATTTTGGAATGGCATAAATAAATATATTCCTTATATTCTTTTCGGTTAATGCCATTTTACAACATTCTCTTTTCTCCAAAGTTCAGCATATTTCTGGTTTGCGTATTCAATAGCATTTTCCCTTGTCCTGCCTTCTTTAAACTTTTCAAATAACCAACTAATGTATTGTCCCATTCTTAAAGAGGCATTACCGTCTTTGAAAGTGTCGCGATCTTTAACCCAATCAGACAAATCTCCAAAGCCTGGAACACTGATAGGATTCTCTCTATATCGTCTAATTGCAGAAAACAGATCATCTAAGCTATCAAAAACCACTTTCCCCTTCCCCCATTGATAAATAGGATTAGAATATAATTTTTCCAAATCTAAGAAAACAGTTGGAGTTCCTGAAAGATATGATTCAATTGCAACAGTGCCGCTCAACAAAAGACCCACACATAAATCAGCAGCCTGCGCCGCTTCTGTAGGGTATTGTTCTGTAACATAACTCCCCCTATCTATAAATACGCATCTTCCAGTTTCTTTAGCCTTTTCTATCAAATCGCTTACTGATGCGATTCTTTTATAAAGTGTTTTTGGGTAGACTGGCTTAACTATCAAACCAATCGTTTCATCTTCAAGCATTTTCCTTATAAAGTACTCATATATCTCAGCCGATCTCCTATTAGAAATTATAGTCATCCTGTCATCGGAAGAGTTTTCATCAAAATAACAAATGACAAATTGTACTCCTTTGATCATCAATTGTTCACGCAATGTTATGGCGTCTTTTTTGACCTCTTTAAACGAATAATCGGTTATGTAACCGCAGTACACAAGGTTGCCGATTCGAGACCGATTTTCTTCCCATACCCACTTATAAGCAGGACCGAAAGAAAACAAAACATCTGCACAACTGCTTAAAAGGACTGAGGAAAAAGACAGATTTGACCATTGATAAGAAATACTAACGCCATTGTTTTCTTCTAACGCTGCAAGCGCTGGAATATTAGACATAAAGAGATCAACAGGGTTAATATAAATTTTTATATTATTAGAATTAAAAATATCATACCAATACGCATATTTAATAGCAAAGAAACATATATTCACAAGGTAAAACAAAGGAATAAATTTAAATTTTAAGCCTGCGAATAAATAATTTTTAAATATATGTTTGATAAAAAATTTTTTTAATTCTTTGTACTTTTTTGTGGTAGACCATATAGGAACATTAAGTGAACTTGTTGCTTTCTTTGTTAACGCCAACACCCTAAGCCCATTGTCTTTAATAGTATCTACCATCTGCTGATTTGCTGGAATATCTGTTCTGTCAAAATACACAAGTATCTGTTTTCGTTGGATATCAGATTTTAAAAGCCAAAAAAAATCACTTCTTCTTTTCAGATCAAATATAACCGTTTTGCCTGTATACCATGCAGCTACCAAGGGGATTGTTTTATCAATGGTTTGCGACAATTGATTATCGTTGTTATTATAGTTCTTTTTGCTTTTTTTTGTTATTAATGTTTTGATTCTTGACTTTATTTTCTGCAGTACAAACGTTCTTCCTTTAGTAAAATTATTAAAATAAAAAGAATCCCCCGCCGTCAAATATTCAATAGATTTTATATTTAATTTTAATGCGTAATGCGTTAGATAGGACGACCAAATATTTCTTTTAAGAAAGAATACAACTGACTTACTGCCGGAATTTACTTTGTTTTCAGAATGCCATTTAGCGCCATTTATAAATACGACCGTATCATTTATTCTTTCAATAAGGGCTTTTTCAAAAAAGAGTAATATTTTTTTTTCATCAAAATGTTGACTGAAACATTTAAGAAAGCTATTATTAGCGAATTCCTTATCGCAAATTTCCAAACATAAGTCTTTTATGTCTTCTGTTATCCTTACGAACTGACACCCCCCGTTTCCATCCTTTATATCTGCATAGCAAAAATCTGCAAGCTGTGGTTTGGCTTTTAATAGTCTCATTCTAGCAAACATATTTGAAAATAATCTGGCAACGGAAGTCGTATTAAAGTAAAAAATATGCGAGTATTTTATCCCAGACTTGATAATAGCTGCCAGAGAGTATACTGATAAAATGTCAATGTAAATTATATTCATGAGAAAGAGTTGTGGTGCACTGGCAAGCAGATTAAGAAAGCATCCTATTTATAATTGTTCTATTGTGACTTTATCTGTATAGTCCGCAATTCTAATGGCTTGAATTGCAAATACCTGAATCTGATTTGTAGATAGTCAGTCCTTTCGAAGTATGTACCAACCGTAAGCAGAGAACATATGTGCATACATTTTTGGTTCGTATTCAGGCTTGATGTGATTGAAGATAAATCCGGGTCTGTGGCAAAATAAAAATCAACACGCTCAGAGGCATAAAAAGTGTTAAGACTCGCATAGTGGTCATAAATATAGGGACCTGATTCTTATAAGAATTACGCGAGTATTTTCCTACATTTCATAAGACCCTCTCCATTTATCTTTATTCTCTTTTATCTTCGAAATGAGGTCCGCTACCACACTGGTGAGAGTATGTCACATAGGGAAGTACTGTTTTTACAGGATTTTCCGCAGTTACGACGTAATACGGCTTTGGTTCTAGCCAAACACCATTAGCTTCGATTTCCTTTTGTGCAACAGATTTCACATACCCCAGTATCTCTTCCCATTTACTTTCAGAGGGTTCTGGAAGCCACGCTCCACGGCCATTTTTACTGAAGTACTCTGCTACCGCGTCCGCATTCGGAAAACTGAAGGCATCATCTAACTTTTGTATATTGATGGTCTCATAATATTTCATCAACTCAGTAATCGCATCCTGGAAATTGAAGCATATTCTCGATGGGATAATGCGTTCAACAGTCGTCAATTTAACATTAAACATTTCTTCTACTTTATTTGGAATAGCTTTATTAAGCCTCGGATACGCTCCCGGCCCCACATCCACGAGGACTATTTTTTTGCAGATTGCGGCATATCTTTTTAAGACATCCCTGAATTCTCGGGTCAGGCAGAGTATGCTGACCATTACCCCGACGTCCCAGTTATTGGGCTCTGTCTGGTTCTCGATATCTATTTGCTCCAATTCTATATTCAGATTTTTTATTTTTTCGGATTTAGCAGCCACATTGACAATGGGATACTTGTCTATCCCCTTTAATCTGCCTCTAAAACCGATTAGTCTTAATTTAACGAGGAAATCCCCTGACCCGCACCCAATATCCAGAACAGAGCTGCCGACATCACCTATTCTGCGGATAGCCTCATATTGTGTGTCTACTTTGTTTACGCTGTATAGGCGATGAATGTTTTTTCTGCCGGTTAACTTTACGTCATCCTTATACTGCTCGTCTAAGATTACATCTTGCATTTTTTTCCCTCCTGGTTTTTTGCGACTTATAAACTCTTTATCTCTGCTGTCACTAATATTAACGCATTAATTCCTGATACCCCTAACCCTCCCTCTCAAGAGACTGTGTCGTAATTAATCTTGGTGGGGCGCAATCCCTAATTACCCGCACATAAAACAATGAAGAGGGTAATGAGAATCTATATTGTGATAATTTCATTGTAAATGTGGGTGATAAATTTCCCAAATTCATATTACGACACAGTCTCTTCACGGGGGGAGGGGTAGGGTGGGGGTGATGTATCTTTGTTTAATATGTTTACATTAGTAAGCACCAAATCTCCCAAACTGCAATTCATTCCATCTTTTGCTCGATGTCCTTATGTCAGGCTATATACAGCCGTTTTTCAATTTAACACACCGTTTATTCTGTTTCTACCGCGAAAATCCGGATTTCAGCAGCCTAAATCGGATAACATCATAATAATCATCTTTCAAAAATTCCATTTTCAGTATTCCTTCCTCTTCAAAACCGCACTTTTTAAAAAGCGCCACCGATGCATGGTTCTGAACAACCGCCCCGGCATAAAGCTTGTTGAGTTTCAGGGAAGCGAATGCGTAATAAACTAACAGATTAATCGCTTCAATCGCATAACCCTTTCCATGATGGCTCCAGAGAAAAATCGCTATTTCTGTCTTTCGATTACTCATATCTATGTTATCAAGGGTTATGTTTCCAATATGCTCATATGTTTTATTCAAAAAGATGCCAAATAATCTATGGTCCTTGCTTGTGTTCATTCTGTTGATGTAATCCTGCAAATCCTTTACTGTATGCCGTTTTTTTCCTGCTTCAAGATATTTTGTCAACTCTCTATCGTTGATGCCTTTAAAATAATTCGTCAGGTCTCCGTCTTCTCTTAATGATTTTAAAGAAACGTTCTGACCTTCCAATGTTTTTTTTTCAATCATATTTTTTCTATTTCAAACCGCTTCTATTACGCCACGACTGCCCAAAAACAACATGCTCTGTGCTTTCCTGAAAAATGAGAGCAAATCCTTACATTTATTCCAGTCCAACACTTAAAAAAGTGACTAAACTGAGATGAAGTTTTGATGTTGAAGGATTGCAGGCATTTGAAAGCATTTTTTTAATTAATTCTACATCGACCCCCTTTTTATCAAATATTCTATCCACTATCTGCTGTCTATCCGTGTCTCTCCAGCGCAATCCCAAAGGTGACGCGTTAACCATCTCTGCTTTCCAATCTATCAAGCGCTCCTCGTCCTCTTTTTCGTCGATATAAGAATGAAAGTCGGATTCTATAATATCCACCGGTATATCCAAAGACCTGTCTGCATATTGTTTCAGCGGATACTTGATCCGCCTCCACTCAAGCCCTCTTCCCCAGTTCTCTGGCATTTGAGCGAGGAATTCCGCCAATTGCATGTCTAAAAAGGGCAGACGAGGATGAAAACCGCTACCCTCGAAACTGCTCTGAATCACACTGTACTGCGAGCCCTGCAAATGAAAATACTTATAGAGCTGTATCAGATAGAAATACATATTCCCGGGATTAATGTTTTCCGCCGCTTCTTTGAAGTAATTATCATGCAGCCATTTTTTGAACGACGCCCTTGCATCTTCATTGAAAATTGTTTCCCTTGCAATCCGAGCAAAAGGAATTCTGAAATCAGAGATTATGAAAGACAAAAGATAATTTAATATAGCATCATTGGAGTCGCTGTTTTTCGCGAGATCCTGTTCTGAGTTGGCATGCCACCAGAACAATTTGAAAAGAAAATCTTTTTCATAAGAAGAATTTAACACCTTCGTCAGAAATGACGGCGAGTAGAGATAATTTCTCATCTTGTCGCTGTACTCGCGGAAGTCATATGAGATATAGGGCAAAGAAGAATACTGAGAAAACCCAAAATTGTGAAGCGCATCTGAAAATCCGCCGTAAAAAATTGCCGCTCCCTTCCTGCCCTTCTTTTTTATTATTTCAGCCATGTCATAAAAGGCAGGCATCCAGTCGAAAAGTATATTTGAACGCAAATTCGATGAAATACCTGAAATATGATCGTAGGTGTTTTCACTGCCGAGCCATGCATCAGCCACTTCGCATTTAAGGCCATAGTAAGAAGCTATCTTCCGAGATTTTGAGACCTCATAAGGATTATAACATTTACCGTTTGGTAAAAGAAGACGTGTAACAATTGGCTTAATCCTGCGCTTGTCCAAAAACTTACAAAGTGCAGCAAGCATTATAGTGGAATCCCAACCACCTGAAATCATGACCCAGTTCTCAATATCGCTTATGCGAGAAAGTATCGCATTTTCGAATATTTTAGCATATGCCTTGTGGTCTTTCGCTGCCATTGGGCGAATCTTTAATTCATTAATTTTTAGATCGATTACTGTTTTCCTTCCATCCCTGAATAACAGCTGCTCTGAATGTGCTAAACGGCGGACTTTTTTATAAGGTGTGTGTTTTGCCGGAGGATAGCCGAGCATCAAAATGCAGTAGATCACTTCCTGCTGGTACCCGATGTCCTTAACCTGAGAAAGAACATCAGCGATGTTTGTAGATGCTATGCAGTTGTCATTATCCTCATGATAGAACATATTGACACGGGCAAAAGCATCGCCCATCACCAAGACGCTGTCTTTTTTCTTATCAAGGACTGCTGCAACAAACGTTCCCTCTATAGAGCTTGTGATATTTGAACAATTTTCAGCGCATAATGTTTTGATAAGTCCTATTTTAGATTTCACGTTCTTTATAAGGCGGATCTTGCCGTCAGGTAACCGGCAGTAATATAACTCGCCCTCAATAATCAAAGTCTTGCAGCTGTCGAGCTCTATAACCAAGCTGTTTTCGTTAATAACAATGTCCCATGATTTAGCCGACACCACATGTTCGCTTTTCTCTCCGATTTGTTTCTTGATAACTTTCATTTTGTGCTTACTGGTATAATAAAATTATGAATCAAAAAGGATTATCTTTTCTGGATCGTAATATTTAATGATTCTGTCTTTTGTGTTTAATATCGTTTAGTGTTTTTAACATAATTCATTCACCCCACAAATTCCCAAGCCATGGGTGTCCCCCTTTTAACATTACAGGATGCCTTTTTGTCTAAAAGAATATCATAGTATTTCGGAGGCAGTCCGTCTCCAGGACGAATCACTCGAAGATTATGAGCAGTAAACACATCTCCCTTTTTAATATCCTCTACTACATAGATAGAGCGTCTGAACCTGATAGATGCCTTTTCCTTTTCAGTTGGTCCATAACAAACTTTTCCCAACGCCTGCCAAGCCTTGTAAGTCTCTTCAACAAGGGTTTTCATTTCTTCTGGTTCCATAGAAAAAGCGGAATCAACACCTCCATCCACACGCGACAAGGTAAAGTGTTTTTCAATTACCGTTGCTCCTAAAGCAATGCTTGCAACTGCTACACCTATGCCGAGAGTATGGTCTGACAAGCCTACTTCAGCATCAAAAAGTTGTCGTAAATGGGGTATGGTCAGGAGATTCGTATCTTCAGGTGTGGCAGGATAGGTACTGGTACATTTTAATAATATCAACTCTTCGCAACCTGCATCACGGGCAGTTTTCACAGCCTCATCCAGTTCTGCAATAGTTGCCATTCCAGTAGATATAATGATAGGTTTTCTGGTTGATGCCACTTTACGAATTAATGGCAGATGGGCGTTTTCAAATGAGGCGATCTTATATGCGGGGACGTTAAGACTTTCGAGGAAATCTACGGCTGTTTCATCAAAAGGTGTACTGAATGCAATCAATCCAAGTTCATGGCATCTTGTAAAAATAGGTTCATGCCACTCCCAGGGGGTATAAGCCTGCTGATAGAGTTTATATAAAGATTTTCCTTTCCACAAACTATCAGTGTTGCTGATATAGAATTCGCCATCCTCTCTGTCAATAGTAAGAGTATCAGCGGTGTATGTTTGTAATTTAATAGCATGAACACCGGCCTTTGCTGCTGCATCCACAATATCCAATGCCCTTTTCAAAGATTGGTTGTGATTGCCTGACATTTCAGCAATGATAAAAGGCGGATATTCTGAACCAATTGAACGATTAGCAATGTTGACAGTTTTATTCATAATACAAATGGGTTTTTCTTAAACCGTGCCTTCTTAAAACAGGATAATTTACGCAGATCATTCAATGTCATAAGGATCCGTGTTTAATTTTAAATTGCTGTTATACCGTTCTTTAAATTGTCTAACTGGGATATTCCAACCCTTCTGTTTGATAAATGGCTCGAACATAGCAAACTCCTTTTTGAAATGAATACTCCCTCCTGCCTCTTGTGGCTGCGGAATTAATTCATTGTTCTTAATCTTCTTCCAGTTTTCTTTAAATAGCGCCTGAATCTCTCTGTGCAAGATTTCGTAAGAGCTTTGTAGGGTTTCTTTGTTTTCGTCTATAAAAATTTCCTTTTGTACAATAATGTTTCCTGTGTCAATTCCCTCATCAATATAATGAATGGTTACGCCTTTTGGGGTATCCTCAAGAAAACTCCACACATTTGGATGAGCGCCCCGATTCCAGGGTAATAAGGAAATATGAAGATTTATACAACCAGATTCAGGATATTTAATAATTTCAGATGTCAGTAAATATTTATAATTATAGCTGATAATCATATCTGGCTTATGTTCTTTGACCATATTCAAATCTACTTTTTGTTCTGTATACACAACATCATCACCCTGGTCCTTTAGCCATTCTGCAAGTTCAAAAGCTAAATTACCGCCTAAAAAAAGTATCCTCATTTGGTAGAAATCTCTTCTACGGTTTCTGCAACCTTGTTTGTCCCATCTGCATCTACCAACTGCATACCTTTGAGGCTCATTTGCCTGATTCTATCAGGGTTTGCCAAAAAATTTTCCAAAGTAGAGTTTATATCACTTTCTTTAATACTTTCATACCAGCCAAGATTTATGATGCTTCCATTCTGGGCAAGATTCTCTGCTATGTCTCTTTGATTCTCAGCGATGGTTATAACCAGACTCGGTAATCCCACACAACATCGTTCCCATGTAGCAGTGCCACCCGCCCCGATGCTTAAATCAGCCAAAGCCATGAGTTCAGCCATATTTTCAACGTGAAAGTGACAGATAGTATCAGGTATATTAGATGCCAGAGCTTCCACCTCATTTGCGTGAGTATTTGATGCACCAATAACTACATCAACTGCAATGTCCGGTCGGTTTAGCAAACGTAAAGCTTCCAGCGCCTTTGAGGTTTCATTGGTAGGGTCGCTCCCACCAAAAAAGATTAAGATACGTTGAACATTGCCGTCTCGCTGCCGCAAATTCCTTCTCTCCTCTCTGAATTCTGAACGCAGCAGTGCATATTTAGGCCCCAGGAGTATTTGACAATGCTCCGGAACCAGCCCTTTATAGCGAGTTTCCATATTTTCATACAGATTTTGATCCAATAACAAATCACAATTGTGATTCCGATTAGCTAAATCATCGATGACCATCATTTTTTTTACATACGGTCTTAACATCGTTTCCCATTGTCTATCCAAGGCATAATGGTCAATTATCAACCAGTCGATTGCTTTGTCCTCTTTAACCAAAATAGCTTTGATCTGCTCTGCATCTTCTTTCCAACCAACACCTAACCATTGTGTATATCCTGGATTTTGGTTATCGTCATGTGCTGTTATAAAAGGCAATCGATAAGTTCCAAAACCCTTCCTTTCAATAAAATCACAAAGATTACCTGGTAATTCCCGACAGATGAAAGATACAGTTGTTTTTTTCGCGCGTAGCACATCCGCAAGGGTAAGGCAGCGCATGAGGTGACCTGTACCAATCTGGACTGATGAATCAACACGGAAAACTATATTCACTATCTAATTTTAAATAGAGGAACCAGAGGCTTTGTTTGTAACAATTCGTTCAAATTTCTTTTTACTAAGACTTCTTTTACGATTGCAAAGACTTCATCATATACCGTCAAAAGCCTAGAAATATCGGTATCAGAGTGGGCATAGGTCATATTATGACTCCCAATAGTAAGAATTCCTCTTGCAAATACCTCCTGCAAAAAAAGTGTTTTTAGCTCCCATTGGGAATAGATATCGGTATCCTTGAATATGAGAAAAGACCAGCAATCTTTCCCGCCGACTGACAAAATATTTTCTAATGCGTGTTTTCCAATCAGCGTCTTTGTCCCATCTACTATTTTTCGTCCTTGCATCCAGAGGGTTTTAATTACGGGTTCCTTCTGTAATTTCGTCATCGTTGCAAGGGCAGCGGCAAGAGAAAGGGTTTCTCCGCCGAAGGTAAACGAAAAGAATACCTCCTCCATCATACGCATTATTTCTGACTTCCCTGCTATAGCTGATACAGGATAACCGTTAGCCAGGCCTTTCCCGAATGTGGCAAGGTCAGGAATTACACCAAAATATTCCTGTGCACCGCCATTTGCGTAGCGAAACCCTGTGATGATTTCATCAAGTACAAATACCGCGCCATTTTTATGCGTTAAATCTTTTACCTCTTCTAAAAAGCCTTTTTCGTGTTCCTTAACATTCATCGGTTCCATAATTACCACAGCAACTTGGTCAGACCATTGCTGAAAAATCCTGTGTAATGAATCTGTATCGTTGTAATTAAAAGTGTGAGTTAAATCCTGAGTTGCTTTGGGTACCCCACGATTACGGGATGTGGAACCGATGTACCAATCCTGCCAACCGTGGTAACCGCAAACGGCAACATGGTCCCTTTTGGTATAGGCCCTTGCAAGTCTTATCGCTCCAGCCGTGACATCAGAACCATTTTTGCCAAATCGTACCATTTCAGCACAAGGAACCATCTCAACGATCTTTTCTGCTACTTTGATTTCCAGTTCATGAGGTAGACTAAATATCGTGCCTTCTTCTAGTTGAGCCTTTACCGCATTTGTTACATCGGGATCATTATAGCCTAGTGTGATAGCTGCTAAGGCGTTTACAAAATCAATATATTCATTACCATCTGCATCCCACACATGGGAACCTTTACCGCTTTTGATAAAATACGGTGAGACACCATAAGGATACTGGGTCTTGCTTTTACTAAAGGTTTGCGCACCAAGAGGTATTAATTCGAGAGCCTTTTCTAATAATTCTTCTGAGCGCTTATATCTTTTTGACATAACTATTTTTCAATTAATTAGTATCAATTCAATTCGGGAAATAATTCCTTAAGCCTTTCTCTAAATTCTTTAGGTTCTACCATTCTCTTGTGTTCATCGAGTACTACATATTTCCTCCCTGATGCAACAATGGAATACAATGGCCTTTCCATAAGATTTGCGCTTTGCTGTTCGCACCCTTTTATTCCAACATGCATATTCATCTTTGCGAATTCAGGGTTATCATCAAGCCACGTATAGACTTCATGAAGGACAAGGGGAACTCCTTTATAAAGAGCTTCATATATGTGGCGTATCATTTCGATATCGACGATCTCATCAATGGTAAGACGATACTCAGGTCGGCACAGGTCTATGTCAATCTCTATCCCAAGTGTCTTGAATTTATCCATATTCTCTTTTATGTGCATCGAAACTCCAGCGCCGCGATAATGCTTATGAATCTCCATGAGGGCATTGTAAGAAATAAGCTCTGAAAGTGTTCCCTGAATCATTGTCATATTGGATACAAAAAT
>MGWK01000030.1 GCA_001800975.1 Flavobacteria bacterium RIFCSPLOWO2_12_FULL_35_11 | reverse complement strand
GTAGGAAAGACAACACAAATGAAGAACATCATACGTTCTCTCGCAGACTCCGAACCAGCCTACTGCGGAGGAATAGAAGACAATCTAAACTACTTTCTAACAGAATATGATAATTTTACTGTTCTAGTAAAAATAAGTCTAAACCAATGCACTGGATTAGACAGTGTATTTGGAAGTTTAGGAGTTGAAGGAGTTACAAAAAGTTTAGAAGTAGCTCTCAGGAAGTCAGATGTAGTATTCATGGATTGCGTTTTCTGGACTATCAAATGGGTAGAAGACTGGAAACGAAAAGGAATTAGAGACAAATTCAATCTATACGTTATTCATCTTACAACGACCAATTACGTCAATCTAAGAAGATTATCCCAGAGAAAAGCAAAGAAGTTAGGAAGAGAGGACTGGTGGAACATAGAACTACCAGACACAATGTACAAACACACAATAGGAAAGAGTAGAGAATGTGTTGTTATATACGATAAGTTAGTAAAGAATAATATAGCTCAGGACACAATAGAAATTGATGCTGGACAAGACGAAGAAACAATAAACCAATTAATACTAACCTTTATCAACAAAAACTTATGACTATGATTGTATGGATATTAGGATCAATGGCTTCAGGTAAGACCACCCAGAGCAGAATGTTACTGAAGAATTTAGGAGAAGGAGAAGAGAAAGTAGTTCATACGGTTTATGAAGATAGGAACATAATCTACACCAGAAAAGGAAATGTCGCTGTTATAGGACAAATGAAGAACGGAGTAGCTACTGGAGGAATAGATCCAGTAATGAGCAAACTAAAGGTTGAAGGAGTAGTTGCTAGTATTAAGGAAGCTAATAAACATTGTTCGTTGGTAGTTGTAGAAGGTGCTCAAGCAGCGGCCACTTGGCTTCCTGCAATCAAGGAATTAGACGAAAATTTTGTGTTGGTTCACTTAGAATTATCATTCGAGAACAATTTTAGAAGGTTAAAGCAAAGACAACATAAGAAGGATTCAAAGGGATTAGAGGATTGGAGAGATGTTGAATTAATTGATAATAATTTCATTAGCATTATAGGAAAGAGTAAACAATATAGAAATCTATTCCATAAAATTAAAGGAGAGACAGTAAATTCATTACAGATTGATGCTACAAAGGATGAAGAAACTATTCATAAACAAATATTAAGCCTTATATATGAAAATTGAGTATATAGAAAAAGATGAGTTTTATGCTTGTCTAAAGGAAAACAGATTGCATCCAGATATAACTAAGTGGGAGAAGAACTTCTTAGGAGATATGCGAGTTGCAGTATTGTATGGTTGCAAATTGTTAGTTGTTAAAGATAAAGCAGGAAAGATAATGTCTATACTGAATTATACAGTAACTAAAGGATATTTAAACATATATTTTCAATACACAATTCCAGAAGGAAGAGGAAAGAAATTGGCTTCAAAACTTATAGACAAAGCTATAGAAGACAATTTTAGAGAAGTATTTAGAATATATGTAATAGCTTCCAGTGTTCAAGCAGCCGCTTTTTACTATGCTAAAGCATTTACATTCTATGGTCTTGATAGTAAAGGATGTTTTCTATGTGAATTAGAAATAGTGAGGACTGATGATAAAATAAAATCAGAGAAAAAGATAGTAGTAGGAATAGAAAACGACACAGATCTTAGAAAAGAATTGAGAAGAGGTATATTTAACCTAACTGAACAACAACTAAAGGAATATAAATTCATATGAAAGCAGAACTACTAAAAAACTTAGAAGAAGAGATATCTCTGTTAGAAATTAGACGTAAACTAATAACCGAAGAGATTGACAAAGATATAGAAAGTCTAAAAACTACTCTATCATATTATCAAAGGAAGGAATGGAATACGGAGCAAAGTATTCCTAAAGGGATATATAAACGTCCAGATATAGCTAAGAAAATTGTATGGGATGATACAGAGTTAGAAAAGAAAGAATACAAAATAGTAAGCAAAGCGAAACCGTCTAATCTAAATGGAGAAATAAAAATACATAGAGGAAACATAAAGAGTCAAAGAACTATTGAAATAATAGAGTGGTTTAAAACTAAAGATTCTTTCACAACAACGGAGTTAGCTGGACAATTCGGTCTATCACCTAAAGAAATTTCTAATATATGCTATGCTAATCAGAGCAGAGGAATAATTAGGAGAACTTCATTTGGTTGTTACGATGTTGTTAAAGAAGACAACAAAACAAAGACAGAGAATAAAACATATAAGAAGAAGGATAAGATTGTTACATATGAAATGAATACAGGAAAGGTTCTATCTAATATAGAACAAACAAGAAACAAAACTAAAAACCATAAAATTGTTGAAAGTATATTAAAACCAATTGAAGCAGACACTACACAAATAAAAACTATATATAATTCCATCACTCCTTCAAGAGAAGAACTATCTAAGATACCAATTATTGACGCTACAAAACAATTCAAAGATTACAAAGGGGAAATCATCAAAGTAAATGACGATGTAAGAATATTAACTCCGTCAGTAATGCTTCCAGATGATAACATCGAATTCCCTGATTGTCCTCCATATTCAAACGCTAAAATAATAGAATGGAATGAAGGTTCTAATCTATTAAGTGTTAAAATAAGTGGAATGAATAACAACGTATTAGTATATCCACATTGGCTTAGAAAACTTCAAGCCTAATCCTACCAGATTAAAAATCAACTTATCTCAGTTATAATATGACTTAAAATCATGTTATGATAGATCCAAACGAATTAAGGAATAGAATCTCAAGACAATCCAGTATTATCTTGAGCAATTTTATTGACTCAGATATGTCAATAAGCAAAGCAAAAGAAACTGCTTCAAAGTATAGCGATGGGGAAGTTGCGACAGATAAGAAAGCGTTAGCTATAGCTTCTTCAGAAGCAGAAGCGCATTCAAAGTAATCATAAGAAATAATAGTTCCTTTTAATGGCTGCTAAGAAGATAAAAAAATCTAAAACGGTTGAACAACCAGCTGAACAAACTCTCTCACAGAGCATTGATCAGATATTGAAGGCTGAACAGATGGTAGCTATTCAGAAGAATATAGTTTTAGAAAAAGCTATTACTTCAGAAGATCCTAACGCTATCATGAAAGCCAATGAAGTTCTAAAGCTAATTGACGACAGAGACAAGTCAGACAGAAAATCATATATATTAGATCCATTTGAATTTCAGAACTCCTTTGGTTTCAAAGATAGAACAGCCTCATTAAGCTATAACATGCTTAAATCAATGGCTAGAACTCCTATCATCAATGCCATCATAAGAACAAGAATCAACCAGATTGCAGCATTTGCTGAACCACAGAGAGACAAATATTCTATAGGCTATGTTATTAGAAAGAAAAGGATATTCGGTTCTAATTCTCAGGAAAAAGTTAGTAAACAAGAAGAGAAGAGAATAGAAGAACTAACAATGATTGTTGAGAATTGCGGAATTAACGGAAGTTGGGAAGCAGATGATTTTGATGGTTTTGTTAGAAAACTTGTAAGAGATAGTTTAACATATGACCAATGCGCTTTTGAAGTTATAAGAGATAGAAAAGGAGATATACACGAATTTTTAGCGGTAGATGCTTCAACAATACGTCTCTCAGAAAGCTACGATGACGACCAATTTAAGAACAACGATCCTGAACGAAAACAAACTAAAATAAAAGGTTATTATCCTTCCTATGTTCAAGTACACCAAAACAATGTAACAGCGGATTTCTATCCTTGGGAAATGTGTTTCGGAGTTAGAAATCCAGTAACTGATGTTAACTATAACGGTTATGGAACTTCCGAATTAGAAGAAATGGTTAACACTATTACAGCATTACTATGGGCAGAAGATTACAACAGGAGATTCTTCAAGCAAGGTTCTGCCCCAAAGGGAATATTAAAAGTCAGTGGAGGAATGTCCGATACGAAATTACAAGAGTTTCGTCAACAATGGAATTCAACAATGCGAGGAGTGCAAAACGCTTGGAAAACTCCAATATTAGAAGCAGACAAAGTAGATTGGGTTGATTTACAACAATCTAATAGAGATATGGAATTCACCCAGTGGGTAGAATTTCTAATAAAAGTAGGATGTGCTATATTTGCAATAGATCCTGCTGAAGTAAATTTCCCATTACAAGGAGGAGCAGGAGAAAGCGGAGGATTATTTCAGGGAAGTAATGAAGCCAGATTGAAGCAATCTAAAGACAAAGGATTGTATCCTATATTGAAGTTCCTACAAAAGAGATTAAATAAATATGTAATAAGCCAGATCGATCCAGCGTATGAATTAGTATTCTGTGGAATGGATGCTCTTTCTGTAGAACAGGAACACAAGATTGATTATGAAGCTATTCGTTCATATTCTACAGTAAATGAAATACGTAGAAAGCGAGGAATGAAAGATATAGAAGGAGGAGATATCATATTAGATGGTATATTCGCTCAGCAAATAGCTCAAAAACAAATGATGGATGGAATGGGACAAGAAGGACAACAAAATGTTCCTGATTTTCTTAGTCCAGCAGAAGAAGGAGAAGAACAAGTAGAACAGGGAATGGAATTCAATCCTATCGTAGATGCATTTACTAAATATTTTGAAATGGAATTACTAAAAAACTAATAACATGTTAAATCAAGACGAAATCATCAAAGCACAAACAGACAGAAAACAGGCTATATTGTCAGGTTTTATGTTAGAATCAGTTGGAGAAACTAGAGAAATAGAAATGACTAAGGCTTCATTTGAAAAAGCAAGAGTTGATATGAATTTAGAAGTGTATGATTTAGACGGTTTAAATACATTTAAATCTAATATTCGCAAGGCTTCTGAAAATGGTTGCTTGTCTGAAGAAGATCTACAAAAAGCAGAATTAGGCTTAGGAAGATTAATAAAGGTTGTAATTGTTGATGAAATAGAGAAAGGTTTAAACAAAAAGACCATCACTGATAAGAATGGTAAAGTAACAACTGTTTGGGTAACTTCTTCTATAGAATCAAAGAAACCTACTCCTAAGTTAGATAAAACAAATAAAGAAGCCGACAAAGGACATAAATTAGCTAAAGAAATAGAAGATCACAATAAATCTATTACTAAATTAGAAGAACGCAATACTATTCTAAGAGACATTCAACCTTCCTTAATCAAACAAGACGAAGTAGCTACTCTAAAGAAACATAAAGAGGAAATGCAATCTAATAAAGCTAAGATTACAGAATTGAAGGGAAAGATTAAAAAGATTGAAGATTCCTATTCTCCTGATTCAGAACACGAATCAAAATAATCTAAACTAAATCATCAAAACAATATAAAGCAATGGAACCAACCAGAGACAAAGACATCATAGACGAACAGGATAAATATCCTAGAGTATCTACATTAAATGAATCCCAACCAGCTCCGATCATAGACGAAGTTTCTAACGTATTATCCTACATAGGATATGCTCCATTAGGAACAAAAGTAACAGAAGCTAAATGGAAAGTCTTAAAAGTATCTAAAACAGGTAATGTAACAACTACAGAATACGCTGGAGGACTAATGCTATATAACCAAATATGGGATAATAGAGCTACTCTAGTATATTCAAGATAACAGAAGGTTTTTCTCTCAGTTATAAATTGTTAGATGGCTACATTAGTAATAAAACAACAAGATAAGCAAACAACTAGTCTTTTAACATTACCGAATACTTATTCAGTATGTATAAATTTAGTAGTTCCAGTTGTTGTTGAAAATGGTGGTTTAAATGATGAATTATTAGATTCATTATATGTTAATAACGGAGGATTAGACGATACGCTCCTAACAAGTGGAAATATACAAAATTCTAATTAAATGTCAATAATTATATCTAATATTCGTAGGCAAGAAAAAGGAACTGCAACTATAGGCACAATGCCTACGATTCCAGTAAATGAAGACCACACTTCTGGTCTTTGGCTTCCTACAGACATTTATGAAAGAGAATTGTTTATTAATCTAAAAGATAAAAAAGTCTATACAAGAGAAGGCTCTAATATAGTTTTATTAGGAGCAGGAATAACTTTTGAAAAAGTAACTGCTTATGCAGGAGGTGGACAAGCTAATGCTTATCAATTAACAAAAGATAAAAGTAGAATTGATATTTGTGCTACTGACTCAGACAGTGTTAAAATGATGTCTGCAGTAATTGATTCTACTGAAAAAGAAGTAATAAATAATAGTTCTAAAGACGTTAATCTATTCCCAGCAATAGGAGAAAACTTTTTAGGATTAGCTATTAATACACCAATAACTTTAGCTGCTGGAACACGAATAAGACTATTTGTATTTGAAAATGGAACATTTACCTATTAAAAAAAATAAA